>CAZXFP010000008.1:44960-73488 GCA_964640675.1 uncultured Prevotella sp. | reverse complement strand
CCGAAATTGACGCAGGTCAAGCCAAAAAGACCAAAAACACCGATTTTAGGACGGAAGGGCAAGAAAAAGGGGCGGAAGGAACGCTGGGCACAAGCGCACGACCCCTGCCACCCCGGCCGCCCTTTTTCACCCCAAAACTTTCCCCCGCACAAGGAGACACAGCCAAACCGCACGCAAAAGCATACCTTTCGCAAGGCAAAAGGTGACGTTTGACAGCACGAAAGGTATGGTTTGGCAAGGCAAAACCATACCTTTTGCCCGGCCCCTCCTCCACCGCCATTCCCCAAGAGGGCTTGACGAGGCATAAAGACAACGAAAAACAGCGAGAAGAAAGAGCAAGGGGAAGAAGGATCGGCGAACAAAAGGGAAAAGGAAGGCTCTGACGCGCGCCATCACTTTCTGCCCCGCCGCAACTGGGCACAGCCCTGCCCCTCCCTTATATTATTAAGGAATACGTTGGTCTGTCAGATTACAATACGCATTCGTCTTCCCACCCCTCCCTTATATTATAAGGTATACCTATTATAATATAGCAAAAAGAAAGCTACGGGGTAACTTTATAAAACCCAAACCGCACTACAGGACACAAAAAGAGGCCGCCAATGGGAGCAAAAAGAAAGCAGCATACTAAATTGAAAGCAGCAAAACAACGCCACTTTACTCCCCCTTCAGGACATGATTAAGGCCGGAACAAGGCACTACAACAAGCCGAACGTTAAAAGACGAAGGACAAGGCAAAATATTTCATCTTTTCTTTGGTCGTTACAATTTCTTTTCCTAAACTTGCGAACAACGAGGAGATAATTAACATAAGTATCAATTTAAAACTTCTTCATTATGAAAAGAGCTTTTATTATTATGCTAATTCTCTGTTGTACACTTTCGACAACAGCTGACACCAATCAACTGTCCCTAAGTGAAGCCTTGGCCATAGCCGAGGGACAATTCGAAGGAAAGGACGTAGATTATTACGTTCTCCAAGAAGACAATGCATCAACATGGACATTCTTTGTTGATGCCGAGCCTACTAAAGGATGGGAACATGACTGCTACATCATAGAAATACCCAAGTCTTTCAATTCCTCATCAAGCACAACAATCCCCACACGCAGTATACAGCTTAGAATGCCCCCTTCCGGGAACTTTGTTCCGCTTCGCGTAAGAACAGCACAACAAGCAGCATCACGGTAGACATATCCAACCTTCACAATGGGGCGTATGCCGTAGTGTATTCCGCCCAAGGAGAGCTTATCGATCAAAAGAAATTCAACAAATAAGTATTTTCCCATAACAACCAACAAGTAAACATTGTCTCACAATTACTTCTGTGCATATCCACCCGCCCCGGCATGGTGGATACGCGCAGAACCTAAAACCTCAAACATTATGAACAGACATTTTTTCTACCCGCTCCTGTCACTTATGGCGCTTGCGCTTCCACTTCAAGCACAAAACAACGAGGGCTTCAACCATAGAGAAGAAACAAGAATGGCCTTGGAAGACGACCTTGACGGTTTTCACAGGGAAAACTTTTCGAACTTCCAGTTCAAGACCAAGACGAGCAGCCTACAGCAAGAGGCACTGGAAACCGTCACGCGCACCGTTGTGCTTGCCGAGGCGGGCACTCTGGCAACGCAGCTTGGCGAAGAGATGAACCTGATAGACACGCTCATTGTGCGTGGCCCCATCAATGACGACGACCTCTACACCATGTGGAGTGCCTCCTTCTATGGCGTGCTGCAGCATTTGGACATTGGCCAAGCCACGCTGGAGGGCGGTGTTATCCCAAGATTTGCCTTTTGCCATCCTTCCGATCAAGTCGACCCCAGCACCGGTCTCTTCTATACCCTTTGGCTGAAAAGCATCATCCTTCCCGAAGGAGTTACCGAAATAGACGAAAGCGCGTTCTCCTATGCCATCAAGCTGGAAGAAGTCACTTTCCCCTCCACTTTACGCAAAGTGGGCAAATACGCCTTTTCGGACTGCACCGCCCTAAAGACCGACCCGCTGGTATTCCCCGAAGGGTTTGAGGAAATAGGCAAGTATTCTTTCTACCACTGCCCAGCCCTAAAAGGAGAAGTGAAGCTTCCCTCCAGCATCAAAAAAATAGACGAGCGCGCATTTTGGCAAGCGAAGATTTCGTCCATCAACCTCCCCGAGGGACTGGAGACATTGGGCGACGGAGTGCTCCAGCTCTGCTTGCTCAAGGAAGTCATCCTGCCAGAGTCGTGCCAAGACTTGTCGGGCGACGGACACCTCGGATTCAACCAATACCTTGAGAAGGTTTACCTTCCGGAAGGCATCGACAGCATTCCCGATCGCTTTTTCACATCCTGCATCAGCCTACGGGAAGTAAGCCTTCCATCAACGGTGGTTCACATTGGCGGACAAGCCTTCCATTCCTGCAACACCTTAAAGGAGCTGAAGCTGCCCGAGAATCTCGTCTCTATCGGCGAAAGAGCATTCACTTGCCTAACCAATTTGGAGGAGATCTGCTTCCCGCCCACTATGCGGGAGATTGGCCCTGCAAGTTGTGATGGATGGGACAACATCAAGAAGATTTACTGCGCAGCGCCCGTTCCTCCTGTCTGTCTGGAATCGAAAACTTCTTCCGGCCACAGCCACAGTTCCCCGTTTGGCAGTTACGACTATAACGGCGGAAGCGGCACACCTATGTCAACGCCCGTCTACATTCCCAAAGGCACGCTGGAAGCCTACAAGAATGCACCCGGATGGGACTACTTCCATAACTTCATTGAGACAGACGAGTTCCCGCTGACCGAAATTGATGCGATCCAGACGAGCACAACGGAAGGCGATGGCCGCATGTATGACCTGATGGGAAGAAGAATCAATAAGCCGGCACCGGGACAGATTTACATCCAAAACGGCAAAAAGTTTGTGTGCCCCACAAACAAGTAATGGCAACAACGGGGCTTTAACGCCCTGACATGAAAAAAAAGTGGCGCAAGGGATCTGCATTCCTTGTGCCACTTTGGCATAATACGGCCTCCCTGCCAAGCGCGGCAAAGGCCACTGGTAAAGCAAGAAAGAGCTGCGGTAAAGCCTTTAACGTTCGGTGCCCTCCCCCATTCCTCACAAGCAAGAGGGGCTACATCAATTCTTTTATATTCCGTTACCTGAACAGAGCTTGCACCACGAACAGGATGGCCAGACTTCATTAGGCCTTTAACATCCCTTCTCCCATCCCCCATTCTTCGCAAGCAAGAGGGGCTACATCAAACCATAAGCGGCGGCATAGGAGATAGCCTCGGTGATGTTGCTGACCTTCATCCGCTCAAACATTTTCTTCCGATAGAGCTTCACCGTGTTCACAGACTTATGCAAGCGCACGGCTATCTCCTCGCGCGAATAGCCCTGAGCGGCATAAAAGAGCAGCTTCTTCTCCGCCGATGAAAGCACTACAATGTCTTTCTGCTGCCACTGGTGGGCATCAAAGGAGTATTCCCACACCTTGTTGTCGCGGTCGATGCGAAACTCTGCGTGCCCCACCGACTTATGAGGCGACAGAGAGTTGAGGCACAAGGCAAGCCAAAGTTCCCCTGTCTCCGTAAACACCAGCGGGGTTTGCCTATGATTGATGAGCACCTTGGCACCATCGTTCATCAAATGGAAATCGCAAGAGACCACGCAGCTTCGACGCGAAGCCATGGGCAACTTGCTGAAAAGCTCGAATCCGGCTCTGTGCAGCTCAAACAGCTTGGCGCGCTCGTCTCTCGGAATCTTGCCCAAGAAAGCTCCAATCCCCTCACGCTGCATCCGCTCGCTGAAAAGTCCTTCCAGCACCAAAGGGTTTTCCGGAACATAGAAGTAATTTTTTCGGTGATAGTCCACCACATAAACGCTTTGATACATCAAATTGGACAAGGCGTCAAGGGTTTGCCGCAGTTGTACAAGATTCTCATAGCAAGAATCATCGACCGAACTCACAGCGTTTGCATCGAAAAACATTTTCTCCGAAAGTGCTTCCATGATTTTGTTTTGGGCTAATTTTTAAATGCCAACAAAATTAATCATTTGTTGAGACACCACCAAACCCGATCAAATGTTTTTCGATTTCAAGCCGAAAAACTACCCAAACGGGTAAGCGCAATGAAGCTACAAGCCAGCAACAGCAATGCCCATGAGCACATGGCCTGCGACAAGCCGTACCACCTGCCCCGCCACAAGCCCTCATGGCCGCAACTGCAACCGCAACACCAAGGGCAAATGGTCGCTGAAACCATTGTTGTAACGTGGGCCATAATAGTTGCGCCGTGGCTTGTAGCCGCCGTATTTCTTGTCCGGCTCAAGCAGGAAAGGCGCATCATTGACGAAGCAATGGCCAACGAGAGGCAACAGACTGGAGCTGACAAGTATATGATCGAGGCTCGCCCACAAGCCCTGATAGCGATAAGTGGCACGCGCGCCGTGCCTGCCAGTGGCCTCTTGGCTCGCGTCTGTCATGCCATGGGCGGCAAGAAGCCGCAATGCGGGCGCACTGGAATAGTCATTGAAGTCGCCCATTGCCACAATAAGGGCATTAGGAGAGCACTCCCGAATGGAATCAATGGCACAAGCCACCCTCCCGGCCACACTCATACGATAGGCACGCGTGGCCTTCTCGCCGCCCCGCCTGCTTGGCGCGTGCAACAAAAACACGTGAAGGGTGTCGCCACTGATCAGTTCGCCGCAAGCATAGAGCACATCGCGCGTGGGCTGAAAGCTCTTCCGAGGCGGCACTATGCGCAAACTGTTGCTGCTGATGAGACGGAAAGAGAACGGAGAATAAAGCAAAGCCACGTCCATACCTCTACTGTCGGGCGAGCTGGTCATCACGTATTCATAGCAAGCCTTGCGCAGCAGCGAGCGGCGGGTCAAGTCGCGCATCACGGTATCATTCTCCACCTCACACAGCCCCACAAGATCGGGCAAGCTCCATTGTGCCGAATCCCGTCCGCAGGATATGATAGTCTGCCCCAATCGGTTCAGCTTCTGCCAGTAACGGTGAGGCGTCCAGCGATAAGCACCATCGGGCAGAAACTCCGTATCATTCTTCAGCGTATCATGCTGCGTGTCGAACAGGTTCTCCGCGTTCAGCTCCACGATGGTCAAACCCACGCCTTGCGCATCCGCCCCACACGGCAGCAGAAGCAAGACAGCAAACAGAATAGACAGAACTCGTGACAATGGATGAAAGAAAAAGGTTACGAGCCGTCAGGCAGTGATGCTTTTGCCACCCCGTCCGGCCCGGTTGCTTGCAGGCATCCCACCAACGGATGCCCAATACCAGCTAACTGTTGATGATGGCGAGCTGCTGACGGATGCTCTCCTCATGCACCAGCTCAAAGATATGTGCCACGGCTTCGGCACTCAGCCCGCACCTTGCCGCCTCCTCCCTGCGCCTTCTGAGCATATCCTCGTAGCGATGGGGCTGCAGCACGGTCATATTGTCTTTCTTTTTATACTCGCCTATCTCCCTGCACAGCCGCATCCGCTGCGCCAAAAGGTTCATTATCTGATTGTCCATCTCGTCTATCTCGCCCCGAAGCTGCTGCAAGAGGTCATCGCCCGCCCCCTGCCTGTCGCGAACAATGAGCTGCGAGAGGATGGTATACAACATCGGCGGGGTCACTTGCTGCTCCGCATCGCTCCACGCATCGGCCGGATGACAGTGGGTTTCGATTATCAAGCCGTCAAATCCCAAGTCCATGGCCTGCTGCGAGAGCGGGGCTATGAGGTCGCGGCGACCTCCCATGTGGCTGGGGTCGCAAATGATGGGCAGATCCGGACAACGCCTGTGCAGCTCAATGGGTATCGGCCACATCGGCATATTGCGGTAAATCTTCTTCCCGTAGCTGCAAAAGCCACGATGGATGGCTCCCAGCCTGCGCACGCCGGCTTGATTGAGCCGCTCAAACGCACCTATCCACAACTCCAAATCGGGATTGACAGGGTTCTTCACCAGCACGGGCACATCCGTTCCGCGCAGCGCGTCGGCCAAAGACTGCATCGCAAAGGGATTGGCAGCAGTGCGCGCGCCCACCCAAAGCAGGTCTATCCCGTAGCGCAGGCACAACTCCACATGCTCGGGCGTGGCCACCTCGGTGGAGAGGAGCATACCCGTCTCCTCCTTCACCCGCCGCATCCACGGCAGGGCTTTCTCGCCATTGCCCTCGAAGCTGCCCGGCTTGGTGCGCGGCTTCCACACGCCCGCCCGGAAAATCTTGCATCCCTGTGCGGCCAGACCGCGTGCCGTGTCCATCACTTGCTCCTCTGTCTCGGCCGAGCATGGGCCGGCTATCACCGTGTGAGGTCTCTCCGCATGGCATGGAAGCCCCAGCGGTAGTAACGATAGTGCCATATTCTGATTGAATATTCTTGTTTGTTCTGTCAATGTTGACGGTATTGAGCCTTTTTGCCCCAATCCGATATGTTTCCATTGCAAATGTACGGCAGTTTTTCTAATCAGCCAAGGGCAAGGGCCACTAAATATGTAAGTTTAACAAACCGCATTCCCGTGCTGCCACCACGCATCATCACACTTGAAAAACTTGTGCCGATGCAAGCCACACAACGCAGAAAGGGGACAGCCGCACTGCTTGCGGCCATCCCCTTTCTTATTTGGATGTATCAAAAAACTTACTCGATCACAACGCGCGTCCAGCCGTGCTTGTCCTCGATCGTGCCATACTGGATGCCA
Source organism: uncultured Prevotella sp. (assembly GCA_964640675.1). Classification (GTDB taxonomy): domain Bacteria; phylum Bacteroidota; class Bacteroidia; order Bacteroidales; family Bacteroidaceae; genus Prevotella. The sequence continues at coordinate 66,785 of CAZXFP010000008.1, read as the reverse complement.
CGGAGCGTGTCATAGAGCTTAGTAGACACGGGGCCGGGCTTCTCACCGTAGTTGTAACGCTTTCCGGTCTCCAAGTCATCGAGGTAAGAAATCGGCGAAATGACGGCTGCAGTTCCGCAAGCACCTGCCTCCTCGAACGTTGCCAGCTCCTCCTCGGGGATTTGACGACGCTCCACCTTCATGCCCAAGTCCTCTGCAATCTGCATGAGGCTCTTGTTGGTGATGCTGGGGAGAATAGCGGCCGACTTCGGAGTAACGTAGGTATTGTCCTTGATGCCGAAGAAGTTGGCTGCGCCACACTCATCAACGTACTTCTTCTCCTTGGCATCGAGATAGAACTCAGACACGTAGCCCTTGTCCTTAGCCATCTTGTGAGCGCAGAGGGAAGCGGCATAGTTGCCACCCACCTTGTACTTACCCGTTCCCAGCGGAGCGGCACGGTCGAACTCGCGGATGATGGCATACGGATTGGCGCAGAAGCCACCCTTGAAGTACGGGCCTACCGGCGTAGCGAAGATGAGGAACAGATAGTCCTTGCCCTCATGCACACCCACCTGGGCGGAAGTGCCGATGAGCAGCGGACGCAGATAGAGCGATGCACCGCTCTCGTAGGGCGGAATGAAGTCCTGATTGAGCCTTACCACCTTCTCCACCATCTCAACGAAAAGATCCGTGGGCAGCTCGGGCATAACGATGCCACGGCAGGTGTTCTGCAAGCGGGCGGCGTTCTCCTCCGGACGGAAGATGCGCACTTTGCCATCCGGGCAACGGTAAGCCTTCAAGCCCTCAAAAGCTTCCTGACCGTAATGCAGACAAGTGGATGCCATGTGAATGTGGACATACTCATCGGAGCAGACCTCAATCTCTCCCCACTTACCGTCGTGATAGTAGCAACGAACGTTGTAGTTAGTGGGCGTATAACCAAAAGTAAGGTTAGCCCAATCTAAATTTTTCATAATACTTTATGTTTGACTTTTTATTATATTTGGCTCTTAGTTACGTTTGCAAAGGTAGACAAATAAAACCGTACCTGCAAAAGAAATACAGAATATTTTCATTTTATTGACTGTCGTCTCGGTGCGCGCAGAGTGCCGAGGGGGCGGCATGGCCGCATGGCCGCACAATTTAAGGCGGGCATTTGTTTTGAGTTACGCCGATTTATTGCTACCTTTGTCCGCAAAAAAGAATATATGGGAAAAGGTAAGCTGGCCAAATTCGCCGAGATGGAGACGTTCCGCAACGTGTTCCAATATCCTTATTCAGTGGCCGACAACGTGCCCTTTGACATGAAAGGGCACTGGCGGGAGCAGTATTTCAACAACGACAACCCCATTGTGCTGGAGCTGGGATGCGGCAAGGGCGAGTATGCCGTGGGACTGGCGCGGATGTTCCCCAACGTCAACTTCATCGGAGTGGACATCAAGGGCGCGCGAATGTGGACAGGGGCAAAGATGGCACTCGAGGAGGGACTGACCAACGTGGCCTTCCTGCGCACGAACATTGAGATTATAGACCGCTTTTTTGCCCAGGACGAGGTGCAGGAAATATGGCTCACGTTCAGCGACCCGCAGATGAAGAACGCCCGCAAGCGGCTCACATCCACCTATTTCATGAACCGCTACCGCCGTTTCCTTGTCGACAATGGCATCGTACACCTGAAGACCGACTCCAATTTCCTCTTCACCTACACCACCTACATGGTGGAGACCAACCATCTGCCACTCCGGCTCCGCACAGAAGACCTCTATCACACCAGCGGACTCGATGCGGGCACGGAGGAGATACTGGGCATCCATACTTATTATGAGAACCAATGGATAGAGCGCGGACTGAACATACGGTACATGAAGTTTCTCCTGCCGCAGCAAGGAGAGCTTGCCGAACCCGATGTGGAGATACCGCTTGACGAGTATCGCTCATACCACCGCACGAAGCGTTCGCCCAAAAGCGTGGGCAAGTAGGCCCGCCGATACGCCCATGCAAAAAGTCCGTTATGCCCTCGTGGAGCATAACGGACTTTTGCATTATTCCTCATCGCAAGCCTCGCCAAGCAATACCATACCTTTTGCCGTGCAAAAGGTTACGTTTGACACGGCAAAACCACACCTTTCGCCACCCAAAACCATACCTTTCGCACAGCCCGACCAACGGGGCGGCTAATCAAAGCGCAGACGCAGGCTGTTGAGCACCACGCTGACGCTGGAGAATGCCATCAAGGCCGCCGCCCACACGGGCGTAATCTGAAAGTCGACACCGAAGAGGCAGGGCACGCCGGCGGCAAGCGGAATGCACACCAGATTGTAGACAAACGCCCAAAAGAGATTCTGCCAAATCATGCGCACGGTGCGGCGGCTCAACGCTATCGCCTCGGGCAGCGCGCGGAGGTCGTCGCCCATGATGGTGACCTGCGCCACGTCCATGGCCACATCAGCCCCCTTGGCCATCGCCATGCCCACATCGGCCAAGGCCAAAGCCTGCGTGTCGTTGATGCCATCGCCCACCATGGCCACCACTTTGCCCTCGGCACGAAGCCGCCTCACAAGATTCTCCTTGTCCTGCGGCAGCACCTTGGCCTGATAGTGGCTGATGCCGGCCTTGCCAGCCCAATAACGCACGGCCTCCTCCTTGTCGCCGCTCATCATATAGACCTCCACGCCCTCGGCCTGCAAGCGCGCCATCGCCTCGCGGGCGTTGGGCTTCAGCTGCTCCCGCTGCTCAAACGGGAGGCTGTCGGCGCGGGTAAAGTCCACAGCGGGGTTGGGTGTGGTCAGCGTGCCCGTCTTGTCGGTCACCAGTGCGCTCACCTTGCGCAGCATCTCCAAGGCCGCAGCATCCTTCACCAGAATCTGCCTCCGCGCCGCCTTGCCCATGCCCACCATCAGCGCAGTGGGCGTGGCCAGCCCCATGGCACACGGGCAGGCTATCACCAGCACCGACACCGCCGACACAATGGCGCGGGGCAGCAGCGCGCTGCCGCCAACAAACCACCACAGCAGGAACGTGAGCAGCGCGATGCCGCCCACCGCCGGCACAAACACCAGTGCGGCCTTGTCTACCACGCGCTGAACGGGAGCCTTGGAGTTTTGCGCCTCCTGCACCATGCGGATGATATGAGCCAAAGCCGTGTTCTCACCTATCTGGCGTGCGCGCATCCTGAACTTGCCCTGCGCGGGAATCGTTCCGGCCAGCACGCGGTCGCCTTTCCGCTTGGCCACGGGCGTAGGCTCGCCCGTAATCATGCTCTCATCAACGTATGCCGCATCGGCCGTCATGAAGCTCTCCGCGCTGACCACATCGCCATCGACGGGCACTTTCTCGCCGGGACGCACCTCAAGCACATCGCCCACCTCGATGGTGGCCACGGGCACTTCCTCCAGTTTGCCCTCGCTGACTATACGCGCCGTCTTGGGCGACATACCCATGAGCCGGCGGATGGACGAGGCCGCGCTGTCCTTGGCCTTCTCTTCCAGCAGCCGCCCCGTGAGCACAAAGGCGATAATCATGGACGAGGCATCGAAATAAGTATGCCAGCCTATGCCACGGCCGCCCCACACGCGCTCGCCCCAAAAGGTGCTGAAAGCCGAGAAGAGGAAAGCAATGAGCGTGGAGAGAGCCACGAGCGTATCCATATTGGCCGTTCCGCGCAGCAGTTGCCGCCAAGCCGACACGTAGAAGCCACGGCCACAGCACACCATGCTGCCCAAGGCAAGGAGCATGGCCACCTGATTGGCTTGCGCGGCAGAACCTAAGGACACAAAGCGCATGGACACCAGCATGACGGCCACGGAGAAGAGCCATGCCAACAGCGTGCGCCGCAGCAGCAGACGGTAGGCCTGCCGCTCCAAAGCCTCAATGCTCTGCCCCTCATCGATAATCAAGTCGTAACCAATGGCGTTGATTTCGCGCTTCATCACTTCGGGCGATATGCGCGACGGATCGTAATCAACAAGTGCCGAGCGCGTGGCCAAGGAGACCGAGACCGACTCCACGCCCGGCAATTCGGCCAGTCTGCGCTCCACATTGGCCGAGCACGAGGCGCACGCCAAGCCTACAACGGGAATGGTGCGTCTCATAAGGACAGCTCAAAACGCCCCAACGCGTCTACCGCATCTTTGAGCATGGCGGGCGACACCAGCGTCTCATCATAGCTCACCGTAACCGTGGCCTCGGGCAGATGGGCACTGACCAGCTCCACACCGGCCACTGCGGCCAACGCATTCTCTACTTTTGCCGTGCAATTGGGGCACTTCATACCGCTCACCTTGAATGTTTTCTGTTCCATTTCCTTAATTCCGTTAATCTTTTAATTTTAAAACTCACTTGCCAACGCATCGCCGCCACGCCACCGCGCCAAGGACAAAAAGCCGCCCATGACGACACAGCGCACGCCAACAACGCCGCCAACGGATGCAAAGGTACGGAAGAATCCGCCAACGAGCGTTACAGAATGATGGATGTTTTTTACAAAATTCCATCCTGCCAAAGCCCGCACACGCTTCGGCGGCAAAGCCGCTCCGGAAAGCCGCCGACATCCCGTCCTTGGAACTTAAACTTACCGTAACTCACACCATCAGAACAAATAAAAGCGGAAAGAGTTTGCCACATTCGGTAATTTATTGTAAATTTGCACCTTGTTATAAATTATCTTATTATCATCAATTAAAGTGGCTGAGACAAAATACATCTTTGTGACCGGCGGTGTGGTTTCATCGCTTGGCAAGGGAATCATCTCCTCCTCCATCGGCAAGCTGCTCCAGGCAAGGGGCTACAACATCACCATCCAGAAATTCGATCCCTACATCAATATCGACCCGGGCACGCTGAATCCCTACGAGCACGGCGAGTGCTATGTGACCGTGGACGGCATGGAAACCGACCTGGACTTGGGTCACTATGAGCGATTCACGGGCATTCAGACCACCAAGGCCAACTCCATGACCACGGGACGCGTCTACAAGAGCGTCATCGACAAGGAGCGGCGCGGCGACTATCTGGGCAAGACCATTCAGGTGGTGCCCCACATCACCGATGAAATCAAGCGCAACATCAAGATGCTGGGCAAGAAGAACAACTATGATTTCGTCATCACCGAGATTGGCGGCACCATCGGCGACATTGAGAGTGCGCCGTTCATGGAGGCTATACGCCAAATGAAGTGGGAGCTGGGCGACAGGGCCATCAACATTCACCTGACCTACGTGCCCTATCTGCGCGCAGCAGGTGAGCTGAAGACCAAGCCTACGCAACATAGCGTGAAGGAACTGCAAAGCGTGGGCATCCAGCCCGACATCCTCGTGCTGCGCACCGAGAAGCATCTCGACCTCGGCATCTGCAAGAAGGTGGCCGCGTTCTGCAACGTGGACCTGGACTGCGTGGTGCAGAGCGAAGACTTGCCCAGCATCTACGAGGTGCCTGTGGCCATGCAAGACCAAGGACTCGATGCTGCCATCCTGCGCAAGTGCCATGAGCCTATCGGCGAGAAGCCGGCTCTGGGACCGTGGAAGTCGTTCCTCGACCGCCGTCAGAAAGCTACCGAGGAAGTTCACATCGGCCTCGTGGGAAAATACGACTTGCAAGATGCCTACAAGAGTATCCGCGAGGGTCTCTCGCAGGCCGGCACCTACAACGACCGCAAGACGGTAATCACCTTCATCAACTCGGAGGAGCTTACCGAAGAGAACGTGGCGGAGAAAATCAAGGGACAGGACGGCGTAGTGATCTGTCCGGGATTCGGCCAGCGCGGTATCGAGGGGAAAATCATCGCCGCTCACTATACCCGCACACACGACATTCCGACATTCGGTATCTGCCTGGGTATGCAAATGATGGTGATTGAGTTTGCCCGCAACGTGCTCGGATACGGCGATGCCAACAGCCGTGAGATGGACGAGAAGACGATTCACAACGTCATCGACATCATGGAAGAGCAGAAGAACATCACCAACATGGGTGGCACAATGCGACTGGGAGCCTATGAATGTATATTAAGACAAGGTTCGCACGCGTTCAATATTTATAAGAAGGAGCACATTCAGGAGCGTCACCGTCATCGCTATGAGTTCAACAACGACTTCGAGAAGGAGTTTGAGCGCAACGGAATGCAGTGCGTTGGACGCAATCCGGAAAGCGACCTCGTAGAAATCGTGGAGATTCCGGGGCTGAAATGGTATATCGGAACACAATTCCACCCCGAATACCAAAGCACCGTGCTCAACCCGCATCCCCTCTTCCTCGACTTCATCAAGACGGCCGCGGAAGGCAAGCAGCAATAACAGCTACTCATTTTTGAACAAAACAGTATCAGACAACGAATGGACAGAAACACTATCACGGGGTTTGTGCTCATTGCCCTTATCCTCTTCGGCTTCGCATGGTGGCAACAGCCATCGGAGGAGCAGATAGCCCAGCAGCGGAAAGAGTTCGTTGAGGACTCTATCCGCGCGGCCAAGGCCAAGCAGCAGCAAGCCCAGAAGGAGGCCGCCCTGCGGCAACAGCAGCAGATGGCACAAGCCGACACGACGGCTCTCTTCCATAAAGCTCTCAGCGGAACGCCACAAGAGGTGGTGCTGCAAAACGACAAGCTCGCCCTGACGCTCTCCACAAAGGGCGGAACGGTGGAGAAAGCCGTCATTAAGGGCTACGTGGGTCACAACATAGAGACCAAGGATGGCTCGAAAGATGCCAAGGACGTGACGCTTTTCCAAGGAAAAGACCAGCAATTGAACTATCTGCTGGCGGGCAAGGAGCTGAACATCGAGACCAGTGACCTCTATTTCACCCCCAGCAACGTCACCGACTCCACCGTAACCATGACCGCCGAGGCCGCACCGGGCAAGACCTTGGAGCTGGAATATCAGCTCGGCAAGGACTATATGTTGCACGTCAGCCTCCGCGCCAATGGTATGCGGGGACTTTTCGCGCCCGACTACAACGAAGTGGGCATCAACTGGATGGAGAATGCCCGCCAGCAGGAGCGCGGATACACATTTGAGAATCGCTACGCCACCCTCACTTACAAAGAGAATGACGGCGGAACGGACTATCTGAGCGAGACTTCGGAGAAGGAGGAGACCACAGAAGAGCCACTCGACTGGGTGGCTTTCAAGAACCAATTCTTCTCCGCTGTGATTATCTCCAAAGATAACTTCCAGGCCGGAGCACACTTGAAGAGCACTCCGCTGCAAAAGGAGAGCCATTACTTGAAGAACTATCAAGTAAGACTGAAGACCGCATTCGACCCTTCGGGCAAGAAAGCCACGGAGCTGGAGTTCTATTACGGCCCGAACGACTTCCGTCTCTTGCAGAAAGTGGAAAAGGAAAGCGCATTCAACAAGGATCTTGACATGCAGCACCTTGTCTATTTGGGATGGCCGCTGTTCCGCTTGATCAACCGTTGGTTCACCATCTACGTGTTCGACTGGCTGAGCAACTACTTCCCCATGGGCGTTGTGCTTATCCTCATCACACTGTTGCTGAAAGCCATCACCTTCCCGATGGTGAAGAAGAGCTACATGAGCTCGGCCAAGATGCGTGTGCTGAAACCCAAACTCGATGAGGCTACCAAGCAATATGACAAGCCCGAAGACCAAATGCAGAAGCAGCAGGCCATGATGCAGCTCTATTCAGAGTACGGCGTTAGCCCTCTCTCGGGCTGTCTGCCCATGCTTATCCAGCTCCCCATCTGGATTGCGATGTTCAACTTCGTGCCTAACGCCATACAATTGCGCGGTCAGAGTTTCCTGTGGATGCAGGATTTGAGCACCTACGACCCCATTGTTGAATGGGGAACCAACATCTGGCTCATTGGCGATCACTTGTCGCTCACGTGCATTCTCTTCTGTGTGGCCAACCTTGTCTACACTTGGTTCACGATGCAAATGCAGAAAGACCAAATGGTTGGACAACAAGCCGACCAAATGAAGATGATGCAATGGATGATGTATATCATGCCATTGATGTTCTTCTTCATGTTCAACGACTACTCTTCGGGACTTAACTTCTATTATTTCATCTCGCTGTTCTTCTCGGCAGTCATCATGTGGACGCTCCGCAAGACAACGAACGACAAGAAGTTGCTCGACTATCTTGAGCAGCGACGCATCGAAAACAAGAAGAATCCCAAGAAGCAATCGGGTCTTATGGCACGTATGCAGGCCATGCAGGAAATGCAGCAACGCCAGCAGGAGGAACTTCGCCGCAGACAAGAAGAACTAAACAAGCGGAAAAAGCACTGAGAACTGTCGGCACAAGGCCTACCGCCCCTGTCCCTTGTGCCCTCCTCATCTTTCTTCCCCCTTTCATTTTAAATCATAAAATGTATAATCATCACCCACGGACAGCAATGTTCGTGGGTCCTTAAAAGAATAACTATGAACAAAAACCTAACCATCGCCATGACAGCCGCCATGCTTTTAGGCAGCGGAGCGGCACAAGCGCAAGACGTGAACATCGGCAAACATAACATCACGCTGCAAAGCAACCTCATGATTCCCGAAACACTTTGGGCCATGGGACGCGTGGGCAGTGCCGCTGCCTCTCCCGATGGGAAGCAGATTGTCTACCAAGTGGGCTATTACAGCGTAAAGGAAAACCGCGGACATCAAGTGCTCTGCATCATGAACGCCGATGGCACCAACCAACGACAGCTCACACAAGACGCGAAAAGCGAGAGCGATCCCGCATGGATTGAGGGTGGCAAGCGCATCGCATACCTCCGTGGCGGACAGATATGGGCCATGAACCCCGATGGCAGCGGACGCGTACAGCTCACGCAAGACGGCACCTCCATCGAGGGATTCAAGTTCTCTCCCGATGGCCAACGCGTACTGCTCATCAAGAGTTTGCCCTACCACGGCACCATCAAGCAGAACCCATCCGACCTGCCCAAGGCCACAGGACGGCTCGTCACCGACATGAACTACCGCCACTGGGACCACTATGTGGAGAGCATCGCCCATCCGTTTGTGGCCAATGTCACTCCGCAGGGCATCAATGAGGGCAGCGACATCCTTAACGGACAGCCCTACGAAAGCCCGCTTGCCCCCTTTGGCGGCATTGAGCAGTTTGACTGGAGTCCCGACTCGAAGACCATCGCCTACACCTGCCGCAAGAAGGTGGGCATAGACTACGCCGTCTCTACCGATGCCGACATATTCCTCTTCGACATAGCAACCCGCACGGAGCGCAATCTCTGCAAGCCGGCCGACTACGTTGCACCGAAAGTGGACTACACCAAGAGCCTGCGCAACCAAAAGGTAAACACCCAGGCTGGCGATATGAACGTGGGCTACGATGTCAACCCGCGCTTCTCCCCCGATGGTAAGTACGTGGCATGGCAAAGCATGAAGCATGACGGATACGAGAGCGACCGCAACCGCCTGTGCGTCTATGAGCTGGCAACGGGCAAGAAGACCTACGTTACCGAGGCTTTCGACTCCAACGTGGACGACTTCTGCTGGAACAGCGACTCCAAGACGCTTTACTTCATCGGCTGCTGGCACGCCACCGTGAACGCATACCAGACAAATCTGAAAGGCGAAGTGAAGAAACTCACCGAGGGCGTACACAACTACGTGGGCATTCAGCTGCTTGGCAACACCGGCAAACTGCTCGGAACGCGCCAAAGCATGAGCGTGCCCAACGATCTCTACGTTATCAAGCCCGCCAAGAAAGAGGGACAGTCGGAACAAACGCAAATCACTTTTGAGAACAAGCACATCTACGACCAAATGGCCGTAGGCAACGTGACCGACCGCTGGGTGAAGACCTCCGATGGCAAGGATATGCAAGTGTGGATCATCACTCCTCCCAACTTCGATCCCAACAAGAAGTATCCCACCCTGCTCTATTGCGAGGGCGGTCCGCAAAGCCCCGTCTCGCAGTTCTGGAGCTACCGTTGGAACTTCCAGATTATGGCCGCCCATGGCTACGTGGTTGTAGCCCCCAACCGTCGCGGACTTCCCGGCTATGGCAGCGAATGGAACGAGGAAATCTCGGGCGACTGGACCGGACAGTGCATGCGCGACTATCTCGCAGCCATTGACGATGCCGCCCAAAACCTGCCGTTCGTAGACAAAGACCGCCTTGGCGCGGTGGGCGCATCTTTCGGTGGCTTCTCCGTCTACTACCTCGCCGGACATCACGACAAGAGATTCAAGTGCTTCATCTCCCACGATGGCGCATTCAACCTTGAGTCGATGTACACCGACACCGAGGAGGCTTGGTTCTCCAACTGGGAATACGATGATGCCTACTGGAACAAGAACCGCACCGCCAACGCCGCCCGCACCTACGAGAACAGCCCGCACCTCTTTGTAGACAAGTGGGACACGCCCATTCTCTGCATCCATGGCGAGATGGACTACCGCATCAATGCCAACCAAGGCATGGGCGCGTTCAACGCAGCCCGCCTGCGCGGCATTCCCGCCGAGCTTCTCATCTTCCCCGATGAGAACCACTGGGTGCTCCAGCCGCAGAACGGCGTGCTCTGGCAGCGCACGTTCTTCAACTGGCTCGACAGATGGCTCAAGAAATAACGACCAATTCATTTCATCAACTTTAAATCCCGTACACACGCGGGCACGCTCTGAACGCGCCCAAGCTGCCAAAACCAGCTTTCGCGCAAGCCGCCAAGGCCAACAGGCATCCCGCGCGTGTACCCCATAAAACTCAAACAAAGGACAATGACAGAAGCAATTCAAAAGAAACTGAGCGACAGCGCAGCCCTTCGCTGGACTGCCCTTGTGCTGCTCGCCGGAGCGATGTTCTTCTCCTACATCTTCATGGACATCCTCTCCCCGTTGCAATCCCTGCTGCAAGACACGCGCGGCTGGTCGCCCGAAGCCTTCGGCCACTACGCCGGCTCGGAGACCTTCCTCAATGTGTTCGTGTTCTTCCTCATCTTCGCAGGTATCATCCTCGACAAGATGGGCGTGCGCTTCACGGCTATCCTCTCCGGTGTCGTGATGCTCATTGGCGGCATCATCAACTGGTATGCCGTTACCGACAGCTTTGCCACCAGCGCGCTCTGCGAGTGGTTCACCAACAACCTCAACCTCCCGCAAACGTGGTGGAACGTCACCCCGTGGTATGAGGGAATGCCCGCCTCAGCCAAGATGGCTGCCTGCGGCTTCATGATTTTCGGTTGCGGCACCGAGATGGCCGGCATCACCGTGAGCCGCGGTATCGTGAAGTGGTTCACCGGACACGAGATGGCTTTGGCCATGGGCGTGGAGATGGCTATTGCACGTATCGGCGTGGCCGTAGTGATGATTGGCTCTCCGTACTTCGCCAACATAGCACCCATCAGCGTGAGCCGCCCCGTGGCCGTGGCCATTCTGCTGCTCTGCATCGCACTGATCAGCTTCATCTGCTACGGTTTCATGGACAAGAAGCTCGATGCACAGGGAGCTGTGGAGGAGAAAGACGACCCCTTCAAGGTGAGCGACATTGGCAAGATTCTCTCTTCCAAGATGTTCTGGGTGGTTGCCCTGCTCTGCGTGCTCTATTACAGCGCCATCTTCCCCTTCCAGAAGTATGCCATCAACATGCTCCAATGCAACCTCGACTTCACCGCCGAGCAAGCCGGCTACGTGTTCTCCGTGTTCCCGCTGGGTGCTGCTGCCGTGACGCCGCTTCTTGGCAACTTCCTCGACCGTAAGGGTAAGGGTGCCACGATGCTCATGCTCGGTGCCATTCTCATGATTGTATGCCACCTTACGTTCGCATTCATCGTGCCCGCCACACAAAGCGTTATCATCACCATGACAGCCATTGTGGTGCTGGGCATCTCCTTCTCGCTCGTTCCCGCAGCCTTGTGGCCCAGCGTGCCCAAGCTCATCGAGCCGAAGCTCCTCGGCAGTGCCTACGCGCTCATCTTCTGGATTCAAAACATCGGCCTCTACGCCTTCCCGATGATCATCGGCAGCGTGCTCGCCAAGAGCAATCCTGGCGTGACCGACCCATTGCAGTACAACTACACCGCCCCGATGTGCGTCTTTGCAAGCCTCGGCGTGGCCGCGTTCCTGCTCGGTCTCTATCTCAAGGCCATCGACAAGAAGGGCCACTACGGTCTGGAAGAGCCTAACATCAAGTAGCTCTCTGAGCGGCCTTGCGCCGCACAGACCGCCGTTTAGCAAAACCATGCACGGGCTTTTCCCAAAAAAGTCCGCATCATAGCCCCATCAGTCCCTGCCCCGATGCCAGCATAATGGCATCAAGGCAGGGGCTTTTTTTTGCTCACTGTCCACAGCCACAAACTTGCCCAAGACGTATAGCACGGCAACACCTTCCGTTTGGGAATTATTTTTAATTTAAAATTGCAGAAAAATAAATTAAAAACCAGAGAAAAATAAATTAAAAATTCCCGATTTTTAATTTAAAAATAGCCACAAAACATAACCTGTTGAAAAACAAAAGGTTACACACCACATTTTCTCCTCTCCACCTTCTTAACGGAAAGAGAGCCAATCCGGAAGGAAAGCATAAAAACCGCACGCTCCCATCCCTACCCCTACAAGCAGAAAGACCTACATGGCAAGACGCAAACCACAAGCGCGCAAAACGCAAAAGAAACCGACAAGAACAGAAAATAGCCAAAAGCAAACTCATGCGGGAGCATTCTCTTTTACCGATTAAATTTTGTAATTTTGCCAAAGATTTAGAATCTAACAAGCACAGCATGAAAGATAATCTCGAAGAACTTCTGCCCGTGGTGGACACCGCAGGCAATGTGATAGACGCCATCACACGCGCCCATGCCCACGACGGCAGCAAGACGCTACATCCCGTGGTTCATCTGCACGTGTTCGACAGCAAGGGCAGACTCTACCTGCAGCACCGCCCCGCATGGAAAGACATTCAGCCCGACAAGTGGGACACGGCCGTAGGCGGCCACATCGACCTGGGCGAGAGCGTGCAGCAGGCTCTGTGCCGCGAGGCCAAGGAAGAGCTGGGCATAAGCGGCTTCGAGGCCAAGCAGCTGGGACACTATGTGTTTGAAAGTTCCAAGGAACGCGAGCTGGTATACGCCTTCCGCTGCATCTACAACCAGGACATACAGCCCAACGACAACGAGCTGAGCGGCGGCCGCTTCTGGTCGGCGCAGGAGATAGCCGACAGCTTGGGAAAAGGCATCTTCACCCCCAACTTCGAAAAAGAGTATGCCACGCTCCTGCTCCCCGCAGTGCAACGCACCAACCTCTTCATCTTCGACTTCGACGGCACACTGGGCGACACGCGCAGCCTCATCCTGCAAACCATGATGGACACCTTCGACCAACTGGGCATAAGCCGTCCCGACACCGAGACCTGCGTGAGCACCATCGGTTTGCCACTGGCACAGTGCTTCGAAGTGGCGGCGGGGCTGAGCAAGGCTGAAAGCCAGCAGTGCGCCGAAGCCTACCGGGACATCTTCCAGCGCAACAAAGCCACCTACAAGCTGCAACCCTTCGAAGGCGTAATGGAGACGCTGCACGCCATCCACGCCGCCGGGAAGACCATGGCCATAGCCAGCAGCCGCCAGCACGCCTCGCTGACCGAGCTTGTGGCCGACTTGGGCGTCTCAGAACTCTTTGCCTGCGTGGTGGGGGGCAACGATGTGACGCTGGCCAAGCCTCATCCCGAACCCGTGGAGCGCATCCTGCACAGCCTGAACATGCTGCCCAGCGAGACCATCGTAGTAGGCGATGCGCCCTACGACATCCTCATGGGGCGCAATGCGGGCGTGAAGACTTGCGGCGTGAGCTACGGCAACAGCACCCGGGAGGCTCTGCAAGAGGCCGGGGCAGACCATGTGCTCGACCATTTCGCCGACCTGCTGAGCATCAAGGGGCTGATGGACACGGAAAATGCCCCGTATCTCTGACATTCAAGCAACAACCTAACATGGAAAAAACTAAAAGAAGCAAGCAGGAATGGACAAGACGCTACGTCAGTTTTGCCTTCATCCTGTTTGTCATAGCCTTCGGCACATCGCTGTCCATCCGGGCCAACCTCGGCTCATCGCCCATCTCCGCCCCGCCCTACGTGCTATCGCTCATCCCCGGCATGCCCATGTCGATGGGACAAATCGTCATCTGCATGCACGTGGTATTCATCTTGACGCAAATAGCTCTGCTGCGGCGCAACTACGAGCTGCGGCAGCTCACGCAAATACTCGTCTCCTTCCTCTTCGGGTTCTACACCGACCTGACCATGTGGCTGACAAGCTACCTGCAGATACCCGCCTCGCTCAGCCCCGCCATCGGCTATCCGTTGCAGCTTGTTGAGTTGCTCGTGGGCGGCGCGCTGCTGGCGTTCGGCATTGCCTGCGAGGTGCGCTGCGACTCGCTGATGCTGGCCGGCGAAGGGCTTCCGCTGGCCATCTCGAAGGTGACAAAGAAAGATTTCGGAAAGGTGAAGATATGCTCCGACACGGGACTGGTGAGCATCGCCATTGTGCTGATGTTCACCTATTTCGGCCATTGGGAATGGAAAATGGTGGGCGTGGGAACGCTCGTCAGTATGTTCTACGTGGGCTTCATGGTCAGAAAGTTTGCCCCACACATCGCTTGGCTCGACAAGGTGTTCATTCCCAAGGCCGAGAGAGAACGCGCCACAGCAGAAGCAAGAACTGAAAATCAAGCCGAAAACAATGCGCCAATGGTGATTACCATTGCCCGCGAATATGGCAGTGGCGGCCACGCGCTGGGCGAGATGATTGCCCAACGGCTGGGAATGAGCTTCTACGACCACCACATCATCGACGACACGGCCGAGAAGCTGGGCTACGCGGCCGACTTCGTGCGACAGAACGAGCAAAACATATCGAATGCCAAACTGTGGGAGCTGATTTTCACGGACAAGAGCATCCCCATGTCGATGAATCCATCGCACGATGATGCCATATTCGTGAGCGAGAGCCGCATCATACGCAACCTTGCGGCCAAAAATTCGTGCGTAATCATTGGGCGTTGCGCCAACTGGGTGCTGCGGGAAGAGAGACGCGTGCTCCGCGTTTTCGTCACTTCAAGCCGGGAAGATGCCGTGGAAAGGGTGATGCAGGAGGAGGGTATCTCCGCCCAAGCGGCCACCAAGCGCGTAGAGCAGGTGAACAGCGGGCGAAGCAACCACTACTACCAATATACGGGACAACGCTGGACAGACGCCCACAACTACGACCTTATCATCAACACCAGCACACTGGGAATGGAGCGGGCGGCAGGAATCATCATAGAATGTGCCAAAGCACTGGGCAAGGACAGCGGCAAAGCCTCATCCCCTATTCATGATGGTACTTCTCGCCCTTGATAATGGTGCAGGCACGATAGAGTTGCTCCACGAAAACAAGGCGCACCATCTGATGAGAGAACGTGAGACGGGAGAGTGAGAGTTGCTCATTGGCTCGCTCATAAACTGCTGGGGAGAAACCATAAGGGCCACCAATGGCAAAGACCAAGCGGCGTGCCGTGGAGCGTTTTTTCTCCAGCCATGCCGCCAATTCCACCGAACGCGGCTCGCGACCATGCTCATCGAGCAGCACGAGTGTGTCGGCAGGCTGCAGCTTTTCCAGTATCAGCTCGCCTTCCTTGGTCTTCTGCTGCGCCTCCGACAATGAGGCCGATGAGCGAAGTTCCGGTATGGTGATGATTTCAAAGGGCATATAGTGGCCTATACGTGCTTTGTAGTCGTCAATGGCGTGGGCATAGAGCTTGTCGCGGGTTTTGCCTACGAGTATAAGAACGGCTTTCATGAAAGTTGGAAGTTGTGGGAAAAATGTATAAAAGTTAAGGGTCGGGGATTCTATTGCGCCCACCGCACCAGACAGGAATGCGTCCTGCCGCAGCGACATCGGCCAATCCCCAACCCTTAACGCGTAATATTCTTATAAGAACCGCTTGCTATTATGACTCAAGCACTTTCAGCTGATCGGCCACTTCGTCATTGACGCGCTGGGCAAACTCCTCCATCGACATGGTAGCTTGCTCGCCGCCGCCCTGCTTGCGCATGGAGACGAGGCCATCGTTGGACTCCTTCTCGCCCACAACCAGCATGTAAGGAACACGCTTCAGCTCGTTGTCGCGAATCTTGCGACCAATCTTCTCGTTGCGGTCATCGATGTAAGCGCGCACGTTCTTGCTGTCGAAGTACTTGCGGAGCTTCTCGGCATAGTCGTTATACTTCTCCGAAATGGGCAGAATAGCCACCTGATCGGGCGTGAGCCACAAGGGGAAGTGACCGGCAGTGTGCTCAATGAGCACGGCCGTGAAACGCTCCAACGAGCCGAACGGCGCACGGTGGATCATCACCGGGGTCTTCTTGGAGTTGTCCTCGGCGGTATATTCCAAGTGGAAACGTTGCGGAAGGTTGTAGTCTACCTGAATTGTTCCCAGCTGCCACTTACGTCCGATGGCATCCTTAACCATGAAGTCGAGCTTCGGACCATAGAAAGCGGCCTCGCCAATCTCCTCGCGGGCATTGAGACCCTTCTCGCGGCAGGCCTCACGAATGGCGTTCTCGCTCTCCTCCCAAATCTCGTCCTGACCAATATACTTCTCCTTGTCCTTCGGATCGCGCAACGAAATCTGTGCCTCGAAGTCCTCAAACTTGAAGATAGTGAACACTTTCTGAATGATGTCGATAACGTTCTCGAACTCCGCCTTCACCTGATCGGGACGCACAAAGATGTGGGCATCATCCTGCGTAAACGTGCGAACGCGGGTCAGCCCGTGCAGCTCGCCGCTCTTCTCATAGCGCGACACCGTGCCAAACTCGGCTATGCGGAGCGGCAGGTCTTTGTAAGAGCGGGGCTTGCGGGAATAAACCTCGCAGTGATGGGGGCAGTTCATCGGCTTGAGCATATACTCCTCACCCTCCTCCGGCGTATGGATTGGCTGGAAAGCGTCCTTGCCATAGTGGGCATAATGTCCGGAAGTGACGTAGAGTTGCTTCGAGCCTATGCCCGGAGTGATGATTTCCTGATAGTCGTAAGGCTTGTGGATGCGGCGCAACAGCTCCTGCAAGCGGAGGCGAAGCTGCGTTCCCTTGGCCAGCCAAATGGGGAGTCCCTTACCCACGCGCTCAGAGAACATGAAGAGTTCCATCTCCTTTCCTATCTTGCGATGGTCGCGCTTCTTGGCCTCCTCCAGCATGACGAGATACTCATCGAGCATCTTCTTCTTCGGGAAAGTGACACCATAGATGCGCGTCATCTGCTCACGCGTGGCATCGCCGCGCCAGAATGCGCCGGCAACACTGGTTATCTTGATGGCCTTGATGGCACCCGTGGAAACCAAGTGGGGGCCACGGCAAAGGTCGGTGAACTTGCCTTGGGTGTATGTAGTGATAGTTCCGTCCTCAAGATCTTGCTCAATATGCTCCACCTTATACTCTTGTCCGGCTGCATTGAACTCGCTGATGGCATCAGCCTTGGACACCTCGCGGCGCACAACAGGCTCGTTGGCCTTGGCCAGCTCGCGCATCTTAGCCTCAATCTTGGGGAAATCATTCTCCGAGATGGTCTGCCCCTCTGCGGGCATTACATCATAGAAGAAGCCATTCTCCACTGCGGGGCCGAATCCGAACTGAATGCCGGGATACAACTCCTGCAAAGCCTCGGCCAGCAAGTGGGCAGACGTGTGCCAGAAGGTGTGCTTGCCCTCATCATCGGAGAACTTATAAAGCGCGATGGTGGCATCCTCGTTGATGGGACGGTTGAGTTCGGTAATCTCGCCGTTGATCCCGCAAGATACAACGTCACGGGCGAGAGCAGGCGAGATGCTCTCTGCAATTTGAAAACCCGTTACGCCCTGCTCATACGAGCGAACAGAGCCATCGGGGAATGTGATTTTAACCATAATACAAATTAGTTTCTATAAATCAATATCACTGCAAAGATACAGCTTTTTATTGACAAAGAACCACGACATGATACAAAAAGGGCCATGGCAACCACAAAAAGAGCCATGACTTCCATAAATAAAGGTAACGCTGTTGCTACTTTTGCAAGGCGCGACTTCCTTGCACGGCTATCAGCCGCACGAGAACGAACGCACTCCAAGCCTTCTCCGCGAAGATTAATTACCAAAAGCGGCTCACAAAGCACTACTAACAATCCGCCATCAAGGCTTCCTGCAAGCCCAAAGAATGAAGCCCTACAAGAGCCAACCGCAGCAACAAGCAGCCTCAAGGCTTCCCCGCAAACGGCTTCCACTCCGTTGCAGACCGATTGTCCTTGTCTGAAAGCCTGGGAAAAGCGGCAGTCCAACGGCTACCCAGCGGAAGCGCGGGCACCTTGGACGGCGCAGGCCGCACACCGGCCACTACGGCGCGAAGCAGGTCGGCGGCCTGAGCGAAGCGCGGCCACCTACGAGTGATAAACTCCAACTGCGTGCGCGCCGTGGCACTGTCTCCACCCATGTAGATGGCGTAGGCGCGATTGTACCAATAATCACGGTTGCCCGCGTCCAGTTCCAATGCGCGCGTATAATCGATTGCCGCACTGTCGTATCGCTCCAAACGCATGGAGGCCATGCCGTGGAGGTCGAATATGTCCACCACATAGGGCTGCAAGGCAAGCGCGCGGCTGCCATCATCGGCCGCTCCCTTGAAATCGTCAAGGCGATACTTGCAAAGCGCGGACAAATACCAAGCCTCGTAGAGGTTAGGCTTTACCGCGGCGATGCGCTCAAACATCTGCATCGCCACGACATAATAGCCCAAGTCGAGCTGCCGCCGCCCTTCCTCCATCATTTTCTTGACGTTGTACTGAGCCGCGAGCGGAAGTGCCGCGACAAGAAGCAAAGCAAGGAACAGCCAGCGGCGCATAAGCATCAGCCCATCAATGGGCGGGTTTGGTACGGTAACGGCAACTGTACTTGCCCTTTGCCATAGCGCGTAGCTTATTCATAATCAAGCTCTTGCGCAGCGGCGACACGCGATCGACAAACATCTTGCCCTCCAAATGATCAAACTCGTGCTGCATCACTCGCGCCAGATAGCCTTCCACCCACTCATCGTGCTCCTGCAACTCCTCGTCAAGGTAGCGTACATGGATGCGCGTGGGGCGTGTGACCCGCTCATGGATACCGGGAATGGAGAGACAGCCCTCCTCCATGGTCTCTTTCTTCGACTCCTCATCATACTCCACAATGTGAGCATTGATGAACGCATGGCGAAAACCGGCATACTCGGGGAAATCTTCCTTGAGCACGTCAAGGTCGATAATCACCACACGGATGGACTTACCTATCTGCGGAGCGGCCAAGCCCACGCCATCGCTGGCCGTGTTGGTCTCGAACATATTCTGAATCAGCTCCTTCAGATTAGGATAATCGGCGGGAATATCCTGTGCCACCTTCCGCAACACAGGCTGCCCATAAACATAAATTGGTAATATCACTGTCTGTATAAACTGCTTTTTACGAGAAGAACGCCCGCGACATCACAGCCCGAGCGTCCTCATATAGTCTTGTAGGATAATCGTTGCCGACACTTGGTCGACAAGTCCTTTGTTCTCTCTTCTGGCCTTCTTGCCCACGCCGCCATCAATGATGGCCCTATGGGCAATGACCGATGTGAACCGCTCATCGAAATAGTCGATGGGCACATCGGGCACAGCCTTGCGCCAACGGCTCACAAACTCCTCCACGCGCCGCAAGTTCTCACTCGGGCGGCCATCGGGCTGCACGGGGCGGCCAATAACCACCCTGTCGACCTCCTCTCGCTGCATATACTGCCGGAGAAAGTCGAACAGCTCATGCGTGGGCACCGTGGCCAGACCGTTGGCAATGATGCGCAGGGGGTCGGTCACTGCCAACCCCGTGCGCTTGCTTCCATAATCGATGGAGAGAATGCGCCCCATCCTATTTGGCCAGCAGCCAAGCGTCGGGATATTGCGAGCGGAGCTGGTTGCGGCTCTGCACTGCCGAAGCCTTGTCGCTGAACGAAGAAGCCACCACGCGGTACATATTGCGTGCCGAGTTGTAGGCCAGCTGCGCGTTGTAGCCGGCATTCTTCAGCCGCTGCTGCAATCCCTCGGCGTTGGCACGCACGGAGAACGAGCCTACCACGACGCTGAAGCTGCTCAGACCGTCACCGCTGACCACGCTCAAGTCCTCGCGGCGCACAGGCTCGTTGTCGTAGTTGTCCGTAACGGGAGTTGTCACGGTCGGCTGCTGCTCAACGGGAGTCACCACAGGCACCTCGGTCTCGGTTTGCTGTGCGGCCTGCTCGGTGGCATCCTGCGCGCGCGCCTTCTCATAGAGCTTTCTGTACGCGCTCTCCTTGCTCGATCCGCAGCTGGCAAGCACCAGCCCGGCACAAATCACCGAACCCAAAACCACAAATTTCTTCATCATCTTTCTGCTTTTATCTTTTTAATGTTATACAATACGTTTTCGGAATTATCCTGCGAAGTTACTAAATATCAGCCGAATAGTGAAGTTTTTCGCGCATAAAGTTTGTTAAATCATCCAATTACAAGTTTTTTAACACAAAATATCCCCCTCAATGATGCCCATTTGGGAATAAATGACTACATTTGCGATTGAATTCCACTGTCCATTCCCGCAAGAAAGGAGGGAGAGCGACAGGGAAAGAGAGTATTTACCATTATTAATCAAGCAAATAAAGAAGATGAAAACATTAGGTTACATTGGCGCATTCCTCGGCGGAGCCATCGCCGGCGCCACACTGGGTCTGCTGCTCGCCCCGGAGAAGGGTGCCGACACGCGCACGAAGATTTCCGACGCCGTGGATGATTTCTGCAAGAAGCACGACATCAAGCTGTCGCGCAAAGAGGCAGAGGAGTTTGTAGACGACATTAAGGACGCCGCCACGGAGACGGTCTAAGCCCCAGGCGGGTTTGAGACCGACACCCTTTGCGGCACAGAAACCAAAAGCGTGTTCTCAACCGATCAAAACATTGAGACCATAGCACAGCTCATCGAGGTGCTCAAGCATTACATCGGGCTTCGCTCGGAGTACGCGAAGCTCGATGTAATCGACAAGGTTGTGCGGGTGCTGACCATGATGGCCATGGTGGCAGTGTTCACCATTCTCACCGTCATAGCCGTCATCTACTTCTCCTTCGCGGCCGCCTACGCGCTGGCCGACATCACGGGAAGCATGGTGGGGGCTTTCGCCATCGTCGGCATTTTCTACGTGTGCGTGCTCCTCATCATCTTCACGATGCGCAAGAAACTCATCGAGCGACCACTCGTACACTTCCTTGCCAGCATATTACTGTCGAAATAACATGAACCCTATCACTCCAACACAGGCCTCGCCCTATCGCACGCTTGACGATCTGCGTCAGCGCAAGGCGCAACTTGCGAGCGACATTGCCCAAGACGACAAGAGAATAAAGACGCTATGGAACACACTGTTCCACGCGCCCAAGCCCGCCGCCACCCCGTCGCAACGCTTCACAGGCATGATCAACACGGGAGCCGGCATCCTTGACGGCTTGATACTGGGCTGGAAGCTCTACCGCAAGTTTGGCAAGAAGGGCTCAACGGGATTCTTCGGCAAGCGACGCTGACGCAAAACGAGGCACTATGGGAGGGCGACACAAGGCTTCAGCCAATGCCGCCGTTTGCTCCTTGCGCCCGCACACAAGCTCCGACAGCACAGAGCTGACTATTGTAAAGGCAGGAAAAACTCCCGCCCAATGATGGCGTGCACTCAAAGCACGGCATCCAAAATTCCCCTACCATTTCCTACCCGCAAGCGAAATTCGCAATCGTTTGAGCCTCAACGCATTGCAAAACCTGCTCAAACGCATTGCAAAACCATACCTTTTGCCACACCAAACGTTACCTTTCGCACTGCAAAACGTATGCTTTC
>CAZXFP010000008.1:35639-44860 GCA_964640675.1 uncultured Prevotella sp. | reverse complement strand
AAACGTATGCTTTCGCCGCGCGGCATCACTCACCGCGCACGCCACAACACACTTTTCGCTTTCCCAAACATCTAATTTCCGCTTGCAAGGCACGCTACTTCCCGCGCCAAACAACGGATTGCAGCCACCACGCAAGTATGCCACAGGAGCGCTTTGCAGGACGGATTGCCATCCAGAAAGAAACTTTATTACTACTTAAAAAGGAAAAGAAGGCCTTCTAAGAATCAAAAAAAGAAGGCCGAAAACGGAGGCTTGAGCGGACGAAACAGAAACCGACAAGCCGAGAAGAAGACAAAGCCACACCGCAAGAGCGGAGAAAAAGCGGCTCAATAAGCCGCCCTGTACTTGCCCTCTTCCTGATCATCGAGCATGGAGAGATAGGAGGCATAGCGGCTCTCGGCTATGTAATGGCTCTCCACAGCCTCGCGCACGGCGCATCCCGGCTCGTGGGTGTGCGTGCAATTACTGAACCGGCACTCCTTGGAGAAATGGAATATCTCGCGGAAATAGCTTGTAAGCTCCTCTTTTTCTATGTCGAACGTGCCAAAGCCCTTGATGCCCGGCGTGTCGATAAGGTAGCCGCCACACGGCAGTTCCAGCATCTCGCTGAACGTGGTTGTGTGCATTCCCGTCTTGTGGGCGTCCGAAATCTCGGCCGTGCGCAAGTGCGCGCCGGGCAGGATGGCATTGATGAGCGTCGACTTGCCCACCCCGCTGTTGCCACTCAGCAGCGTGGTCTTGCCCGAAAGCAAAGGCATCAGCCGCCGCACGTCTTCCGCGCGGGTGGCCGACAGCTCCAGCACCGTGTAGCCGATGTTCTCATACAAGAAGCGCAGGCCATGCTGATAGCGCAACTCATCGGGGGAGAGCAGGTCGCCCTTGTTGAGCACCAGCACCACAGGCACCCTGTAAGCCTCGGCACCGGCCATGAAACGGTCTATGAACGTGGTGTTTGTCTCGGGATAGTTGACTGTTGCCACGAGCAAAGCCTGATCCACGTTGGCCGCAAGGATATGGCTCTGCTTGCTCAAGTTCGACGCTTTGCGGATAATATAGTTCTTGCGGTCGCAAATATCGGTGATAAAGGCCGTGCCCTCTTGGTTGAGGCGTATCTCCACACGGTCGCCCACGGCCACGGGATTGGTGCTGCGGATGCCTTTCAGACGGAAATTGCCCTTCACCTTACACTCCACGGTGCGCCCATCGTCCACCTTGACGGTGTACCAGCTGCCCGTATTCTTGATGACTAAACCTACCATGCTTCTTGGATTAATGCTTTCTGAAACAAAAAACTTTGGGCGGCGAGGCACGACAAACGCCTGCCCGGCCGCCCAAAGCTGCTATCGCCGACTGCCTACACGGTCATAATCTCCTTCTGCTTGGCAGCCAGGAGGTCGTCGGCCTGCTTGATGAATTTGTCATGGAGCTTCTGCAAGTCCTGCTCGGCATCCTTCTCGTTGTCCTCCGAAAGTCCGTCCTTGATGGCTTTCTTCAGCTTCTCCTTGATGTCGGAGCGCACGTTGCGAATCTCCACCTTCGTTTTCTCGCCAATCTTGTTGCATTGCTTCACCAAGTCCTTGCGGCGTTCCTCGGTGGGCTGTGGCAAATTGAGGCGCACCACTTCGCCGTTGTTCTCCGGAGTGATGCCTACGTCGCTGTCCATGATGGCTTTCTCAATGTCGCGGATGGCCTTGCGGTCCCACGGGCGTATGGTGATGGTGCGCGGATCGGCCACCGACACCGTGGCTACTTGGTTCAAAGGCACCTTGGAACCGTAGGAATCCACTCTCACGGCATCAAGGATGGCCACATTGGCACGTCCCGCACGGATGCGGGCCAGCTCTTCTTCCAGATAGAGGACTGCCGACTCCATACGCTCATCGGCATCCTTAAGGGTCAATTTTACGTCTAACATTGATTATATCTTACCTTCGTTGTTATTTTTCGGCAAAAATAGCGAATAATTTAGAGCCGTGCAACAGAACGGGCACTTTTTATTCGTCTGCCGTTGCATTTTTTATCTTCTGCAACTCTTCGTCCACCTCATTGGTCAGGCTGACAAACTGCGCGATGGAGAGCTGCTCGGGGCGCATCGTCATGATGTCGCGCTGGAAGAATCCCTCCTCCGGCTTGCCACCGGAAAACAGCTGGCGGAGGCTCACGCGGAGCATCTTGCGCCGCTGATTGAACACCGCCTTGACCAGCCGCTTGAACAATCGCTCATCGCAGCCCAGCTGCTGCACATCGTTGCGCGTCATCCGGATGACGGCACTCTTCACCTTGGGCGGCGGATTGAACACTCCCTCATCGACAGTGAAGAGATATTCCACGTGATACCACGCCTGAATGAGCACCGAGAGAATGCCATAGGCTTTCGAACCGGGCGACGCGGCCATGCGCAAGGCCACCTCCCGCTGTATCATTCCCGTGCAGCAAGGTATCAGTTCCTTGTTGTCGAGCATCTTGAAGAATATCTGCGAGGAGATGTCGTAGGGATAATTGCCCGTCAGCACAAAGGGCCGGCCATCGAAAACGGTGGTCAAGTCCATGCGCAGGAAGTCGTCTCCGATGATGTTGTCGCGCAATTGGGGGAAGTGCTCAGACAGATAGGCCACACTTTCCTTGTCTATCTCCACTGCTTTCACGCTCCTTGGCTTCTCCACAAGATACTGCGTGAGCACGCCCATGCCGGGTCCGATCTCCAAAACGGGAATATCCGGACACGCATCCACCGTGTCGGCAATGCGCCGGGCTATGTTCAAATCTGTCAGAAAGTGTTGGCCAAGGTTCTTCTTGGGCTTAACGAGCTTCATCTTTTCCTTAATTTTTCTTTATTTGGCCACAAAGTTAGGAAAAATATTCTGCATTTAAAAGAAAACAAGTATCTTTGCTTTCCGAAATGGACTGGAAAAGACTAATCAACAGTGCCTTCAAGGTGGCTCTGCCCCTATTGCTGGGCGGCGCCATTCTTTATTGGATGTATCGCGGTTTCGACTTCGGGAACATCCAGCAGGTGGTGTTGCACGAGATGAACTGGACTTGGATGCTGGCCTCCCTGCCTTTCGGCGTGCTGGCGCAAGCGTTCCGCGGCTGGCGATGGGCGCAAGTCCTCACCCCCATAGGTGAGCATCCGCGCAAGCGGGTGTGCGTTCTGTCCATCTATCTGTCCTACGCCTTGAGCCTGATAGTGCCCCGCGTGGGTGAGGTGGCGCGCTGCGGCATCCTCAAAAGGTGGGACGGCGTATCCTTTCCCAAGGCCATCGGCACGGTGGTTACCGAGCGGGCGGTGGACACAGTCATCATCGCCATCATCACCGGACTTGCCTTTCTGCTGCAATTGCGCGTGTTTGGCACATTCTTTTCCCGCACGGGCACCCGCATCGACGACGTCCTGTCCACCTTTTCCACCACAGGCTGGGTGGTAACGGCCATCTGTGGCATGGCCACACTGCTGCTCCTGTGCTTCTTTCTGCGCAAGCTCTCCATATATAATAAGGTCAAAAAGACGCTGCACGGCGTATGGGCGGGCATCACCTCGCTCAAAGAAGTGCGCAACATCCCCTTGTTCCTCTTCTACAGTCTGGCCATCTGGGCGAGCTACTTCCTCCATTTCTACCTCACCTTTTTCTGTTTCGACGCCACGGCTCAACTGGGAGTGACGTGCGCGCTGGTATCGTTTGTCGTTGGCTCGATAGCCGTTATCGTGCCCACGCCCAACGGAGCCGGCCCATGGCACTTTGCCGTCAAGACCATGCTCATTCTCTACGGCGTGGCCTATACCCCCGCGCTTTATTTCGTGCTGATCGTGCACACGGTGCAGACGCTGCTGGTCGTCGCGCTGGGTGTCTACGCATGGATTGCACTGGGATTTGCCAAGAAACAGAGCGTGGCCGCGCAGCCCATTGCCGCGCAAAACGACCGCTGAGCGTGCCGCCACAAGCAGCAAAAGGCAGCGGAACACCGAGAAGAAATCAGTTTTAACCCAGACGCAGAGAAGCAACTCTCCCGCGTCATCAAAAAAAAATAATACAACAATGGATGAGATTAAAAACCTAAATCCCGAGTGCATTTGGCGCAACTTCGACGCGCTGACCAAGATTCCGCGTCCCTCCGGACACGCAGAGAAGATACAGCAGTTCCTTCTTGACTTCGCCAAGAAGGTGGGCGTTGAGGCATTCCAAGACCCCGCGGGCAACATCGTGATGCGCAAGCCCGCCACCCCGGGATTCGAGAACCGCAAGGGCGTGCTGCTGCAAGCCCACATGGACATGGTTCCGCAGAAGTCTCCCGACAGCACACACAACTTCGAGACCGACCCGATCGAAACTTACATTGACGAGCAGGGCTGGGTGCGCGCCAAGGGCACCACGCTGGGTGCCGACGACGGACTGGGCGTGGCAGCCATCATGGCCGTCATGGAGAGCAAGGACTTGAAGCACGGCCCCGTGGAAGGTCTCATCACCCGCGATGAGGAGAACGGCATGTTTGGCGCAAACGACCTGCCCGGCGGCGAGCTGAACAGCGACATCCTCATGAACCTCGACTCCGAGCTGTGGGGCAAGTTCGTCATCGGCTCGGCCGGAGGCATCGACATCACCTCCACGCTGGAGTACAAGCCCGTGGCCAACGATCAGGAGACAGCCGTGAAGGTGACCCTGAAAGGCCTTTTCGGCGGTCACTCCGGACTGGAAATCAACTGCGGCCGCGCCAATGCCAACAAAGAGATGGTGCGCCTCGTGCGCAAGGCCATCCAGCAGCTGGGCGCACGCCTCGCCGTATGGCACGGCGGCAACATGCGCAACGCCATTCCGTTCAAGGCCGAGGTGGTGCTGGCACTGCCCGCCGACAAGGTGGACGCGCTGAAGCAGCTCGTGGAGCAGCACCGCCTCCTCATCGAGGACGAGTTCAAGGGCATTGAGAAGAACGTGGAGTTCTTCGTGGAAGACACCGAGAAACCCGCAGAGCTGCTCCCCGCAGAGATTCAGGACAACCTCATCGATGCCATCTACGCCTGCCACAACGGCGTAATCCGCATGATACCCGCCTATCCCAACGTGGTGGAGACCTCCTCTAACCTCGCCATCATCGACATCGAGGGCGGAAAGGTAGCCATCAAGATTCTGGCACGCTCCAGCCGCGAGGACATGAAGGAGTATGTGGCCACAATGATTGAGAGCTGCTTCAACATGGCCGGCATGAAGACCGTGCTCAGCGGCAGCTACGGCGGCTGGGACCCCAACCCCGACAGCGAGATTCTGAACCTGCTGAAGAAGATCTACAAGGAGCAGAGCGGCCAGGAAGCCACCGTGCAGGCCGACCACGCCGGTCTGGAGTGCTCCATCATCCTCAGCAAGTATCCCGGCATGGACGTTGTGAGCCTCGGCCCCACGCTCCTCTCCCCGCACACAACGAGCGAGCGCGCCGAGATTGCCACCGTTGAGCCGTTCTGGAAGCTGCTCACGGCCACACTGGAGCAGATTCCCGAGAAATAAAACATACTGAAAGCCATACGGCACAAGACAACAAGGCCGGCGGAGATTCCCAAAAGGAATTGCCGCCGGCCTTTCTCATGCCCCACGTACAAGCCCCGGAAGCAGCCGCCAGAAACACAAGCAAGCAACAGAGACACAAGACCTTACAGCACAAAAACACTCCCCGCACACGCCAAAGCTCAGCACCCGCCCCACCACCCACGGCAATCAAGATTCCAAAACCATACCTTTTGAGCTGCAAAACCATACCTTTCGCCGCCCAAAACCATACCTCTTGCAATGCGAAACCATACCTCTTGCAACACCTGCGCCCACAGCCCGCAAATCAATCAGCCCGCAACAGGGAGAGACACAGCCCCCAAAGCAAAAAAAACTTGAAGAAAAGGCATCAAAAAGCCCAACTTTTTCTTTTGCGTTGTCATTTTTTTGCACTACCTTTGCACCCAACAAAAAATCGAATAACAACAGTAATGGACGACTATCACGCGGATAAACCCAACTTGTGAGCGTGAGGATTTCATCATATGATGCTAATCCCCACCTTATATAATATTGGAGATTAGCGACAATGAAGACATACTGGAATTTCAACGGAAACTTAAATGCCATCAAAGAGTGGCAGCCGAATTGCTGGATACAGGTGACATGCCCTACCGAGCAAGACCAACAGGAACTGCAAGAAAGGTTCCAGATACCCGACTATTTCCTCTCCGACATCGCCGATACCGATGAGCGCGCACGCTATGAGTACGACGACGGCTGGATGCTCATCATCCTGCGCATCCCCTACGTCAAGGAAGTAAGGTCGCGCACACCCTACACGACAGTGCCCCTGGGCATTATCCACAAGCGCGATGTGACCATCACGGTGTGCAACTTCGAGACCAACATGATGATAGACTTCGTCAGCTACCAGCAAAAGCGCGGCGAAGGCTTCACGGACTATGTCGACATGATTTTCAGGCTGTTCCTCTCATCGGCCGTATGGTACTTGAAGCGGCTCAAGCAAATCAGCGCGCTGATAGAAAAATCGAAGAAAAACCTCGACAAGGAGGTGAACAACGAGAGCCTCATCGGCCTGTCAAGGCTGCAAGACTCACTCACCTACTTTGTCACATCCATACGCGGCAACGAGAATCTCTTGGCCAAACTGAAGTTCAAGCTGCAAGTCGACGAGCTTGACGCCGACCTCATCGAGGACGTAAACATCGAGATGAGCCAGGCGCGGGAGACAACCAGCATCTATTCCGACATTCTGGAATCGACAATGGACACCTATTCGAGCATCATCAACAACAACATGAACACCATCATGCGCACCCTCACCTCGGTGAGCATCATCATGATGTTGCCCACACTCGTGTCGTCGCTCTTCGGAATGAACCTTATCAACGGACTGGAAGACAACCCCTTCGGCTTCCCGCTCGCCCTGCTCATCTCCGTACTCGTATCCGGCGCAACATGGTGGATATTGCGCTACAAGCGGCTAATTTGACAAGGGAAAGCAAAAAATCGCCCACAAAATTAGGAAGATTCGATAATTTTGCCTAAGTTTGCAAATTATTATGTGTGCACAGCCCATCAACCACCTCCAAAGCAACGGAGGAACGGCTTGTGCTATCGTGCTGATAACCATGTCATAAACTAAATGTGAAATGATGGACTCTCAAGAGAATGCCCTCCAGCAGGGAACAGAAGATGAAGTAAAGCAGGCGGAAAAAGCCACCAACGCGACCAACCAAGCCGGCAACACCACGGAGAAGGCAGCAGAAGAAGCCGCCCCCGCAGCCGAGGAGGTGACCGCAGAAGGCGCATCCGTAGCGGAAGAGCAAGAGGCTAAAGCCGAAAACGCCGGCGAAACGGCAGACAGCGAGGCCGAAACGTCCGCCAAGAGGAGCTACAAGAGCAAGCAAGAGATTGTAGACCGCCTGAAAGAAATCGTCGCCAACGACGAAAACCCGGAGAAGGCAGAGATAGAATACTTGAAAACAACTTTCTACAAGCTGCATTTCGCCGACCGCGACGCGCAGCAGAAAGCATATATCGAGGCCGGAGGCGACCCCGAGAAATACCAAATATTGCCCGACGATGTGGAAGAGGCCTTCAAAGCCGAGATGACCATCGTCAAAGAACGCCGCCAAAAGGCGTTCCAAGAGCAGGAGCAGCAGAAGCAAGACAACCTCAAGAAGAAGCAAGACATCATCGAAAAGATAAAAGCGATGGTGACAACGCCCGAGGAGGCCAACGCAAACTTCCAGAACTTCAAGGCACTGCAGGCGGAATGGAAAGAGATCAAGGCCGTTCCCGCCGAGAACGCCAACGAGTTGTGGCGCAGCTACCAGCTCTATGTCGAGCAGTTCTACGACCTTATCAACCTCAACCGTGAGGCTCGCGAGTACGATTTCAAGAAAAACCTTGAGAAGAAGACCGAGCTTTGCGAGGCCGCCGAGAAACTCGCGGAGGAGAAAGACGTCATCAGCGCATTCCGCCAGCTGCAAGATTTGCACCAGCAATATCGCGAGACAGGTCCCGTAGAGAAGGAACTGCGCGAGAAAGTGTGGGCGCGCTTCAAAGCAGCAAGCACAGTCATCAACAAGAGACATCAGCAACACTACGATGACTTGCGTGCCCGCGAGAACGAGAACTTGGTTCAGAAGACGGCACTTTGCGAGAAAGTGGAGGCCATAGCCAAGGAAGAGAACAAATCGCCCAACGACTGGGAGCGCCATTCCGAAGAGATTGTGGCGGCACAGCAGGACTGGAAGAAGCTCGGATATGCCCCGCAGAAAGTCAACCAAAAGATTTTCGACCGCTTCCGCGCCGCTTGCGATGACTTCTTTACACGCAAAAACGCCTATTACAAGGAGCGCAAGGCCACATTCTCGCAGAATGAGAAGCTGAAGCGGGCACTTATCGAGAAGGCAAAGGAGCTGCAAGACAGCACCGAATGGAAAGCCACGACCGACAAGCTGGTCAACCTGCAAAAGGAATGGAAGACCATCGGCCCGATGCCACGCAAAGTTTCCGACCTGCTTTGGAAAGAATTCCGCGAGGCTTGCGACCATTTCTTCAACGCACGCAACGCCGCTCACAACGATACGCACAAGGAAGAGAACGAGAACTTGAAGAAGAAGCTCGACGTTATCGCCCGTCTCAAGGAGCTGTTGGAGCAAAAAGGCGACGGACTGCAGCAGAAAGTGCAGAGCCTCACCGAAGAGTTCAACTCCATCGGACACGTGCCGTTCAAGCAAAAGGAGCAAATCTATGCCGATTTCCGCAGCGTGCTCGACCAGATTTACAAGGAGTTGCACGTCAGCGCGTCACGCCGCCGCATGGACAACTTCCGCAATAACCTGCGCCAAGTGGCCAACCGTGGTGCCAGCGCGCTGGATACGGAGCGCGGAAGACTCACACACCGCTATGAGCAGCTCAAGAATGAAATCAACACCTACGAGAACAACCTTGGCTTCCTCAACGCCAGCAGCAAGAAAGGCAACAGCCTCGTGGAGGAAATGAAGCGCAAAGTGCAGCGTCTGAAGGACGAAATGGAGGAGACGATGCAGAAAATCAAGGCCGTGGATGCTGAGAACAAAGACAAGTAACCATTTGCATGCCGATGCTCGCAGCTTGTTGAGCGATGAACACGCACCGGGCACTCAGCACAAATGAACATATAAGCGGACAGCCCGTCAAGGGTAGTCCGCTTTTTTTCTGACATTCGGAGAACAC
>CAZXFP010000008.1:18773-35539 GCA_964640675.1 uncultured Prevotella sp. | reverse complement strand
TAAGCGGACAGCCCGTCAAGGGTAGTCCGCTTTTTTTCTGACATTCGGAGAACACGGGGGCTGCAAATACCACCACACCCCTAACGAAACGAGCAGGAAACGATTGTGACCCACCCAGCCCATCACGCCCCACTGCCTACCGAAAGCAAGGGCTGAGGAGGTTTTCAAGAGCAACATCACCCAGTGCATCACGCCCCACTGCCCACCGAAAGCAAGGGCTGAGGAGGTCTTCAAGGGCAACAGTACCCAGTGTATCACGCCCTACTGCCTACCAAAAGTAAGACTGAGGAGGTCTTCAAGGGCAACACCACTCAGTGCATCACGCCCCACTGCCCACCGAAAGCAAGAGAAGCGAGTCACGGAGAAGACAATGCACACGCTGACGCTCCATCCGTTGCCATCCGAAATCAAAAAGAACAGACAGCAAAACCAACATGACGACACCGCCCATGAAGCCCTGTCGCCATCACACACCAAAGAAGAAAGGAAGAAAACAATGAGGAAAATTCTGACCATCTGTGCCGCAACGCTCATGAGCGTAGGCACTTTCGCACAGCAACAGCCCAAGACCTTCTCCGTCACACCGCAAGTGGGCGTGTCACTGGGCAAGCAAAACGACTTCATGGCCTATACCTTAGGCCAAGGAACACTGCCCAAGAGTGCGGGCTACAACCCCAAGGCAAACTACAAGGCCGGACTTACCGCAGGCGCAGAGCTGACCTATCAGGCCACGAAGGAGTGGGCTTTCTCGCTGGGAGCTTTCTACACGCAGGCCGGTTCGAAATATAAGGACTTCGAAGCCGTGGTCAAGCCATCGGCAACCGACAAGGCCGAAGAGACTGAAAGCACATGGAATGGCCACGCCATCAGCAATATGCACAACTCATTCGACTACATTACCGTGCCCGTGATGGCTCACTACCACCTCATCGAAGGCCTCTCCGTGAAGGCAGGAGTGGAGCTGGGCTTCCTCGTCAACGCCAAAAGGGAATGGGACGAAAACTTGTTCACCATTGACATAGAGACCAACGTGCGCACATACGAAGCCCCGAAAACATACGAAACCGACATCAAGGACGAGGCCAAGGGCTTGACCGTGGCCATACCCGTGGGCATAAGCTATGAATATGAGCGCGTTGTGCTGGACGCACGCTACCATATCCCGCTCACCAAGTCGATGAAAAATATCGACACACGCAACCGGTTGGCCACCATCACCGTGGGCTACCGCTTCTAAGCAACGCCCGGACGGCACACCCGCGAGCCGACACACGACCTCCAAAGCGCGCGAGGCTCAAGCCAATCGGCAACTATCTGACACGCAAAGAATTGAGCTTTATAAATCAAAAGGGTTAAAAGCACAATGCTTTTAACCCTTTTGATTTTCTTTTTTGTTCCAAAAACGCTTGGCCAAACCTTATCTTTTGCGTTCCAAAAGCTATGCTTTTGCGCCGTCAAACCTATGGTTTCGGCAAGCAAAAGCATAGCTATCACATGGCCAACAGCAAGCAATCGCCCGATGAACCATAATTTTTCATGACATTCGCAGTTGCATTTTCCGTCTCAAAGCGGCAAAGTCAAACAGCCTTCCAAGCCGACAACGCCCATAAGGACATTGTTTGGCAACTGCAAAAACACGGCCGACACACCACTCAAATGAGTGCCTTCGGATGCGCCAACAGCGCATTAAGCCTTACGCAACGGGGTAAACAAGGTTCTCCTCCTTGATGTTGTCAAGCACCTCGGTGAGGTATTTCCTCGCCTCCCACTTTGCCATGGGCAGGTCGTGGAGCAGGTAATTGCCGCAATCGCGGGGCGCAGTGCCGGGCACTTCACCCTCAAACTCGGCCACAAAGCGGAACGTGCGCCGCATCAGGTCTACGATGTCGCGGCTCTGCAAGTCGCCTTTCAGCAGCAGATAGTTGCCCGTGAGGCATCCCATAGGCCCCCAATAGACCACCCGGTCGCGCCATTCGGCATCGTTGCGCAGGAACGTAGCCGCCAAGTGCTCAATGGTATGCAGCGCGCCAACGTGCATGGCCGGCTCGCGATTAGGCTCTTTCATGCGGATGTCGAACGTGGTCACGGTGTCGCCACCCACCTCGTCCTTGCGCGAAACGTAGATGCCGCGCAGCAACTGGTTATGGTCTATCGTAAAACTGGGTATCTTTTCCATATTCTCTTCTTTCGTTTTGTCGTTTCTGTATGATAAGTCCGGCCGCCTCAAAGCGACTCGATGAAGTGGCGGGTGACCTCGAAACTGTCCTCGGCCACGCGCTCCCAAAAGTCGAAATACTGACTTGCCTTGGTGTCATTGAGCGGCACATCGCTGATGACACGGAACGAAATGAACGGCACACCTGCGCGGTGGCACGCCTGGGCGATGGCGCAGCTCTCCATGTCCACGGCCATCGCATCGGGAAAGTGGGTCAGAATCTCCCGCATCTTTTCCTTGCTGTCCACAAACCAGTCGCCGCTCACCGTCAGTCCCGCCTTCACGCGGGGTATCTTGAGGGCTTTCGCTATGAGATTTTCCGGGGCTTCGAAACGCGCCGGCATACCAAGCACCTGACCATAGCTGGCATTGTCGCCACAGTAAACATCATGATAGACGCACGCCGAGGCCGCCACCACATCCATCACTTGCAGCGATGTGCTCGCACCACCGGCACAACCGCTCGACACTATCAAGTCGGGGCGATGGTCTCGCAGCATCTCCGTTGCGCCAATGGCCGCGTTCACCTTGCCAATGCCACACTTCTGGAGCACGATGTCCTGCCGTCCTGCAAACACTTTGGCCAGCTGATCATACTCCTTATCCATCGCAACGATGACTCCAATCTTCTTCATCAAAAAATATTACCTGTTTTGTTTTCACGGGCAAAGGTACAAAAAATCACGCGTACCATTCCCTTAACTCAATGAATTTTACTAACTTTGCACGCATTACGTCGAAAAATCAATAAGCAACCAACAAATGAATATCTTCAAGAAATGTTTGCCCGATGTGCTGGCCATTATCCTTTTCGCACTCATCGGGTTTGCCTATTTCTTCGCTCCCGTAACCCAAGACAAGGTGCTCTTTCGCCACGACTCGGCTGCCAGCAAAGGTCTTGGACAGGAGTCGACCATGTATTACGAGAAAACGGGTGAGCGGACACGCTGGTCGAACAGCGTTTTCAGTGGCATGCCAACCTACCAGACGGCACCGTCCTACAACTCCACAGACATCCTTTCCCACACGATGAACGCCTATCATCTGTGGTTGCCCGACAACGTATGGTTCGTCTTTGCCTACCTTCTCGGCTTCTACATCATGCTGCGGGCGTTCGACTTCCGCCAGTCACTGGCCGCGCTGGGCAGCATCATCTGGGCTTTCTCGTCCTATTTCCTCATCATCATTGCCGCCGGACACATCTGGAAGGTGATGGCACTGGCCTATCTGCCGCCCATGATAGGCGGTATTGTCATGGCCTACCGTGGCAAATACCTGTGGGGACTGATCATTACGGCGGTGTTTGCAGCCTTTGAGGTGAAGGCCAACCACCCCCAGATGACCTATTACTTCCTCTTCCTCATCTTCTTCCTTGTTGTTGCCTACCTCGTGCAAGCCATCCGGGAAGGCCAGATAGGCCGCTGGCTGAAGGCATCGCTCGTCTGTGCCATCGCCGCCGCGCTGGGCATCTGCACCAACATCTCCAACCTCTACCACACGTGGGAGTACCAAAAGGAGAGTATGCGTGGCAAAAGCGAGCTGATAAAGAAAGACGCTGCCAACCAAACCAGCTCCGGACTGGATCGCGACTACATCACACAGTGGAGCTACGGCATCGATGAGACCATGACGCTGCTCGTGCCCAACGCCAAGGGTGGCGCAAGCGTGCCGCTGCGGCAAAGCAAGACGGCCATGAAGAACGCCGACAGCCAAGTGGAACAGATGCTGCCGCAAATCTACGACGCGCTGCCGCAATACTTCGGCACACAGCCCGGCACGTCAGGCCCGGTCTATGTGGGCGCGTTCGTGCTCTTCCTGTTCTTCATCGGACTGTTCATCGTCAAGGGGCCGGTGAAGTGGGCGTTGCTCGCGGCCACCATTCTGTCGGTTCTTCTCTCGTGGGGCAGAAACTTCATGGGGCTTACCGACTTCTTCATCGACTATGTTCCCATGTACGCCAAGTTCCGCACCGTGGCCTCCATACTCGTTGTGGCCGAGTTCACCATCCCGCTTTTGGCCATCATGGCATTGAAGAAAATCGTGGAAGAGCCCGACCTTCTGAGAAAGAAAATGCGCTGGGCATACGTCAGCCTCGCACTTACCGCAGGCACAGCCATCCTCGTAGCCCTTGCGCCGAGCATGATGGGACCCTTCGTAAGCGACCAAGAGAGACAGATGCTGGCCAGCATTCAGGGCATGACACCCGACGTGCAGGGCATCATCCTGTCCAGTGTCGCCACCATGAGAGAGGCGTTGGTATCGGCCGATGCCTGGCGTTCGGTCATCATTATCCTTATCGGCTTCGCCATCCTGCTGCTCTATAAGATTAAGAAAATTCAGCCGCTTCACATGATTGTCGCCTTGTCGGCACTCTGTCTGGTCGATTTGTGGCAGGTGGACAAGCGATACCTCAACGACGGAATGTTTGTGCCGAGAAGCGAGCGCGAAGACCCGATGCAGCCTTCCATGGCCGATCAAGAGATCTTGAAAGACAAAGACCTCAGCTACCGCGTACTTAACTTCGCGTCAGACACATTCAATGAGAACAACACCTCTTACTTCCACAAGAGCATCGGCGGCTACCATCCGGCCAAGGTTCGCCGCTATCAGGAGCTGATAGAGACTTACATCGGCAAGGAAATGCAGGCCGGCATGCAGGCCATAGCCACTGCGGGAGGCAATATGGAAGCCGTGGACGGCAAGAATACGTTCCCCGTGCTCAATATGCTCAACGCCCGCTACTTCATCCTGCCCATGCAGTCGGGTCAAGCCATCCCCCTGCGCAACCCCTACGCCCAAGGCAACGGCTGGTTTGTAGACAAAATCAACTACGTGGGCAATGCCAATGAGGAACTGGACGGCATCCGCAGCATTGATGTAAGCCATGAAGCTGTGGCCGACAAGTGCTTCGAGCAGCAACTCGGACAGCCCCAGCCCCTCGATACAACGGCCACGGTGCAGATGACGGCATACGAGCCAAACAACATGAAGTATGAGGTAAGCTCTGAAAAGGGCGGCATCCTCGTCTTCTCCGAGGTGTATTACCCTGGCTGGACGGCCACTGTCGACGGGCAGGAAGTGCCGATGGGACGCGTCAACTATCTGCTGCGAGCCATCAATATCAAGCCGGGCAAGCACCAAGTGGTGCTCGACTTCCATCCGAAGAGCGTCCGCACAACGGAAACCATCGCCTATGTGTCCTTCACCATCATGGTGTTGCTCATCGGCTTGGCTATTTTCCTCATCGTCAGACGCAACAAGCAAGCTGCCGACAAGCAGCCGGCGAAGACTGAAAATTAACCCTAAGGCAACTCAACATGAAGAAATTATTGTCACTCCCCCCCAATCTCGTGAGCTATTTTCACGAGATTACGGGGCTTGACAAGCAGGAATGGTTCTGCACCAGCGACCCCGTTGGCCACAAACTTGGCTCGGGCGGCGGCACAGACTGGCTGCTTCGGGCAGCCCATCAGCAACATGGCGGTGGCCAATCTTTCGATGAATGGCTTGCCTCCGACCAAAGGCTGCTGCTCCATGCGGGCGGTCAGAGCCGCCGACTGCCCGCTTATGCGCCATCAGGAAAAGTGCTCACGCCCATCCCCGTGTTCCGTTGGGAGCGCGGGCAGCGGCTCTCCCAAGACCTGCTTTCCCTGCAAGTGCCCCTCTACGAGCGCATCATGGCCAATGCCCCGCAGTCACTCCACACGATGATAGTAAGCGGCGACGTGTTCATCAGAGCCACCGAGCCACTGCAACCCATCCCCGATGCCGACGTGGTATGCTACGGATTGTGGCTCGGACCGGAGATAGCCAAAGACCACGGAGTGTTTGTCTCCTCCCATCAAAGCCCCGACCGACTGGAGTGCATGCTGCAAAAGCCCTCCGTTGAGACACTCGGCAAGCTGTCGGAGACGCACTTCTATCTGACCGACATTGGCGTTTGGCTGCTCTCCGACAAAGCCGTCCGCCTGCTGATGAAGCGTTCCGAGCGCGATGGAGAGATAACGGAGTACGACCTTTACGGCGAATTCGGCTGCGCGCTGGGCACCAATCCAAGTGTGAAGGACGAAGAACTGAGCAGCCTTAGCGTTGCCATCCTCCCGCTACCGGGCGGCGAGTTCTATCATTTTGGCACTTCCCACGAGCTGCTCTCATCAACGCTGGCCATCCAAAACCTTGTCAACGATCAGCGGGAAATCATGCACCACTCGCTGAAACCGCACCCGGCAATGTTCGTACAGAACGCCATCACCAAGACGCGCATCACGTCTGAGAACCAAAACTTGTGGATAGAGAACAGCTGGGTGGGCGCGCGCTGGTCGCTGGCAAGCGAAAACATCATCACGGGAGTGCCGGAAAACGACTGGCAAATAGCCCTCGACAAGGAGCAATGCATCGACATTGTGCCCATCGGAGAGCACCAGTGGGTGGTTCGTCCCTACCGTTACTACGACAAGTTTGCCGGAGAAGAGCAGCAGAAGAAGCAATTCCCGCTGGTCAATTCCATCGAAGATATGGGGCAAATGCTGCGCTATATGCTGGGGCAAGACGCTTCGGAGGAGGCAGCACAAGGCTATGCGGCAGCACAAAAGCTCAGCGCAGAGGAGATTTCCAACCAAGCCTGCCTGCGCCGTCTCACCCATCAGCGGCAGCAATTCCGCACCACCGACTGGCCGTTATTGGCCAAGAACCACGCCCACAGCGTGTTCTACCAGCTCGACCTGCTCGATGCCGCCCACGAGTTTGCCCACAATGGCATTGCCCTGCCCCACCCGCTGCCAGCCGACAGTGAGCTGATGCGGCGCATACACGATGCCATGTTCCGCTCGGAGGTGCTCCGTCTGCGGGGCGAAAAGGGCACAGCAGAGGCCGCCCAAGCCTTCTCCCTGCTCAAAGATGGCCTTACGGCAGAGGCAAAAGCCCACAGGCAGCATCCGCGCATGGCTGTCCATGCCGATCAAATCGTATGGGGACGCTCGCCGGTGCGCATCGATTTGGCGGGCGGATGGACGGATACGCCGCCATTCTGCCTCATGGAGGGCGGCAAAGTGGTCAATATGGCCGTTGAACTGAACGGCCAACCGCCCTTGCAAGCCTACGTGAAGCCGTGCAAGGACTTCCATATTATATTGCGGAGCATAGACCTCGGCTCATCGGAAGTGGTGAGCACCTACGAGCAACTGACCGATTTCAACCACGTGGGAAGCCCCTTCTCCATACCCAAAGCGGCACTGGCACTGGCCGGATTCGCCCCCGACTACTGTGCCGAACGCCACGCCACACTGGCCGAACAGCTGCGGGCGTTTGGCTGCGGCATAGAGCTGACCATGCTTTCGGCCGTCCCCGCGGGGTCGGGACTGGGCACAAGCAGCATCCTTGCCGCCACCGTGCTGGGCGCGCTGAGCGACTTCTGCGGGCTGAACTGGGAGAAAACGGAGATTGGCATACGCACGCTTGTACTGGAACAACTGCTCACAACGGGCGGAGGATGGCAGGATCAGTTTGGCGGAATCACCGCCGGCGTAAAACTCTTGCAAACGGGCAAGGGATTCATACAATCGCCATCGGCTCACTGGCTGCCCGACACCATCTTCAGCGATGCTGCTTACAGCACCTGCCACCTGCTCTACTACACGGGAATCACGCGCACGGCAAAGAACATTCTGGCCGAAATTGTGCGCCGAATGTTCCTCAACGAGCACGATGAACTGGCTTTACTGCGCGAGATGAAAGGCCATGCCATGCGGATGCACGATGCCATTCAGCGGGCAGACTTCCACGAAATGGGACTGCTCACACGCCGCACCTGGGAGCAAAACCAACTGCTCGATACAGGAACCAATCCCGAATCGGTAAGGAAAATCACATCACTCATTGATGACTTGTGCCTCGGCTACAAGCTGCCTGGCGCGGGCGGAGGTGGCTACCTCTACATGATTGCCAAAGATCCAGAGGCCGCCGCACGCATCAAGCAGACGCTACTGGCCAACCCGCTCAATGCCAACGCGCGCTTTGTGAGCATGAGCATCAGCACCAAGGGACTGCAAGTGAGCCGAAGCTGACGCGCTCCCGCTTGCCCTTTATTGCACTTTCCGCCTTCTCCGCCACCATTTCCGCTCTCATGCGGAACTTGCGAAGAAGGCGGAAAGTGCTTTTTCGTTTCTGCCTCTCTACTCTGTCAAGCCCCATTTCTTCCGCAACGCCTCATACTGCGCCTGCGTTTTCTCCTTGAATGCTTGCCATTCGGGAGAGTCGGGATTCAACGGCCGATGCCCGAGGGCAGCTCTCACGGGCGACCACTCCCGCAACCAGCGGCACGCATCATCCGAGAAATAGGCTTCCACAAACCGTTCCCACAAGTAGTCCACGGCTTGCTCGCTGGGGTGAAGCATATCGGAGGCATAGAAACGGTAGTCGCGCAGCTCGTCATTCAGTATCTCATAGGCCGGGAAATAGCTCACCACCGCCTCATGGCGGCGCGTCAACTGGTCGGCGGCAAGCAAGAGCGTGGCCTTCGAGAGCTGACTGCCATGATAGCCATACTTGCGGTAACGGATGGGGCTGACGGTGATAACCACACGCACAAGCGGATTGCGCCGCAGCAACTCTTCAACTACCTCTTCCAAATAGCCCACACATTGCTCCACGCTCAACGCTTCCTCGCGAAACAATTGCTGTGGCCGCTTCTGGCAATTGTCCACAATGCAGCCCGTGGCGCGCTCCACATAGACGCGGTTCGTGCCCAAAGTGATCAGCGCAACATCGGCCTCACCCTGCCAGTCGCGCACCGTATGCAGCACACTCGCAGGGTTATACATCACCCCAAACGGGTTGACGACTGTGGGGAAACGGGCATCTGAGAACCTTCCGCCCATATTTTGGGCAAAGCACGACCCCACCAGCAGCACTCGCGCGAAAGGCTTTACCCGCCATTCGGGCGGCTCCACGCCTACGATTGTTCTAAATTCCATGCGGCAAAGGTAGGCAAAAAAATTGCAAGAAAGGGGGCTTTTGTGTAACTTTGCCATCAAAAAAAGCAACATGACCGAAAGAGAGAAGATGGAGCGGGGAATGCTCTATCAAGCCAACCACACGCAGGAGCTGCTCGATGAGCTGCACCAATGCGAGGAGAAATGCTTCGAAATCAACCAGCTGCACCCCTCGCAGCGGGCAAAGCGCGAGGAACTGCTGCGCCAGTTGCTGGGCAAGACGGGCGAGGGGCTTACCATCATTGCGCCGTTCTTCTGCGACTACGGCCGAAACATCAGCGTGGGCGACCATTTTTTTGCCAATACCCATCTCGTTATCCTCGATGAGGCACCCGTAACCTTTGGCAACAACGTCTTCATTGGCCCCAACTGCTCGTTCTACACGGCTTGCCACCCGCTCGATGAGGCGCAGCGCAATGAGGGACTGGAGTTTTGTAAGCCCATCCGCGTGGGCAACAGCGTCTGGCTGGGCGGCAATGTCACTGTGCTGGCGGGCGTAACGATTGGCAACAACGTGGTTGTGGGCGCGGGAAGTGTGGTCACCCGCGACATCCCGGACAACAGCGTGGCCGTGGGAAATCCCGCAAGGGTCATCAAGAAGCTGTCGCCCGCCGCGCAGACCAAGAGCCAAGAGCAGGCATAAACTTACGTCTCAGCCTTCTGCAATGCGCCGGAGCGGTTCGCCCCAACGCATCCACACGCCCTTCCGCAGCTTGAAAGCCACGCCGGCAAGCCGCGGAAGGGCTTTCTTATCTCCACAATGGCAAGGCTTCCAACACCCTCCTGCCTCTCCATTCCCACACCTTTGTAAAGAAAAAGCACCCCGATGTCTTGGCGTTTCCGAAAAAGTGGGGTAACTTTGCGGATGGTATCGCAAGTCAGTTTGTATTCATAGTCACACAAGATATGAGATATTCCATTGAGAACGTCGCCGCCATGATGGATGCCCGACGCATGGGCGAGGCACAAGGATGCGTGAGTTTCCTGCTCACCGACAGCCGCTCGCTCTGCTTTCCCGAAGAAACCTTGTTCTTTGCGTTGCGCTCTTGCCGCAACGATGGCCACCGCTACATTGCCGACCTCTATGCTCGCGGCGTGCGGCGGTTTGTTGTTTCCTCGCTGCCCGAGCAGTGGCAGCAGACCTATCCCCAAGCCAGCTTCCTGCTGGTGAGCGACACGCTGGCGGCCTTGCAGCAGCTGGCAAGCCGCCACCGCGCCCGTTTCGGCATCCCCATTGTAGGCATCACGGGCAGCAACGGCAAGACGATGGTCAAGGAATGGCTCTATCAGGTGGTGTCGCCCGACAAATCGGCCACCCGCTCGCCCCGCAGCTACAACTCGCAGACGGGCGTTCCGCTCTCGGTATGGCTGCTGGAGGCGCAGAGCCAAGTAGGTATTTTCGAGGCAGGCATCAGCCGTTGCGGCGAGATGCAGGCTCTGCACGACATCATCCGCCCCACGCTGGGCGTGCTCACCATGCTGGGCGAGGCGCATCAGGAGAATTTTTCATCGATGGAAGAGAAGTGCAGGGAGAAGCTGCAACTCTTTGACGGCACGGAAGCCTTGGTGTTTCCGCAAGACAGCAAGCTCGTCACGGCCTGCATCTCCTGCGCCTCTTACGGGGGAGAGCGGCTGGGATGGTCGCGCAGGGACAAGCAAGCCGCACTCTACATAGCCAGTGAGGACAAGCAACCCACGCAAACCACCGTGCGATATGTGTGGAAAGGAAAGGCGGCAAGCTACACGCTGCCTTTCATCGACGATGCTTCCGTGGAGAATTCCTTTGCCGTGGCTGCCGCCGCGCTGCACTTGGGGCTTACCGCTGAGCAACTAGCCGCACGGATGGAGCACCTTGAGCCAGTGGGCATGAGGCTGGAGGTGAAGCAGGGCAACAACGGATGCACGCTCATCAACGATGCCTACAACTCCGACATTCACTCGCTCGACATCGCGCTCGACTTCATGAGCCGCCGACCCGACCACCAAGGCCGCAAGAGAACGCTCATCCTGAGCGACATTCTGCAAAGCGGCGAGCGGCCGGAGGTGCTCTACGCCAAAGTGGCCGACCTGATTCTGAAGCGCGGAGTGGAGCGGCTGGTGGGCATCGGTGCCGACATCAGCAGCCAGGCGCAGGCCTTCGGCAACATCAAGGAGACGAGCTTCTTTGCCTCTGTGGATAGTTTTGTGGGCAGTGCGGCATTCCGCACGCTCCGCAATGAGGTGATTCTGCTCAAGGGGGCGCGCCGTTTCGGCTTCGAAAGAATCACGGAGCTGCTGGTCAAGAAGGTGCATGAGACCACGCTGGAGGTGAACTTGGGCGCAGTGGTGGACAATCTGAACCACTACCGCGCCATGATGCACCCCGAAACGAAGCTCACCTGCATGATCAAAGCGGATGCCTACGGGGCTGGGGCGGTGGAGATTGCCAAGACGCTGCAGGATCACCGCGTGGACTATCTGGCCGTGGCGGTGGCCGATGAGGGCGTTACGCTGCGGCGAAACGGCATCACGAGCAACATCATGGTGATGAATCCGGAGATGACGGCCTTCAAGACGATGTTCGACTACGACCTCGAACCCGAGGTGTACTCGTTCCGACTGCTCGATGCGCTCATCAAGGCGGCTGGCCGGGAGGGCATCACGGGGTATCCCGTCCACATCAAG
Source organism: uncultured Prevotella sp. (assembly GCA_964640675.1). Lineage (GTDB taxonomy): Bacteria > Bacteroidota > Bacteroidia > Bacteroidales > Bacteroidaceae > Prevotella. Next base: position 23,671 of record CAZXFP010000008.1, on the reverse strand, counting down.
CTGGATACGGGAATGTGCCGTCTGGGATTCAATCCCCTCACCGACATCGACACGCTCATTGAGCGGCTGCAAGGCCAAAGGGCGGTTATTCCCCGGAGCGTGTTCAGCCATTTCGCGGGAGCGGACACCGATGGACTGGATGATTTCTCACAACGGCAGTTCGAACTCTTCGATGCGGGAAGCCGAAAGCTGCAGGCCGCGTTCCCACACAGAATTATCCGGCACATCGACAACTCCGCCGGCATCGACCATTTCCGCAACCGACAGCTCGACATGTGCCGCCTGGGCATTGGGCTGTATGGCATTGACCCGCGCACCAACCAACTGCTGCACAACGTTTCTACGCTGAAGACCACCATTCTGCAGCTCCGCCACGTGCCCAAGGGCACAAGTGTAGGCTACGGAAGGCACACCATACTGACCCGCGACAGCGTGATTGCGGCCATACCCATTGGCTACGCCGACGGACTGAGCCGCCACTTGGGCAACAGGCACGGCCATTGCCTCGTGAATGGTGTGGAAGCCGACTACGTGGGCAACATCTGCATGGACGTTTGCATGGTCGATGTGACGGACATCAGCTGCCAAGAGGGCGACAGCGTGGAGATTTTTGGCGACCACTTGCCCGTTACGCGGCTCTCCGACGCGCTCGACACCATCCCCTACGAGGTGCTCACGGGCATCAGCAACCGCGTGAAGCGGGTGTACTTCCAGAACTAACGCGCCACACAGCGAGTGGGCAAGCCTTCCGGATTCTTCCCGGAGGGCTTGCCCACTCTTCTTTTCCTCTCCCCTGCCGCGCCTCACGCCGATGGCGGCAGAGCTTCTTTCGCTTGCCCGAAGGCCGCCGCAAGGCGCGCTAAGCCAAGAATCCTTGACGGCGCAAGGCGCGCATCATGCCTTCAGACATGGCCTCGTTGTCCTTGCGGGTGTAGCGCAGGTCGGTGAACACCTGCGCCAGTGTCTCCTTATGATTGATTTCCACAAAGTGGCGGTTTGCCTCCAGCGTCTCTTTCTCATGATAAAGACGGTCTATGTCGGCCTCCGCATAGTCGCGATAGCTCTCCTCATGCACGATGGCCTCAAGCGGAAGGCGGTCTTGCAGCTGCGGTGTCTCGTCGGGCCAGCCCAGCGTAATGGTGGCCACGGGCATCACAAGGCGCGGCAGCCGCAGGGCTTCGATGATGGCTTCGGGCTGATAGACGGTGGTGCCAAGGAAGCAAGTGCCCAGCCCCTCGGCCTCGGCAAGATTGCAAAACGACTGGCAATAGAGCAGCGCATCGGTGGCGGCATTGAGAAACGACAGCAGGTTGTCATAGCCGGGATTCCCCTTTCGCTGCTCGGCCCACAGCGTGGTGCGGCGGAAATCGGCGCAAAAGGTGAGCACCAGCGGCGCGCCCGTCACCATGGGCTGACGGAAATGGGCGGGCGCAAGGCGTTCCTTGCCCTCCGCAGAGCGCGTAATCACCACACTGTAGAGCTGCAGATTGCCCATCGTGGGGGTGCGCCCGGTCTCCTCAAGCAAGCGCATGAGGAGCGCGTTGTCCACCTCGCGGGCGGAATACTTTCTGATTGTTCTTCTGTTCTTGATGTCCATGTGTTCTGATTTGTGCTGCAAAGATAAGGAAAATTTGTCAGAACAACGGCGAATGCGCGCGCGGAGGAATGGAAAAGGCGGGCTTTTGCAGCCACAATAAAAAAGGGACGCGGGGCGTTATTTCGTTGCGTGGGTGGCAGGAGCGTGTTGCCGTGTTGCCCGGCGCGCGGCAAAGGGATGCCCACACCGCGCTTTTCAACCAAAAAGAAAGACAATATGGACACAACAGACGAGCACTTCATGAGGCTGGCACTGAAAGAGGCGCAGCTGGCTTTGCAGGAAGAGGAGATTCCCATCGGGGCGGTTATCGTGGCAGACGGGCGCATCGTGGCGCGCGCGCACAACCAGACGGAGACCCTGCACGACGTGACGGCTCATGCGGAGATGCTCGCCATCACGGCGGCAGAGAACCTGCTGGGGGGCAAATACCTCACGGGCTGCACGCTCTATGTCACCGTGGAGCCGTGCGTGATGTGTGCCGGGGCCATTGGATGGTCGCAGCTGGCGCGCGTGGTCTACGGCTGCGCCGATGAGAAGAGGGGTTTTGCCCGCCTCGCGCCCAACGCGCTCCATGCCAAGGCCACTGTGACGCGGGGCGTGCTTGAGGCGGAATGCCGCCAAATGATGCAGGACTTCTTCAGGCAAAAGCGCAAATAAGCCCGCAAACAGCGGGAAATGGTTGCCGAGAAAGAACGGCCTCGCCCGCTGCATTTGCACCAAACGGAAGGCAAACGGCGGAAAGAGGGGGCTTGAGAAAAGGGAAAAAACAAGGCGAGAGTGGAACGTTCCACCCTCGCCTTACTGTATGTTGACTACCGAAATGATTACTTCACTACGGTCTTCTTGCCATTGATGATGTAGATACCCTTAGGCAGGTTGTCCACATTGTTGACACGCTGGCCTTGCAGGTTGTACACCTCACGCACGCCCGTGGTCTCCTCGTTGCTCGTCACGCCATCAATGCCGGAGGCGGTGTCGAGCTTATAGAGCTGCACCTTGCTGGGGTTGCTGGCCACTACGTTGAAGTAGTAGTTGTCGCCATCGGCGTTCAGGCAGTTGTTGGAGTAGGAGGAGTCGAACGTAATGATGGCCTCGCCATTGTCGATGGTCAGGTCGAACTTGCTGTTCGTCAAGGAAGTGTTGAGCTTCAAGCCATCGCGCGACACGCCAAGATAGGTGGAGCGGTTGGGACGGAGCGACCAGCTGTTGGAGTTCTGGCGCACGCCGAAGAGCTGCACCTCGTCATTGGCCAGCACGATGTCGTTGCCCTGCACGGTGATAGCGGCGGTGTTGAAGCGTCCGCTGTAGACATCAGCCGACATGGCGTAGCGGTTGTCGCGGCTCACAACGATGACAGAGTCGCCTGTGGCCAGCTCATCCACGCTGCGGACGAGGGCAAACTGACGGCCACCCACGGGAGCATACTCACCATCAATGGTGCGGCTTCCAAAATTAAAGGTCACTGTTCCATCGCTGTGCTTCAGCACGCGGTAGACATCTCTGTCTGTAAGTGTGCTGCCAGAGGCGAGTTTAAGTCCCGTAACGTTGTTCACGCCATTGCCGAAGAGCATCTCAGGGCCTGCGCCATAGGTGATCGTGCTGCCATCGGCGGTCACCACGTGGGCACGCTTCTTGCTTTTCGTGTTGTTCACCGTGCCATATTCCCAAGCCGTCTTATTGTAATTGAAGTGGCTTACCAGCAGTCCGCTGCCGCAACTGGTGGAGTACCACTTACCGGGCTGACGGTTCTCAAGGATGAAATACTCGGAGAGGGCGTACGGATTGTTGATGCGCACGGCCACATTCTTGGCGGAAGTGTTGGGATCGAGCAGCGTTACGGCTTGCGCATTCGTGACTTGGGGAATCTCAAGCCAGCCCAGATAGCTCTTCTCATAGGCCGTGTAGCCCACAGGACGATAGCCACTGCCGGTGTAGCAGCCTTGATCCATCACCGACCAAAGGCCAAACGGGCTTTCATCGGTGTAGCTATAGTCGGTCACATACCAGTCGGGGAGACCCAAAGCGTGGCCAAACTCGTGAATCATAGTACCCACGCCATCGGTGATTTGAACGTTGTTCAGCTCGTTGCCCACGAAGTAAGAGGCGAAACGAACACCCTCGATGTCGCGGTTGAAGTCCCACTCGTGCGGCCAAATCGTCTCGGGGATACCGCCGCTGGCTTCGCCCTGGCCTGCATAGAGCACAATCACGTTCTCCACCTTGCCATCACGCGTGTATTGGCTGAAGTCCACGCCTTGAGCCATCATCAGCTTCACGGCCTCCTCTACCATTTCATCGGCGTGAGCATCGCCACCGTTATCCTTGTTTGAGCCATAGTAGGAGCGATTACGGCTCAACGTGACAGAGCCGAGCACAACGAAGTCGGGAGTAAACATTCCGTGGCTGTTGTCCACGAAGTAATCGCGCACCGAGCCTACACTGCCGTGACTGTCGGTGTAGCCCTCCTCATTCAGAATGCGGTCATAAAGCTCCTTGGTGGAGAAATCCTTCATCTTGACATCGGCATAATTGACCAAGATTACGGGAATCTTGGGACTGCCAAGGCTGTTTACAGAGCCAAGCGCACTCGTGCCATACTGGCCCAATCCATTGCCCGTGGAGGCGTAATGCGCACGCTTCAAGGCATAGGAACGGGTGGCGAGGGCGCGCACTTCGGGAGTGGCGGGATCAACGGTGTAGGTGGTCAAGAACTCTAACTCGGCTTGCGTGCGCTCCGACTCATCGTGAGCCACTACGGAGCTGGGCACTACTTTACCGTCGGAGATGGTGGCATAGCACAAGTCGCCGTTCATTTCGGCGTTGGGATAAAGCACTTTGCCATCCAGCGACGTATAATAAGCACAATACATCGAACCATGCTTATACACTTGCACGGTGGTGCCATCACTTTGCTTCATCTTGCACACGATGCGCTTCGCGGGTACGGCGTAAGAGGCCACACCCATAGCAAGCATTGCCAAAGCAAGAACAAAAGTTTTCTTCATTCTACGTAATTTATTCGATTGTTTTTTAATGCCCGCAAAGTTAGCAATTTTATGAATAGCGGCAAAAAAAGGATATAAAAAAAAACATAAAATGACTGTGAGAGAGCGAATAACGGAGCTGCGGGAGCTGCCCGCCCCCGCTTCGGCCACACACCAACGGGAAAACCACGCTGCGAAAAACATCCTACCGCACCTTGCACCCCTGCGGGCAAGACGTAGGCTCTTGGCTTGTAAAACATTATCTTTTAGTCTGCGAAAGGATACCTTTTAGCTTGTAAAACGTTACCTTTTGGAAC
>CAZXFP010000008.1:0-18673 GCA_964640675.1 uncultured Prevotella sp. | reverse complement strand
TACCTTTTGGAACGCGAAAGGATACCTTTTAGTTTACGAAACGTATCTCATTGAAAACCAAAAACTTCACATCCGCTCCACTACGAGTGGCCACGACTCACCTTGCCACCAACGCACGCACCTCACATACAGCGCAAAAAGGACACAAAGAAAATAGACACAAACAGTTGTGGCCACATCCTTGACAGCCACACACCCACAAAAGGGCACAAAAAGAGGGGGCACGACCTGCACAGGCCATGCCCCCCAAGAAAGTGTGTATCTAAAGTAACAAAATTACTTCTGAACCTTCTTCACACCGTTCTGAATAACGATGCCCTTGTAGTCCTTGCCTACCTGCTGGCCGGCGAGGTTGAAGATGCGGTTGTCGCTGCTCTTCTCAACAGTGTTCTCAACACCCTTCACGCCGCTGGAAATGCCGCTCACCGGGGTGAAGACTACATCCTGATAATAGCCAGCGCCATAGCCTGCCTGATTAATGATGTCGCTCCAAATGCCATAGAGACCTTCCATACCCAAGAAAGAGATAATGCCATTCTCCTCATCATAGGTACCCTCAATCCACTTGGTGTCGCTGGTGTTGAGGTGAATCATATCGTCTTCATCCACATCGCAAGCGGTAATATAAGCATAATCACCATATTGATTGCGAAGCTCCTCATTCGTCTGATAGATCAGCGGCTGACGGTTGCCCATGAAAGCCTCTGCGCCATCAACCTCAACGGTCACCTTGCCGCCAGGATAGACATTGTAAACATCAACGATACCATCCTCAAGCTGAGTGAAGTCCATGAAGATGGGGCACTCAAACTCGTTCCAACTGTCGCTGGAACGACGACCAGTCTGGATACCGTTGGCCTTGGCAAGCACAGTGTTCCAGTTGGTGTAAACAGCCTGATTCTGGAAAGTACCCTCAGCTACGATGAAAGCAAAGCCCAAGATAGAGTCGTTCAACACGATCTTCTGAGAAGCCTCGTCGTAAGTGCCTTCGAAATCACAGAAATAGTAGTTTTGGCTCACACCAGAGAACACCAACGGAGCAGACTCCGTGTCAGTGATCTGAATAGGCTCGCCCCCACCAATGTACATGAAAGCGGGTACAGTAAACTTATTGGTGGCCTCGTCGAAAGTGCCATAAACGCTGCCGAAGTAGTTGCTATAAACACCCCACTCGATGTTGAACGTCTTGCCGTCCTCAGACTGCACATTGGCAGCGCGAAGCGTGTCGGCAGTACAAGTGAACACGTCATGGTCGAAAGAGCTGGTGATAAAGATACCTGCGAAATCAGCCTGAGTGGCCTTGGCAGGAGCCTTCTTGGCTACGGCCTCGCCCTGTGCCATCTTGGTGGCCTTCACGGCAGAAACCTTGGTGAACGGATTAGCCATGGGCAGCGTCTGAAGCTGCTGCTGTGCGTTTGCCGAAGCAAATGCGGCAAAAGCGCAAGATAAAAGTAAAAACTTCTTCATTGTGATTTTAATTAATTAAAAAGCAATAATTGGACAAGTGATTTCTCCCCCCGCCCCATAGGCGGGACGGGGGAAGCAAACCTGTTTTTTAATGTTCGAACGGATAGCTGACAGACGATGCGGAAAGGTTGAGCACGTTGTTCTCCTCCTTGGCATCAATAACCTTCATGTAAGTCGGCTTACGAGGATTGTCAGTAACCAGCTTCACACGGTGGCGGCTGTTGACAGCAGAGAAGGTCTTGAGCACCTTATCCAGCTTGTAGTCGCGGATGAAGATCTGAGCGGCCTTGTTGGTGGGGCTACCCGTAGAGTACTGGATAGCAACCTCATCGCCCTCATCGTTCGGGCTGACCAGCTTGAGCTGCACATAGAGGTAGTCGGAACCTGCCTGAGCGTGGAAACCAAACTTATCATTGTAGGTACCAATCTGTGCCCAGTAGAGAGTAGCCTCCTTACCATTTGAACCTGCAGTCTTCAGCGCCTCCTTGAACTCATCCCATGCAGACTGTGCGTACTCGCCTACCTGGCTGTAGGAGAAGAACCACTGGCCGTTCTCGAATGCCTTGTTCACAGAAGGAACAACCGTCTCAAGCCAAACCGTGTTGTCACCGGCGGGATAGAAACGCTCATCGGTGTCACCCTTGGCCAAGTTGTTGAACTTAACCTTTCCTGCGGTCATCTCGACAGACACCGTGTCATAGAACTGGTAGCCCTCGGGAGTGGCAACATAAGGGTAAGCGATAGCCTGAGATGCGCTGTCGTTGTCGAGATACTGGAAGATGAGGCAGTGGTAGTCACCATACTGCTGCACATTCACTTCACGGTCGATATTATCACCCATCAAGGTGTAAGAGCTGGAAGCCATCCAAGTCTTCGTCTCCTCTACCTTGCGGAGATAGTCTTCCCAAGTCTGGTCGGCAGACATCGGATACATGACGACACGAGAGTTGTGCTTGCGTCCCTGAAGCACTACGCGCTCGGGAGAATAAGACAGCACACGGAACTCGAAGTCGCCCTCGAAGCCATAGCCAGCCTCGCCGTAGTCATCGTTCTTCGGATCAGAGAAGTAGTGGAACAACTTGTTATAGGAGTCGAACGAAATAACGACACCCATACTCTGATCGAGCGAGAAGTGGCTGACAGCCGTAATGAGGTTTCCAGCCTCATCGAAACCGGCCTCATGAGTGCCACCGGCCTTCTCTGCGGCCATAGCCACAGAATCGCCGGCAAACTTGCAAAGCACGTTGTAGCCGCCATAAGTGGCGTTGCCGTAGTACTCCATACGCCATCCGTTGGGGGCAGAGTACAACACGTCCTTCACCTCGGCAACCATGTTGGACGCACGGTCGGGCGCACTCTCATCGAAATAATTGTCAACATCACTGGTACATGCGCTAAAAGCGACAAATGAAACCAGCAGAGCGAATAAATAACTAATCTTTCTCATTGTCTTAATTAGCGTTGAATGTTAGTTGGCTTCCAATTCACGGAGGTTCAGCAGAAGAGCCTCGGAAGAGCGGCGCAACACAATGTCACGCATCTCGTCGATGTCCAAGCCCCAGCTCTCGCTGAAGTAAGAGCGCACGAGCGACAACTTCGACTCCAGCAATGCGGCACCTTCCTTGCCAGCCTTGTTGAGAATCATCTGCCATGCGTCGGGAGTCATTGTCACGTAAGTGGCATACATCTCGGCGAAGTCCTCATTGTACTCAGAAGAACCGTAAGCGGTAACGAAGCCCTCCTTCTGTACGGCACTGTCCTTCAAGTTAACCCAGTCCTGAGAGTGGTAACTGCCGGCAGTGATCGTCTGATAGTCGGTGCTGTAGCTCTTCTTCTGCGTGAGGATGTGGCAGAACTCGTGGTGCATCGTGTGGAAGAACCAGTAGTTCATGTCGATAGGCATCACCTCGCGATCCTCATACGGATCCTCTACGTTGATACGGGGGTTATCGATATCCAAACGGTTGACACCGTAGAGCATAATCTTCAAACCACCCTCGGCACTACCCTGAATGATAGAACCGTTTGCGGAATACTCGTTGGAACCGATGAGCTGCATCTGACGGAAGCTGTAGGTTCTCAAGAAGTTCATGCCCTTGCCCTCATAATAGGTGGCGGCATCCTTCTTATATACGTTCTCAAAAGCCTCAGAGTAGGCATCAAGCCACATGTGCTTCACGAGGATGGCCAAGGCCACCGACTTGTCGTAGTCGGCCGGAATCACATTGTAGGTCTGATCGGAGAGCTTGTCATTGTAACGATACTGGAAGTCGATGTTGTAAGGCGTGAGGTAGTTCTTGACAATCCACTTGTCGAACTCATTCTGCGTCTTAATCGTATCTCCCGCAAACACCGAGGTGCTGCTCAAATCGTCATCGCTGTCGCAGCTGGTGAAGACAAAGCCCATGCTAACCAGCAAGAACGATGCAAATAAATATATTCTTTTCATTTGTTATTGCTATTTTTGAGTTCAACGGGGGTTAGGAGTTTGTCCAGCCTGAATCACATCGTGGGGCAGCTGAATGGCACCACGCAGGTCGCCAGCCTTGAACGTAACGGGATCCTCACCAGAGATCTCATGAGAATACTCGATACCGTAACGCTTCAAATCGTAGAAACGAAGACCCTGGAACAAGGTGTCGAGGCGGCGCATGTGAAGAATGAGCTGAATGACATTCTCCTGCGTAGACTCAGCAGTCACGGTGAAGCCCTGCGGATGGAACTCCTTGCGGAGCGAGTGATCGCGGTATCCATCGGGAACGGCGGGCTGATAGTCCAAGTTGGTATAGAAAGTATCCACCACAGCCGTTGTCAAGACAGGACGCACGTTGCCACCCTTCTCCTCAGCGCAGTGGCTGACGATCCACAAGTTCATGTCCTTCAATGCACTCTGAATGTCGTTCTTCAGTGCGTAAGCCTCGGCGCGAACAAGCAAGGTCTCATCGCCCGTGAACGCGTGGTCTACAACGTGTGCATAACCAGTGCCGTTCAGACGGTCGGTCACCTCGAAGTGCTCAATCATCGTCGGGAAAGCCGCGCAAGCAGAAGTGCCATAGATCTTGGTAGAGAAGTACAGCGGGTTGTTATCAGAGCCTTGTCCCCAAGGTGCCTTTGCCCAGTACGTGTCGTAAGAAGCAACATACGAGTTGTGAGCGTAGCGAGAAGAGTAACCCATGTTCAGATAACGTGCAGAGGCGGAGTAAGACGGAATCAACATGAAGTTAGACTTCAAGGAAGTTCTGATTACCTGATTGCCGATATCGTTTGCACCCATACTCATGATAGCAGGGAAGTCGAACAGCAAAGAGGCAGGATCTGAACCCAAAGCTTTGTTTGCATACTCGATGGCCTTATCATAATTCATATAATAAAGGTTGAAACGAGCGGCGAAAGCGTAAGCGGCCTTCAAGTTCCAGTGGTACTTGGGCACACTGTAGATGCTCTCATCAATATTGGGAAGAGCCTCCTCAATATCCTGATTGATGTTGGCGTACAACTCACGGAGCGTACCACGCTCGTAAGTATCCTCAACGCTCTGCTCCGGCTCTTTCGGATAAGCAAGACCCAAATACTCGTCTGCCTTCTCGGGATTCCAAGCCATGCAGAACACACTGGCCAGCTGCATCATGCTGTAAGCACGGCAAAGCTTAGCCTCGGCCAGCTGTGCGGGCAAAACCTTCTCACCGCCAAGCTCCTCAATGGCCTTGATGGCCTCATTGGAAGCAGCGACAGAAGAATAGTAACCGTTCCAAACGGCATACGGGCTGTCATTTCCCGACTTCACCGTAACATCCTTGAACTGGTAAAGCTGGTCAACGACTTGATCCACACCATACGACTTACCATTGTTGCCAACGTTGTCGGAGCTAATCTCCGCCAACAACATGGTGTTGTGCGTCGGATATGCCGAGCTGAGAAGCAAAGTAATCTTCTCCTCTGTGTTCAGCTCAGCACGATCATCCGGCAACTTATCCAAGTAATCGTCGCACGAAGCCAAACTCAAAGCGGCAAGACCCAAAAATAAATATTTTGCTTTCATTTTATTTATTGCTGATATTTGTTTAAATTCCAAGACGAACAGTGAACGTGAACTGGCGCGCCATCGGAACAGCCACACCACCCGAGTTCATGAACTCAGGATCCTGACCGTTCAGCTTGCTGTCAGAGTAAATCAAGAAGAGGTTGGTTCCCTGAAGCTTCAAGTTCATCGAGGTGAGACCAATGTGCTTGATGAGGCTCAATGGCACATCGTAAGACAAGGAGATCTCCTTCATGCGGATGAAGTCACCCTTGGCGATACGGTTGTGCGAGTAGTTATAAGCCGTGTAAGCATAGCCGAGGTAAGAGTCAGACTGGAGCTGACGGAGGTCGGCGATGGCCGGGATGTCCGTGCGATTCTCGTCACCAGGCACAACCCAACGGTTCTGGAACTCCTTAGGCATAGCGGTAAGGTCGGAATAGCCCGTACCGAAGGACGGATCAAGGCGAACCTTGTTGCCAGCAGCGTAAGTGATGAACACGTTCAAGTGCAAGCCCTTGTAGCTGAAGGTGTTGCCCAAAGAACCCGTGATGGTGGGATCCGTAGGACCTTCATAGATAAGGTGAGAGAGTTCATACGACTGGAAGTCGATGTCGCTCGTTACCAAGTTACCCTTCTCGTTGATGAACGTAGGAATACCACGACTGTTCAAGCCACGGAAGTCCATGGAGAAGAGCGCGCGATAAGGATAGCCCTCAGCCGTGAAACCGCTACCAGAGATCATGCTGATCACATAGTTCTGCGACTTCAAGTCGGTAACCTTAGACTTTGTGTGAGAGAAGATGAAGTCGGTGCTCCATTGGAAGTCCTTCTTCACAATGTTGCGAGAAGAAATCGTCAACTCCTCACCATGCGAGCGCATGGAAGCCACGTTGGCATACTTCATGATAGAACCACCCTCACCCGTTGTCATCTTCGGGCCAATGAGGTCGTAGTTGTTACGCAGATAGTAAGCGAACTCCACATTCAAGCGGTTGTCAAGGAAACCGAGGTCGAGACCCAAGTTGAACTCATGCTTCTTCTCATAAGTCAAATCGGGGTTAGCAAAATCGTAGACCTGGATGGCAGACTCCTTGTCGTTAGCATAAGGACGCCAGGGGTTGTAGCTCTGGAAGATAGCCTCTGCATTGGTGATGGCAGGCTTATCACCCGTGAGCGAGTAAGAAGTCTTCAAAGTAGCATGAGAGAGCGCGGGACGAAGCTTGTCGAACCAAGGCTCCTCGTGAACGTTCCATGCACCAGAGACGTTCCAAGTGGGAAGCCAACGTGCGCTGCGCGCCTTACCGAGGCGGTTGCTACCCTCGTAACGAACAGTTCCGTTGAACGTGTAGCGACCCTTCCAAGAATAAGTACCCGTAGCAAAGAAAGAAGCCTCGCGGCTGTAGCCGTTGGAGAGCATATAGTAGATAGAGTTCTCCTCAGCCGCCTGCTTGAAGTACTTGTAGTCGTAGCTTCCGAGCATACCCATACCATACTGCATACCCACACCATTGAAGTAGGACTGCGTACGATCAACGTTGTTCACTTCCATACCACCATAGAGGTTGAGGATGTGACGATCGTTGTAGACATCATTGTAAGAAGCAGTGGCACGGAAGTCCCAGCTGTTCATCTTATACTTCGTCTCGCGGTAGAAACCACCACGGGGAAGAACGGTCTCACGAAGGCCGTTGGGCACATCGGGATCGAGGTAGAGCCAAGAGTTGTTGTCACGCATCGTGGCATCATCCATGGCACGGTAAGCCATAGCCTGATTGGAGTTCTCCGTAATGATCTGAGCCATAGTGGTGGTAGAGAACTTGTAGGCACCAAGAACGCTGATTTCCACCTTAGAGATGGGCTTGTACTTCAACTCGGCCTGATACTTCAAGTCAACGATGTCATAGTCCATATAGTTGTTCTCCAGCTCATTCTTGATATTGAACGGAGCATAGTTGCGAACGTAGTACTCGTTAGGATCGAGCGTACGGGAAGAGTTCAACGCGTAAGAATACGGGTTGATATCGAAGTCGCGGGAAACGGCACCCGTCACAGCGTTGGTAGACTGGCTGGACGTACCCGGAGCCTGCTGCTTACGGTAGCTGGCATTGGCGATCATGTTCAACGACACCTTCTTGCTGATGTTGTAGTTGGCGTTGATGTTAGCCGTGTAGCGCTGCACCTTGCTGGCCTTGGTCCATCCCGGGTCGTTCAGGAACGAGAACGAGGTGTAGTACTGAGCCTTATCCGTACCAGAGCTCATACTGATAGAGTGGTTCATCTGGATAGAGTTAGAGAACAACTCATCGAACCAGTCGGTGTTACGGTACTCAGCCTCACGGAGATAGGCATTCATAGCCTCCTGCGTGTTGGCCAAACCGAAGCGGCCGTTGGTCTCATCATAGGTATTCATCAACTGATACATCTTACCGAACACACCGCTTGCGCTGGCGCGATAAGAGTTCATGAACGAGAAGAAACCGCCCTTCATCATCTCACGGTAGACAGACATCTGCTCCTGAGAGTTCATGATATTGAACTGGCTGTAGCTCGGCTTCATACGCATGGTGAACTCACCCGTGTAAGAAATACGGTTGCTACCTGCCTTACCACGTTTGGTGGTAACAACAATCACACCTGCCATGGCGCGAGCACCATAGATAGATGTGGCAGAACCGTCCTTCAAGATGTCGAAGCTGGCGATATCATCGGCGTTCAGACCGGCGATAGCATTGGAGATAACCGTTGCGGCATCACCCGAAGAAAGAGCATCGGCATCCACCTCGGTCACATCCTCCATGATCACACCATCGACCACCCAAAGCGGCTTCGAAGAACCATAGATAGACGTAGCACCACGAACACGGATCTTAGGAGCAGTACCGAAAGTACCCGAGACATTCTGCACACTCACACCAGCTGCGCGACCCTCGAGCGAACGAGAAATGTCGGCAACACCATCGAGCTTAGCCTTCTCGGCATCGACCTTCGTGGCGGCACCAGTGAAGAGGCGCTTGTCCATCTTCTGCATACCCGTCACCACGACCTCACCCAGCTGGTGAGAATCGACATCGGCTTCCATTGTGATTTCCATGTTAGAGGCGCCTTTCACAGTCATGGTCTTCATACCCACATAGGAGATGACCAACTGAGGATTAGCCTCCGAAGTACTGATACTAAACTTACCGTCAATATCGGTGGCGGCTCCAGTCTTCGTGCCCTTGACCATGACAGTGGCACCGATTACTGGGAGACCATCGTCACCGAGGACGGTTCCGGATACAGTGTTCTGAGCTACCGCCACCCCAATAGAGAACAGCAGGCAGGCCAAAACAAGACCTAGTCTTTTACCCATATAAACCTCAAATATTAGTTATTATTTTGAATTACTTTCAATACACAACCACAAAGATACGCATTTTATCCCGCATTATGAACTTTTGAGCAAATAAAATTAACTCTAAGAGCGAAAAAAGTAGATTATACGGACAAAAAAGCCGTTTTTTAACATTTAGAACCCCGTTTTGGCCTATCTTGGAAAAAATAAACAGTCATTTAGTCAAGAATGTATAAATAAGAGACGTATAAAGTAGCAAATACGGGCAAAAAGAAAGCGGGCAACGGAAGGGCTGCAAATGCGGCGAAATTTGGAAGCAGCACGAAGCCACACGCCAAAAACGGCCAACACGGGAGAGAAAGACGGCCAAAAACCAATGCAGGAATGGGAAACAGTACGTGCTTCTAATGAAAACCGCCTCTACCACACTCCCACAGCGAAACAAAATCCGCGTGCCGCCAAAAGGTATGCTTTGACAATGCAAAAGGTATGGTTTCACCCAGCAAAAGGATACCTTTGGGAATGCCAAAGCATACCTTTTGGCGCAAGGCCACTTCCCCACCCCACGCAACAGAGCCGCCCTGCCAAAGAAAATAGCAAACGCACACCAAAAACGCGAGGAAAACGGCAAAGCAACCCACGCGCGAAAGACGGAAAAAGCGCGGACGCTATATAATAATAGAATGTACGCGCGTACATTATATATAATATAACATTTTACGGCCTTTTCCAGTTCTTCCCCTTGCTCTTTCCCCACTTTCTTTGTATCTTTGCAGTTGAAATGGCAATCATGGACAATACAACAGGAGAGAGGAAACGGCAAGGCCGGATAGAGGTAATCTGCGGAAGCATGTTTTCGGGAAAAACGGAGGAGCTGATTCGCCGTATGAAGCGCGCGATTTTCGCCAAACAGAAGGTGGAAATATTCAAGCCCGCCATCGATACCCGCTATTCCGATGCCGATGTCGTGAGCCACGACCATAATTGCATCCACTCCACGCCAATCAACTCGTCAAGGAGCATCCTGCATCTGGCCGAGGGAATAGACGTGGTGGGGATAGACGAGGCACAGTTTTTTGACAAAGGACTGGTGAAAATCTGCAATCAGCTGGCCAATAATGGCGTGCGCGTGATAGTGGCAGGACTGGACATGGACTATCTCGGCGTGCCTTTCGGCCCTATTCCCGACCTCTGTGCCATTGCCGATGACGTGACAAAAGTACACGCTATCTGCGTGCGCTGCGGCGCATTGGCATATGTGAGCCACCGGCTTGTGCATGACAGCCAGCGCGTTTTGCTTGGCGAACAGGCTGAATATGAGCCACTTTGCCGCGAATGCTACCAAAAAGCCATCAAGGAGGAAAAAGATGAGAAAGGAAATCACGTTTGACCGATTCATCCGATGGATGCTTACGGCAGCGGCTATTTTGGCCGTTTTCATCACAGTGAAAGAACTGAGCAACGTTTTGCTGCCTTTTTTCGTGGCTTGGTTCTTGGCTTACCTGCTCTATCCGCTCGTTAAATTCGTGCAATACAAGATGCACGTGCCCACAAGAGCACTAAGCATCATCGTCACGCTGGTGTTTGTGGCTGCCGTAGTGAGTGGCGTGATTTATCTTATCATACCTCCCATGCTGGAACAATTCGACAAACTGGGGGGAATACTCTCACGCTACATTCACCAAACAACACATACGAACGACCTTACCGCCTTGGTGAGAGACTGGGCGGCAGAAAATCAAAGGGCTATTGTGTCGTTTTTCCGAAGCCGAGACTTCACCGATGCGCTGAAATCGGCCATGCCGAAGCTGTTTAACATGCTCGGGCAGACGGCAAACGTAGTAATCAGCATTGTGGCAAGCTGCATTATGCTGCTCTATATGTTCTTCATACTCCTTGATTATGAGTATCTTACGAACAGTTGGATTAAGATATTCCCCAAGAAATCGCGTCCATTCTGGCACGAACTGGCCACGGACGTGGAACGGGAGATGAACAACTATGTGCGCGGGCAAGGCCTTGTGTCGCTGTGCATGGGCATATTGTTTTGCATCGGCTTCACCATTATCGGCTTTCCCATGGCCATTGGCTTGGGAATCCTCATCGGAATCATGAATTTGGTGCCCTATCTGCACACGTTTGCCTTGATTCCCACCGCATTCTTGGCCATACTGAAAGCCGCGGACACGGGGCAGAGCTTCTGGATCATCTTTTTGAGCGCGCTGGCCGTATTTGCGGTTGTGCAAATGATTTGCGACATGATTGTAACGCCGAAAATTATGGGCAAGGCGATGGGCTTGAATCCCGCCATCCTGCTGCTTTCCTTGTCGGTTTGGGGCGCGCTTTTGGGCTTCATCGGACTGCTTATTGCCCTCCCGCTAACCACACTTATCATTGCATATTGGCAAAGATACGTGACCAAAGAGCATGAAAACGAGCTGCCATCAAGCCCGTCTGCGACTGAAAATCAGCAGACCAAGGAAGGTGAACAGACCGTTAAGCAGGAGTAATTCATAGCCAAAACGGTAATGAAAAAGCGCGTTTAACGCGCAATCAATGCCATAGCACAACATGGGAGCAGCCACAGCGATGCAAGGAACAAAGGTATCGCGAGTGGAAAGACGCGTGAACAGACCGAAAGCAAACAAGCCAAGCAAAGGACCGTAGGTGTAAGAGCAGATGACATAGATGGCATCGATGACGCTTGAAGAATTTATCGCTCGGAAAGCAAGAATAAACAGGACAAAAAGAAAGGCGACAACGCCATGCGTCCAACGCCGCAACTGCTCGTCATGAGGGCGTTCCATCACATCAACACACCAAGTTGTGGTGAGCGCAGTCATTGCGCTGTCGGCACTGGAGAAGCTCGCCGCAACCACTCCGATGGTGAAAAGCACGACAACAGCTGTGCCCAAACGCCCCGTTGCAGCATACATAGGCAGCAAATCATCAGCCACAGCAGGAAGAGCAACACCCTGTTGCTGAGAAAGTTGCACAAGAAGCACACCCAAAGACAAGAAAAGGAGATTGACCGGAACAAAGGCAAGCCCATAGCAACACATATCTTTCTGCGCCTCACGCAAGGTTCGGCACGTGAGATTTTTCTGCATCATGTCTTGATCAAGACCTGTCATCACCACAACAACGAAGATTCCGCTAAGAAATTGCTTCCAAAAATATTGACGGTTTGTCCAGTCAGCAAATACAAAAATGCGACTGTGACTGTCTGAGAAAACAACTTTGGCAGCATCACCGAGCGACAAATGGAGCGCGCCCATCACATGAACGGCAATAAGAATGACGGCCAGCAACAGACAAAACGTCTGAAAACTGTCTGTCCAAACCAGCGTTTTAATGCCGCCCCGATGTGTGTAGAGCCATATCAGAGCCACCATCACCACCACAGTGAGGGGAAAAGGCACGGCATAGGCATCAAGCACAAACCGCTGAAGGATGATGCAGACCACATAGAAGCGCACCGCCGCGCCCGTCATCTTGGAAAGAATGAAAAACGATGCACCCGTTTTGTAGGAGCAACGGCCAAGGCGTTGGTGCAAGTAAGCATAGATTGTGGTCAGATTTAGCTTATAATAGACGGGCAAAAGTATGAACGCAATGGCAAGATAACCGAAGATAAAGCCCAAACACATTTGCAAATAGGTCATGCCTGAGTGCAGCACCATGCCGGGAACAGAGACAAAAGTAACGCCCGAAATGGATGCTCCCACCATGCCAAACGCCACCATATACCAAGGCGAACGCCGGTCGGCACGAAAGAAAGTCTCATTGTTGGAACGTTTGGAAGTGAGTCGGCTAAAAGCCAAAAGTGCAGCAAAATAGGCTAAAACAACCAAAAGAATAAGCATGGGGAAAAAGTATTAGTTTGCCGAAAAGCGTTTAGAAAGATGTTAAAAAATCAGACCTGCATCACACAAGGTCACATGGCGAAAACCGTGCCCGAACCTATTCACGAACACACAAGCCGCTAAAAAGCAGCAATATTCAAAAGGCGAATGGCCATTTGCTCAAAAAACTATTTGGAAACAGTATGCTGACTGCTTCCAAATAGTTTTTCATAAAGTTCTATTTCCTAATCTATCAGCAAGTTACTTCACCTGCACAACGAGGTACTTGCTGGTGCTCCAGAACGTAGCGGGGTCGGAAATGCGAAGCACATACTGACCGTTGGCATCCTTGGTGAGGCTGTAGCTCATTGAGGGGTGCGATGTAAGCAGCTTCGCGCTCTTGGTGTAGAGCTTCAACTCCTTGGTCTCACGAATGTCAATCTTCGTGAAATAGTTCTTATTGAACGCTCCCTGCAACACCTTACCATCTGCGAGCACCTTCTGACGCTTCAGCTCTTTCTTTGTGCCGAAGGCATACCAAGCCGTGTTAAGCTGCTTGTCTTGCGTGTTGATGGTCTCCGTCTTCTTGGCACTCTCGGTCTGCAAGTTCTGCTTTTCCGTCTGCAAGTTCTGCTTTTCGGTCGTCAGATTCTGCTTGTCCGTCTTCAAGTTGGCCACATCGGTGTTCAGTCCGGTAATCGTCTGGTCCAGTTCCTGGATGTGAATGTTCTTTGCTTCCAGCTCGGCGCGCAGCTTTTTCAGCTCAGCATCTTTCTGCACGAGCTGCGCATTGAGCTGTTTGAGCGACTTCTGCATCTCCTCGCTCTTGAATCCCGTAGCCTTGAGCTGCTCCTCGAGCTTCTGAATCAGCTCGCGGTTCTCCTTCATGCGCTGGGCGATGAACTGCACGTTCTCCTTAATCACTGCCGCCTTGTCGGCACCCTCGCCATCCTTAGCCACGGTTACGCGATTCTCGGCCGCGTTGATTTCGGCAAAACCTTGCTGAATCTCGTTCAGCGTACCCATCATATCATTAATCTCATTGTCACGAGCACTGATAATCGCGCGGAGGGAGTCGTTCTGAATCTGTTCCGGACTCAGTGCAGGCTTCTTGTCCTGATTGCATGCAGCCAGCGAGAATACGCATGCTGCAATGATAAATAGTTTCTTCATAATTGATTGGTTTAAATTCACACTATTTGATCACTAACTTGGTTGTTCACTTCCTTTTGCTTGCGGCCTTTCGCCTTAGGCGCGCCCGCGAGCACAATGACAAACTCGCCCTTAGGCTCTGTCTCCTTGAAATGCGAGATGACCTCCCCCAACGTGCCACGGACGCTCTCCTCGTGCAACTTGGATATCTCGCGGCAACAGGAAACTTTTCTATCAACGCCGAAAACCTCAGAAAATTGCTCCAAAGTCTTGACAACGCGATAAGGCGACTCATAAAATATCATCGTCCGTTCCTCGCTCTTCAGTGTCTCCAGCAGCGTGTGCCTGCCCTTCTTTTGGGGCAAGAAGCCCTCGAAGCAGAAGCGATCGCAGGGCAACCCACTGGACACCAGTGCCGGCACAAAGGCTGTTGCGCCCGGGAGCGTCTGCACGTCTACGCCGGCGGCGATGGCCTCGCGAGCCAAGAAAAATCCCGGATCGCTGATGCCAGGCGTTCCCGCATCGGTTATCAGAGCCACTTGCGCGCCCGCCCTCAGCCGCTCCACGATGCCGGCAGACGTGCCGTGCTCGTTGAACTTATGGTGCGCCACGAGGCGGTTCTGTATGTCGTAGTGCTTCAGAAGGACAGACGATGTGCGCGTGTCCTCGCAAAGCACCATGTCGGATTCCCGCAAGATGCGGACGGCCCGATAGGTCATATCCTCCAAATTTCCCACTGGCGTGGGGACAAGATATAAAGTACCCATAACTGCTGCAAATATAGGAGAAAACGCCGACACGCCAAAAGAAATTAAGTTTTTTTTGATTAAACGGCAAAAATTACTTCTTTTGAAAGGACTTTTAGGGAAAAGTCATCCTCAAAAAGCCCCAAATGCTCCCCACACAAACGCCCCGAAGCACCCGCCCCAAAAGATGCGCCCAAGCCAAACGTTACCTTTTACACGGCAAAAGGATACATATTGGAAGGCGAAACGTTACCTTTGGCAAGGCGAAAGGTAACGTTTCGCACAGCGGCCTCTTTGCCACCACCGGCAAGGCATCAAAAAAGGCGTCTCCGCACGAAAGCCTCACACGGGCTTACGAGCGAAAACGCCATATCCTTGGTATTAAAAGAATGTTCCTAACTTACTTCAAGCCCCCTCTTGACCATCACAAACGGACAGAGCGGGAGGCGCGAACGGCTATTGGCGGCACGTCATTTGCCCACGGCAAAAGGCCACAGGAGGGGCAAAACGAACGTCATCACCACGCCGATGATGATTTGCAGCGGCATACCCACGCGCACATAATCCATGAAAGTGTAGTTTCCGGCCTTCATCACAAGCGCGTTGGGCGGCGTGGAGAACGGCGAGGCAAAGCACATACTTGCTCCCAGCGTCACAGCCATGAGGAACGAGCGGGGATCTACGCCCGTTTGCTGCGCCGCCACCATGGCGATGGGTGCCATGAGCACCGCCGTGGCCGTGTTGCTGATGAACATGGTCAGGACGGAGGTGGTGAAATAGATTCCGGCCAACAGGGCATAAGGCCCGAAAGCACCGAGCGTGTCGACAAGCTGACGCGACACCATGCCCGACACACCCGTCTTTTCCAGCGCGATGGTCATGGGCATCATGGCCGCTATGAGCACTATGCTTTCCCAGTTGATGGTCTTATAGGCATCGCTCACCTTGCGGAAACAGCCCGTGAGCACCGTCAGCAGACCGGCAATAATCACTGCCGTGACGGGCTGCGTCCACCCCGTGACCATCAGCACCACCATCAGAAGCATGATCAGAGCCGCCGTGGGGCCTTTATAGTCGAGCGTCACCTTGCTGATGGTCTTGTCCGGCCGACCCAGCACCACCCAGTTGTCGCCGCTACCGAGCGAAAGCAGGTCGTCCCACTGCGCCTGCACCAGCAGCACATCGCCATTGTGCAGCCGCGCATCGCCCAAGTTGTCGCTGATATACTCGCCGCCGCGGCGTATGCCCAGCACGCTGACCTTGTGGTTCTCGCGCAAACGCGACTCGCGGATGGGCATGCCAATGAGTTTCGACGATGGCAGCACCACAATCTCGGCTATACCGATGTCGTAGAAGTCGATCGTGGCACCCTTTTCCTCCGCCATGCCATACTCGGCGGCCATCCGGCTCATACCGTCACGGCTTCCCATGAGGTAGAGAATGTCGCCCGCCTCGATGCGGCTTTCGCCCGTCACCACGTTCTGAACCACATCGCGCACCACGCCCAAGGCTTTCCTGCGCTCATTGCGAATCTCCAATATCGTGATGCCGAAGCGTTTTTTGAGGTCAAGCCCCGACACCTTGCTCCCCACTATCGCCCCCTGCATGGGCACACGGTAACGGAAGAGGCTGTTGAGCAGCTGATACTCCTCCACCAAGTCTTCGAGCGACTTGCCCGAAGCGTCGCCGCCCTTGCCCCGATGCTTCTTGACGAGCGTCTTGCTCATGGGCAAAAGGAAGAGCATACCGATGACGATGACGATGATACCTACGGGAAGGAAGGAGAAAAACTGCAGTTCGCCCTGCCCGCTGGCTATAAGTTCCTCATTGATAACAAGGTTTGGCGGCGTTCCTATGAGCGTGAGCATTCCGCCCAAGCTGCCCGCAAAGGCCAGAGGCATGAGCAAACGCGAGCTGCTGAAGCCCGCCTGCGCGGCCATACTCACAATGATGGGCATCATGAGAGCCACCGTGCCCGTGTTGCTCACAAACGCGCCAATGAAGGAAGTGGTGATCATGACCAGCACAAACGCCCGTTTCTCGCTGCCATGTGCCATGCTCATCATCCTGCTACCCGCTTCCCGGGCGAGACCGGTCTGCAAAATAGCACCGCCAACAACAAAAAGACCGGCCATCATCACCACCACGGGCGACGAAAAGCCCGACAATGCGTCGGCAGGGGTTAGCACACCGCCCAGAATCAGCACCACAAGGGCTGAGAGGGCAACCACATCGCTGCGAATACGCCCCCAGATAAACATGGCTATCGTAAGGGCTAGAACAATAAGAGTAAATGTCATTTGCTCACAAAGATACGCTTTTTATGCCATTTGCGCAAGTTTTTTACCATCCTTTAAGAACTTCTAACCAACTTGCGCCATCACCTCAGCCCGGCCATCAACGCCCCAGCACCTTCCGGCGCAACGCCACCAGCTTCTTGTGAGCCTTCTTGGCCGCCTGCTGCCCTTGGTCTATCATCGCGCGAATGGCCGCCGGCTTGAAGCTCGTAGCCCCGTAGCCGTCCAATTCGGGATTGATATAGATGTCGCAATTTTCCCTGTTGCGGTTGTAATTCACAATATCGGGCCGCTCCAGCAGCCATCTCACGGTGCGGGGCATCAGCAATCCGAGCGTACTGGGCTTGTAGTCGGGATGCTTGTTCTGCGTCAAATCCACGGCAATCACGTAGTCTGCCCCCAGTTCCCTTGCCACATCAACGGGCAGATTGTTCACTATGCCCCCGTCAAGAAGCACCAGCGAGTCGATTTGCACCGTCTTGAACACGCCCGGAATGGCCATACTCGCCCGCATGGCCAGCGAGATGCGCCCATACGAAAGCGCGATGGCACTCCCCGACCGCACATCGCCCGCCACAGCACGATAGGGAATGGGCAGCAGATTAAAGTCCACGGAGTCGGACACATAGGCATCCGTCCCCACATTGGCAGGACTTTGCGCCACCAAGTCATCCAAAAACTGCATCACGCCATGCCCCCCAAGCAGCCCGAAGCCTTTCACCTGCGGCATCTTGCGCCGCCCTTTCGCCCCCGTGTCGCCAAACAGCTGCACCCAGTCTTGGGCGCAAAAGAGCGAGTCGAGGTGCTCCGGGGAATAGCCAAGCGAGTAAAGTCCGCCCACGATGGAGCCTATACTCGTGCCCACAACGTAGTCGATGGGCACGCCCGAACGCACAATTTCCTTGAGCGCGCCCACCTGCGCCGCGCCCTTTGCGCCGCCACCGCCCAGCACCAGTGCCACGGTGGGACGATGCTTGCGCCCCCCGCGCGCCGCCTGCCCCCAAGCCGTGGCCGGCAACACCAGCAGCAAGGCCGCAAAAGCCGCCACCCAAACCATCCATTTAGTCTTCATCCGCATCGCGTTATGTTGCTATATATAAATAGGAGAAAATCCCGAGAAGCGCGTTGCCGCCCTCCCGCAGAGGCTATCTCCGCCCCCGCACTTTCAGCCGCGCCTCCATTCACGGCTGTTGACGGCACGAAGATAGGGCTATTTGCCGAAATGGCCAAATATTCGCCACGCTTTTTCCCTCCCCTTTCCGCACCCCGCGCCTTCAAAACGCACCCCCGCAACGGGTGCCCCTCATTGGACGGCAAACAAAAGGTGACGTTTTGGCGCGCAAAAGGTATGGTTTTGCAACGCAAAACGTATGCTCTCGCACTGCCCCACCTCACAACATAGCCGGCAACAGTGCGAAACATGACAAGGAAATGCTTCAAAGAGAATCCACAATAAGCCATAAAACACTATAAGCCAAAACGTTGCGCGCATCACGCCCAACAAGCAAAACAACAGCTACTGCAACCACCTTGCCCAAAAACTCATCCGCAGCAACACCCTCCCAACCGCACAAGACAATGCCAAGACGAAAGCATCAAGAAACCAACCATACGAATAGCCAACCGCTGGCTGCTCCAAAAAAGTTGAGAACAGGCACAAAAAACAGAACAAAAAACTTTCCCACACAAGAAAAAAGCACTAACTTTGCCATTGGAATGGTAGCGCACGGAAGAGAAATGCCGTCAACACTATTGTTCCGGACAACAAAGGAGACTTTGTGTTCACGTGCAGATGATTGCTGTTCTGAAAG
>CAZXFP010000007.1:26779-83038 GCA_964640675.1 uncultured Prevotella sp. | reverse complement strand
CATAGATATGCAGGCTCTGCTTTTTCTCCTCATGCAAGTCTTTTGCTTCATAGATAATGCGGATATAATGCTTGCCATCAATATGATGGAAATCGCAACCTTTCGATTGCATCTTGCGCCAGATGCTATAGGGCATACGGTAGCGTAGCTCGATTCTGGCCTTGATACCATTGTCTCCCAGCAGTTCACTGAGTTTGGAAATAAATCCTTCAAGATTCATCCTCTCAGCCTGTTTAATGTCTTCCAACATCCGTTCTATCTGCTCATACTCACGAGGACAACGATAATGGAACGACAGGTTTTCCAATTCTGTCTTCACATGATACAGCCCAAGTCGGTTGGCAAGTGGAGCATAGAAATAGTCGGTCTCCCCGGCAATCTTCATCTGCTTGTCAGGACGCATACTTGCCAGCGTGCGCATATTATGCAGACGGTCGGCAAGTTTCACCAAGATGGCACGCACGTCATACTGCACCGATGCCAGTATCTGACGGTAGTTATCCACCTGCTTCGACTTGTCGTACTTCTCCTTTTTCTGTTTGGTCACCACCCCCACAAGGAAAGCCACATCATCGCCGAAGCGTTCACGGATGTCCTCAATGGTGTAGGGTGTGTCCTCCACCACATCGTGCAGGAATGCCGCCATTATAGGGTTCGCCCCCAACTCCAATTCTTCTGCCACGATGCGTGCCACGGCAATGGGATGGATGATATACGGCTCACCCGTCTTGCGCTTCTGCTCCTTATGTGCCTCCGCTGCCAGTTCGTAGGCGTTACGGACATGCTGCAATTGATTGTCGTCCATTCGTTGAGCTAACTCCTTGAAGATGCTCTCAATACCCATTTCGTATTGCTGGAAAACATTATTCATATTAATTGTTGATTTATACGTTCTTTATCTGCTTTGATGGATGACTATATGACATTTATATCCGTTCTTCCAACAGACATCACACCAACCATCGCTATTACTATCATGGTCCCCAGTACATTTATGCTTTAGCTACTTTTTAGTTTTCCCTTAAATGATGGATGGTTATTTACGACCAAGTAAGCATACCCTTTACATCTGCCTCACATAACAGATCCTCTTCCCAAACAGTAACCACAATACTGTTACACCGTTTGGTAACACCCTTAACAGGCATTCCAAACCTTGGTGTACACAACACCTCTACCATTACAGGTACTACAGCGCAAGGCCTTGTAACCATTGCAAGTGTTGCATGCAACTGTTGACTGGCAATAAGCGACTGTAACTGTTATAAGCATAACCAGCACTAAAAGTATTTTTTCATGTTCATATACCCTGATACGTCATCGGGCGCAACTTTTAGAGTTTATAATTCTTGTTGTTTACAGGAAGAGATACTTTTTGCCCCTTCCAACCTATCACCACAAAACGCGAAAAATGCAAGCTCCTGTTCTGTATGAAAAAACCTTGCATTTTTCAGCTATGACTCCCTTTAAGGAATTGATGTTGTCTTTGGTTACATCTATGTTCTTGGCATCACAATCATAGAGATTATGGCAAAAGACATAGCAAGTTGGGCTTCTTCAATTCCTCACAATCTTGAATCCGAGTTTCATAATTAGTTTCAGTGTTTCTTGTGAGGTGTTGCGGTCATACTCCTTCTCTGTCTCAGTCAACTCTTCGTATGGCACAAGGCAAGGATGGTACTTCTTTGCATCATTACGTTCCTCTCCATATATCCAGCCATCCTCCATGCGACCTTCCGACCACACCTCATGTACATTCTTCGCGATTTCTTCTGCCAACAATCTCAGTTCTTTTGGCAGTTCCACACCTTTCGTGTCGATAGGACGTGGAATGTAGTTGTTCTTGTTCATTGTCTTTCTTTTTTGAGTTCTTGTTTTAATGAGAACAAATCTTCGTCAGATTCTATCATCGCCAAAAGAAATTTCCTATAGCAGGCCACCAAACAGACACAGAAGCTACTGCTTAAATGCCTTGCACTCAATGTGCCACCAGTTATTTCTTCAAGGAAATCCTCACGCATGACAAACAATAAATCTTTGGTGTATTCTTCAAATAGCCTTTTGTAATAGATCACGTCTTCATGATTCGATTTAGTTATCCCCTCCCACAAAGTTATTGTCACTGTATCTTTGCAAGCCTCCTCAATACCTTCACTGTCATCAGCTTACAAAGTTTCAGTTCCTCCAATACGAGCGATGTGTCTTGCAGTTCCGATGGCGCATGTTGCTCCCATAGTCCTTCAAGGAACTCACGATATTCCATCTCAATCTTTATTCGTGTACTCGCCAACCGTTTCAGGCTTCTCTATGGCAGCCTCATGAACGAGGTTAGCAAAAATACTTATCGAGAAGTTCCTGCTCTTTCTCTTTACAGAGATTTGCAATTTCTTAATATTTCTTTACTATTTCGAGCTGGCATCAATTTCATTGATTTTACTCGAATATTTTTGGTATATACTATCCATTTGTACTTTCATCCTTTCATAGTCATGTTTATTGTTCTTCACTGTACTAATAAAATCCTTCATGGATCTGTAGGAGTTATTTAACATATTAGTTTCTGCTTGTTCAATCGAATCTACGTACTTCTCACAGTCTTCATACCATCTGTACATACTAATATTGGCCATTTCCTTACATATATCACACATACTACTCTTATATATTGTGGCTTTATTTCTATCATTGATAATTGGAAGTAAAGTTCCTATAACGGTGTCAGCAAGTTGCTTGAAAGATACTTCCGATTTGAAATAATTATAGGTAAACATTTTTTGTAACTCATTGAATTTGTTAAGTCCTTTACGTATGCCACCATCCAACTGCCATAATGTTAGTTTAAGTGCTTCATCATAGGTGTTACCAGTATTAACTTTTGCAAGTATAGAATGGAAAAAATTAGACTCATTTATAGTGCCAATATCTTTTAAAATAGAGTCTTTGCTTTCTTGAAGGCGTATAACATCACTTTTTAATCCATCAATAAGCACAGGTGCATGTTTATTCGCATCATATGTCGACAATAAATGTAGCATTCTTGAATAGCTAGAACTGTAATTATTTATTAATCCTTCATCGCTGATAAAATATTTGATACTATCTTCCTCTATCTTTATCTCGTGGTGAAAATTGTTCATACTGAGTTCTTCTTGAAATTCACATACTTGAAATATAAAGAACAGTTCCATTACACTATTTATATCATTATTAATAATTCTATCCCTCAAGGTACACAAACAAAGATCGGTATATATAGTACGATATAAACTATTTATATCTTTATCAGTTAAAGACTCAACAGAACTTGAAATTGTATTCAAATTTTCCATTGTCTTTATTTTATGAATGCTATCTAATGCATTGATAGAGTATATCCTGTCAATATCTATCCTCTTATTATTTCGAAGGCAACTATATATTTCTTTCTTTAATTCAAAATAAACCCTTGCAGATAGTATTTTATCGTTATTCAGATTGGATTTATTTAATTGTTCAACGGAATAACAATACAGTTCATACTCATAACCAGGGTGGATTTTATACGACACTCTAAGAGAGTTTCTATCGCGGCGAATTGTATAGCCTCCAAATTCTCCACAGTTTACATTTGTTGTATCAGAGATATAAAAGTGGCAACAAGGATTAGATAAATGGTTGTCAATAGAATCTAAGCAAATAGGTTCAATAACATTATTTTTTGCTGTTATAATTCCATATTTCCCATTTTGTTCTACAACCATGAATCTCCATTTCCTGTTAAATTTATGATTTCTAACTACATTATCAAAATCAACGGCTATTGGATTAAATCCTAGCTGATATAAAATGGTAATCCACAAAACTAGCAAATTTGCAATTGCCAAAAACGTTTTGATAAGCTTGCGTTTTTTAACGTTGTGATAAATTCTTATCTTACATATCGCAAAACTCCATATAATATATAGAGAGACTAAAAATATGTATGCTGTAACAAGTCCTTTATGGATATTAAAAAGGCCATAGGCATTTATCCAAATTGGAATTAACATTAGAAAATATACCAATCTATACTTCCATGTAAATCTTTGATAACACGCATATAAAAGAAAAGGAATAATACCAACCAAATGAGCAGAATCACTGTTTTCTGAAATAAATCCTTCAACTGGACAATTAACTAAATCATGACAAATAAATGTAGATAATAAAAAAAGAAGGAAGATGAGTCTGAATGTTATATTATTGCTATATCTCTTTCCCCATTTTTTTGTATATAAATATATGGTACAAAGAGAAGGGACGACAATAATTCCTATAACAACCAAAAGATTTATGATAGCTTTATCTTTGCATCCTTCGTATCCCGCAAACCAAGGTATAATACTTGAATACGCATAAAATCTAAGATAAATATACGATAAGACAGAAAACAGAGACAATACTATGAATGACATTATCGTATGTTTCTGTCTAATCGCCTTGTTTTTTGTTCTTTCTGCTGCTTTTTTAAATAACGCCAATCTTTTCTGTCTTTCTATGACATCTCTTTGCACAACATCCAAAAGACAATCATGTGAAATCTCTATATTCTTCCCTGATTTGACTAATATTCTCTCCTGAACGAGTTTGTTAATCGTATCTTCTGAAATATCTGGAATGTTTTCCGTTGAAACTCTTTTCCGTCCATGATTATCTACCAAAGCTTCTTCTAACTTTTCTCTCATAGGCGAATCTTTCTCAAGGCCAGCTTGTTCTAAGGCATTTTCATAAATATTATTCAAAATATATAATAGGAAATTCTCGCTACCCTCTTCAGAACCAAAGGTCACATTATTTTCAATTTTTGCTGTTAACTTCGTGTTACCTTTTTCTATTTCCGTTAATAATAATGACAATGCCAAAGCAGAAATACAAGGCAGATTGTTATCCAAATATTTCCATTTTCCTGCACGTTCCACTTTTGCCGTCCTTAATATATCATCCCTTTTTATACTATTTGGAAAGGCTGTTAACTTTCCTACAATTTTTAAAGCTTCCCCTTTTTCAATTGGTTTTAGGCAGTATCTATTATTCTTGAGAGGTGGGATAAAACACCTGTTCATACTCCAGTAATCAAGTTCGCTCACATATTCACTACGCAAAGAAAACAGAACCTTGAATTTTTTGGGCTTAGACAATATATTGCCACCTTCAATAACTATTTCATCGTTATATATATTCTCTAACCATTTAAAGAAACCATTAATCCAATTAATGTCTGTACGTGTAAACACTTCTTCAAACTGGTCAAATATTAGAACAGGAGTAATGGTTTCATAAGTATTTATACGAAGCTCATTACATCTCAATTTCCACCATATTGTGTTATAAGCCTCATTTTGGTCATTGCCAATGTTTGTACAATATATATTTAATGTGTCATAAATTCCATTGTACATTTTTGAATTATCTATAGCAGACTTAACAGATCCTTCAATTTTTTTCCAAACAATTTGGTCAATCTTCTCGTCATCAAAGCCTTTATTAGCGCTTATCGTAGAAAAGTCGGATTCACAGAATACTATATGTATAGGAAAGAGCGAATTGGCACGCATCTTTGGCAGCAATCCTGCATTTATTAAAGAAGTTTTACCTTCTCCTGAATTCGCATAGCAAACACAGAAATCGCTGTTTTCTAATATATAAAACAAATCAGCCGTTTCTTTTTCTCGTCCATAAAAGATATTATGATCTTTCTCCTCGTAAAAAGATGGCCCTTTAAAAATATTATTGCTCATATGAGTTACATTATAGATGGAAGGTTAAAAAAAGCAGGGGATTTGTCATTATGCTGAAGAATAGTGTGTTCAACAAATATGCAACGTGGAAGATTATACGAATTGGTATCATCTCTGGCAATGTCCTCTACGCTTCCTGGATTCAACTTCTCTTCTTCATCCAATATTACAATCGGGGCGCATTCTCTATTATATGCAATTGCGTAGTATGCCTCTCTGAGAACTGGGTTAAGGCTTCTAACAGTAGAAGTGTCATTTGCATTTTTCAAACCTGCATCTTTTAGCGATTTTTTTAAGGCTAATTCTGAAATATCGCAAGCGTTTTCATACTCTTTTATGTATTTAGATGTTACTATTGGGACAAAAATATCACAACATTTAACGGCATTCTTTATTTTTGCCCAATATGGATCACCACCAACTGCAACATTCTCAGTATCAAGCCAAACAACACCTTGTCCCTGTAATATTTCAACTACACGTTTTATAATCTTCGCCTTCTCTTCGTTATCGTTTTCTTGTTTATATGATATAAAAATATTGGGTTCCTTAGCATCATTATGATTATGTTGTCCATCTTCACAAGTGGCATCGTCTATAACATCATTAATTTGATTCTCCATTTTTAAGTTTGTTAGACCTGAATAATTATTCTGTTCAAGGAAGAAATCAAGTTCTGTTTCAATATCGTAGAGTGACAACCAATAATTTTTTACATTTTTCAAATCTTCCTCGAACATAGGATAGATAAAAAAACGAAACAACCAATTAGGCAGAGACGACCCCATAACTAATAACCTTTTAGCAGCTACATTACCATATTTTCTCAAAAATCTAAATAAACTCTTTGCACCGTAATCTTCACTGTGTAGTGAATGCATAAACTTTAGTAATGTATGCTCATTATATACCCATGAAAAATATGTTTCTCCACCAAAAATATGATATACTTTAGTTGAAACAACATTGTTTACTATGGGTAAATCATTCCTTCTATTCGGATTATACCAAACAGAAGATCCATTTCTCAACTTTAGCTCTTTTTCAATGACAGGAAAGCCTAATGTTGTTATTATTAGAGGAAAATTTCCGTTACGCAAGAAATTACTCACACTTTTATTAAGTTGAATACGACCATTTCCTACACATTTTCCTATATCTGTATACAGTTTATTTGCAAATATTTCCTTCTCTTCTTTCTCTAAACGTGAAATACCATAATAATAGTTGTTCCTAATAGCCTCAACTAATTCATTTTGTTTTGTATATGCTGTACTTATGTATTCTTGTATTGATACAACCGTTCCATCGTCACAAACATATTCAAACATATCGTCACACACAATCGGAACAATTATATTAATATTATTTTTTATATTTTGTGCAACGTTTTCTTTGTATATAGAGCGTTCTGACGGGGCGGTTTGGGCATGATCTTTAAGATACGATAAAACTTTAGATAGCACTCTATCATCATCTGGTAGATTGTCTATCTGCTCTTTTAACTGTTCCTTTGAATTTTCTGACATAATAATTATCATTTTTGTAATAGCAGATAAGAAATAAGCACCTATTTGTTATTACATATGGTTACACTTAAGGGGAGGTTGGGCGCATCGCGCCTAATATTATTGACAGAGACTTCGCCTCGTCTGCGCCGAACTGCAAATGGGCTACGGATGTGACACTAATAAATATAGCTGTAGAATATGAATGCATAGTATTTGTACGGCGCATCCAATCCGCTCTCTTTTCATAACTTTTTCAACTACTTGACGGTAATGTTGTCTGTCTGATATTTAACGGCCACTTCAATGATTCACCTATTCAGCACATACATCAAGCTCATTATCAACCTCTTGCTTGACGCAACTGGATTCTTGAAGTCTATTTGGTCGATGTCTGATATGTCAAAGCGGATGCTTTTGGCATATGGGGCATCATCGAACATGAGGGGAAGGATTGGCTTGTTCATGTTCACGGCATACCCAATCTCACGGATGACATTGATAGAGGCATTTGAGTTCTCCGAACTGATGAAGATAACAGCTTTCGACACCTCTATGGCATCAACAATAAGTTCCTTGTAATTAGAGCTGCTGTAGATTCCCTCCTTATCAATCCAATACTTAATGCTATTATCTTTAAGAACATTAGACACAAAGTCTGCTATGTCCTTGTCTTTTCGAGAATAGCTGATGAATACCTCATGATTCATGTTTTTCTTTTCTGGAAGTTGAACGTTGTCAATTTGCATTGACATAGGATCTTCATCATCAGTTATCAGTCCTTGCTTGTATTCCACAAGAGCAGCCTTGGCAGCCAGGCTTTCAAAAAGAGTGATATAATCCGACTCCGAGTAGAGGTCGTATATATCATAAAGGTAAAGTTCTACATTCAATGCCTTATTGGTATTGGCAAGATTTCGGGCAATGGCAATTGACATCTGCTCTATCACTTTGCGGATTGGGATTCTTGCAGAACCTGCACCAATAGTAGGAAATGCGATAGATGTCATGGCCATGGCTTGCAGCAGTTGGAAACAATTGTTAACGGCATGTTGAAGCAGATAGTTCAACACATCTTCTTCCGTAACCTGTCTAGCAAGTATTTGCATCCTCCGTTTCTTGTCTATCGTTATGCAATGATATACATATTTCTGATGTTCAAGATTTCCTGCCGTAGTTACTATCACATCGCCCAACGGCACAGGCGCCATTTTCTGTGCATCAGACTTGATACAGGAACCTCCTTCTTTAAGGATCGCCCGCGATACACCGCCTCCCATACTCACATAGCAGTCATCTGAACTTACAATAACCCCTGCCAAAGATTCAAGTATATTGCCGAACTTTACTGTAAGCCTTGATTTATTGAATATATATTGTCTTGAGTCCATACTTTATAATAATCGCAACAGGTCAAACGGGTGATTCGCCTGTATGCGTCCTGTTGAAAAATTGGATCCCAGTATTGCTCAAATTTCAGCATAATGCGTATCTGAGCAGCTTTCTGCGCTACTGTTGATGATGATGTGCCAAAATGGTGAATGTATCAGATGAGGGGATATAAGGATCAAAAGATTTGTCAAAAAGGAAAATCATGGTTGCAAAGGTGTATATTACAGCAGCCGCCCAATATATCCAAAGATCCCCTTTCGAGGGATTGCTGCGCTTGCGCACCTTTTTCTCACACAATGTGGCATACTCTGCATTAATTTTGTCATTGCAGAAATCTGTCACCCTCCTTGCAGTCTCGTGCTTTCTGTTCCGCTTTTCCTTTGTTTATATTATTATGCATTATTTTCATATACTTTGTCTCCCAGCCATACTCCACAGCCACTATCATTCCCATCCTCTCCAGTTCCTTCAGACGCATAAGTGACACAGACGATCAAATACATAGAAGTTGCCGCAAAAGAGCATTGGATGGACTAAGAGTATTTCTATCCTCTTTCCACTTACAGCTTAATACCACATTTTGGGCAGAACTTGGCTTGTTCTGACACTGATGCACCGCAACTGGTGCAGAATTTCCCTCCTGCGTTGAAATCTGTGGGAGA
The DNA here is from genome assembly GCA_964640675.1 of uncultured Prevotella sp. Taxonomy (GTDB): domain Bacteria; phylum Bacteroidota; class Bacteroidia; order Bacteroidales; family Bacteroidaceae; genus Prevotella. Next base: position 73,720 of record CAZXFP010000007.1, on the reverse strand, counting down.
TAATGTCTGATTGTTCATACAAATGACATTCTGAGCAATTTCCAAAGCCTTGTCATCAAGCTTTGACTGTTCCACCATACCCCAAATCTGTGTGATGAGGACGGGCCAAAAGAAGAGCATAGAGATGACCGTCGGGATGGCTTGCTGACCCCAAATGCCAACTCCAGCCTCAAAGTGGATGTCGTTGCCATGTGGGAGTAATGTTACCTTTAAGGCTGTCTTCATTCCGAGTATCGCCTTGAAAACGCCACCCTTGGTAATGGAGATGTCATAACCACCACTATTCAACGCGTCCATTGAGACTTCGTAACCATCGTTTTGAAACTCCTCTTGAATACGGTTGGCTATAGTCGGAATCAATGATGTAGAACCGTATAATATCTTTTTAGTGCTGAAAGTTGCCATGTTTTTATTTATCAATTTTTTGAATGAAAACTATATACTGCATAAAGCACACTCGTTTCAGCCAGCAGCCTCTTGATTTCCGCCAACTGCTCCTGTGTGTATTTGGCTTCCATGTCATGAAGTATGGCTATTACTTTGTCTGACTGTGCTTTTACTTCTTCTTCGGTTACGATACCATCTTCCATGATTTTCTTGAAAGATGTATTGTTGGCAACCACCTCGTCAATGTTCAAAATTCCTTTTTCGTTGAAAAGCATATAAATAATAGCTTTATGATGAATACTTATAATTTTGCTCCACAATGTTTGCAGTATGCCCAGTCGGTTGATACCGCTCTGTTACATTTTGGACATTTCCTTCCTAAAGACTCCAAACGGAGGTTCTCCTTCAGATTTCTGTATTGGGGACTTTGCCCCCATTTAAGGATTTCTCGTACCCTAACAGCACTAAATGGATGTGTCATGCCGATGGTGACAGCCAACTGAAGCGTTTTGTTCCACAAACCATCGTTCTTTATCTCCTCGTACTTGTCTGCTTGCTTAGCCCATTCTTCCATATTGATGTTTTGCGTGATAGACTTTGGTCCACCTGCCAACCGTGCCATGGAGCGAGCCACAACATCAGGCGAGGTGATGATACTGCCACATCTATCACACGAGAGTTCCGCCTTGCGGCTCCAATATAGCAGAGCATATTCCACTGGCTTTGCAAGAGAGCCCAATATGCCCAGTGCATCAAGTCCCATCGACAGATAGTCTGCCACCATCTTATAGACAACGTGACGGCAAAGGATATGTCCGCACTCATGCGCCAAGATTGCATCCAACTCCTCATCGTCCATCATTTCTACAAGTCCTGATGTGACAACGATAAACACACGGGTGTCACCGGAAGTATAGGCATTAGGTACGGGATTCATCTCCAAATAGAACTCTGGCTCTTTGATGCCCAAACGTCCACAAATAGGTGGGAGATGTCTGTAAAGTTCCGGCAACTGGGTAGGAGACAGGCGTATGGTGGATGCCATATTGAGTCCGTACTTGAGTTTCTCATAACCCAATTCCAACACTTTCTTGGCTATTGCAGGAAAGCCAGGGATGCTCTCCAACTGGCGCAGAGCCGCTGCATCTTCGGGGTGGATAAATTCAGCTGGTTTAATCATGGGAAAATGTATTTTTATTATTTTATTTTTATATCAGTGCATTCTTTCTCCAACATAATCGAAACATCAAGCACTGATTACCAATCTAAGCCCCACATCTTCAGAGTTTTCATTAGGAGAATCCTTCTCTCTGATAGTCACTCGGTATTCTTTTACCTCACTCAAAAAACTTCCACCACAATAAACCTTTTCTGTTCCATCCATTGGTCCTTGTGGATTAAATGTTGGTTTTATATCATAAGGAGCATGCCAATAATACACTATTTGTTTTTGTCTCATCAATTAGTAAATTCTATCTACGATTTTAGAATCTTTTCTTGAACAGCTTACAAACACATCATATTTCCTGTTTTCCATAATCTAATCAGATTGATTTATTTTTGGTAGTATTCATTGATACCAAAATAGTATTGTAATCGTACTTGATGGTTTCTTTCAACTTTTCGTTAGAAACTAATTCCTCGTTAGAAACCATACATGCATGCTTCTTTTGGAGATAGTGCTTTTCATTATCTTTGGCTCCTTCAAATATACGATATCCAAGCAAACGATTTGAGGCAACCCAACGTAGATGCTCACATTTTGCAAGATTCTCAAAAAGAGTTTTATATTTCCCCAAAGGAATATTATGCTCTTTTTCGTATATGGTAATCTGTTCCAAGATGAATTCATGCGATCTTGCAAACTTTTCATGACATTTACGTGCTTCCTTCATTCTTTCCGTGAGTTTCTTCATAATGGTATTTATACATTCGCAGAGGAGCTTATGACGGTCGTTTGCAGGACACGCATCATCTTCACTCGTGCAATAGTTGCAAGCCCCTGCTAAATAAAGTTTTGTTTTGATATGCCACACATTGGCTATATCTTGGGCTTCCTTTTGCATCAACTCATTCTTGTAATACAAGCCTGCACTTCCATATATGTCTTTCTTTTTATTTGTTTCTCTATTATCCCACTCTTGTTGTGGTGACTCAGAAAGAGTTCCTTCATATTCAGCGTCTAATAAGTTTGCCGTTCTTTGGTATTCATAGTAGAAGTCCTTAGCTTTGTTTAGCACATCATCATTGATAATATTCTTATACGTAAAGAGTTCCTTCATAGCGCCAAAAGGAACAAGAGTAAAATCATACCGTCTTCCTTTGTCATCTCGTTGTCCGCATCTTTTATAGTATTGGGCTATTTCTTGCGCCTTTTTAAATTCCCGATTATCATTAATACCAATAAACACAGCAAGTTTATCAGAGCTGTGCCGATACTTGTATGCCAAATTCAAAAGAGTTACCCCCATTGAGAGATTCTCTTTCTCATTATCTGTGCATACAACAACGTAATCTACAGTTTTAATAAGTTCCTCTATAAGACTCCTATTACTATCTACTGTGCCTTCATGAAATGTAATATTGCGGATCTTGTTTTTGTTATCTTTTTCATCCAATGCTGGACAATGTAGATACAAACTGTTTTCCAATAGTTTGGCTTCTGGATCAATGATATCACAATAGAAAGAATTCTCTTCGGTGTCTTTCCCTACAAACGAACTGAATTCATACAGAAAACGAAAAACCTCAAAGCCTGTTTCTCCAAACCCGACAATCATGCTTCCAAATGGTTTGGTTGCAATACCGATCCTAGTATCAGGTTTGATGAATGAAACTGGATGATATGCCACATTCTTTTTAAGTTCCATTATCGCCAAATTTGCAGAATCTATAAATTTAAGATTCAAACTCGTGAGACTATCCGTTATACTGTTACGATTTGCTCTACAGAATATTTTTGCTTCCTTATAGCATTTACTCAATGCAACGGCAGTATTGATGTTGTTGTCTTCATTTGGAGACAAACAGAAAAAGTATTTGTTCCGTTCAATATCGAATTTCTTTATATATTTACGTAGACGGTCTAGTCCAATGGCATTTTTCCACTCATTTTCATCCATACCTATAGTTACACTTTTGCGGCTATAAGTCAACAATGCACCAATTTCTATCAGTTCCTCTATCGTCTCATTTCTATGGCCTACAAAACTAAGGAGGTGGAAGAATGAAAAACGCTCTAAATGACTTTCTTCCATTGGAGTTTTTACGAAGATGATTTGATAATTTCTGTCGTCCTTTTTTGTCTTATATATATCTTTTGCCAAACTGACAGACTCTTGGCTTAAATCAAAAAACACATATAAATCTTTTTGCTGTTTCCTCCACGTGCAAAGCATCTTCATGTAGGAGAGTAGGCGAACACCCATTATATGAATGATAAACGCAGCACTAATGCAGATAGCGAGGAAATGAGTTAGCGCAAATAGCGACATGTATAATTGGCTTTCTTTAGCTTCTTTTCCCACTTCTATCAGTTCAGACTCTGACACAAACATTTCCATTGAAGCTATAGCAGCACGAAGGAATAGGGCTATAGCATTGCATTCGCTTCCTTCATCATTGAAACCGATTAGATACAATATCCAACCAGCAATAAAGACAATACAAGCGTAAAGCATCAAATGATTAATAAGATACTTCCTTATAGAACTGCGCCAAAGCAAGGGAATACTTATTACAACGAATGCTATCAATAAGCCCAATTGCCACGTTGACACATCAGTCCAATTATTTGTAGAACTGCATACTATTGGGAATAGTGTCTTGATTTGAACTCGAACTTCACCTGCACATAGTAATTGATTAATCATCGTATAAAAAGTTATTTTCTTACAATTTCAAATCCCAATTTCTTTACCAACTTTAGTGTTTGCATAGCCATTTCACGATCATATAGTTTCTCGCTTTCTGGCAGATTACAGTATGGTATCATGTCGGGAGTCTCTTTCTTTTGGTCATTACGCTCTGGCCCATACGACCAACCTTGGTCTCTGCGGTTTTTCGCCCATATCTCGTGAGCATTTTCGGCTATTGCTTCCTGTAATTCTGCCAAGTCACCAGAGAGTTCCACGTCGTCAAGGCCTATTGGTGACGGCTCATAGATGAACTTGTCGGTAGTGTTTATGACTACCAGATAATTGTTTGACTGCCTCCATGCCTCTAAGAATAATGTTATTGAGTATTTTGTCAGTTCTTCGTCTGTATTTGGGTTGAAGAGAATTATCTCGCCCGCCTCTGTAGAAATCGAGCTAATGACTACTGCATGATTGGGATGTTGATTCTCTGACGACAAGGCATCACCAAGAAGAGAGTCGTCAACTACGGCAATGAGTTGATTTCCTGCTGAGAGTAGGCGGATAACATCCTCAATGGTGGAATTGTAACGACGGCTAACTGAAAGATTGTTTTTCTCTAAAAGCCTACCTATATTATACAAAGGCATTCCTTTATCTCTAAGCCAACAGTTCTTGTAAGCTGTATCGAGAAGGCTTTTATGTGTCACCTCAATGCCAAACTGATGCAGAACGAATTCTTCACACTCGATGTCACATAGATAGGTCTCCTTTGTTGTTGCTGCCATGGCAGTCATTGGTACGATAGTTGGCTTTACGGTTATAGCCATATCCTCATCCACCTCACTTGCTATGCGGATAATTTCTTGCAGTTCCATGTCTTGCTCTGTTGCTTTCAGCACGCACATGGTGTCTTCCGCATTGGTATTCCCATCGAGGAATGCAGCCAACAGTTCGTCTGAAATATGATTATTTTCGCTCATAATGTCTTTTATCTTTAAGTGCAACATCTGCAAGAGCTGCCATAGCCCTGCGTTTAATATTATATAGGTTGTCAACGGTAACGGAAAGTTCTTTAGCAACCTCATCCGGCGTCATATCGTCAATCATCAGCATTCGAATTACTTTGGCGTAACGCTGATTCCTCATTTGGCAAAGTAGATTGCCAACATCCATTTTTGCTTGCGAAGATTTTGTACTACCTGTGTGCCTGTTTCTATTATCAAGAGGCTCTTGGCTTTCGTCATCTATCACCACACCATCCGTTTTCAGTTTCAGACAGAAACGAATGGCAGTAGTCTTAAGCCACTGGTAGAGTGTGCTTTCAAACTTAAACTGTCGCAATCTACGGGCATCGTTAGCCATCAAGTAGATGTACAGTTCGTTTATTATCTCATCATAATCAACTTTCTGTTTATCAAATACCCTACGGATGATACTCAACATTAATGGACGACAATCTTTAAAAAAGAACTTAGCCGTCACACCAGACTCTCGTCCTATTAGAGCTTTTACTATTTCTTGGTCGGCCATATTATTCTAGCAACATATTATTTCGTTATAGCATGAACTTTATTTTATCTCTTTTCTATCATGCCATCGGGAACAGTGACAGGTGGATTGAATTGAGAATCAGCTTCAATGGGTTTTGGTCTTATTGTATAGTATTTCAGGAACTTTGCCGTCTTGGCAGACTACTTGACAAAGTCGTAAGTCTGCTCACGGGTCATATAGACAAAAACAAGACTGGAAAGGAGAGACTCCTTACGCAGCCTCATCTTCCCAAACATTTCTACTTTCTGATAACACTTCGGGATATAGCACAATATATCTGACATCTTGAAGGCATCAACCACATCTTTTGTGTGTCCATACAAGATACAGCGTACAAAACATTCGTAGTTTCCTTAGGTACAAAGTCCAAGGACACCCCTGTTTGTGAGTTCTCCGCCAAAACTGGTTCTTGAACTTCGGGGAGGGCGTTGGGGGTAAGCCCAGCGCAGGGAGGGATTTCACCACCTCCATGGGTGTTATCATCTATTGATGCGTTGTCAGCGATTTTCATATCGGTGACCTTACTTTGCTCTAGACAGAACTCAGTTAAGGACATAAAAAGCGTGGAATCGTCCTGTTGTCCGTTCCACGTACCAAGGCTCTTGCATTGCCTAATCCAGATGAACAGACAACGTTAGAGCCCACGCCGATATGAATAACCACTTCCATGGAAAACCTATACAACAATTCACTGTACTAAAAGGTACAATCTATGTCTACAAGGTCTCCGCAGGAGTGATGTAATCACACCCGAGGAATCTACCGTTGCTACGTTCAAGACTGGATTTTTGAATTTGCAAGATTCGGTACGTCCCAAACACAGCGCCGAGTAAACGCCTTATCATGTCTGGACCACACTTCCCACCCTTTGCCCGCTTTGCACAGCTTTGTCATGTTTCGACTCCACCATACTCGGCACGGCGTGGGCTGTCTCGAATGTCATCGCACCAGAACTCGTCTGGCAGTGACAACAAAATAACGAGACCATATAGTCCAATTGCAAATTTACGAAGAAAAACTAATTGAACAAAACAACTGCAAATAAAAGTTTATTTAAATCAAAATATTAACATCACTTAACCACCAAGGCTATCTTACGCCTTATAAGCCCATGTTTCAATGACATGGGTAAAAACATATCAAACTAATTCTAAATACAGAAGGGCAAAGATAATGCAAACCGAACGCAATGGAGCTTGCTCCAATTGCCGAGGCACAGCCTATCTTCTGCAATGACAAACCTCCTCAAACAACAAAAGCAGCGGCATGAGGCCACTGCTTATATTAGGACGGTGCAGTTTGAAGTTATCGCGCCTTGTAAGCACTCACATCCAATGCAAAGGTAATCAATTCTATCAACACTTCACGCCACCACAATAGAACAAACTGACACTAACAACACAAGTGCCACACAGCCATAACCCTTTATCGCCCACACACTCTGCTCGCCTCGCGGTTCATAAAACTTTGGGCAAAGGCAAAAAACACCCAACCACGCTGCTACTCGTAGTGCATACTCTTGGCGGGATGGATGTGGGAAACGAGATAGGACGGAACCACAAGCACCAGCACACAGATGACGAGTGTGGCCACATTGAGTGCCACAACGATGGGCCAGCTCACCTCTACGGGCACAGTGTTCACATAGTAGGTCTGCGGATTGAGGCGCACTAAGCCCGTGAAGTGCTGCAAAGCCACGATGCCCAGCCCGATGGCGTTGCCCCAAAGCAGTCCTTTGGCAAGGATGAAGGTGGCAAACCACAGGAACACGCGCCTAATCTGACCGTTCCTGCCACCCAAGGCTTTGAGGATGCCTATCATTTGCGTACGTTCCAGAATGATGATGAGCAGCCCCGAAATCATGGTAACAACGGCAACGGCTATCATCAGACCAAGGATAACCCACACATTGAGATCCATCAAGTCGAGCCAAGAGAATATTTGCGGGTTCAGCTCCGTAACGGTGGCCGAAGAATAGGTCTCGCCATAGCCATCAGTTGTGCGGTTGACACGCCTCACGATGTGGCTTTCCACCTCGTCCACCCGCGAGAAATCATTCACAAGCAGTTCCGCCCCGCTATACTGGTCGGCCTCCCATCCGTTGAGGCGGTTGGCCGTATAGATGTCTACGAAGCACATCTGCTGATCGTATTGCTTGAGGTTGGTCTCGTAGATGCCGCTTATGGTGAATCGGCGCGTGCGCACACCTTGCTGATTGATGAAATAAGCGAAGACGCGCTGGCCGCATTTCAGGCGCAATTGGTCGGCAATGGTCTTCGAAACAAGGATTTTCTGCTGTCCCTCCGTGTCGGAAAACTTGGGTATGCTTCCCTCCACCATGTTCTCATGGATGAAGGTGGAGTCGAACTCCGGCCCTACTCCCTTGAGCATTACGCCCAGAAAGTCGTCATCGGTTTTGAGTATTCCCTGCGTGAGGGCAAACCTTTCCACATGCCTTACCCCCGGCACGCGCTTCAAGACGGTGGTCATCGAGTCGCCCATCTGTATGGGATACTGCTCCGATGACATCAGACTCATGATGTTGGACACGGTGATGTGGCTGCCAAAGCCCACCACCTTGTTGCGAATGGTGTGCTTAAAGCCAAGGATTACGCTCACGGTGACTATCATCACGGCCAGTCCGATGGCCACACCGGCCGTGGCGATGCGGATGGCCGGCTTCGACACCCGCTGGCTTCCTGCGCCGCTGCCATAGATTCTGCGTGCGATGAATAAGGGAAAATTCATTGGCGAATGGAAATATTCTTGAATTGGGAATGCAAACAAGTTGCAGGGAGACGGCCAAAGGGTGGCCACCGCGCTGCGGAATGAATGAAACGGGGGAATTAGACGCTATCCGCCGACCGCCCGAAAGCGGTCTCCCCAGCGAGTAGCCTCTAATTCCCCGTTATCCGATAGTTGACTAAATGCGGCCGGGATAAGCCTCCAAAGCCTTCTCCAGCACAACAAGAGCCTTGCGCAGCTCGTCGCAGTTGAGCACGTAGGCAAGGCGAACCTGATCCGTACCCGTGTTGGGCGTGGAATAGAATCCGCTCGCCGGAGCCATCATCACGGTCTCGCCCTCATACGAGAACTCCTCCAAGCACCAGCGGCAGAACTTCTCGGCATTGTCGACAGGGAGCTTGGCCACGGTGTAGAACGCGCCCTTGGGCATCGGAGAGTAGACACCGGGGATGCGGTTGAGGCCTTCCACGAGGCAATTGCGGCGCATCAAGTACTCATCCCACACGCCCTTGAAATAGCTGTCGGGCGCATCGAGCGATGCCTCTGCCACAATTTGTCCCATGAGAGGGGGCGAAAGGCGAGCCTGGCAGAACTTCAGCACGGCCTTGCGCACCTCCGTATTCTTCGTGATGAGCGCGCCAATGCGGATGCCGCACTCGGAATAACGCTTCGAAACCGAGTCTACAAGCACCACATTCTGCTCAATTCCCTCCAAATGCATGGCCGACACATAAGGCTCATCGGTGTAAATATACTCACGATAGACCTCATCGGCAAAGAGATAGAGACCATACTTCTTCACCAAATCGCGCAGCTGGTTCATCTCATCGCGCGTATAGACATAGCCCGTCGGGTTGTTCGGGTTGCAAATGAGGATGGCGCGCGTGTTTGGATTGATGAGTTTCTCAAACTCTTCCACGCTGGGCAGAGCGAAACCATTGTCGATGCTCGTGTGAATAGGACGCACCTTGGCACCCACCATGATGGCAAACGACATGTAGTTGGCGTAGGCAGGCTCGGTCACGATAACCTCATCGCCCGGATTCAGGCAGGCCATGAAGGCAAAAAGCAATGCCTCCGAGCCACCCGTGGTGACCAAAATGTCATCAGGGGTCAAGTTGATGTTATACTTCGCGTAGTAACCGCACAGCTTCTCGCGGTAGCTGGCTATGCCCTGGCTGGGCGAATAGGCCAGCACTTTCTCATCGACGTGCTTCAGCGCATCGAGACCACACTGCGGCGTGTGTACGTCGGGCTGGCCGATGTTCAGATGATACACTTTCGTTCCTCTCTCCTTGGCGGCGTTGGCCAAAGGAGCGAGCTTGCGGATAGGAGATTCGGGCGTCATAAGCCCGCGTGCTGATATTTCCGGCATATTCTTAGATATTAAAATAAAAAGGCTCCCGCATTACGGGGAATGCGCTTGGATGATAATTACTTTGTGCAAAGTTACGGCAATTCGCGGAAACGGCAAAGGCAAAGAAGAAAAACTTTACCCCAACTTGCCGAATGTGGGATTTTCTTACTACTTTTGCAATCCGATTGGCAGCCCTTATCCAGCTGTCATTGCGCATATTATAAATAAGGAACGGAAACTTTTTAGAATAAGGAAAAAAGATGAGAAGCAGAACAGCCAACTGGTTTGAGACCCGCGTCCGCTACGAGAAGACAATGGAAGACGGGCAAAACAAGAAGGTGATAGAGACATACGTGGTGGACGCCTACACCTTTGGCGAGGCCGAGGAAGCCATCAGCAAGGAGATAAGTGCCTACATCAGCGGCGACTTTGAGGTGAAAGCCATCAACCCGGCCACCTATGGCGAAGTGTTTTTCAGCGATGCCGACAACGATGACAAGTGGTACAAGTGCAAGCTCTCCTTCATCACCATCGATGAGAAGAGCGAGCGGGAGAAACGCACCAGCGTCTACTATCTCGTGCAGGCCGCATCGGTGAGCGGCGCGGTGAAGAATGTGGACGAGATAATGGGCTCAACGATGATCGACTACGAGATAGCATCCATCGCCGACACGAAGATTATGGACGTGTTTGAGCACGACAACAAGGCCAAGAAAGCCGCAGAGCCTGACGACAAGCCCGAATACGAACAGCAACAAGCCGAATAAGGGAGCAGGAGGAAGCATCATGGTAGACATAGCAAAGAACCTGCAAGAGGTGCGCAGCCACCTGCCGGAGGGCGTCAAGCTGGTGGCCGTGAGCAAATACCACCCCAACGAGCACATCGAGGCGGCCTACGCCGTGGGGCAGCGCGTCTTCGGCGAGAGCCATGAGCAGGAGCTGAAGAAGAAAGTGGAGACACTGCCGAAAGACATTGAATGGCACTTCATCGGCCACTTGCAGACCAACAAAGTGAAATACATCGCCCCCTACATCTCGATGATTGAGGCCGTGGACAGCATGAAGCTGCTCAAGGAAATCAACAAGCAAGCCGCCAAGCACAACCGCGTGGTGGACGTGCTGCTGGAGCTGCACATTGCCGAGGAGGAGACCAAATACGGATTCTCGCTGAGCGACTGCCGCAAGATGCTGGACGAGGGAGAGTGGCGCCAGATGGAGAACATACACATCAGCGGACTGATGATGATGGCCTCCAACGTGCCCGATGAGAGCCAGATACGCCAAGAGATGAACCTTGCGGCCGACTTCTTTGATGAGGTAAAGGCCAAGCACTTTGCCGATGACGAGCGTTTCGCCGTGCGCTCATGGGGAATGAGCCACGACTACGCTATTGCCGTGGAGTGCCGAAGCAACCTCGTGCGCGTGGGAACCGCCATCTTTGGCCCGCGCGTCTACTAAGTTCCGCCATGCGGACAAAGCCCCCGCACGCGCAACATCTTACCACACGCAATACAAGCATACCACACGAGCGTTGCCACACCTGCCTGCATACAGCGGTGTGGCAACGCTTTTTCCATTCCATACCCCCACCGCAAAAGAAGCCACACACGCTTCGCCATCGCGCAAAAAATCCCATACGGCAACTGACAAACACCCCACCCCACAGCCTTACGCCATCATCAAGCATATCAAACGTATGCTCTTGCCTTGCAAAACGTATGGTTTCGCACAGCAAAAGGTATGGTTTCAGCCAGCGAAACCATACCTTTTGCAAAGCAACTGACACACAGCCATTTGCAGCACAATAGAAATTCATTCCAACAATACAAGCAGCCTGCGACAAACAACGCGCGCCAAGCACGGAAAAGGCACAGCAAAGTGAAGCCGAACACCCCACAAACGGTATCCGCCACACTCCTCGCTGACTCAAAAAACTATTTGGAAATGTGTACTTGCAAGCATTTTCCCAAACGGGAAAAGTGACTCCGAAGGGACTCAAACCCTTGACTTTCAGAACCGGAATCTGACGCTCTATTCAACTGAGCTACGGAGCCTGCTGTCTTTAACGGCTGCAAAAGTAGTGCTTTTTTTCTGACTGGCCAAAATAATTGCCAAAAAATCATGATGCTATATCCAGCACAAGCGACTATGCTATGTCGAGTCCCAACCCCCGCGCCAGCTTGCTCACCGCCGCATTCTCCTCCTTCAGCTTGCAGAAATTCTCCCTCGGCGAAAGTATTGGCTTGATTTCCTCCTGCCGCGCCAAGCGAATACTAATCTGCAAACTACTGTTCTGCAAGCATTTGGCCAAAGTAACACGAACTCGGTTGCGAATCCTCTCCAATTCATCATAGAGGATCTGGTTCTCGGCCACCACTTCCACATTAGGATAGGTCGTGATGGCCGGGCGTATGTTCTTCATTCTCACGGCCATGGCCTGCATATTGTCGGGCATACGGTTGCACATAGCACGCCACTGAACAAGCAATTCATCCTCTGTGAAAGGCTTATCCTCATCTATCTTGACCGTCTCAACAGTCTGTTCCTCTTTTTTCTTCTCGGGATGGAGAATGCTGTTGAACGACATTCCCATACGCCCAAGGTTGAGCTTCGTGCCTTTGAGCGAGGCCGCCGGGTGGCTTGTATTGACGGTTACTGTTGCCAACGGCTGCTGACCGCCAGCCACCTCCATCTCGGCAGACGCAGTCCTCTCAGCCACCGGCTCCACCGTCTGCGGGGCATGATGCCGTGAACGCTGCGCAACCAAGGCCACCTGCGAGCCTCTTTGCGGTTGTGCCTGAAGGACAAGGTTCTGAAACAGGGTTTTCAATCGCCTGGGGCTACGCCCCGCACCGGGCTTTGCATCATCGGCCTGGGTTATCTGCGCTATCTCGATGAGCGTCAGTTCCACCAGCAAACGCTTGTTTGACGACTGCCTGTACTCCACATCGCAACGGTTGACCAAGCGCAACGCCTCATAGAGAAATGCCGTAGGGCACTTCTGTGCCTGACCGGCAAAGCGCTCGCGCTGACGCTCGCTCACCTCAAGCAAGGGGAGTGTCTGCGGATCTTTGGCCATGAGCACATTGCGAATGTGCGCGCCAAGCCCCACAACGAAGTTGCCCCCATCGAAGCCTTTCGACAAAATGCCGTTCAAGAGCACCATGATGTCGGCCACCTTGTTGGCAAGTGCCAAATCGACCGTATTGAAATAATTGTCGGAATCGAGAACGTTGAGATCCTCAATAGTAGTCTGGAAAGTGATGTTGCCTTGGGAAAAGCTGGCCACTTGGTCAAAGATGGAGAGCGCGTCGCGCATTCCGCCATCGGCTTTCTCGGCTATCACGCCCAGTGCCTCTTCCTCGCAAGCAATGCCCTCCCGCTCGGCCACCATCTTCAATTGGCGGATGATGTTGGGCACCGACATACGCTCAAAATCGTAAATCTGGCATCGGGAGAGAATCGTGGGGAGTATCTTGTGCTTCTCTGTTGTGGCAAGAACAAAGATAACGTGAGCCGGCGGCTCCTCAAGGGTCTTCAAAAAAGCATTGAACGCCGCGGCAGAGAGCATGTGCACCTCATCGATGATGAAGACTTTGTATTTTCCCACCTGCGGCGGTATGCGTGTCTGCTCCATGAGCTGCTTGATTTGGTCAACGCCGTTGTTGGACGCGGCATCCAACTCGAAGATGTTGAACGACCGTCCCTCATCAAACGCCTTGCAGCTCTCGCATTCTCCGCAGGCTTCCCCATCGGCTGTAGGAGCCTCGCAATTGATGGCTTTGGCGAAAATGCGGGCACACGTGGTCTTGCCCACGCCTCGCGGCCCACAGAACAGGTAGGCGTGAGCCAGCTTTCCGCTCTTGACCGCGTTGCGGAGCGTGGTGGTCAGAGCATCCTGTCCCACCACTGAGGCAAAGGTCATCGGCCGGTATTTGCGCGCCGAAACAATGTATTCGTTCATTCGTATAGGTATTTGAAATACTGTATGACGCTTGCAAAGGTAACAAAAAAGTCGTTTACGGCCACTGCGTTCATTCCTATTTTATGGTTAAATAGATAAAAAATGCAGCCCCGTTTTCTCCCCGTCTGCTTATAAATGCTTACTTTTGCACTAACATTTTTCGAACGTGATTAAGATTACCGGACATATCATCAAGGTATTCAACCGCTTCAAGTATCACATAGTGATTGTGGCGGGCGTGCTTTACGTGGGTTTCGTGGGCGAAGACAGCTTCATGAAACGCTTTGAGTATGAGCACAAAATTTCCGAACTGCGCGAGGAAATCAAGCAGTACGAGGAACGTTATGAGGCCGACAAAAAGCTGCTGCGTGAGCTGCGCCGTAATCCCAGCGCAATAGCGCAAGTGGCGCGCGAGCGTTACTTCATGAAGACCGATGATGAAGACATCTTCGTGCTGAGCGACGACGAACAACCGGAAGACAACAAATTCAGCAATGAGACAGTTGAATAGAACGGAGAGCATCCTCTTCTTGGCTGGCGGCATCCTCATGGTGGCGGGTGCCGGCTGCTACGTGTTTTTTCTTTGGCAGGCAGTGGTGTGCTGGCTCGTGCTTGTGGGCGGCATTCTCTTTGCGGCCATGCAGGCACGGCAATCCTACGAAGGAAACAACATCACGCTGCGCCGTCTGCGCCGCATACAAGGCTTTGCCCTGTGCTGCTTTGTCCTTGCGGGAGTATTCATGGTGGAAGACTGCTATCACCTAATGCGTCCGTGGTTCTCCCACTCCATAGGCGGCTATGCCAACTACGTCAACATATTCCACAACAACTGGGTGGTGGCTCTGCTCATAGGCGCGCTGCTTGAGGTCTACACGACACACCGCATCGGCTACGAGCTGAAGAAAGAACAAGGGAATACTGAAAAAAACTAAAAGGACAGGCCACAGGATTAAATCGTCTGAAAAAGTTTCCCGCCCTCAATTATCCATTGTATTTTTGCGGGACCGAATCAAAAAAGAATCATGGTAAAGAACAAGATTGTCTATATCGCCGCTTCTCTTCTGTCGCTCACCTCATGTGCGGGGTCTTACGACATACAAGGCACTTCCAACGTATCAGACCTTGACGGTCAGAAACTCTACTTGAAAGTGCAGAAAGACGGCACACTGATGAACCTTGACTCCTGCGATGTAGTGCACGGGCAGTTCGCTTTCAGCGGAAAAGTAGACAGCGCACACATCGCCCGCATATTCATGGACGACAAAGACCTGCTCCTGCCCGTGGTGATAGAGGAGGGAAACATCAGCATCAAGCTTGACAACACCCAGCAAAAGGTGACAGGAACGGCTCTGAATGACAAACTGAACAAGTTCTGGAACAAGTTCGTACAGATTCGCAATCAATACGTCGACATCGATCATGAGCAAAGTTCCGCCCTGCTTGATGGACAAGACGAGGCTACCGTGAACCTGCGGCTCGTCAAAAAAGCCCTCAACGTCTATCAGCAAGGCGACAAGCTGTTCACCAAGTTCGTTACCGACAACTTTGAGAACATTCTCGGTCCGTGGGGATTCTTCACCCGTATCACCTACGACACCACCCCAGACGCTTATCCCACATGGATGAACGACTATATGTTTGCCAACGCACTCAGCGCATTGCCATCATGGATAGAGTTCATCATGGTGAAAGCCCCCGAGAGTTTCAAGAACGATCCGGAAGTAAAGCAGTTCTACGATGACTTCCAAGAGTCACTGCGACGCAGCAACGGCATCATATCCGATGATGCCTCCATCCCCACGCCACCAGCGGGAGCAGAATCCGCCGCGCCACCCACACCCAACGAGATGGCGGGCGACTCCCTTTCCTACTAATAAAAGCAAGTAAAGATGGCTACACTCATCGAAAATGGCATTATTGTCAATGAGGGCAAAAGCTACAAAGGCTTCATCGTTATTGGCGATGACGGCCGCATAGAATCCATTGGGACTGGCAACGCGCCCACCCAAAAGGCATTCAACCACATCATTGACGCCGCGGGGTGCTACATTCTGCCCGGAGTAATTGATGAGCACGTACATTTTCGCGAGCCGGGCATGACCGACAAGGCCACCATACGCTCCGAAAGCAGAGCGGCGGCCTTTGGCGGCGTGACCTCCTATATGGAGATGCCCAACACCAATCCGCCAACAACGACACTTGACGCATGGAATGCCAAGCGGGAAGCGGGACGCAGGGACAGTGCCGTGAACTATTGCTTCTTCCTCGGTGCCACCAATGACAATGCCGAGACACTGCGCCAAGCCGACTGGCAGCATACTCCCGCCATCAAAGTGTTCATGGGTTCGTCTACGGGAAATATGCTCGTAGACCGCCGAAAAGCCTTGGAAGACATCTTCCGCATGGGCGCAAGGCTCAACATACCCATCATGACACATTGCGAGGATTCGGACATCATTGATGAGAATATGCGCAAGGCCAAGGCGGAGTATGGAGAAGACCCTGCGGTGACCCACCACCCGGAGATACGCAGCGAGGAAGCGTGCGTGAAATCATCAGAGTTGGCCATTGCCTTGGCTGAGGAGACCGGCGCAAGGTTGCACATTGCCCACATCTCCACGGCGCGCGAACTGGACTTGATAGCCTCACATCCGCAGGCAAAGGTCACCGCCGAGGCCGTAATAGCCCACCTGCTCTTCACCGATGCAGACTACTCCACACTGGGCGCACGCATAAAATGCAACCCCGCCATCAAGACCGCACACGACCGCGAAGCCTTGCGTAAGGCACTGAACGATGGAGGAATCCTCACCATAGCCACCGACCACGCCCCTCATCTGCCCGCACAAAAGACGGGAGGATGCGCCAAAGCAGCATCGGGGATGCCAATGGTGCAGTTCTCTCTCTGCGCCATGTTGGAACTGGTCGATGCCGGTTGCCTCACCATTGAGCGGCTGGCAAGTCTGATGGCTCATCATCCCGCCAGCTATTTTGGCATCAAAGGCCGTGGATTTCTTCGCGAAGGCTATCACGCCGACATAGCCATCGTGCGACCAAACGCGCCATGGACGCTTACCCAAGCATGCATACAAAGCCAATGCGGATGGAGTCCGCTTGAGGGAAACACTTTCAACTGGCGGGTGGAAAAGACCATCTGCAACGGGCACGTTGTCTACGATAGCGGACGCTTCGATGAGAACTACCGGGGCGAAGAGCTGGTATTTGACCGATAAAGAGCCAACACCACATTGATAGCGAGAATCGTCATCCCCCTCATCTTGGTCATCGTACTTTCCGACCTCTATATCGACGTGCATTATTTCCGCCGCCGATATAGCGTAACATGGTGGATGCGGCTGCTGTGGTGGCTTCCCTGCATTGGCCTGTCGGCCTATACCATCTCGCTGGCATCGCAGAAAAACTTTGCGCCATCCGACATCACGTGGCTCTACACCTACCTTTTATTATTAGGATTCTTCGTTGGCCCGAAGGCCATCTTCGCCATTTGCTCTTTCATCGGCTCTTGTTGCATACGGTTCTTTAACCGTCCCCGCTTCAATCCCGGCCATTACTTAGGCATCGTATTGGGCATTGTGGCATTCGGAACTTACGTCTATGGCCTTACGTTCGGGCTGTCGCAAATCCGTGTCACCCACACTACGCTCTACTTCGACAACCTCCCACAGGCTTTCGATGGCTACAGAATCCTTCACGTTTCCGACTTGCACGTAGGGTCTTTCACCAATTGGCGAAAACAAATACTGAAAGCCGAAATGGACTCCATACGCAAGCAACAAGCCGACTTGATGGTTTTCACGGGCGACCTGCAGAATATGCGCCCCCGTGAGGTCATCCCGTATGTGCCCATACTGGCAAACACAATGCGGGGAACGATTTCCATTCTGGGCAATCACGACTATGCACGCTATGTGGAAGCATCTCCGGAAGAAGACAAGCGCATGAAACGCGAGTTGATTAGCATTGAGCGCGAGAAACTGGGATGGACTCCTTTGGTGGAAGAGCACATCATTATCCGCCGTGGCAACGACTCCATTGTCATTGCCGGTGAGGAAGACAAAGGCAAATCCCCCTACCCCAACTATGCCGGCTCTGCCAAATTGATGAAAAGCATTTCCCCGGATGCCTTCCTCATTATGCTGCAACATAATCCTGCCGCATGGAAGACCAGCGTTCTGCCCCTGACCAGCGCGCAGCTAACACTGAGCGGACACACGCATGGCGGGCAAATGCAGTTGTTCGGACTGCGCCCCACAATGATTGGCGGTCAGCCCGACAAAGGTCTTTACGAAGAGAACGGACGCTACCTCTATGTCAACGCCGGCTTGGGGGGCTTGATTCCTTTCCGTCTGAATATGCCCAACGAAATAACGCTCATCACTTTGAAGAGCAAAAGACGTTCCGCCGGCAACACAATCAGCCGCGCCAGACACAAACGCCAACAAACAACTCATAACAAATAAAACAAAACAACTTAAAAGAGAAAAAGATGAAACTCCTATACAGAATCTATCAGCTGTTCATCGTTGCCCCCATGGTCATCATCCTGTCGGCTCTCACCGCCATCACCACAACCATTGGTTGCACTCTTGGCAACGGTCACTTTTGGGGATACTACCCCGGCAAATGGTGGGGACGACTTGTCATCTGGATTAGTCTGCTCCCCATCAAGGTAGAGGGAAGAGAACATTTGCGCAAAGGCCAAAGCTATGTGTTCGTGAGCAACCACCAAGGAGCTTTCGACATATTCATCATCTACGGATTCCTCAACCGCAACTTCAAGTGGATGATGAAGCAAGGTCTTCGCAAGATGCCGCTCGTAGGCAAAGCGTGCGAGAAAGCCCACCACATCTATGTCGACAAGCGCGGCCCCAGCAAAGTGCGCCGCACCTACGACCAAGCGCGCGAAGTGCTGAAAGAGGGTATGTCGCTGGTGGTATTCCCTGAAGGCGCACGCAGTTTCACCGGCCACATGGGCGTGTTCCGCCGTGGCGCATTCATGCTCGCCGACGAGTTGCAGCTACCTGTGTGCCCGCTCACCATCAACGGGTCGTTCGATGTTATGCCCCGAATGCGCGATATGCGCTGGCTCAGCTGGCATCGCCTCTCGCTCACCATCCATGAGCCAATATTCCCCAATGGCCAAGGCCCTGATGCCATCAAGGAGACCATGGACAAAGCCTACGAAAGTGTCATGTCGGGATTGGTGGACGAATACAAAGGCTTTGTGGAGAATCCCGACCAGTAAGATTCGCATAAAGGCTTTTTTCATCCAAAGTCTTGCATTCTTAAAAGAAAATGTACTAACTTTGCACTGAATATCAAATCATTTCGACATGGAGAAGAGCGACAGCATTGTGATTATCCCGACCTACAACGAGAAAGAGAACATCGAGAAAATCATCCGGGCCATATTCGGTTTGGCCAAACACTTCCATATCCTTGTCATTGATGACGGTAGCCCCGACGGAACGGCAGCCATCGTACACGGTTTGATAGAAAAAGAGTTTTCCGGCAGCCTCTTCATCATTGAGCGCAGCGGCAAGCAAGGACTGGGCACAGCCTATATTGCTGGATTCAAATGGGCTTTGGCACACAGCTACGAGTACATTTTCGAGATGGATGCCGACTTCAGCCACGACCCCAACGACTTGCCTCGACTTTACGGCGCGTGCCACGATGATGGCTACGACCTCAGTGTGGGCAGCCGCTACGTAAGCGGCGTGAACGTTGTCAACTGGCCTATGGGGCGCGTGCTGATGAGCTACTTCGCCTCCTGCTATGTCCGCTTCGTCACCGGGGTCAACATCCACGACACCACAGCAGGATTCGTTTGCTACAACCGGCGCGTGCTGGAGACCATTCCGCTCGATGAGATACGCTTCAAGGGCTACGCGTTCCAAATAGAAATGAAATACACAGCCTATAAGATTGGCTTCAAAATCAAGGAAGTGCCCGTTATCTTCGTCAATCGGCGCGAAGGCACCAGCAAGATGAGCGGCGGCATTTTCTCCGAAGCACTGTTTGGCGTGATGCGTCTGCGAATGGACGGATGGTTCCGGCGTTATCCCAAGATAAATTAGGATTATTGCAACGGCCGTGCCTAACAAAAGGCAATTGCGCCTACGCACAAACTCAATAGAAGACATTTGCCCCATAAGGAAGCCGTTGGCCACGATGCCAACGGCTTCCTTCATTTTCCGCCTTCACATCCCAACCTTTCCTTATTAACTTCCTACCATTTTTATATGCCCACACAAACCTCAAAGTCGCCAAAAGAATAAAGCACAATAACATTAATTACTGTTAAAAGCACCCCTTTCACCCCCCCCCAGAGACTTTTTCTAAAACTATTTATTCCCCATTCCTATAATTTTACTAACTTTGCGACATCAATTTTCTTCTTGAAGAAGAGCCTTGCGACATCAACAAACGAGGATTGATCAAATATTTGGAGACATACTTTAAACTATAAGTCATCATGAAACAACGTCTATTTATCATTCTGGCTCTTGCGTCAGCCTCACTTACAACGGCATGGGCAGACAACATACAAGGCAAGATTACCTCTTCGGCAGGCAACGCCGTATCCTTCGCCAACGTTGTGGCCATACTGAAAGCCGACTCTTCCTTTGTGGATGGCGTTGTGGCCGATGAAGAGACGGCCACTATAACCTTGAAGCCAATCCACGGCTCATGCTGCTGAGAGTATCCAGTATAGGATATGAGACAAAGACCGTTGCCATCTCATCCCCCGTTACCAACATCACACTCAGCGAATCCACTAACAGCCTTGACGAGGTGACCGTGCGAGCCAAGAAGCCCGACTTCAAAATAACCGAAGAAGGCATGATGACCACCATCACGGGAACAGCCCTGGCAAGACTGGGAACAGGATCTGAAGTGCTGTCGCACATTCCCGGAGTGTATAAATCGGGAGGTGGCTACGGCGTGTTCGGACGCGGCGGCGCACTTATATACCTGAATGGCAGAAAGGTAATCAATATGTCTGACGTTGACAACTTGCGCTCGGAAGACATCAAGTCTGTGGAAGTCATCACCGCGCCTGGCTCCAAATACAGCGCAAGCGTCTATGCCGTCATCAAAATCGTAACCCACAAGCCTGCGGGAGAAGGACTTGGCATGAACCTCAGAAGCAGTATATACCAAGGCGACAACACCGACTACTACACCAGTGCGGGATGGAACTACCGAAGCGGAAAGCTGGATGTGTTCGGATTCCACTCCTTCTCACGAAACAAAACATGGTCGAAAAGCAACCTCACACAACGCGTGGAGGCCGACACGCTCTGGAACATAGCCCTCGACCAAAACACCTATGTCCGCTCCATGTCCGTGAGCAACCAACTGGGAATGAACTATCAGATAGACGACAACAACTTCTTGGGATTCAGATACATATTGGGCACCAACCCCTCATCAAAGAGCAGCAACACCATAGTATCGTCCGTTACGGCCAACGACAACGACTTCGACCACCTCACCACCCAAAGCCACAACACCACCACCTATCAGCCAAGCGGGCTGCTCAACGCCTACTATGAGGGAAAGATAGGCCAAGCCGGCATCAGCTGGGACTTCGACTTCATGCACAACGGCTCTGACAGCCGAAGCCAGCAAGAAGAGGAAAGCACCAATCAAGACGACCGCCTGTTTGCATCGACAAGCAGCACCCGCAGTCTGCTCGTTGCCACCAAACTTGCCAGCACACTGCAAATAGCCAAAGCCAAGCTGTCCATCGGAACGGAATACTCGGGAGCAAGACGAAAAGACACCTACAGCGGCGTGGGAAGCCAAATCGACGCATCAAGAAGCACCACCACAGAGCACCATCTCGCCCCCTTTGCCGATTTCTCCTATCCCCTGCCCTTCGGCCAAGTGAGTGCCGGACTGCGCTACGAGCGAGTGTGGATGCACCGCGAGAACGGAACAGACGAAAACGATCGCCGCAATTACTCCAACTTCTATCCCAACGCATCCTTCACGGCTCAATTCGGCAAGACGCAACTGGGGCTGTTCTACAATCTCAAGACGCGCCGCCCGTCATACGGCCAGCTGAGCGAAAACATCTACTACGGCAACCGCTTCACCTATCAAGGCGGCAACCCGTTTCTGAAACAAGAGCGCGTACACAGCCTCACGCTCATGGGCGCACGCGGATTCTTCCAGTGCAGCGTGAGCTACACCGACCGGCGCAACGCCATCATCTATTGGGGAGAGCCTTACCAAGAGTCTACATCGGTGACGCTCATCAGCTTCACCAACCTCAACAGCCTGAAGTCGGTATCGGGCTACGCATCGCTCAGTCCGCAGATAGGCAACTGGTGGCCACAGCTTACGGCGGGCATCAGCAAACAATGGCTGGGCATGGACACCCGCGAGGGACGACGACACTTCAACACGCCGCTCTTGTCGCTGCAGTTCTCCAACACGCTTGAGCTGGGCAAAGGCTGGATGGCGACGGCCAACATGGCCTACTCCTCAAAGGGATACAGCGAGAACCTTTATATGTCGCGCCACATCTTCTCGATGAACGCCAGCATATACAAATTCCTCTTCGACCGCAAGCTCACAATATACCTTAGCGCATCAGACGTGTTCAAGTCGCAAAAGAGCGGAAACAACCTCTATTTCTACCAAACCAGCACCACGCAGATAAACCGGAGCGACTCCCGCGAGGTGTCGCTCACCGTGAAGTACAACTTCAACGCAGCCAAAAGCAAGTATAAAGGCACCGGAGCCGGTCAAGGAGAGAAAGACCGACTGCAATGAAAGAACCCACATGGGCGAAGGCTGGACAAAGGCTTTCGCCCATGTTTTTCACACGTTCACGCCTCCAACGGCCCTGACATCCTCAAAGAAAACACACCACCACTTCCCGCTCAAACTGCCAAAGCTCACCGCCCGAAAAACGAAAGCATAGCTTTTACGTCACCAAACGTATGGTTTTACCTGCCAAAAGGTATGCTTTTGCCACCCAAAAGGTATGCTTTCGCCACGGCATGCCCCATCAATCCACAAGCAACAGATTATCAATCTGTTAAGAACAAAGCAAGCACCTACAAGAAAGAGCAGGAAAGGCGCGCCAAAATTCCCTGCGCGGCGAGGCGGCAACGAGCAAAACAAAAAAGGGGAACAGCTCACCGTCACTACGGCTCGACTGTCCCCCCAATATATTACCTGAAATCTTATTTACCAAATTTACGTCAACCTGATGAGTCAACAATTACACAATAGATACACAAAACACTAATAAAACTAAACAATAGATACACACTCTCTTGTGCTTAACTTACTTTCTTATCTTTTTTTCTCGATGGTCGCCCATCCTATCTTCTTATCTCATATCCTCCGCACGGCACTACCTGCCGCCCTAACCACTCCTTCCGCAGCACTATTGCCCCGAGAAGTCGAGCAGATGACGCTTGTTCCACAACCCGTGCACCTGACTAACGGTATCGGAAGTCATAAAGGAGCGTATCTTCTCGTTGTGCATGAAGTCCACCAAATTGGAGAACTCGTCCTGCGTGAGCACCACCTCTATCTGCATCTGCTGCTGATTGCTGTAGCCGCCATAGACGGGATGCAGCGTCATTCCGCGCTTCATGGTGTTGATGACGTAGTGCTGTATCTTCTCATAGTCCTCTGTGATGATAAACACACGCGTCTTCTGATTGATACTGGCCATGAAATAATTGAGCACAACCCCATTCATCCATGTGCCAACCAGCCCCACAATCACCATGCTCACATCGTTGACAAGAAACGCCAGCGAACAAATGACACCGCCGCAGAGCATCACCGAAGTTCCCAAATTGAGATGGAAGAACTTGTTGATAATCTTCACCACAATGTCAAGTCCGCCCGTTGAGGCGTTGATGCTGAAAAGGATGCTCTGCGACAAGCCCAGCACCAGCACGAAGCAGAGCAGGTCGAGCAACGGATTGAGCAACACTTGCCCACTGCCTTCCACAACAACGGCAAACAGCGACTGCTTCATGGGCACCGCCCAGCTCAGGAAGTCGACCATGGGACCGACTATGAGCGAGGTGTAGACCGTCTTCGCGCCAAACTCATTGCCCAGCAGAATGAACGACAAAATGAGCAGCACAATGTTGATGAGCAGCAAATACGTACCCATCGAGAAGACCGGGAGCAGCTGATAGGCCACCAACGCCAAGCCCGAAAACGACCCGATAATCAACTTACTGGGCATTTGGAAGAAGTAGACGGCACTGGATGCCACGAACATTCCAATGGTCATAACGACCAACTCCACCCAAAACTTCTTTGTACCGAGCGCATGACAGAACGACTGCAGCATTTCCTGCGGTCTGAATCCTCTCCGCTCACTCTCTGCTGATGCTTGTCCCATTCCGTTTAAGAATTTGTGGTTCTTCCCGATTTAGGTCTTTGGTCACTCAGTGGAGCCACGCCGCCTTGCCGGCTGGCGTTGCCCTCGCAGGCACGTTTTTCATAATGCCCTCTGCAGTGGGTGCAAAGTTACGGCATTCTTATGAATTTGCAAAATATATAGGAGGAATATCGACAGGCGTATGCTTTTTTTCACACGCACGGCAACAGCGGGCACGCCCGCAGCCCCCTCCCTACTTCTTGTTCCACTCCAAGGGCTTGTCGCACTTGAAATCGTAAGTCAGCCGACCACTCGTGAACGTCTCACAGGCTATCTTGATGGTGCTCGACGCACGGAGATTGTAAAGAAACGCCTTGTCGTAGATGAATATGGTGTCGGCAGCGTTGCCCGCAGGCACTTGATAACGATACTTCCCCACCATTTGCCCCTCGCTATAGACGCTCACTACGCAAGATGTGTCGTTGTTGACACCCGCAAACCGCTCGCCATCGCGCAAAACCAAGAAAGTCTGCGTGCCTATTCCCTTGCGCAACCGCACATTGACGGACATCTTGTTTTGCGCCGTTATCTGCGACTTACGGTTGGGCTTGCTTTCAAGCGAGGCCAAGGTGGAGTCGCTCGCATAGACCCAATGCAGCAACGCATCGTCCTTGTCGTTGTCGCCGGCAGGGTTGACAGCTATCATCGTGTCTACGCGCGTTGTGTCGTAGTGCACCCCATGAAGGCTCTTGTTGCCACAGGAGAACTGCGACAGCACCGCAAGGGCGGCAAAAGCACAGAAGAGTTTTCGCATACTTTTTGGTCTCAACGTCACAAGCGAGCCGCAAGGAGAAAGCGGAGACACTGGGGCACAACCACAACGGCTGTCATCCCGCATCCCTTTCTCCACTATCTCCTTGCTGGCCTATGACTTATCAATACTCACTCCAAGCCTTGATGCCGATGTCTTCCTTCGGCACGGTGCAGAAAGCGCGGATAAACGCGCTCGCCAAACGGCTGTTGGTGATGAGCGGCACATTCAGGTCGATGGCCGCACGACGCACCTTATAGCCATTGGTCAGCTCATTGGGGGTAAGGTCTTTGGGTATGTTCACCACCATGTCTATCTTCTTCTCGTGCAGCAAATCGAGAGCCTGAGGCTGCTTGTCTGCATCGGATGGCCAGTAAACGAGCGTGTTCTCCACGCCATTCTCGGTCAGATAGTGCGATGTACCTTCCGTGGCAAAGAGGTTATAGCCCTTTTGCTGGAGCAGCCGGGCAGCCTCAAGCATCTCCGCTTTCTGCTTTGCACCACCCGTGGAGAGCAGAATGTTCTTCTCGGGAATGCGGTGTCCCACGGCAAGCATACTCTTCAGCAGTGCCGTATTGGTGTCATCACCCAGGCAGCCCACCTCGCCCGTAGAGCTCATGTCCACTCCGAGCACGGGATCGGCCTTCTGCAAGCGGTTGAAAGAGAACTGGCTGGCCTTGATACCCACATAGTCGAGGTCGAAAAGATTCTTCTTGGGCTTCTCAACAGGCACGCCCAGCATAATCTTGGTGGCCAAATCGATGAGATTCAGTTTCAACACCTTCGACACGAACGGGAACGAACGGGATGCGCGCAAGTTGCACTCAATAACCAAGATGTCGTTCTCGCGGGCCATAAACTGAATGTTGAACGGGCCGTTGATGTGCAGTGCCTCGGCAATCTGCTTGCTGATGCGCTTCACGCGGCGCACCGTCTCCACATAAAGTTTCTGCGGCGGGAACTGGATTGTGGCATCACCGGAGTGTACACCCGCAAACTCGATATGCTCGGAGATGGCATAAGCCATTATCTCACCATCGCGGGCAACGGCATCCATCTCAATTTCCTTGGCATGCTCTATGAACTTCGACACCACCACAGGATGATCCTCGCTCACATTGGCTGCCAGCTGCAGGAAGCGTTTCAGCTCATCATAGTTGGAGCAGATGTTCATCGCCGCGCCGGAAAGTACGTAGGAGGGGCGCACAAGCACCGGGAATCCTACGCGCTCAACAAACTCATCGATGTCGTCCATGCTCGTCAGCGCGCTCCACTCGGGCTGGTTGATGCCGCGCTCGGTGAGCATCTGCGAGAACTTGGCACGATCCTCGGCATTGTCGATGTCCTTGGCGGCAGTGCCAAGGATAGGCACATTCTGCTCATCGAGGAACATGGCGAGGTTGTTAGGTATCTGTCCGCCGGTCGAAAGAACCACTCCATGCGGGCGTTCCAAGTCGAAAATGTCCATGACACGCTCAAAAGTAAGCTCATCGAAGTAGAGACGGTCGCACATATCATAGTCGGTCGACACCGTTTCGGGGTTGTAATTGACCATGATGGAGCGGTAGCCCTGTCGGCGAATGGTCTGCAATGCCTGCACGCCGCACCAGTCGAACTCCACGGAGCTGCCGATTCGGTAAGCTCCCGAGCCAAGCACCACAACGGAATTGCGGTCGTTCTGGAACTCCACATCCGACTTGACACCTGCGTAAGTGACGTAAAGATAGTTCGTTTGGGCAGGATACTCGGCGGCAAGCGTGTCGATTTGCTTCACCACAGGCACAATGCCGTAGCTCTTACGTAAGCGGCGCACAACCATATTGGCCTGGTGCATATTCTGGCATTCCTCCTCCAAGCCGATGGCGCGGGCTATCTGGAAATCGCTGAATCCATAAACCTTCGCCTCGCGGAGCAACTCCTTGCCCAGCGTATTGATGTTGTGGCGCTTCAACTCCTCGTCAATGTCGATGAGATGCTTGAGCTTATAGAGGAACCAACGGTCGATTTTCGTCAGTTCATGGATTTGATCCACCGTGTAGCCCTTGTGCATTGCCTTGGAAATGACAAACACGCGCTTGTCGGTAGGTTCACGCAGAGCCGCATCGATGTCTTCTATCTCCAGCTCCTTGTTCTCCACATAGCCGTGCATACCTTGACCTATCATGCGCAAGCCTTTCTGTATGGCCTCCTCGAAGTTGCGGCCAATGGCCATCACCTCGCCCACCGACTTCATCGAACTGCCCAGTTCCTTGTCCACACCACGGAACTTGCTCAAGTCCCAACGGGGTATCTTGCACACCACGTAGTCAAGTGCCGGCTCAAAGAATGCCGATGTGGTCTTCGTTACGGAGTTCTTCAGCTCAAAGAGACCGTATCCCAAGCCGAGCTTGGCGGCAACAAAGGCCAAGGGATAGCCCGTTGCCTTCGATGCCAAAGCGGAAGAGCGGGACAGGCGTGCATTGACCTCGATGACGCGATAGTCCTCACTTTGCGGGTCGAAGGCATACTGCACGTTGCACTCTCCCACGATTCCGATGTGGCGAACTATCTTGATGCTCAACGCGCGCAGCTTATGATACTCGCTGTTGGTGAGCGTCTGAGAGGGCGCAATCACGATGCTCTCGCCCGTATGGATGCCCAACGGGTCGAAGTTCTCCATATTACATACGGTGATGCAGTTGTCATAGCGGTCACGCACCACCTCATATTCTATCTCCTTCCAGCCCTTCAAGCTCTTCTCCACAAGCACCTGGGGTGAGAAAGAGAACGCTTTCTCACAGATTTTTATCAGCTCCGCCTCATCATCGGCAAAGCCGCTGCCCAGTCCGCCCAGCGCGTAGGCCGCACGAACAATGACAGGATAGCCCAACTCTGCGGCTGCCTTGCGGGCTTGCTCCATGTTTTCGCAAGCCTCACTCTTGATGGTCTTGACATCAATCTCATCGAGTTGCTCCACAAAAAGCTCACGGTCCTCGGTGTTCATGATGGCCTCCACAGGAGTGCCAAGCACTTCTACGCCATACTTTTTCAGCACGCCGCCACGGTCAAGCTCCACACCACAGTTGAGCGCAGTTTGTCCGCCAAACGACAAAAGAATACCGTCCGGACGCTCTTTCTCAATAACACGCTCTACAAAATAAGGCTGTACGGGCAAGAAATAAATCTGATCCGCCACGCCTTCCGATGTCTGCACCGTGGCAATATTCGGATTGATGAGCACCGTCTCGATACCCTCCTCACGCAAAGCCTTCAGTGCCTGACTGCCGGAGTAGTCGAACTCGCCGGCCTCACCTATCTTC
This sequence comes from uncultured Prevotella sp., assembly GCA_964640675.1. Classification (GTDB taxonomy): domain Bacteria; phylum Bacteroidota; class Bacteroidia; order Bacteroidales; family Bacteroidaceae; genus Prevotella. Next base: position 45,356 of record CAZXFP010000007.1, on the reverse strand, counting down.
AGCGCGCCGGAACCAAGAATTAATACCTTTTTAATATGCTGATCAATCATGATTACTTCAGTGTTTCAACAAACTTATCGAACATAAACTCCGTATCGACAGGGCCGGAGCAGGCCTCCGGATGGAACTGCGAGCTGAACCAGGGATTCTCCTTGTGGCGTATTCCCTCATTGGAAGCATCGTTCATATTGACAAACAGCTCCTCCCAGTCGCTTCCCAGCGTGCGCGCATCAACGGCATAGCCATGGTTCTGCGACGTGATGAAGCATTTGTTGGTGCCCACGAGGCGCACCGGCTGGTTGTGTCCGCGATGGCCATACTTCAACTTATAGATAGACGCACCAGCAGCCTTGGACAGCAACTGGTTGCCCATGCAGATGCCACATATCGGCTTGCGGCTGCGGCTCATCTGCTTTCGGATTATCTCCACGGCATCGCCGCACATATCGGGATCGCCCGGGCCGTTGGCAAGGAAAAGTCCATCGAAGTCCATCTCCGTGTAATCATAGTTCCACGGCACGCGAACCACCTCCACGCCACGGCCTATCAGCTCGCGGATGATGTTGGCCTTCACGCCACAATCGACAAGCACCACTTTCTTTCCCGCACCCTCGTTATAGCGCACAATATCCTTCACCGACACCCTGTCGACAAAGTTCACGCCCTCATAGTCGGCCTCGGGAACATTGTTTGGCTCATCATCGAAGAGAATCTTGCCCATCATCACACCATGCTCGCGCAGCACCTTGGTCAGCTCGCGCGTGTCGATGCCCGTAATGCCCGGCACCTTCTCGCGCTTGAGCCAGTCGCCAAGGCTCTCCACGGCGTTCCAGTGAGAGTTTTGCTCACTATAATCAGACACGATGATGGCCGAGGCGTAGATTTTGTCGCTCTCCATGAAGTCGGGAAGCCCGCCGTTCTTGGCAAAGGTGAAAGGCGGCACGCCATAGTTGCCCACAAGCGGGAACGTCACCGTGAGCATCTGCCCCGCATAGGATGGGTCGGTAAGGCTCTCGGGATAGCCCATCATGGCAGTGTTGAACACTACCTCGCCGGCCACGGGTTGCTCAAAACCGAAACTCTTGCCGTGAAACTCAGTGCCATCGCTGAGCCGTAAGGTTACATTGCGCATATCAAGTGTTTTGTATTTTGTTCTTATAAAAGTTCACATAAGCCTCGCACACGCGGCGCATACCTCCCTCTGTGGGATAATCGCCCGTGAAATACCAGTCGCCCTGATGGTTAGGAATAGCCTTATGCAAGCCATCAATGCTCTGGAACACCAGTTCCACGGGGGTGGTCATGCCCTGCGGACGAAGCATCTCCACAATCTTGCGGTTGATTTCCTCCACCGTGAACGGCTTGTAAACACCCTTCACGGGGTTCTCCGTCAGCTCGCCCTTAGGCTTTCGCAACGCCTTGAGACAGTTGCTGTACACCTCGCCAAGCACATCCTCCATGCCGCGCTCCTCTATCAGAGCCACCGTGGCGCGGAAGACGCAGAACTCCTCAAGCCGCGCCATGTCTATTCCGTAGTAGTCGGGGTAGCGAATCTGCGGCGCACTCGACACAATGACGATCTTCTTGGGATGCAAACGGTCGAGGATGCGGAGGATGCTCTTCTTCAAAGTCGTTCCACGCACGATGGAGTCGTCGATGATTACGAGGTTGTCCTCGCCGGCGCAGATGCTCTCGTAAGTAATATCGTAGACGTGGCTGGCCAAATCGTTGCGCGAGTTGCCCTCGGTGATGAAGGTGCGCAGCTTGATGTCTTTCCATGCCACCTTCTCCGAGCGCACGTGCTGGCTCAATATGCTGCTCAGCGTGTCTTCGTCTGCGGCTGCTTGGTCGCCCAGTTGCTTTATCTGCTCTATCTTCTGCTCCGTCAGCCAGTTCTCGCAGCCCTGCAAGAGACCGTAGAAGGCCACCTCGGCAGTATTGGGGATGAACGAGATCACGGTGTGATTGAGGTCATAGTCGACCGTTTTCAGCACGGGGGCGGCCAGCTGCATGCCCAGCTTCTTGCGCTCGCTGTAGATGTCGCGGTCGCATCCGCGCGAAAAATAGATTCGCTCAAAGGAGCAGGGACTGTCGCCTCGGCGCGGGATAATCTGGTGCATGGCGCAATGGCCGTCGCGATTGACGATGATGGCCTGGCCGGGCTGCAGCTCCTGTATGTCCTCACACTCCAGGTCGAAGGTTGTTTGCAGCACCGGGCGTTCCGATGCCACCACCACAATCTCGTCGTCCTTGTAATAGAATCCCGGACGGATGCCCCACGGATCGCGCATGGAGAAGAACTCGCCGCTGCCCGTAATGCCGCACACCACGTAGCCGCCATCGAAGTCGGTCATTGTCGTCTTGAGCACGTTGGCCATTTCCACATGCTCCTCGATGTAGCGCGTGATGTCCTGATCGTGCAGTCCGCCATCGCGGGCAACGACAAAGTTGCGCTCCACCTCGCGGTCGAGCCTGTGTCCCATCAGCTCCAGCATGATGTAGGTGTCGCTGTATATGCGCGGGCACTGTCCCTGCTTGGTGAGCTTATGGAATATCTCCTCGATGTTGGTCATGTTGAAGTTGCCACACATGCACAGGTTCTTGGCCTTCCAGTTGTTGCGGCGCAGGAACGGATGCACATAGGACAAACCGCTCTTGCCCGTAGTGGAGTAGCGGAGGTGACCCATGTAAAGCTCGCCGGCAAAGGGCATGTGCTTGCGGGCGTAGTCTACATCGGCAAGCTGCTCGGGCGTGTACTCGGCCAACTGGCGGTGTACCGCGCCGAAGATGTCGGTCACGGCGTTCTTGCCCTCGGCGCGCTCGCGGAACATATACTCGTTGCCCGGCTCCGTGCGCAGTTTCACGGCGGCCATACCGGCACCCTCCTGTCCACGGTTGTGCTGCTTCTCCATCATCAGATAGAGCTTGTTAAGCCCGTACATCCATGTTCCGTACTTCTGCTGGTAGTACTCCAGCGGTTTCAGCAAGCGGATCATGGCCACGCCACAATCCTCGTGAATGTTATTCTCCATATATCTTTTCTGTCCTCCCCTTGAGATGGAGGGCTGTTATTGTTTCGTTATCTTCCCCTGTCCGCCTCAATCCCAAGGGCACACGCCTCCCCGGCGGCCATCGCGCGTGGCGATGCTGCCTGCAAGGAACGCGCCAGAGATGCCGCTACCGTGGCATCCCAGCCGTCGCAAGCCCGTGGCGGGTATTGGACAAGGCTGAACATGAGTTCCTGTATGTCCTGCTACGCCACGCATAACTGCCTGAAAAACTTATGATTTAAGACGGAAAACAGAATATGGAACGACTTGCCTATGCCGCAAGCCGTGCCGCGACACACCCCCACGGCGAATGCCAAGGGGACTGCATTGTACAATGTTTTATAGTCTGCCATATTCTAAGGTTGGTGCAAAAATACAACTATTTCTCCAAAAACGCAAATTTACGGCGGTAAATATCGCATTGTGCCTTATCGGAAAAGCCACCACAGACAGCCGCGCGCCACAAGCACGCCACCAAAAAGTTGCCCTCCCGAAAGCCGGGCCGCGTCTTTTGAGCCACAAATCACCTTCTTGCCACAACCAAGAATGGGCGCGCCGCAACCGCCTGTGTGCAAGCCGCTTGGCAAAAGGTATGGTTTCGCCTCTCAAAAGGTACGGTTTTGCACGGCAAAAGGTATGGTTTCGCCATGCCATACGTTACCTTTTGCCATCGGACAAGATGAAGCCCCGCCCGTGAAGGAGAAAACACTCCACGGGCGGGACTGCTGTTCCAGTGCCGGCCAATTGCCACTTCGGCCTACAAGCGGCCTTTCTCCTCTTGGATGGAAGACTGGGAATGGCTCTTCGCCTTCGACTTTCCAAACATATAGCGCAGCGAAACGCTGACCAGACGCGAGTCTTCGTCTGTCGCCATCCGGATGTTGGCAAACGGCAAGTTTTGCGTCCAGTGGTTACTCTTCACGGTTTTGAACAAGTCTTCCGCCCCAACCGTCAGCTTGACCTTGTTGCCAAACAGGTTCTGAGAGAGGTAGAGGGAGCTGTCAAAATAAGATTTCATGAAATAGAAGTTGCTGTATCGCGCGTTCCGATACCGCAATGTCATCATGAGCGTGGCTTCCTTCCACAAGGGAGCTTCGAGGCTGGTCTTGGCATACACACTAATGTCGCCGTAAGAGGCATATTGCTTTTGCCCATACTTCATGCTCGACGAGGTCAGCATGAGGGTGGAGTTTCCCCGCATCTTACCAAAGTTATAGTAATATACCGCGTAAAGCTGGAACGCGTGCTGATGTGGTATGTTTTCATACATGAACTTGACCCTCTGCATATCACCCTGCCCCTCGTCAAGCATGGCTACCTGCGCCCTGTTGTTGCTGTAGTACAGGTAGCTCAGCGTGCCAATGAAGTTTCCTTTCTGCACCGAGAGCGAGAGAACGTCCGTCAATGTCGACTTCAAGAGCGGATTTCCAATACTGTAAGACAACGGGTCGATATACGAGCTCTTCATGATGAGCTGGCCATACGAGGGTCGGGAGATGCGGCGGGAGTAAGTCAAGGAACTTCTGAAGCCGTTTTTGCTGTAGCTCACCGAAGCATAGGGGAACAAGTTGACGTAGGTTGTGTCCAAAGCCGTCACGCCGTTGTTGGCGGATTTTATGCGCTCGCTCTCAAACCTAAGCCCGGCAGCAAAATAGAAAGGCTTCACGGACTTGCCCGCATTGAGGTAGGCCGCATAGGAGAACGACTCTTGCGAAGAGTATTGCAAGTCGGCAGTGCCCGATGCATACTCACCATTGTCCTTGATGTAAGAGAACTTGCCTCCGGCGTTGTATGTCAGGAATGAGAGCGTGCGCGAATAGTCTACCTTGACACCCCCCACATGATAGTGATCCGAGAAAACGTAAGGTGCTTTGCGCTCCCCGCTCTCCGTTATGTCCTGCGTGCTCTCCGAAGATGCGCCATAATAGTCTGCATACACATTAAGGCTGCTTTTCTCTCCCTTATGAACGAGATAGAGCGTGGGGTTGTGCCCCACTGAGTTAGCCTTGGTGCGAGAAGCCATCGGGACGCTTTCCTCCTGCCCAAGACTGAAAGCATGGAAGTCTTGGTTCTTGTATTGGTTCTGATCGCTTATAGATAAGTTGTAGCCAACGCCCAAAAAGGTCTGCGGCCGTAATTGATACTCAAACGACTGACTAAGTCCGAAGCCCTGACCTCTCAACGCAATCTGGCTGTGACGGAGCGTTTCAAGGCCCTTACTTTCCGTCCACAAAGCCTTTTCCTCCGTGTCATACTGCTGCGAGCCTCCATTCGCATAGCCCATGTTGGTGAAATAGGACAGTTTCTTGTACTTTCCATTGAGCGTAACGCCCGCGCTGTTGGAAACTTTGCGGCCAAAGGTGGCATTGTCCGTCACTGTCAGCAGCATATAGTCCTGAATTGCATCTACAGTTGTCACATTGACCACTGCATCATACGAAGAGGCGAAAGCCACAGACGGATTTCTGTCTATCGAAATGCTCTTGATCTGATGGGATTGCAGGGCGGTAACCTCCGCCATAGAGCGAATATACCTCCCGTTGAGCGTGATCAGCAATCGCGGCTTGCCCATCACGGAGATGCCACCTCGCCCCGACACCTCCAAGCCGGGAATGCGGCGCGCCACATCAATGAACATTCCAGCCTTGGCCAAGTAGGTTTTCGAAACGTCCACTATGTAAGTGTCGCCTTCAAGCCTCATCTGCGGACGCTGCGCCTTCACCACCACCTCATTCAGTGTTACCGATTCCGCCGAAAGCTTGATGCACCCCATGTCCGTTATGCTGTCCTGCGCAGACCGCGGAATACCATGAAACGCCTGTTGATAGCCCATAGAGCGAACCCGGAGCAGTGCCGCCCGCACCGTATCGGGAACTGTGATGCCGAAACTGCCATTCATAAAGACCGAAGCGGCTATCACCGATGAGTCGGCACGCAGCACAGCCACATCAAACAAATCGATGGCATTGCCCGATTCGTCTGCAACAGTGCCCTGTATCTTCGTTGCTTGCGAGTGGGCAGCCACAGAAAAGCAACATAGAAGGAATACTATCAAGAGATTTTTCATCCCGCCTACCTGCCTATTTCCAAAAGGAACAATGCCCGCAAGTGCTTCTTGTGGGCTCGCAGCATAGGCAGACGCAGACGCGGCAGTTTTTTCCACTGTGGCAAAAGAGAGACGAAGGAGCTGTTTCGCGCCCATGTTGTTTAACATTTTGTTGTGCATGGCTCAGTGTTATTATGCCTCTTTCTGCGAAAGAGAGGCGGTTAGACATCTGTAAATGCTTTTAGGTATCACGTTATTTTGCAAAGTTAATAAATATAATTCACATTTTACCCCCCCTAAGTTAAATTCCATTAAAGCACGGAAAAACTTTAAGCCGTCAAATGTTTGCGAAACAGCAAGAGTCAAGTGATACTCCGCACAGTAAAGGCTCAAAGCAAGGAGAGAACAGAAAACGATTGCCAACTCATTATGAGCCAACGGATTACCAACTTACCCCAAAAAGCAATGCAAAACGTAACCTTTCGCCTCCCAAAAGGTATGGTTTTGCCACCCAAAAGGTATGGTTTCAGACGGCAAAAGGTATGCTACGCCGCAAAATGGGGGAAGCTTTGAAAAACAGAGCATGCCCTAACGCGGGACTGCAACGACACTGCCACTCCCGCGTGGCGGAACAGGGGCACACCCCAAAGCGACAAATACGGACAAAAAACATCGGGCAGCCTTTGCGCAAAAGGCTGCCCGACTATCCAATAACTCGGCGGAGCGATTACTTCACCACCGTTTTCTTTCCATTAATAATATAGATGCCCTTGGCAAGCTGCGAGGGGGCAGCCGTCACCTTGCGGCCATCCACGGTGTAGATGTCGCCCTCCGAAGCCAACACCACAGGGGCGGCGATGGAGGAGGTGAGTTCCTCAAGATAGTCGAAGGTCACCACGCCATCTTTCTCGGCGATGTTATACAGCGGCTTCTCGGCCGTGGTCTCGTTCATCGCCACGCTGAGCAGCTTGGTCACGTTCTGCGTGCCGGGGAACGGGTCGGCGGCCTGACTGTTGTAGTAGTCCTGCTCGGTGTAAGTAGTGCCAACGCGGCTCAGACTGAACGAGCTGATGAGCAAGCCATCGGCGGGCACCACCGTCATGGCGGGCTTGCCGGCCACATTGTTGGGATAGTCGCTTGAGCCTACCACCTCATTGGGATAAGCCACACGGTAAACGAGCATGCCGTGACCCAGCATCTGCGTGGCCCAGCCTGTGTTCTGAACATTGTGGAGGATGAGGTACTCATTGCTGTTGGGGAGGCTAATCTTGTAGGCATCGCCATCGGCCATCGTCACCTGTGCGGCCTCATCGGGCAGCTCGGTCAGCTCCTGCCAGCCCATCACTTCCTTCTCCCACGGCGTGTAGGGAGTGGGCGTGTAGCCATTGTCCACATACTCTCCGCCGTCCATGAGATCCCAGTACTCCATGCCTTGGTTGTCGATTTGCGCGCTTGACACCGTGGGATAGAAGTCGGGCAAGCCGAGGGTGTGGGAGAACTCATGGCAGAACAGACCAATGCCGTTCATGCGCTTCGTAATCTCGGGGTTGGTGCGGAACTCGTAGCCCGGATAGTAGTTCAGCTCGCCGTTTACGCCATAGCGCATGACGCGCTTGCCATCGGCACGCGTAATCACCTTCGATGCGCCGGAACGCGGCCAGATGCTCTCATCGGCCGGTGCGCCGTTGCTCTGGGAGTAGCCGGCATAGATGAAGTAGACCAAATCTACAAAGCCATCGCCATCGTTGTCGTACTCGGCAAAGTCTACATTGTCGTCAACGGCCTCGATGGCCTCACGCATCATCTCATCAAGGTTTACATCGCGCTGGCCTGACAAGTCCTTTCCATAGTAAGAAACCGACTTGGAAAGCTTCACCGGCCCAACGATGTCGAACTGGGGCTTGAACTTTCCGCCGCTCATGTCGCTGAAATATTTGCTCACGCTGCCATAGTTGCGCGTTGCGTTCACGTTGAATGCGTTTGTCTGCACATCGGCGTTAAGATACTGGTTGAAAGCGGCCACGGGATCATTCACAGCGAAGGTGGTGTCGGAGAACTCCACAAGGATGACCAAAGCCTTCGGCGTGCCCTCGTGCGGGAAATAGTTGGGCGTGTCCGTGCCAATGGAGATGCGGCGCGCCGCGTTGGCTGCACGCTGCTGCTCGGCCTGGCGGAAGAAGGTGGTCTTGTCGACCGTCATGGGCACAAAACGATTGCCAATGCGGTTCAAGAGGTTGCCTTGAATGTCGGTGTACCAACTGAAATCCTCGTCACCATGCAGCAGCACGGTGATGGTTGTGCCGTCCGGCTGCTTCACCTTGATGGGCGACGGATTGGCTTTCACCGCCCAAGAAGCCGTAGCAATTGCCATAAGGCCAACGATGCTAAGTAAAAATCTTTTCATCTCTTCTTTTTGTATTTGATTAATTCTGATTGTCTTTGCACGTTAGTGGCGTATATTACTTGCGCCGTCCGAAATAATACTGCCCCTTGTGGCGCGTGCGCGCTCCATACTCTATGGCGTGGGTGGGACAGTGATGATAGCAGGAGAAGCAGCAGAGGCAATCGTCGTGATGAAGCCATTGAGGCTTGCTGCCCTGTCCGCCGGTCATATTGCCCACGGGGCACGCGCTCACACAGGCTCCGCACTCCACACACCGGTCGGCCTCCACGCGGAAAGGCTTGTCGGTGATGAGATAACGCTCGAAGATGCCTCCCACAAAGCCGGAAAAGAACTTGGGAAGCGGCCCACGCGTCAGCTCTTTGAATGTCTGTTCGCGCCGGGAGCTGTCGCCCGCCGCTATCATGCAGGCAAGACGGTCGACTTCCTCCCCTGCCCTGCTCACCTTCTGCTTTTCCTTCTCCTCCTTGTCAACATCCATGCCGGGCAATCCCACGTAGGATTCGGGCATGATGAGCGAGCCGAAGAGCTGCGGATGGAGTCCCTTCGACTGCAAATGGGGGAGCAAACGCTCCATGGCATTGCCTATGGAGTCGCCCGCCGTGAGAATGACATAGGAATAAGGGGGGTGCGATGGTGTATCAAGGGTGAGCTTGTCGATGAACCGGCGCACCAATTTGGGCGTGCGCCAGCCATGCACCGGGAAGACAAAACCCACTTTCTCCTCATCGCCAAGCACGTAATGGCATTCGTGGCCAACCTCGTCGGCCATGTTGACAAGCCGCTCGCCAAGCCGTTCGGCCAATCGGCGAGCCGCCCAACGGGAGTTGCCCGTGCCCGAGAAATAGCATATCATGCTGCAAAGTTACGAAATTAATCAATCTTTCAGTAGAAAGATACATTTTTTAGCAACCTTAATATGGACGGACGGGAGAAAAACGTTATCTTTGCACCAATGTATCGGTATTTCATTTATCTCTCGTTTGATGGCCAAGCCTATCACGGCTGGCAGATTCAGCCCAACGGGATTACCGTGGAGGAAGTGATAGAGCGGTCGCTATCGACACTGCTCCGCACGCCCATCGACATTACGGGGGCGGGCAGAACTGACGCAGGAGTGAACGCACGCACCATGGTGGCACATTTCGACCTGCCCGGCGAAACTGACTGCCGGCAGCTGGCCTACCGTCTCAACAAGATGCTGCCCCGCGACATCTCCATACAGCGCATAACACCCGTGGCTAACGACTTGCACGCGCGCTTCTCGGCCACGCGGCGCACCTATCACTACTACATTCACACCGAGAAAGATCCGTTCCTGCGCGCCTACTCATACGAGATTCACTACCCGCTCGACTTTGAGCTGATGAACCAAGCGGCACAAATGCTCGTGGGCACACACGACTTCAAGTGCTTCTGCAAGGCGGGAAGCGATGTGAAGTCCACCATCTGCCAACTGTATGAGGCCAAATGGACGGCAACAGCGCAGCACTCTTACTGCTTCTCCATCTCAGCCAACCGCTTCTTGCGCAACATGGTGCGCGCGGTGGTGGGCACACTCATCGAAGTGGGACGCGGAAGAGTCTCCCTGTCGAGACTGGAAGAGATTTTGAACGGCGGCACAAGGAGCGATGCAGGAGAGAGCATGCCGGCGCAGGCACTCTTCCTTTGGGACGTGGAATATGGCGAAACGCGCGCCAACCGCACGCACAAGGACGCAACGGGACAAGAGAACGCTCCAAAATGCTGCCAAGAGAAAACCGAATAGCATAGAAACCTAAGGAATTTTACACCCCCTGAACAACATTAATAATCATCGAAACAAGATATGAAGAGTATTTTTAGAGGACTGGGCGTCGCTCTGGTCACCCCTTTCAAGAGCGACATGAGCATCGACTATGAGGCATTGGAGCGTCTTGTGTCCTACCAAATAGACAATGGAGCCGACTTCCTATGCATCCTTGCCACAACGGGAGAAAGCCCGTGTCTGTCCAAAGCTGAAAAGGACGAACTGACACGCGTGGTGAGAAGCATTGTGAAAGGACGCATTCCTCTGCTCAAATATTGCGGCGGCAACTACACGCGTGCCGTCATTGAGGAAATGCAAGCCACAGACTGGACAGGCATAGACGGCATATTGAGCATCTGCCCCTATTACAACAAGCCATCGCAAGAGGGCTTATACCAGCACTTCAAGGCCATTGCCGAGGCCAGTCCGCTGCCATTGGTACTGTATAACGTGCCCGGACGAACGGGGGTGAATATGCAAGCAGCCACCACGTGCCGCATAGCCCGCGACTTCAGCAACGTTGTGGGCATCAAGGAGGCTTCCGGAAGTTTGGAGCAGGTGGACGAAATCATCAAGAACAAGCCCGAAGGATTCGAAGTAATCAGTGGCGATGATGCACTTACATTCCCCATGATAGCCAGCGGCGCAGTGGGCGTAATCTCCGTCATAGGAAACGCACTGCCCAAACAGTTCTCCCGCATGATTCGACTGGAATTTGAGGGCAAGTATCCCGAGGCACGCATAATCCACCATCAGTTCACCGAACTGTACAAGCTGCTCTTTGTCGATGGCAATCCGGCGGGTGTGAAAGCATTGCTCAACGATATGGGCATGATTGAGAATGTGCTTCGTCTGCCGCTTGTGCCCACACAAGTAACAACAAAGCAGAAGATGGCCGAGATACTGAAAGCCTTGTCATAAACATCCGCAAGGTTTATCCTAAGTTTTCGAGCCTTCTACACCAAGGTTCTGAAAAGCCATGCTAAGGTATCGCCATCTTATCACAAGCATTTGAAAGGTTTATTATATAAAAAGGACAACCGTTGTTTGGCACATTTCCCAAAACAACGGTTGTCCTTTTATAATGGATTATCCTCCGCAGCCGCCCGCCGCAAAGCCTCATAGGGCAACTTCAAGCAAACAACAAGGAGTTATTTCTTTCTCTAACAAGCCTACGGCATTGCCTTACACGGTGATTTCGCCCGCTATGCTCTGCGACATAAACTGCCGAATCTCAGCTGGGTCTGTGCAACGCGCCTGCAAGAACATGAGCTTTGTCAATGCGGCCTCAACAGTGGAGTCGTATCCACTGATAACGCCAGCATCCTTGAGCTGAAAACCTGTGTCGTAGCGGCACATTTCCACCTGTCCGCTAATGCACTGGCTGATGTTCACCACCGTAATGCCACGATCATAAGCATCGCGGAGCAGACGCATGAGCCATGGATACTGCGGCGCATTGCCCGAACCATAGGTACGCATGATGATGCTTTTCAGCTCTGGCGCGTCCAGCATATGGCGCACGATACTCTCCTGAATACCGGGAAAGAGGGAGAACACGATAACATCGCTGTTCATCTCGCGATGAGCCGTCATAGGTTTCGTGAAGTCCGGACGGCGAATATAATGATCGCGGAAAGTGAAATTGATTCCCGCCTCACACAAATGGGGATAATTGAAGGAATCAAATGCGTCAAACTCCTCTGCATCTTGCTTTGTAGCACGGTTACCGCGAAGCACGTGGCCATCGAAATAGATACACACCTCTGGTATCTTTGGCAACCCGTCAGCCCCATAAGTGGAAGCCAGTTCTAAGCTGGACATAAGGTTTTCCTTGCCATCCGTGCGCAACTGGCCGATGGGAAGCTGCGAGCCTGTGAGCACTACGGGCTTCGTAAGATTCTCCAAAAGGAAAGAAAGAGCCGATGCCGTGTAAGCCATCGTGTCCGTTCCGTGAAGAACCACGAAGCCATCATACTTGTCATAGTTCTCGGCTATCACATCAACCATTCTCACCCAATACTCCGGCGACATATCCGATGAGTCCAACGGTGGATCAAACTGCACGGTGTCAACATCGGCCGACAGTTGCTTATATTCAGGGATCTTCTCCAGCAAGTGCGAGAAATCAAGCGGCTCCAGCGCACCCGTGCGAGGATTCTTGCCCATACCGATGGTGCCACCCGTATACACCAAGAGTACCTTGTTGGTTCTTTTCATGCTATTATTTCTTTAAGTCTGGTTCTATCATATAATGCCCTCCGCCCCGCTCCTCCCCCACTACTCATGGGAGAAGAGGAGGAAGCGGCGTTTTATATATGTTCCGGCAGATGGAAGCGGTAACGCTTGCTGAACACCTCACGCACCTTATTAATCTCAAGGAACGTTGTTCCGCCACCCTCTCCCAAAGAGCCGGAAAGATAGGCTATCTTATCATCCTCGCCAATAAATCCTTTCTGGCGCAACATACGCAAAGCCGCTGTGAACATATACTGCGACGTGACGTGCTGCTGCTGATGTATGGGGATAATGCCGTAGCTCAAATTGAGCCAACGCTGCAATTTCTCCGTGTAGCAGATGGCAAGCACCGGACTCGGGCCACGGAACGAGGCCAGAATGCGAGCCGTCTCGCCAGTACCACTGTCGGTGATAATGCCCTTCACCCCAATATACTCCGTAGCCTCAATGGCACTCTTGGAGAGGAACTCACGCTGATTGATATTGTCAATGGGAATTTTCAAGTAGCCCTCACGGTGGGCATCACGCTCCGCCTGCTCGGCCACGCGAGCCATTGTCTGCACGGCTTCCAAGGGATACTTGCCATTGGCCGTCTCGCCGCTCAGCATCAGCGCATCGGTATGCGAGAACACGGCATTGGCAATGTCGGTCACCTCGGCGCGCGTCGGACGCGGATTGTGTATCATCGTGTGTAGCATCTGCGTGGCCACAATCACCGGCTTGTGCTTGCGGAGACACTTGTTGATAATGCGCCGCTGAATGCCGGGAATGCGCTCGATGGGCACCTCGATTCCCAAGTCGCCACGCGCAATCATAATACCATAGGAGGCATCAATAATCTCGTCGATGTTGTCCACACCCTCCTGATTCTCAATCTTTGAGATAATCTTGATGTCGGAATGATAATCATCAAGAATGCGCTGCACGGCATGAACATCGGCCGCAGAGCGGACAAACGAATGGGCTATGAAGTCTATGTCTTGATCGATGGCCAAGCGTATCATCCGCTTGTCCTTGTCGGTAAGCGCGGGAAGGTTGATGTGCTCACCCGGCACGTTGACGCTCTTGCGTGCGCCCAGCACACCATCGTTCTGCACTTCTGCCACGAGCGAGGCTTCCTCCTGCCCCACAATCCGCATGGAGAGCGCGCCATCATCAAAGAGGACATCATCGCCCACTTTCACGTCTTTGGCAAAATCAACGCAACTCACATTGATTTTCTCATGCGTTGTCTCTTCGTCCGGGCACCCGCAGATGTACACCCGCTCACCCGTCTTGAATGCAATAGGCTCATTCACATTGGTCGTTCTCACCTCCGGGCCTTTCGTGTCGATGAGCAAAGCCAAGTGGGGAGTCACCGCACGCGTGTTGCGGATGATCTTACGGATTCCCTCCGGCGTGGCATGGGCGGTGTTCATTCTCACCACATTCATGCCGGCGAAGAACAAGCGGCGCAGAAAGTCCTGATCACAGTTTCGGTCGCTGATAGTGCATACGATTTTTGTCTGCTTCATATCTTCCTCTTTTTATTCCGTGCAAAGGTACGAAAAAAACATGAACACGCCCCACCCTGCCCCGTTTTTTGTGCGCAAGAATAAAGCAAGGGGCAAATGCCACGAAAACATAGCGACGCGAAGCCCCCTGGAAGCCACATACGCGAAACCTTGAGCACGCACTTCTTTTATTATAATAAGGAGAATCCGCACATCGCAGACACATAGCCCGAAGTCTGCCACGCCACTTTTTCACCACACTGCCTATAATAAACAACCCATAAAAACGTTATACATAGTAATATAGACACAACTTTTAAAAGAACGAATCAGCTACATGAACTTTAAACAAATGATTCCCATGATGATGATCGCGTCTACGCCCTTGGCCGGAATGGCTCAAGGCAAGGCAGGCATCATGGAAGAGAACCTCGACCGGAAAGCCAACCCCACCGAGGACTTCTATCAGTTTGCTACCGGCGGATGGCAGAAGAACAATCCCCTCCCCGCAGCATACCCCCGCTACGGCAGCTTCGACCAGCTGCAAGAGAACAACAACAAGCGCATCAACGGCATCCTGTCCGAGCTGCTCAAGAAGAGCTACGCCAAAGGCACCGTGGAGCAGAAGCTCAGCGACTTCTACAAGCTCGCCATGGACTCCACGCGCCGCAACAGCGAGGGAGTAAGCCCCGTCAAGCCGATACTGGACGAGATGGAGGGCGCACGCACCATGGCCGACCTGCAAAAGCTGCAGCGCAAGTTTGGCGTGCTCTCCTTTGGCGTGCCCATGGGAATGGGATTCGGCGCAGACGAGAAGAATGCCAAGATGAACATATTCAACATCTATCAAGGCGGCATGACGCTTGAACAGCGCGAGTACTATCTCGACAACGACCAAGCCACCACCGACATACGCAATGCCTACAAGCAGTATATCGTTGATATGTTCAAGCTGTTTGGCTTCACACAGCAGCAGGCCGAGCAGAAGCGCGACCTTATCATGCGTTTTGAGACGGCACTCGCGCTCATTTCAAAGAACAGCACCGAGCTGCGCGACGTGGAGGCCAACTACAACAAGACCACGCTGACGCAGTTCAAGCAAGACTATCCCAACATCGACATCGAGGGCCTGTGCAACGCACAAGGCGTGGCCACAAAGTACATTCAAGAGATGGTGGTGGGACAACCTACGTTCCTTGCCGGACTCGACAAGCTCCTCGCCACACAGACCGCCGATGAGCTGCGCGCCTACATGGAGTGGGACGCCATCAACCAAGCCGCCAACTATCTGAGCGACGAGGTGAGAGCCGTCAGCTTCGGCTTCTTCTCCAAGACCATGCGCGGCGCAAAGGAGGACCAGCCGCGCTGGAAGCGCGCCACGACACAAGTGGAGAGCATGATGGGCGAGGCACTTGGCAAAATCTACTGTGAGAAATATTTCCCCGCATCCAGCAAAAAACGCATGGAGCAGCTCATCGCCAACCTGCAAGTGGCACTGGGCGAGCGCATCAACGCACAGACATGGATGGGCGACTCCACCAAGCAGAACGCACAGGAGAAACTCGCCGCATTCTACGTGAAAGTGGGCTACCCCAACACATGGAAGGACATGAGCGCGCTCACCATCGACCCGCAGAAGTCGTTCTATGAGAACGTGCTCGCCTGCTACCGCTTCTGGTGCAACTACGAGATTGAGACCAAGGCCGGCAAGCCCGTAGACCGCGATGCATGGTTCATGTCGCCGCAAACGGTGAACGCCTACTACAATCCCACCACCAATGAGATTTGCTTCCCCGCAGGCATCTTGCAGTATCCGTTCTTCGACCCGAAGGCCGACGACGCGTTCAACTACGGTGCCATCGGCGTGGTCATTGGCCACGAGATGACCCACGGATTCGACGACCAGGGCCGCCACTACGACAAGGACGGCAACATGCACGACTGGTGGACGGCCAATGACACGCAGGGCTTCAACGAGCGTGCCGACATGTACGACAAGTTCTTCAGCAACATCAAGGTGCTCCCCGATCTGAACGCCAACGGCCGCTTCACGCTGGGCGAGAATCTTGCCGACCACGGCGGTCTGCAAGTGGCCTACTACGCGCTCAAGCACGCCACCGCAGGACAAAAGGCCAAGAAACTCCTCGGCTTCACGCCCGAGCAGCGTTTCTTCCTCGCCTACGCAGGTGTATGGGCTGCCAACATCACCGAGAAGGAAATCCGCAGCCGCACCAAGAGCGACCCGCACGCACTGGGCATGTGGCGCGTGAACGGCGCACTGCCCCACATCGACATGTGGTATGATGCGTTCAACGTCAAGCCGGGCGACAAGATGTATATCCCGGAGAGCGAGCGATTGCAGATTTGGTAATCACCAACTTTCCCTAACGGCCCAAGCGGCTGGCCAAAGCGCAGGAAGACAAGGCGCGCCACGCGTCTTTCTTCCCGCGCTTTTTCTTTTTCCACCCCTCAAAACACCCACGCACAATCCCACCCGTGCAGCCCATCCAGCCCGAAGCCGACACCCCGTCCAGCAAAACCATACATATCGCCATGCGAAACCATACCTTTTGCACGGCAAAACCATACCTTTCACCACGCAAAACCATACCTCTCACACAACCACCCCTCACCTCTTGCCGCGCAAGGGACACATCCCCACCCTGCCACACCATCACCGGCAGCCCCTATCACGGCACACTCACCACCCCAACCACACCTCTTGCCCGCCCGCAATAAAGCAAATCCCCTGCAAATCATCACTACACACATCAGTTTTTCTATTCAAATAATTTGGCTAATTCACGGAAAAGCAGTAACTTTGCACCCGTTTTTGAACAAATACAGCTGAATGAAGAATGACAAATTGAAATTACAGTACCGCGTGAATGAGAAAATTCGCGCAAAGGAAGTACGTGTGGTGACTGACGATGGCTCCGACGTGATGCCAACAAGGAAAGCATTAGACCTGGCGCGCCAACAAAGCGTTGACCTCGTTGAGATCTCTCCGAATGCCCAGCCCCCAGTTTGTCGTCTCATCGACTATTCCAAGTTCCTCTACCAGCAGAAGCGTCGCCAAAAGGAGATGAAGCAGAAGCAGGTACGTCAGGAAGTGAAGGAGATACGCTTCGGCCCCCAGACCGACGAGCACGACTATCAGTTCAAGCTCAAGCACGCCATTGAGTTCCTCAACGAGGGCAACAAAGTGCGCGCCTACGTGTTCTTCCGCGGACGCAGCATCCTCTTCAAGGAGCAGGGCGAGGTATTGCTCCTGCGCTTCGCCAACGACTTGGAGGAATATGCCAAAGTGGAGCAGCTGCCCAAGCTGGAAGGAAAGCGTATGTTCCTGTATCTTGCACCCAAGAAAGCTGGTGTGCAGAAGAAGAGCCAGCAGAAGCGCGATCGTGAGAACGCCGAGGCTGAAGCCCGTGTGGCTGCCGAGGCAGAGCAGGAGCGCCACGACAGGGAGGTGGCTCAGAACAGCGGCCTCTTCGCCAACGCCAAAAACGGCTCGGAAGCCTTGCGCAAGCTCGGACAGAACGAATAAGACAAAAAGAAAAAAGTGTGCGTAACGTCCTGGTATATACGTTGCCACCTCATTTATAAAACAACAATTTAAAGATTAAAAAAAATGCCAAAGTTGAAGACAAACTCCGGTGCCAAGAAGCGTTTCTCGTTCACCGGAACAGGTAAGATCAAGAGACATCACGCTTACCACAGTCACATTCTGACCAAGAAGACCAAGAAGCAAAAGCGTAATTTGGTTCATCAGACCCTCGTAGATCGCAGCAACCTCAAGCAAGTGAGAGATTTGCTCAACCTGCGTTAATTCACTATTTAGTCGTTCAACATTAAAAGAAGAAGAAAACTATGCCAAGATCAGTTAATCATGTTGCCTCCAAGGCAAAGAGAACAAAGATTCTGAAGCAGACCAAGGGTTACTTTGGTGCCCGCAAGAACGTCTGGACGGTAGCGAAGAACGCATACGAGAAGGGTCTCACCTATGCTTACCGCGATCGTCGCAACAAGAAGCGCAACTTCCGCGCACTGTGGATTCAGCGCATCAACGCCGCCGCACGTCTCTACGATATGAGCTACAGCCAGCTGATGGGCGCGCTGCACAAGAACGGCATCGAGATCAACCGCAAGGTTCTCGCTGACCTCGCAGCCAACAACCCCGAGGCTTTCAAGGCCATCGTTGACAAAGTGAAATAAGGAATCACTGCCCATAAAAGGCAATATTTCCCAAATTTCCTTAGAATAAAGCAAGAGCCGCAACACCCAATATGGGAAGTTGCGGCTCTTGGCTTTTATTTCAGTGCAACATCTGTATGAAACCAGGCTACAGTTCTCTAATTGTTGCAGCCTCCTATTCTTCTTTTCAGCACGTCAACAGACCGACACATACCAGAAATTCGTCAAATACACACTGGCAATTTTTCAAACACACACCGACAATTCTTCAAACATTGCGTTCCTCCATCTTCGCTTTTAACCAAAATCGACCATGATTTCGTCCATAAACGGAGTAAGCTGACGGGGATGAACGAGGCCATGCCG
>CAZXFP010000007.1:0-26679 GCA_964640675.1 uncultured Prevotella sp. | reverse complement strand
CCATGATTTCGTCCATAAACGGAGTAAGCTGACGGGGATGAACGAGGCCATGCCGATCGACGGTCGTCATACTGTAAGCAACCAATATGCGCCGCTTGGCACGGGAAAGAGCCACATAAAACTTACGCGCATCTTCCATATCCTTCGCCTTGTCGTGGTTGTAGACATTCGGATAACGCCCATCCACGGCATCAAACACAATCACATTGTCAAACTCCAAGCCCTTTGCCTTATGCACCGTAGTCACGTAGACATCCTCACGAATGCTCCGGCTGTTGCAGAAATCGCTCTCCTTAAGGGTGTTCATGTCCATAACGTAACACCCCAGCTGCGCTTCAAGACTGTTGGGAACATCGGCACGGGGAAGCATATCCATGATGATGTAGCGTGAGATGTCGTCCAGCTGTGGAATTTCTCCTATCCGTTGCTCCTTCAGGAAGTAGCCGTAAGCCCGCAGCAGCTCCTCCACCACCGCTGTTTTCCCATCTTCCCGCAAGTCATACAGCCGCTCCACGCCACTCAAATACAGTTCGCCGTAGTTCGCCCGCAGCAAGTTGACGAAAGGTTTCACACGCGGATGGCTGATAAAATCCCTTTGCGCGCCCACCCTGCTCTTCGCACTCGCGGCACAATAGCGCATCAGGCTCACCGTTGCGCCCACATCATCGATGGCGCGATGGGTGTTTTCTCCCTGCAATCCCAGCTTCGCGATAAGCGTTTCCAGCTTGTACGATGTGAGACCGGTATCCAGCAAGCGCATCATCTTGAGCGTGTCGAAAGCCTTTTCCTGGGGAATGGCAAGACGCCTTCCCACATACCGCCGCAGATTATGGTCGAGAATATGACAGTCGAAACGCACATTGTGCCCCAAAACCACGCGGTCTCCCACATACTCCAAGAACTTTTCAAGAGCCTCCCGGGGCGCAAGCAACGTTCCGTCATTGAGTTTTTCGTGATAAAGGGCATACATTGGGTTGACCTTATTGCCCAGCATGGGTGGCACGGGCTTGCCGGTTTGGATGTAAAGGTCAAGCGGCTCACCCACAATCTCTCCCCCTTTCACGCGCATGGCCGATATTTCTATGATGTCATCGTGGTACACATCCGTTCCCGTAGTCTCGGTATCGAACACCACCACCTCACCATTCTCATAAGCAGAAAGGAACTCCTGCAGATAGGTGGAGCCGTCATAGCGCAGCAAATCAGCAGGCGATATGGCCAACTGGATGAGTTTTCGCTCAAAGCGACGGGCAAGCGAACTGGTGTCAAAAGCCTTTACGCCCCGCATCACACGCGCCCAGCTGATGAAATTGTGCTCATTTGCCAACACCGAAAGATGAGCAAAGAGCAGCCTAACATCGGCCGTCTCGAAGAGATCACGCCCCGAAACCTTGAAGTGGCGAATGCCATCAGCGGCCAAAGACAGCGATATTTTGTTGGCATCGGCGTTGGAACTCACTATCACGGCAGTCGTTTCTCCCTTTCCTGTCAGCTCCCTCACCTTCTCAGACACCAGCCTCACCTCATCATTGATGGTAGAACCGTAGATGATTTGCAAATCTCCCGGCTGTGCCTTTCCGTCATTTCCCGCCATGGGAAGCAACTCGCGGTCTATGGAAAGCTGCTTCTCGGCATAATCGTTGAGCACTTTCAGCAAATAGCCGGGGGCACGGTGGTTCTTCCGCAGATGATGGATGTTGCCCTTGCAGCGCAACTTCATCTCCGTGAGACGCTCCACCT
The DNA here is from genome assembly GCA_964640675.1 of uncultured Prevotella sp. Classification (GTDB taxonomy): domain Bacteria; phylum Bacteroidota; class Bacteroidia; order Bacteroidales; family Bacteroidaceae; genus Prevotella. The sequence continues at coordinate 24,939 of CAZXFP010000007.1, read as the reverse complement.
TGGCTCCCATAAAGGAGAATATGGCCTGCTGCTCATCGCCCAAATACACCACCGTGGGATGGTCTGCCGCCGTAAGCAAGTCGATAATGGCCAGCTGCATGGAGTTAAGGTCTTGCACTTCGTCCACCTGTATCCACCGATACCGCCTCAGCCGCATCTCCTTGTCGGCCATATAGGCATCATAGGTCAGCAAAAGCAAGTCCTCAAAGTCTATCATGTGGTTGGCCTCCTTGTACTCGGCATAACGCCGGGCGTAACGCATCTTGTCCAGCAATGTCCTCACCTTGCCCGCCACATCGTATGGAGCAGTGTCGGCATCGTCCAGATAGTCCTCCGCATGAGGATAGATGGTGAGCAGCGCATCCACGCTGTATTCCCATTTCTGCATCTTGCAGATGTGGCGCAACGCCTCACGGTCGGCCTCCGTCAGCGATTCGGGGTGCAGATAGAGCCGCCACGGATGCCCGTGCTGCATCTGCTGCATGAGATGCGAGAAGAAAATAATCTGCTGGTAGTTCTTGTTCGCACGATAATCGCGCAACACGCGCTCCTCATCGTCATTCTTATACTCAGCCAAGATGCTCACGCACTCCTCGTCGTCGATGATGGACGAGTCGGCCGGAACTACCTCCTGCTCAAACAAGAAGCGCGAGCAAAAGCGATGAACATTGCCCACCTGCAGCCCGCTGATGTCCTCTCCTGCCATCACCTCGCCTATGCGGTTGGTCATTCCCCGCGCCGCGCGGTTGGTGAAGGTCAGACAAAGCATATCGCCAAAGTCCATCCCGTGGGCGTGCGCCCACCTTACGCGTTCCGCCAGTATGTGTGTCTTGCCGCATCCCGGCGGTGCCAGCACCAAGTGATGCCCCTCGCGCGCCAAGACAACGGGTCGCTGGCTCGCGTCAAGTCCTTCCAAAAACTCCTTTTCGTCCATACTCATGCTTGCAAAGATAATTATTTCCCACTACGCCCACAAGTAATATGAAAAACTTTTCGTAATTTCGCGACCTAAAACCTTATTGTGATGATTAAGACAGAACAGGCGCAGCGGGCCGACGCGCCACACATAGCCCGCATGATTATGGAAGCCATGAATCTGGATTGCTGCCAATGGTTTGCCGGACCTCACCACACACTGGCCGACTTTGAGCGGCTGATGACCCGTCTCGTGGAAAGGGACGACAGCCAATACTCCTATCTGAACACCATCGTGGCTGCCGACTATGCCGAGAGCGGACAGCGCACCGTGGCGGGCATCTGCGTTAGCTACGACGGGGCAAAGCTGCGCGAGCTGCGCAAAGCGTTCGTGGACGGCGCGCGCGCAGCTTTTGGCATCGATTACAGCAATATTGACGATGAGACCTCAGCCGGCGAGTTCTACGCCGACTCCCTTTGCGTGCTGCCGGAGTACCGCGGACAGGGCATTGCCAGCAAACTGCTGCTGGCCACCGTGGAGAAAGGACGCCAACTGGGCTTGCCCACTGGTCTGCTGGTGGACAACGGCAACCCGCGCGCCGAGAAACTCTACAAGCGGCTCGGCTTCCAAGTGGTGGGCGAGCACACATGGGGCGGCCACAACTTGCGCCGAATGCGAATGGCATAGGCATTCTTGCGGCACACTGCCACCTCCCCACCCTGCTTAAAACTATACGGCAAGCGGGAGAAAAGCACTTCCTCACGTATGAGATAAGTACTTTTCTCCCGCTTGCCTTTATTTTTTCCGCTTCCTTACTTTCTGACCAAATGCCCTAAACGAAACACTTTCTCAATTGGCAGGAGCATCGTCTACTATTGCAAACCATCCATCATGCAGCATACCATCTGCTATCTTTTCCAAACATGATAATGAGGAAAGTCGAGGCTTTGGCATTCATCACACCACTCTTGCTCGGAACTTCCTGTGTAATTGGGGCTGTATTCCTTGACACGAATGCCGCGCGAGTCTCCCCCGCTCGAACTTTCCACATGCCCGCTTCCCCCGCTACGCTCTCCATATTCCACCTCTCGTCTCGCAGCCCTGTACGCTTCCGCCTCGCCAGGCTGCCAAGTCTTGACCATTTCCGTATATCCACGCCCGTTGCACGTACCGCATCCGCCGGTAGCACCACAAGCAGGACATGGCATATACCTCCCTATCATTTGGTAAGCGTTTCCTGTTCCTTGGCAAATATTACACCTGTTTTGCCCTCCACAAGCCGTACACGCGTTTCGCACTTTCACCGTCATGCTGCCATCGGGATGCTCCCAGCACTCCTGCGTAATGCCTCCAAGGTCAACAAAGAAGTGCTTATCGCCCTGCGGCCTACGTTTCTTCCTCGTAGTATCCGCTTCTACCTCCGATTTTTCCCGCTTTTGCACATTTTCCCTGACCACCTCTTTCAGCTTTTCTTCTTTTTCTGCCTTCTCAAGCATTTCCTTCATAAGCTTGTTTTCCGAATTCCGCGTAAACAAATGGCAAGAAGACAACAGCAAAGAGCTTAACAGCAATAGCAAACAAAACACACGTGTCATCACAAAAACCCTTTATTCGTGTCGGGCACAACCTCTAATCATTCCTTTTACAAGAACACTGACGAAGACTAAACTGCCATAAGCCATATTGGCTTCCCCCCATGCAAGCATAACATTATCTTGCCTCAACAGCAGCAACTCATCAGCATTCTGCCTTCATTTGCTAACCATGCAAAGTTAGTAATAAAAGCACAAACAAGCAAAAAATATCTTAATAAATACCAGTCTCTGCACATACGAAAAACCAAACGTAAAGTAAGGCGATGCAAAACGTTACCTTTTGCAGAGATTTTTAATTTAAAAATCAGAGAAAAATAAATTAAAAATGTCGGATTTTTAATTTATTTTTCTCACAGCAGATAACCCTTTGCAAACCAGCGGGTTACAAACCGCGTTGCAGGCACGCACCCGCCGAAAGGCCGCACAACCACGATTGCACTTAAAAAACACCGCCGCCAACCCTCAAAGCCAAAAAACATTTAGTACCTTTGCAGCGCAATTGGTTCGCTGAAAGACGCGATTAAAACGGGAAAGCGGTGAGAATCCGCTACTGTCCCGCAGCTGTGAGTTGCATTCATGAAGGCCAAAGCCACTGACGGACACGCCTCGCAAATGCTTGCGAAGTGCCATCAGCCGCCGGGAAGGCGTTTGGCCATTGTCGGCAACGAGTCAGAAGACCTGCCATTGCGCGATGCCCGCCGCCCTCGAGGAAGGGTCGAACGCGGGAAAATGCTTTTCAGAGGAACTGAGGAATGAGGTTATACGTGAGAACCATGACCCCATTGCTGCTCGCCTTGCACGTATCCGCAAGCACGTCCGCACGCTCCGTGGCGGGCGACACACTGCATGCCCTCCGCGATGTAGACGTGGTGGGCGTAAGGTTGCCGCTTCGCGAGGTGATAGGTGGGCAACAGCTGGGTGGCAACGAGCTGGCAAGAGCCGGCAGTGGCTCCGTGGCCGACGCGCTGCGCTATCTTGCCGGCGTGCAGGTCAAGGACTATGGCGGCGTGGGAGGCATCAAGACCATCAATATCCGCTCCATCGGGTCGCAGCACGTGGGCATCTGCTATGACGGAATAGAGCTGGGCAACGCCCAAAACGGACAAATCGACCTGGGACAGTTCAGCCTTGACAACATTCAGGAGCTGACCGTCTACAACGGACAACGCAGTGCCATCTTCCAGCCCGCCTCCGACTTTGCCCACGGCGGCTCTGTCTACCTGCGCACCCGCCAGCCCCGCTTTGCGCAAGGCAAGCCCTCAAACGTGAGAGTGAAGGCACAGTGTGGCGCATCCGACCTTCTGCGCCTCTCCACCTTGTGGGAACGCAGACTGAGCGAGCGGGTGAGCCTGTCGCTCAACGCCGAATGGATGAGCGCGAGCGGCAAATACCGCTTCCGCTACAAGCGTTTGGCCACGGACGGGACAGTGGCCTACGACACCACGGCAACGCGGCAGAACGGCGATGTGCGTGCCGAGCGCGCCGAGCTGAGCCTCAACGGGCTGCTGAACCGTGGCCACTGGACGGCCAAAGCCTATTTCTACAACTCCGGACGAGGCATTCCCGGAGCCATTGTCAACAATGTGTGGCGGCGCGGAGAACGCCAGTACGACACCAATCTGTTTGTACAGCATCGCTTGCAAAAAGATTTCGGCAACCGATTCTCCACACAGTTCCTCGCCAAATACGCCTTCTACCGAACCCACTACATCAACAACGACAGCACACAGCTGCCCGCCGACAACCGCTATTGGCAACAAGAGCTTTACCTCAGCACCGCTAACGCCGTGGAACTGCTCCCCCAATGGAGTGTGAGCATGGCTTACGACCTGCGCTGGAACAAGCTCAACGCCGACACACACCGCTTCGCTTTCCCCACCAGACTATCGCAACTCGCATCCATTGCCACCGCCATCGACTTGGGATTTCTGCGGTTGCAGGGAAGCGTGGTGGGCATTTTCGTCAACGACCACACACGTCTCGGCCCCTCGGCACGCCTCCGCAAGTATGCGCCCGCGGCATTTCTGAGCATCCGTCCCTTTGCCTCGGAGTCGCTAAGGCTGCACGCTTTCGCCAAGAGAAGTTTCCGAATGCCCACCTTCAACGACCTCTACTACACCGAAGTGGGCAACGCACGCCTGCTGCCGGAGCACGTCAACCAGTACGATTTGGGCTTCGAGTACAAGCAGACACTGCGCAACGGGTGGCTCAAATCCGTGTCGCTGCGCGCCGATGGCTATCATAACAGTGTGCGAGACAAGATTATCGCCTACCCCAAAGGGCAGCAATTCCGATGGACTATGCTCAATCTTGGCCGCGTACACATCAACGGCATCGATGCAACGGCATTGGCCACGCTCTGCCCTATCGACCATTTCGCCATCACAACGCGCCTTCAATACACCTTTCAAGAGGCACGCGACGTTACCGACAAGTCCACTCCCTATTACCGAGACCAAATCCCCTACGTGCCACGCCACAGCGGCTCGGTGGCAGTGGGACTGCTTTGGCAGGGCTGGAGCTTGGACTACAGCTTCATTTACGCAGGAAACAGATGGAACGCACAAGAAAACAACGCCTACAACCACATGGAACCGTGGTACACACACGACCTTTGCCTGCGCCGCGCGTTCGCCATCGGCTCTTGCGAGGGGCGCGCCACACTCGAAATAAACAACCTCCTGAACCAGCAATACGAAGTAATCGCCAACTATCCGATGCCTGGAATCAATGCGCGCATCGGTCTTGAACTGAACATTTAGCATGAGACAACTATCCATTTTAGCCACCATCGCGGCCATTATCACCTTAACGGGATGCCGGGACGACCAATACCTCATTGAGCCGGAGGTCATCCCGCCCACCGACAGCTACTCCAACACTTCCGCATACAAGGGCTTGTACGTGCTCTGCGAGGGAAACATGGGTGCCAACAAGGCCACTCTCGACTACCTTGACATGAACTCCGGCACGTATTCGCTCAACATCTACCCCGCAAGAAACCCCGGAAAGGTGATGGAACTGGGCGATGTGGGCAACGACATCAAGGCTTACGGAAGCCGATTGTGGATAGTTGTCAACCAAAGCAACCGTGTGGAGGTGGCTCATACGTCCACCGCCGTGAGCATAGGGAGCGTGGATGTGCCCAACGCACGTTACCTTGCGTTCGATGGCGGCTATGCCTACGTGTCGTCATACGTTGGCCCCGTGAACGGGAAAAGTGTGTTTGGGGAGGTCTATAAGATTGATACCCTGTCGCTAAAAGTGGTCGGACGATGCACGGTGGGATACCAACCGGAGGAGATGGAAGTGATGAATGGCAAGCTATATGTGGCCAACAGCGGCGGATACAACGCGCTGCAAGGCATGGGCTACGACCGTTCTGTGAGCGTAATCGACCTCGGCAGCTTCCTTGTGGAGCACACCATAGACGTCGCACCCAACCTTTTCCGCATCCGAAAGGACAAGTATGGCAGCCTGTGGGTGATGGCGCGGGGCGACTACGCGGACACTCCGTCACGCATTTATGAGGTGTTTGGCAACCAAGTGGTGGACTCCATCGATATGGAAGCGAACGACATAGCCTTCCGGGGCGACTCTCTCATCTTCATGAACAACAACGGCTGTGGCGTGTTCGACCTGAAATCGCGCCGAATCATCACCTCCCAGTTCCTGCAAAAGAACGCCGACCGCCATCCCGAAACGCCATACGGGCTTATCGTTGACCCATCCAATGGACGCATCTATGTGATGGACGCTACCAATTATGTGTCGTCCGGCAAACTGTTCTGCTACGATGGCGATGGCAAACTGCTGTGGTGGCGACCCACGGGCGACATTCCGGGACACGCCTGCCTCGTGGCCGATGGGCCAAGTCTGACCGATGGCGGCGGCACGGCGACCCCATCATCGGCCTACATACAAGCCGTTGACGAGTATGTGCCCGCCCCCGGGCAGTTCGTCAACGTGCTTCCGCTGGCCGACAGCGATGACAACGCCGACTCGCTCGTGGCCAAATGCACCGCGGCACTGGCGGGAAAGATGGGCGGAATGGTGACGCTGGGCGGATACGGGGGCTACATCACCTTCCACTTCGACCACCCCGTGCGCAACGTCAAGGGACAGTATGACCTGCTGATTAGGGGCAACTACATTACGGGGGCAAGCGAACCGGGCATCGTCATGGTGGCACAGGACACCAACGGCAACGGTATTCCCGACGACACATGGTACGAACTGCGGGGAAGCGCAGACGAAGACCATGCCGAAAGCGTGGTTTACAACTATCAAATCACCTACCACCCCGCGCCAATGCAGGACATTCCGTGGACAGACAACCAAGGCGCGGAGGGCGTTATCAGCCGCAACATCTACCACACGCAGGAGTATTACCCGCTGTGGATTCACACCCCGCTCACCTTCACGGGCACGCTGCTGCCGCCGAATGGCCACAACCGGGGGCAGAACGGCAACAACGGGAGCTGGTTTTTGGACAGTTTCCGCTATGGCTACGTAGACAACGGCAACACCGATGAACAATGCTCGTTCGACATCGGCTGGGCGGTGGACAGCCAACGCCGCCCCGTAAACCTCACCCACATAGACTTTGTGCGGGTCTATTCGGCCATGAACCAGCAGTGCGGGTGGCTCGGAGAGACCTCCACGGAGCTGTGCGGGGCAAAGGATTTGCACTATTAAGGAAGACAACACATCATCAATAACATCAAAACAAAGCAACATGAACAACTTTTTTTACGCATCACTGCTACTCACAACCGCACTTGCCACCACCCCGGCAAGCGCACAACAACACACCCAGAACGCCGCTGCGGACAACGCCTCCGCCACTTTCGAGAGCATAGACCTTGGCTCTCGCGGCTATGCCAACGGCGATGACCAGCAAGGAGGGTTCGCCGATGGCGACTTCCGCTTCCAGAACACCTACGAACCAACCTATGGCTCATGGTCGGGATTTGCCATATCAAACAAGCAGGAGACCGACTTCATAGACTACTACACAAGCCAATACAACAGCTGCGCGGGACACGGAGCTGACAATTCCGCCCAGTATGCCGTCTACTATTACAGCAACTACGGCCGCACATCGGTGCTGGAAGGCGAGGCCGTGCAGCAAAAGGACGGCAAGCCCTTTGAGGCCGTGGGCTTCTATGCCACCAACTCGGCATGGAACGTGAACGCCTACACCGAGGGCGACGGCATGACGCCGGGAGCTTTCGGCACGGGCGACTGGTGCAAGCTCACCATCTACGGCGTAAAAGACGGAGAATTGCGCAACAGCGTGGAGTTCTACCTTGCCGACTACCGCTCCGACAACGAGGCAGACCACTACTACGTGGCCGACTGGACATGGGTGGACCTGACCGAACTTGGCACTGTGGACAAGCTGCACTTTGCCGTGGAGGGCAGCCGAAGCAACGAATGGGGCCCCACCACGCCCACCTACTTCTGCATGGACAACTTCAACGACAGCAAGGGCGCAGCGGCCGGAATTGGCGGCGCAGCAAACGCAACCGAGGCACGCGAAGTGGCACGCTATCTGCTCAACGGCACGCGCATCAGCACGCCGCAACGGGGCATCAACATCATCCGCATGAGCGACGGAACTACGCGCAAGGAACTGGTGAAGTAAGCCCGCGCGAGGCGCGAAAGCATACATATTGCCTTGCAAAAGGTATGGTTTTGAGACGCAAAAGGTATGGTTTGGCATTGCGAAACCATACCTTTTGTTATTCCATTGACCATCAAGCACTTAGCAAGCCATCAGCAACCATTGCCTCACAGAGTCAAGAAGAAAGGGGGAAAGCGCGGCCATCGCGCCGCAAAAGCTGCTCCAACGGAGACTGCAAACGGGCAACATACAAACGAAAGGGCGCAAAGGAGAAACAAAAGCGGGATGGCCTCCCACTCAACAAGTAGGAAACCATCCCGCCACTACCAAGGCCATGCCCGCCGGTGCGTCACGGTCTGTGCAGCACTTCCACGTTCACGGAAATGGAATTCTGATTGTTCTCACCCCACTGATAGGTGACCCCGCCGCCTATGCGATCCATCGCGCGACTGTAAGACGGGCCATATCCCCAGCCGGGATAGCGGCCAAACGCACCGTAGCCATAGCCTCCCCAGCCATAAGCAGCACGGCTGCCCCAGTAAGGGCTGCCCCACCCCGCATGGCCATAGCCATAATAAGGAAGAATATGCTCGCCGTTGATGGCTTTTTGCACATAGGCGTATGCGCTCCAATGCTCGTTCCAGCGATAAGCCAGCAAGGCATTGATGCCGCCGGTGGTGTAGTTGGTGCCGCCATAGGTAAGGTTGTTGATGTAGCCACCTATGGCCAGCGTGGCCTTCTTCGACAAGTTGGTGACATACATGAGCGTCACATCCTGCGAGAAACCAGCTCCGTTGCCGCCCATACCGTTGCCAAAATTGGCAAACACCGATGCGTTCACATTCACGTTCAGCCCCTTGTGCAGCCGCCAGCGGTCGAATCCCCAGCCGTAGCCATAGAGCCAGCGATCGTAATAATAAGGCTCATCGTAGCCGGAAAAGCTCCGCACCTGCCCATTCTCATCGATGGGGGGAAGATTATAGTCTATCTGCTCCTGCTCCTCACGCTCCTCCGCCAAGTGACGGGCATAGGCTTTCTCGGCCTCAGAGGCCATACGAGAGCCTTGCAGGCGCGCCGACTCTATCGGCTCTACGCGGTTTGTGTCGGCGGCAGAGGCTTCCTCAGACTGCCCCCACGCCATCGCCGGCAAGCCCAAGAGCAAGGATGCCCAGATGATTGTGCCATGCTTCTTCATCATAGTCAGTATTTCTGTTGATGCAAATTTAGAATTTTACGCGTGAATGGCCAAGTAATTTAAGCAACTTTATCATTTTTTCGGCCGCATTCCGCCCTTTTATCTCTTCTTCGGAATGATAGCTTACACTTGGAAACAAAGACTAAAAAATGTTTTTTTCTTCTTTATCTCACCCATTTACACTATCTTTGCAACCATATCAACCCAAAAGTACAGATATAATGAATAGATTACTGGTCATCCTGTCGGCCATAATGCTGACCACCGCGCCAGCTATGGCGCAGAACACGCAGAAGCGTGAGACTTTGGGCAAGAAGATTTCGAAGACTTGGCGCAAAGCCACCAAGGGCGTTACGGACGCTACACAGAAACTCGGAAAGGAACTCGGCATAGGCACGGGAGCCGGATTGGGCGAGGTGAAGGTGAACGGAACGTATTACATGAACATATACATGACAAACGTTTACCACGGCTCCGACGGCACAAAGCTGCGCGATGAGGCCGCAAGCCGCTTTGCACGACGCTATCCGAAAGCCAAGATTCTGAGCTGCGCCATCCCCCAAACCGACTGGGCTACGGAGAAGGTGGAGCAGAACGGCAACATTGTGGGCTACTTGCAGACTATGTATTGCTACGTGCTGGCGCAAGACGGGGAGGACGGCTACATCAATGCCAAGTTCACCTATGAGCAATACCGCAAAGTGGGCGAAGCCCTCTATCCCGTTCAAAACAAGTGGCCGGAATGGACCAACACCGACATCATTCCCGAAAAGGACTACTGGGAGCTGGTGACGAAATAGCCCAAGCAAGACAGAAACAACAACCATGCGGCGCAACAGCATCGGCAACGGCGCGCGCCGCAAGCCTATGGAGGCACAATCTGCCGCACCATCGGCGGGGAAGCCACACGGGAGGGAAGCCACGGGCTTGTCTCCCGCATTCTCATGGGCAAGCCAACGACAACAAATAACAACACATGAACTTCTTGAAACGCCTCTTCGGGTCGGAGGAAGAAACCCCCGAAGAGAAGAAAAAAGCAACCGAGGCACGCCAGTTTGACGTGCTCAAATATGACGGAGTGGCCGCTTTGAGAGCCGGAAGGTCGGACTATGCCATCAAATGCTTCGAGCACGCCTTGCAGCTGCAGGACGACTTGGAGATACACGACCACCTTTCGGTGGCCTACACACATCAGAACAAGCTGCCCAAAGCCTGCGACGAGCTGGAGAAACTGGCCTTGGCACAGCCCGAGAACATGGCCATCTGGGTGCGTATGGCGCGCATTCTCTACATGATGGAGGATTACGGAAGAATGAGCGAGGCTTGCGAGAAAGCCAAAGGCATAGAGCCAGGCAACCCGGAGGTGGCATACCTTCACGCGCAAGCACTGCACGGAACAGGCGAGAACGAAACCGCCGTGAGCCTTCTGACCGATGCCATCGCCCAAGAGCCTAAACTGGGTGCGGCCTATCTGCTGCGCGGGCGGATACTCATGGAGACTCAACACCTCGAAGAGGCCGACAGCGATGCCGACTGGCTGCTCGAACACACCGAGAGCGATGAGGACGCGCTCTTGCTCAAAGCACGCATTGCACGGGAAAAGGGCGATGACGAGAACGCTGTGGTATGGTACTCAAAAGTAATTGATGCCAATCCGTTTTGCGCCGCCGCATTTCGTGAGCGGGGAGAACTCCACAAGAAACTGGGCAAAGACGCGCTGGCGGCAGACGACCTCAACACCGCCGCCGAGCTTGAACCCGAAAATGCTGACGGAAAAGAGGGGAATCCCATTGCCGAAGACATAGAGCAGAAGACCAAGGAAGCCTACCAAAGCATCAATCCGCTGGGACTTTAAGCGGGAACAAACTCCTTTGCCGCATTCACAATCCGCATTCTGCGCCCGAAGGGCAAAGTTCCCGCCTTGCATTTGGCCGCAGATTGGGATTCCGCGAAAACTGTTTTGCATACAAAAACCAACAACCCTGCCTTGCGTTCGCCTCTTCCGGAGAGTGAAAGCAAGGCAGGGTTGCCGTTTAATAGTACTTTTCCTATTCGGCTAAAGGCTTTTTCCTACTTAATCATCAGAAACTAAATCCGAAGCCAATGGAGGCATATTCCTTGAATTGGAAGTAGCCGTAGCGGCTGTCGCGTGCCACACCGTCGTCGAAACGTGGGAAAAGGAAGAGCTGCGCCGAGATAAAGCGATTGAAACGCAGCGTAAACGTGTTCTCCCATTCAAACTCTGCACGCTCATAGGTGGTGTATCCGTAGATTCGCGTGCGCCAAAGGAAGTCTTCCATGATAGTCCACGTGAGGTCAATGGTGAACTCCGAACCGAAATCATTGAGGAACCGGTGGCCATCATCAATGCCCAGCCGCTCGGACAACGCACGAATGCGGGTGTACTTCATGTTGTAGGCCAATGGTGCCAAGTGTATGTTGCCCTTAAGGCGATGGTTCAGCCAGTCGACACTGTAGTCCATACCCAGCGAAAGGTTGACATTGAGCGGGGCAAGGAAGTCGGAATAGAGCGTGGGATCGTTGGCCTTGTAGCTGTGAGTGAACTGCGTGTAGGCCAGAAGCTGCAAAGTGTAGTACCATTTGCGCGATGCCTGCAAGCCCAGCTTTGAGGTAACGCGAATGAGATCTTCCGTTGTCTTGTAGTGATGCAGCGAGTCTGAGCGCGTACTCTGCAGTCCGAACCTCATTTCCAGCTTGTTTTCCCACTTCACCTTTTGTTTGTTGTTGTAGTTGGCTTCCATAATGAGCGATGCCAAGGCCGAGTAGTTGCTCTCACCGCCCTTATACCAGTTGTCAGACACGTAGTTTTGCATGAATTGGAGCGTGTAATCACCGGTATAAGTCCAGAAATGAGGCTTGTGAATGAGCAGTCTGAAAGGCGCAACGTCAGGTTCCACTGCCATGGGAGCCGTTTCTCCCACGATGTCGCTTTCCGTCTGGATGGGTGAATCGATGCGATCGAGCGGCGACTGCTCCGCGCGCAGCCTGCCATCCGTGGTTCGCACAAGGTCGGGACGCTCCACATAGACGCGCAGCAGCGTGCTGTCGGCCAACGCCCGCTCACCCCACGCTGCGCGTTTGCCCATCCCAAAAGCGTCAGTCACCTTGCTCTTATAATAGGTAAGGGGCAAAAACAGCTGTGCCTTCGTCAGCGATGACAACTCATCCGGACAATAATCGGGATGCCGCAAGGAATCGCCGAAGATGGATTTACGCAATGCCACGAGCGAATCGGCATAGGCTTTCACCACCGGCCGTTGCGCTGCCGTGTCCGCATGATGATGCGTTGTGGCACGACTTGTCCACTGCGCGGATACAACAAGCGGCCACGCAAGCAACAAAAACATCGCCAATATGTTTTTTCTCATAGTTTTTCCTGTTCTATTTTTACTTCAAAGACACTCCGCAAACATTTTCCTCGCAAGCGAGAGTGCCACCTCTTCCCTACTCTTCCGCCGCCTCGGCCAGCACAAGCCACTCTTCCTGCAACTCGTCAAGGCTGCGACGGGTGTCCGTATACTCCGTTACCAGCTCCATATTGGCGGCATTTGCGGGGTCAAGGAACAATGCGTCAAGTTCCTTCAAACGCGCTTCCAGCTTGGCTATTTTCCGCTCACACTCCTCCACGGCTTTCCTTGCCTTGCGTATACGCTTTTGTTCCTCCTTGTGCTGCAAGTAGTTCTGCTTGCCCGCCTTCTCCTCCTGCGGTGCCTCCGGCTGACTGGCGCGCTGCGAAACCGCACTCTGCGCCACTGCCTCATGGATGGTGGCCGCGCCACGGGAGCGAAGCCAGTCGTAGATGCCGCCCAAATGCTCCACCACACGTCCGCCACCAAACTCATAGACCTTGGTAACGAGGCCATCGAGGAACTCACGGTCGTGGCTCACGATGATGGCTGTGCCATCGAAAGCACGCACGGCCTCCTTTAGAACGTCTTTCGATGCCATGTCGAGATGGTTGGTAGGCTCATCGAGAATGAGCAGATTGACCGGTTCAAGCAGCAGTCTGATCATGGCCAACCGCGACCGCTCACCGCCGGAAAGCACACCCACCTTCTTCTCGGAAGCCTCTCCGCCAAACATGAACGCGCCCAAGAGGTCGTTGATTCTCAACCTCATGTTGCCCCGTGCCACCTCATCGATGGTCTGAAACACGGTGAGCCGCTCATCAAGCAGCTGCGCTTGGTTCTGTGCGAAGTAACCTATCTGCACGTTGTGACCTACCTTGAGCGTTCCGCCGTGCGGAATCTCGTTCATGATACATTTCACGAGCGTAGACTTTCCCTCACCGTTCTTACCCACAAAGGCCACTTTCTCGCCTCGTTTGATGGTCAAATCGACCCCGGCGAAGACCTCATGGTCGCCATAAGCCTTGCTCACATCCTGACAAATGACGGGATAGTCGCCCGAGCGGAGGCACGGCGGAAACTTGAGCCGCATCACCCGCGTGTCGACATCGTCCACCTCGATGGGCTTTATCTTCTCCAGCTGTCTGATGCGCTGCTGCACTTGCACTGCCTTAGTGGCCTGATAGCGGAACCGCTCTATGAAAGCGCGCGTGTCGGCTATCTCCTTTTGCTGGTTTTCGTAGACACGCAGTTGCTGCTCGCGCCGCTCTTGCCGCAACACCACATACTGGTCGTACTTCACCTTGTAGTCTTCCACATGGCCACACGTGATTTCCAGCGTGCGGGAGCTTACATTATTAATGAAGGCACGGTCGTGGCTGACAAGCACAACAGCGTTGGCACTCTGCTGAAGGAACTGCTCCAGCCACTGAATACTCTCAATATCAAGGTGATTGGTAGGCTCATCGAGCAGCAACACATCGGGCTTGCGCAGCAGAATCTTCGCCAGCTCAATGCGCATACGCCATCCGCCGGAGAACTCGCGCGTAGGCCTGTCGAAGTCATCGCGCACGAATCCCAGTCCCTGCAAGGTACGGTCGATTTCAGCCTCGTAGTTCTCGCCTCCCAAGAGCATATACCTGTCGTGCAGCTGCGTGAACCGCTCCACGAGGCGCACGTAGTCCTCGCTCTCATAATCGGTGCGATCGGCCATTTCCTGCTGCATCTCATCGAGGCGGCAGCGCATCTGCAGGTTGTCGGCAAACGCCTTCCGGGCCTCCTCGCGCACAGTGGTGTCGTCGGCAATCTTCATCACCTGCGGCAAATAGCCTATGGTGGTGCCATTGGGCACGGACACCGTGCCCCGCGTGGGCTGCTGCTGACCACACAGTATCTTCAGCATCGTGCTCTTGCCCGCGCCGTTCTTGCCCACAAGGGCTATACGGTCGTGGTCGTTGATGACAAAACTCACATCATGAAACAGTGGGCGGACGCCAAACTCTACGGTCAGTCCTTCTATCGAAACCATCCTTTTCTCCTATTAATAATGGAATGCAAAGTTAAGCAAAATTATTCGATTGCACGGCAGGAATCAAGTTTTTTACGTACCTTTGCATATATCAACAAGCTAAATGGAGAATACCCAACACACCAAAAGCATAGCCCAGACGCTGGGCATCGGCGAGAAACAGGTGGAAGCCACGCTCCTTTTGCTGGGCGAGGGATGCACCATTCCCTTCATAGCCCGCTACCGAAAGGAGCGCACAGGCAAGCTGGACGAGGTGCAAATAGGACGCATTGCGGAAGCCAACGAACGTTTGAAAGAGCTTGACAAACGCAAAGCGACAATCATCAAGTCCATTTCCGAGCAGGGAAAGCTTACGTTTGACCTTGAGAAACGTATCCTTTCGTGCTGCGAAACCGCCGCTTTGGAAGACCTATACCTACCCTTTAAGCCACGCCGCCGCACACGTGCCCAAATAGCACGTGAAATGGGGCTTGAGCCGCTGGCCACCCTCATCATGCTGCAACGCGAGGACAGCCCGGAAAGCGTTGCGAAAAGATTTGTCAAAGGAGACATTGCCGACACCCAGTCGGCCATAAGCGGGGCGAAAGACATCATTGCCGAAACCGTGAGCGAGGACACACAAGCCCGCAACACCGTGCGCGCGGCTTTCCGCCGCGAGGCCGTCATCACATCGAAGGTGGTCAAGAAGATGGCCGAGACAGACGAGGCACAGAAGTTTGCCGACTATTTCGACTTCTCCGAGCCACTGCGCCGCTGCTCGTCACACCGTCTGCTGGCCATGCGGCGCGGACAGGAGGCTGGCATACTGCGCGTGGGCATCGGCATAGACGGCGAGGAAACCACGGAGAAGCTCCGCCGACAGTTTGTAAGGGGGCGCGGAGCGTGCCAAAACATTGTGGGCGAGGCCGTTGATGATGCTTACAAACGGCTCATCAGCCCCAGCATTGAGAACGAGTTTGCCGCTCTGAGCAAGGAGAAAGCCGACGAGGAGGCCATCAGCGTATTTGCCGAGAACCTGCGCCAGCTGCTTCTCTCCGCGCCATTGGGGCAAAAGCGGGTGATGGCCGTAGACCCGGGATTTGCCAACGGCTGCAAGATTGCCTGTCTGGACGCGCAAGGCAACCTGACGCATCATGAGATTATCTATCCGCATCTGCCCAAATGCCACCGCGACCAAAGCACGGCGGCCATCAAACGCATGGTGGCCAAATTCGGTATCGAGGCTGTCGCCATTGGCAACGGAACGGCCAGCCGCGAGACAAGGGAGTTTGTGGAAGCCGCGCTGCGAGAAAGCGGCGGAACGGAGCAAAAAGTGAGCATCTACATGGTGAGCGAGGACGGCGCGTCTATCTATTCCGCATCGGCCACGGCACGCGAGGAGTTCCCCGATGAAGACGTTACCACGCGCGGCGCGGTGTCCATCGGGCGCAGGCTCATGGATCCGCTGGCCGAACTTGTGAAACTCGACCCTAAAAGCATCGGTGTGGGACAATATCAGCACGATGTAGACCAAAGCAAGCTCAAACATTCGCTTGACATGACGGTGGAAAGCTGCGTCAATCTTGTGGGCGTGAACGTGAACACGGCCTCCAAACACCTGCTCACTTACGTGAGCGGACTGGGTTCCGTGCTCGCCCAGAACATCGTAGACTACCGAAAGGCACACGGAGCGTTCTCTTCAAGACAGCAACTGAAGAAAGTTCCCCGTCTTGGGCCTGCGGCATTCCAGCAGTGCGCGGGCTTCCTGCGCATCCCAGGCGCAAAAAACCCGCTCGACAACTCCGCCGTTCACCCGGAAAGCTACCCCGTTGTGGAGCAAATGGCCGCCGACAACCACTGCACCGTGGCGCAGCTGATGGCCGACAAGCAGAAACAGCAATCAATAGACCCGCGCCGATACGTGTCGGAGCAAGTTGGGCTGCCCACACTGCACGACATCATGCAGGAACTGGACAAGCCAGGGCGCGATCCGCGCCAGTCCATCAAGGAATTTCGCTTCTCCGACAGCGTGCACAGCATCGGCGACCTGACGGAAGGAATGGAACTGCCCGGCATCATCACCAACATCACCAACTTTGGTGCGTTCGTTGACATCGGCGTGCACCAAGACGGTCTGGTACACGTGTCGCAACTGTCGGACAAGTTTGTCAGCGACCCTACCAAAGTGGTGCACCTGCATCAGGAAGTGATGGTGCGCGTCACGGGAGTAGACCTCCGACGCGGCCGAATCAGCCTGTCCATGAAGCACGTCAAGCAACCATAAAGACCGAAAGCCAGACAACCGCCATAAATACCATAAGCGGATGGCAACGCTGCAAGCGATTATAACTCACAATAGATACACCATAGAACTATGACAAAAGAAACATTACTCACGTTGGCAAGCGCATTCCTGCTGGCTACGCCCGCCGTGGCGCAGGAAAGGGAAGACGTGTACGAGAGAAGCAAAGCCTACGAGTGGCCCACCGATGCACAAGTGGTGAGCAAACTTCACGACTGGCAAGACAAGAAATTCGGCGTGCTCATGCACTGGGGGCTTTATGCCGTGCCGGGCATCGTGGAGTCGTGGTCCATTTGCGATGAGGACTGGATCACGCGCGACACAACGATGACCTATCAGCAGTACAAAGACTGGTACTGGGGGCTGGCCGACGAGTTCAACCCAACGCAATTCAATCCCGAGCAATGGGCGAAGGTGATGTCGGATGCGGGCATGAAGTACATGATTTTCACAACCAAGCATCACGATGGCTTCTGCATATTCGACTCCAAGCACACCGATTTCTCCATCGCTCATCACGCCTTCAAGGACAATCCCAAACGCGATGTGCTGCTGCACGTGCTCAACGCTTTCCGCGAAAAGCACTTCATGACGGGCACTTACTTCTCGAAGCCCGACTGGCACAGCCAAGACTACTGGTGGGACGTATACCCCACCAAGCGGGGGCGCAACGTCAACTACGACATCAAGAAGTGGCCGTGGCGTTGGACACGCTACAAGCAATTCGTTTATGACCAAATGAACGAGATTCTGTCGAGGTATGGCAAGGTGGACATCCTGTGGCTTGATGGCGGTTGGGTGGACAAGGGCAACGGACAGGACATTGATATGCCCCGCATTGCCGACATGGCACGGCGCAACCAGCCCGGCATTATCATGGTGGATCGCACCATTCATGGCCCTTACGAGAACTACCAAACGCCCGAAAGGACTATTCCGGAGACACAGCTCAACTACCCTTGGGAGTCGTGCATTCCGCTTTCCGACGACTGGGGCTACGTGAAGAGGCCACGATGGAAAAGCCCGGAGAAGGTGATTGCCACTCTAGTGGAAGTGGTAGCCAAAGGCGGCAACCTCGTTTTGGGCGTAGGCCCCACCCCAGAGGGACTTATCCAAGATGAGGCGGTGAGCCGGTTGGAAGCCATAGGAAAGTGGCTGCGCGCCAATGGTGAGGCCATCTATGGCACAACCATCACGCCAAACTATCAGAATGGCAACATTTGGTTCACTGCCAACAAGGACGGACGCACACTCTACGCCATCTACGTGGCTCAAGAGGGAACAAGCGCACCCACAACAATCAGCTGGACGGGCAATCAGCCCAAAGGAAAAGTCACCCTTTTGCTGAACGGAAAGAAACTCACCACGAAGGTAAGGGATGGCAAGACCACCATCACCATTCCCAAGGGCATGGTGAAAGGCGGACAATCTTTCGCCTTGAAGTTCACAAAAGCATAGTAACCGATTTACAAACGCCCATTCTGCATTTCACAAAAGCTGAATGGGCGTTTATCGAAAGTACAACTCTTCTTTGCTAAAAGCCGAACAAACGCTTTGAAAACGCGGAATTGGCTATAAGCAATAGTCCCGAAACGAGATCTCGCTTCGGGACTGTTTATATCAAAAAACTTAAAAAATCATCTTGCTTTCACGCCTTTAAGGGAAGCCAAAAGCCTACAACAAGCCGAGCAAGAAAAACTAACGGGAGAAAAACCAAGCTTTTTCAAAGAGTATCAAGCCACATCCAGCCAGCTCTTTCCTGCTCCAACGCTGTCCAAGTCTTCCCCTTACGCCGTTTAAGCCTGCTCAAACTCGCGGAGGAAACGCGTGTCGTTCTCCGAGAACAGACGCAAGTCGCTGACGCGATACTTCAAGTTGGCAATACGCTCCACGCCCATTCCGAACGCGTAGCCCGTATATACCTCGGGGTCAATATTGCACGCTGCAAGGTCATGCGGGTCGACCATACCGCAGCCAAGTATCTCCACCCAGCCCGTATGCTTGCAGAATCCACAGCCCTTTCCGCCACAGATGTTGCACGAAATGTCCATCTCCGCACTCGGCTCGGTGAACGGGAAGTAGCTCGGACGAAGCCTAATCTTCGTGTCCGCGCCAAACATTTCACGCGCAAAGGTGAGGAGCACCTGCTTCAGATCGGTGAAACTAACGCCCTTGTCGACATAAAGTCCCTCCACTTGGTGGAAGAAACAGTGGGCGCGCGCCGATATGGCCTCGTTGCGATAGACGCGTCCGGGGCACAGGATGCGGATGGGCGGCTCGTGCGTCTCCATGTAATGCGCCTCATCGCCCGATGTATGGCTGCGCAAAAGCACGTTCTTGGTCACATCACGGCTTTCATCGCGGTCAATGAAAAAGGTATCTTGCATATCGCGGGCGGGATGGTCTGCCGCGAAGTTAAGCATCGTAAACACGTGCTTGTCGTCATCAATCTCGGGTCCATTATAGAGCGTAAAGCCCATTCTGCCAAAGATGTCGATAATCTCGTTCTTCACCAGCGTGAGCGGATGACGCGTGCCCAGCGGCATGGGATAGGCCGTCCGCGTCAAGTCTATGTCGTCCCGCTGCGCGGCTTTGTCCTCCACCATGTCCTTCAGTTCGTTGATTCGAGCCTGCGCAAGCTGCTTCAGCTCGTTAATCTTCATGCCGACAGCCCGCTTTTGGTCGGCGGCCACGTTGCGGAACTCACCCATGAGGGCATTGATCTCGCCTTTCTTGCTGAGATATTTCAGACGCAGACGCTCCACGTCCTCGGCATTTTGAGCCGAAACCTCGCTGACTTCCCTCAGAAGTGCTTCTATCTTCTCTAATAACATAGCTCGCAATTTTTTGTGCAAAGTTACAGTAAATCAGATGAACGGCAAAATAATTGCGTTTTTTATTTTGTTTTGTCTGCGCTTTACGCTAACTTTGCACCCGTTTTAGTATATATATTTATAGAGAGAATGAGAAAGTTTTTCCTCTTTTCCATTGCCCTTTGCGCCATCATGATGGTGCTCGACACGGGCTGTTCCAACAAACAACCTGAGCCACTGGCAGACACGCTGGCCACAGACACCGACACCGTGGCCGACACAACCCACACCGACACCGTGGCGCGCATCGTGGAAGAGACACCGATGCCGAAAGCCGCCGACCAGCTGTTTGATGATTTCTTCTTCAACTTCATGGCCAACCGCCGTCTGCAACGCAACCGCATCAACTTCCCGCTGCCCGTGACGCGCAACGGAAAGACTACTCACATGCAGCGTAAACAGTGGAAGACAGACCACTTCTTCATGAGCCAGCAGTACTACACGCTCATTTTCGACAATGAGGAACAGATGAAGAACGCCAAATCGACCGACCTCGACAGTGTGATTGTAGAAAGAATACATCTGAACGATGGCACTGTGGATCAGTATGTGTTTGACCATCTGGACGGGAAATGGCGCATGAACAGCATCCGAAACATCAGTTTCAAGGAGAACGTCAACGCCTCTTTCCTGCAATTCCTGCAAGAATTCCTCACAACAGACGGCGAAGGGATGATCAAAGACCCGCTCCCCTACTCCGGCCCCGACCCTTACGGCGAGGAGACAAGCTACGTGGAGACAACGATTGCTACCGATGAGTGGGCCACTTTCCTGCCCACCGTGCCGCAAGACATGATTTACAACATCCTCTACGGACAGAAATACGGCAAGAGCAGCCGCAAGATACTCGTGTTCCGAGGACTTTCCAACGGCATTGAGACACGTCTCGTCTTCAAGCAACGCCACGGCAAGTGGCAGCTGGAGAAGATCAAGGCCTACTAAGGCGGACATCAGCCGCCCACGGCAGAGGACGGCCGCCGCACCACACCAACCAGTCCCACATTCGTTTCAATATGAAAGACCTAAAAGACCATAGCCTGCTGAGGCACAACACTTTCGGAATCGACGCGCGATGCCGCCGATTTGTGGAATACGCATCGGAGGAAGAGGCGCAAGCGGTGGCACGCTCGCTCACCGAGGCCGACCTGCCGCTGCTCATTCTGGGCGGGGGAAGCAACCTTTTGCTCACGGGCGATTATCCCGGCACGGTTGTTCACTCCGGCATACGATTCATAGAACACACGGGCAATGGGCGCGTGCGCTGCGGCTCGGGCTATGTATGGGATGATTTTGTGGCTTGGTGCGTGGATCACAAGCTCTACGGCGCAGAGAACCTCTCACTCATTCCGGGCGAGTGTGGCGCAAGCGCGGTGCAGAACATCGGTGCCTACGGCGCGGAAGCCAGCGAACTGATAGAGGAGGTGGAGGCCGTGGAGATTGCCACGGGCAAGGCGAGACGCTTTTTAGGAAGCGAATGCGAATACAGCTACCGCCAAAGCAAGTTCAAGCATGAGTGGCGCGACCGCTACCTCATCACCGCCGTCACCTACCGGCTGAGCGAGGAGTTCCGCCCAAAGCTCGACTATGGCAACATACGCGAGGCACTGGCCGCCAAAAACATCACGCAGCCCACGGCAGAGCAGATGCGCCAGACCATCATAGACATACGCCGCGCCAAGCTGCCCGACCCTTGCGAGCTGGGAAACGCCGGCAGCTTCTTCATGAACCCCATTGTGGGCGAGGAGAAATTTAAGTCGCTGCAAGCCGCTTATCCGCAAATGCCCTACTTCACCCTGCCCGCCGAGGACGGAAAACCGGCCTACAAGATTCCCGCCGGATGGATGATAGACCAATGTGGCTGGAAAGGCCGCACACTGGGAAGGGCGGGAGTCTATGCCAAGCAAGCACTCGTGCTCGTCAATCAAGGCGGGGCTACGGGGCAGGAAATCGTCCGTCTGTGCCAAGCCGTGCAGCAAGACGTGCGCGAGAAATTCGGTATCGACATCGAACCCGAAGTAAACATCAGATGAAACTCACATTCTTAGGAACCGGAACCTCGTGCGGCGTGCCCGTCATAGGCTGCAACTGCCCCGTTTGCCGAAGCCACGACCCGCGCGACAAGCGGCTGCGCACGGCGGCACTGCTCGAAACCGACTCCACACGGCTGATTATCGACTGCGGACCCGACTTCCGACTGCAGATGCTCACGCAGCCTTTCCGCAAAATCGATGGCGTGCTCATCAGCCATATCCACTACGACCACGTGGGCGGCATCGACGATGTGCGCCCGTTCTGTGCGCTGGGCAGCATCAATATCTACGCCAACGCCGACACCTGCCAAGGCCTGCACCACAATATGCCCTACTGTTTCGGCAAGCACCTCTATCCCGGCGTGCCGCAACTGACGCTCCACGAAGCCAAACCACACCAGCCGCTGCAAATAGGTGATATGCGTGTCATGCCCATCGAAGTGCTCCACGGCAACCTGCCCATCCTGGGCTTCCGCATCGGCACGCTGGCCTACATCACCGACATGAAGACCATAGCCGACACGGAACTTCCCTACCTGCAAGACATCGACACCTTGGTGGTGAACGCGCTGCGATGGGAAAAGCCACACCACTCCCACCAGCTCATCAGCGAAGCCATCAGCTTTGCACAACGGCTTCATGCACGCCGCACTTACCTCATCCACCTTACCCACGACATTGGTTTGCACGAGGAGGCCGACAAGCGGCTGCCCGATGGAATACACTTTGCCTACGACGGCTTGCAAATTGAGATTCCGCACACCTGACAATGGCGCGCTCGCACCGCAGTAAGACACACACGCCCCACCACATTTCCACACAGCAAAAAGGCGCACTCCTCCCACACAGCCAGCCCTCAAACAACGCTCAACCACCTTTGCTTGCAATCAGCCAAGCAAGATGAAGTACGAAACCAATCAGCCAAGGAAAAACACCGCCAAAACAAACCATTACGCAGTATGCATTTTACTTTGATAGTTTTCTCATCACGAAACCTTTTAGCATTAGTCTTATAACTTCTTCTGACGATGGGAAATAACAAATAACTATTTTTAACAGTAGGGGGGTAATATGCGAAAGGTTTTATACCTTTGCAACGTTAAACAAAAAAAATCATTATGGGCATATTCAATTTCTTTAAATCTGATGACAAACGTATAAAATTAAGTCATCTAAAAAGCCTTGTTGCATTAATGCTTGCTGATGGCAAGATAGAGAAACAAGAGTTGGCTGCAATAGCTGCAGTTTGCAGTAGAGAAGGTTTAACCGAGTCTGATTTGAAACGTTGTCTTGAATCACCAAAATCTATTGATTTTGTTCCACCAGCAAACAATTTACAAAGAGTTCAATATCTGAAAGATATGGTTCTTTTGATGATGAGCGATGGCAATATTGATGACAACGAGATGCTCGTATGCAAAATGACGGCCGAAGTTCTTGGATTTAAACATGAAGTTATAGATGCAATGATATTGGATATTATTGCAGACTTAAAGAAAGAACTTGGCATATGATTAGTTTCTTATCTACATCTCATCTTCGATTTGAGGGAGGAACACCTGTTAAAGGGATACAGACCTGCGAGCGAGAAATTTGTGTTGAGAAAAACATAAATGGATGTCAAGGGTACAAAATAACTCCTGGTGATGGCTTTATTGTTTCCATAAAAAATAAGGATGGCAATCATCCTATTTGGGGAGATAATTACCAAATGAGTCCTAAACCAATGCGTGTTATAACACAAAATTCAAATAGTATTAGTCTAAGAGGATATTCCGTTCTCGCTATGACACCATTTGGATATCAAGAATTTGACATGTCGGATTACGGAATAACATTCTATATTGAAAATGACGAAGTTATCAAATGTAGATTGGATATGTTCGACAGAGACACATACATAGAATATTATAAGTAATATTTTATGCAAAAACTATTTGGATTTATGCCGAGGCGATTACTACGCCTCGGCTTTTCGCTTTTACACGGAACGCACAGCCATTCTCTGCCATGATGTCCAAAAAAACACTCTTGCAAAGTCCTGTTTGTAAGTTGACATTACAAGTATTACCCATAATCCACTCCACGATAAAATATGGAGCATATCGATATAACACGGCACACTCTTCCTTTTCACTCACATTTAATTTCAGCAGGAAATCCTTGCAACAAGTGTAACAAAATATAATGCCCTATTTGTTATTACATCATAATAGCTTTTATCTTGCAAACTGATTGTAACTCTTTATAACATCCATTTTCTCTCCAATACAACAAAGAGGTACAAGAAAGTTCTAACTATCCATCTTCAAGAAAATAGGTACTCCACTTTTCTTCATTGGCCACAGGTTGCAACGAATAAAAGTGGTATCGTAACTATCAATCCTGCTTTATAAAGAACAAGTCAAGCTCAATAGACTTCTTTATTATTGTAATTCTGGCAAAATATGGACAATGCAGCATGACACGCCGAACCAAAAGACACTACGGTATCGCATACGCTTTGCCTACCCTTATTCAGAACAACGTATGCTTTTGCCGCGCGAAACCATACGTTTGACAATGCAAAACCATACCTTTCGCAAGCCAAAAGGTATGCTAACGCAAAACGTTGGTACACAAGTACTTCTCCGCATTTACACTTCCGCCATCACTTCCGTCCTTTCGGCCATTCAAATTTCCGTTATATGCACAACACGTTGTTGCACTTCCGCCTTTGAATAACTCACCTTTACTTCCTTCTGTTCCGTTATATGCACAACACGTTGTTGCACTTCCGCCCCACATCGCCGCCCCCGCTGCAACATCACAATGCAGGCCAAGCCAAGCAGTTTGACCACCACTGAGAATATTTTTAGAAAAAAATCGAAGAAATGTTTGGTGGAATGAAATAAAACGAGTACCTTTGCACCCGCAAATACGAAAAGCGCACAGCCAAGCTATGCATGGTGTGTTAGTTCAGTTGGTTAGAATGCCTGCCTGTCACGCAGGAGGTCACGAGTTCGAATCTCGTACACACCGCT
>CAZXFP010000006.1:82747-102334 GCA_964640675.1 uncultured Prevotella sp. | reverse complement strand
TCCCAAATACAAAGATAAGAAAAAAGGGGCTTACACACTTTTTTGGACAGTACCCTATGATAGTGTTGATCGTGGCATGGACGGTGTGTTGGTGGGGCTACTCAAAGTGATGGCAAGGCTTTGGCGGTGCGCTTGTAGGAGGGGTGCAGATAATAGAGTGGCTAAGAGCTATGGTTTTGGCTTCCGAAACCTATGGTTTGAGGCGATGAAACCATAGGTTTTGCAGTGCAAAAGGTATGGTTTTGCCAAGCAGAAAGTGACTTGTGGCTATATAGTTGATTATCAGTTGGTTGGAAAATGGTGGCAAGGGGGATGAAATGGAGAGTGTGTGGGGGAATAAAAAGGCCTTGCCTTTCCTGCCGGGGCATAAGCTGCGGGCGGCAGGAAGGGCAAGGCCGGGAATGGGGGAGGGCGGGATTAGTCGGCGATGGCGTCTACCTCGCTCATCCAGCTGGTTACAACGGCATCGGTGGGCATTCGCCAATCGCCGCGCGGCGACAGGCTCACGCTTCCCACTTTTGGCCCATCGGGCAGGCAGCTGCGCTTGAACTGCTGCGAGAAGAACCGCCAGTAGAACGTGTGCAGCCAGTGGCGCACCACCTTGCGGGAGTATTTCCCGCCGAAAGCCTCCATGGCCAGCATGAATATTTTGGCCGGGCGGAAGCCGAAACGCAAGACATAATAGAGGAAGAAGTCGTGCAGCTCGTAAGGGCCAACGAGGTCTTCCGTCTTCTGGGCTATGTTGCCCTTGTCGTCGGCGGGCGTCAGCTCGGGCGAGATGGGCGTGTCGATTACGTCGAGCAGTATCTCGCGCGGGGTGCGATGGTCGGAAGAGCGGGTGGCGGAAGCCTCCTCGGAGCCAGCCACGTAGGCCACGAGGTGGCGGATGAGCGTCTTGGGTATGCTGGCATTGACGGCATACATGCTCATGTGGTCGCCGTTGTAGGTGCACCAGCCCAGTGCCAGCTCGCTCAGGTCGCCCGTGCCGATGACCATTCCGCCCAGTTTGTTGCTCAAGTCCATGAGCAGCTGCGTGCGTTCGCGTGCCTGCGAGTTCTCGTAGGTGGTGTCGTGGATGGCGGCATCGTGGCCGATGTCGCTGAAATGCTGGGTGACGGAGGCGGCAATGCTGATTTCGCGAATGGTGATGCCCAGTGCCTCCATCAGCGCGATGGCGTTGTGGTAGGTGCGGTCGGTGGTGCCGAAGCCCGGCATGGTGACGCCCACAATCTGCTTGCGGCTCAGGCGCAGCTTGTCGATGGCGCGCACGCACACCAGCAGGGCGAGCGTGGAGTCGAGGCCGCCGCTGATGCCCAGCACGATGGTCTTGGCGTGGGTGTGGGCGATGCGCTTGGCCAGGCCGAGGGTCTGAATGTTGAGTATTTCCTCGCAGGATGCGCTCATGTCGGCCGCCTTGGGGATGAACGGATGGGCGTCCACCTTGCGCAGCAGCGTCCATTCCGGGTCTATGCTGATGGGCAGCCGCGCCTCGTGGGTGAGGTAGGCATTGCTGGGGTCGCGCGTGTCGTTGGCCATGCGCTGTGCGTTGGTGTAGGTGGTGTTGGCCCGCCGCTCGGCCCGGAGCCGCTCTATGTCGATTTGGGAGACAACGAGCTGCGGGGAGAGGGAGAAACGGTCGGACTGGGCAATGAGTTTGCCGTTCTCCAGCACCAGCGCATTGCCGCCGTAGACCACGTCTTGCGTGCTCTCGCCGTAGCCGCAACTGCTGTAGACGTAGCCCGACATGGTGCGCGCGCTCTGCTGCTGGAGCAGGGAGAGCAGGTAGTGGTGCTTGCCTATCAGCTCATCGCTGGCCGAAAGGTTGAACACCACGTCCGCGCCGGCCAGTGCCAGTGCCGTGCTGGGCGGGTTGGGCGACCATACGTCCTCGCACAGCTCCACGGCAAAGCGCGCTCCGCCGCAGGTGTGGAAGATTTGGCGGCGCGCGGTGAGCTGTATGCGCTCGCCGGCATAGCTGATGGTGCAGTCGTGCAGGTCTTGCGCCGAGGCAAACCACCGCTTCTCGTAGAATTCGTTGTAGTTTGGCAAGTGCGTCTTGGGCACGATGCCGAGGATATGGCCTTGCTGGATGACGATGGCGCAGTTGAGCAGAAGGTTGCCAGCCTCTACGGGCGCGCCCACGATGGCGATGATGTCCTTTTGGGCGGTGAATTCGAGCAGCTGAAGCACGGCTTCCTCGCTGCCATCGATGAGGGTGCGCTGGCGGAACAAGTCCTGGCAGGTGTAGCCCGTGACGGACAGCTCTGGGAAAACCACCACTTCGGCGTGCCGCAGCTCGGCTTCGGCTATCTGCCGTTTGATTTCTTCAAGATTGTATGCAATGTCGGCAACGCGCACACGGGGTATGCCGGCCGCAACGGTAAGGAATCCGTATTTCATGAAGTCTGTTATCTGATGGTTATTTGTGTGGCTCCGTAGCCATATTCTTGGAACGAGGCATCTTGATACTGGTACTGCTTGTACTTGTAGTTAAGCTCATGGATGATGGCATGGCGCAAAACGCCCTCGCCCTTGCCATGAATGAAGATGATTTTCTGTCCCTTGTTGCGCTTGTAGTTGTCGAGCACGCGGCGGAACACATCGAGCTGGTAGTCGAGAATGTCGCTGTGGGACATCCCCGCTGTGGTGTCGAGCAACTGGTCGGCGTGCAGGTCTATCACAATCTTGTCGTTTTTGAGTATTTGCTTCACCTGACGGCTCTTGGACTGGTCGGCCTCGTAGCGTCTTACCAGTTTGCCGTGGTCGGGATTGACGCATCCGGGCGCAATCTCGTTGAGCACTGACGCGTTGTTGTGGCGTGCCGGCTGCTTGGCGGGGCGTTGCTCCTTGGCCGACACGTTGCCGCCGAAGAGCTGACTCTTGAGGTCTTCGGTGCTGACGTTGTAGGTCATGGCGGGCTTTCCGTCCTTCATGACATGATAGATCAGTGCGGGCTGCTCGAAGAAATCGTTGTCGGTGAAGGTGTTGAACTTATAGAACTTCACGCCATCAATGCGCAGTTGCACATCGACGGGGGGCACGCGGCGGAACGTTTTCTGCCGTTTGTAGAGCAGCAACTGCACGTTCAAATGCTCCATGGCGTTCAGGTTCTCATGGCCAATCTCCTCGATGAACACCTTGGTGTTTGGCTCAATCTCGCCCGTATGGCGTAGCTCCCACGTGTTACCCTCTGCCACAAGGTAGGTGAAGTGGGCGTAATAGTTGGAGTCGTTCACAAGGTAAGCCTCGAAACGTGTGTTGGCAAAGTTCTGCCTGTCGATGGGCACGAACGCCAGAGCCACGGAGGGCTTGTCGCCGCCGCGCCGCTCATGTGGCTGAGGCTCGAAATCAATGGAGGGATCTTCGCTGTCGGGAATGATGTCGGCTGTATCGTCAGTCTGAGCCTTGGCATTGGAGGCCTCCTCTTCCGCGCCCTCGGCCATCCGCTGACGTATGCTGCGGTTGTCGGCCTTGGCGTTGGAGCGGTCGAGGTGCTTTTGCTCGGCCTGCACCATGCGCTTGGTGCTGTAGTCATCGTCGCCGACCAGCACAACATCGCTGATGGGGGTGGGAATCTCAAAACCGTCTTGGTCTTCCACCAATACTATATTCTTACCTTTGAACCCGGCAATGCGTCCGCCGCCGGTTTCACTGAGAAATCTTACTTGATCACCAATCTTCATAACCTATGTGATAAAAGTGAAACAATCATAATGTGTTTAAGGAATCAGCAAACTGCTGTCGCCGTAGCTGAGGAAACGGAAGTTGTGGCTGAGGGCGTAGTCGTAGATTTTGCGCCAGTCGCCTTTGACAAAGGCACTCACGAGCAGCAACAGTGTGGATTGGGGCTGGTGGAAGTTAGTTACGAGCTTGTCTACAATCTTGTAGGTGTAGCCCGGGGCGATGATTATCTGCGTGCTGCTGTGCAGTGTGCGCAGCTGTGAGCGGTCAAGCCATGCGAGCAGGTTGCCTATGGCATCGGCTACGCTCACGGGCTGTCCGTCAACAAGCACCAGTCCCTCTTCGTTATGTGGCTGATCGTATGGCTCCCATTGCCCTACGTGCAAGTCGGCTTCCGCCGTTGTGCTGTCGATGGCCAGCTTCACGCCCATATAGTAGAGACTTTCCAGCGTGCGGACACTTGTTGTGCCCACCGCCGTGGCGTGGCAGTCGTGGGAGAGCAGCTTCTCGAGCGTTTCCCTGCGCACGGCGATGTACTCGGTGTGCATCGCGTGTCCCTCGATTTCTTCCGACTTGACGGGCTTGAACGTGCCTGCGCCCACGTGCAGCGTAACTTCTTCGCGGTCAACGCCGTTGGCATCGAGTTGCGCGAGCACCTTGTCGGTGAAGTGAAGCCCGGCCGTTGGCGCGGCCACCGACCCTTTTATCTTGGAATAGACGGTCTGATAGGTGGTCTTGTCGCTCTCCTCCGTGCTGCGGTTGAGGTAAGGCGGGATGGGAAGTTCGCCAATGGAGTCGAGCATCTCGGCAAAGGACACCGTGTGGTCGTCCCATTGGAAGTCCACCCAGTAGTTGGTGCCGCCCCGCCGCTCCTGCGTCTGCTCGCGGTTGAGCGTCACTTGCAGCTCCACTTCTTTCCCTTTGACATTGAAGGTTCTCTTGAGTGCGCCCTCTTTCCACTTCTTTAAGTTGCCCACCATGCAGAGCCAGGCACATTGGCCGGCCGTCTGGAACACTTGCTCGTAGTCGGTTGGCAGAGCCGGCTCCATGAGAAACACTTCGATGAGTGCGCCCGTCTCTTTGCGGAAGAGCATGCGGGCTTGGATGACACGTGTGTTGTTGAACACCATTAGCGTGCCTTTGGGCAGGTAAGCGGGCAGGTCTTGGAAACTGTTCTCGCTGGTTTCGCCGTGCTTGTAAATAAGCAACTTGGAGTGGTCGCGCTCTTTGAGCGGATATTTGGCTATGCGCTCGTTGGGGAGCGGATAGTTGTAGTCGGCTATATGGATATGTTTTGTATCGACAGACATTTTCCGATTCTGTTAAATGGTTATGGTGGTGATGGCGCGCAGGAGCACGTAGGCGCAGGTTACGACAGCGGCCGTCATGAAAAGGTCGATGTCGTGGAGGCTGTATCCTGTGCGCGTATATTGCGTGGAGATGTAGTGCAGCTTAGGACTGATGCGGAGATAGAGGCGGAAGTAGAGCCAATAGACCGTCAGTCCGGTGGCTGTGCCGAAAAGGATGCCCACGAGCACATCGGAGGGGTAGTGTACGCCAAGATAAAGTCGTGTCCAACTGTTGACCGCAGCCCATCCAAGAAGCGTCAGCGAGAGCGCGCGGTTGCGGATGAGCAGACTGAAGAATGCAGCCAGGGAGAATGTGTTGGCCGCATGAGCGGAGAAGAAGCTGTATCCCGTTCCGGTGTAGCCGTTGACTATCTGCACAAGTCCTTGCAAGGCAGGGTCGCAGGTGGGTCGCAGACGGCCTACCATGGGTTTCACAAGTCCGTTGTCCACTCCCGAGGCTATGCCCACGCAGACAAGAGCCGAGATAATGGCAAGCAGTATCTGCGATGCTTTCTCGTTGTTTTTCACCACAAGGTAGAGCAGGGCGGCATAGAGGAGAATCCATGTCTGCGCGTGGGTGAGCACGAGAGCCAGCTGATCCACAAACACGGAGTTGCTTCCGTTGAACGACAGAAGCAACTGCTGGTCGGCTGTGAGAAACGATAATGTGTCCACGGGCGATGAATGCGTTGGTGACGGGTGGTCTTCTAACTTAAATTTCCTCTATCTGCTTGGTCTTGATCCATCCTTCGCGGCCGTCCTCGAGGCGAATGAGCCGCCATAGGCTTATGCCCCTGTCTTGCACGAATACTTTGGTGCCCTCGTGGATGACAAATTGGTCGGGCGAAGAGGTGTCGGGCGACTTCTTGACGGCTGCGGAACTGCTCATGACGATGGCTGCGCAGTGGCATTCGAGCTGGTGCTTTTGCTGCCATGCAAACAGCGTGGCCAGCAGGAAGAGGGCAAAGAATGTGCTGCCAACCCACAGTCCGGCTTTGCGGCGGCGGGTGCTTGACGCGGCAAAGTGGATGAGGGCGAAGATGATGGACAGAATAAGGGCAAAGAGGGAAAGCGTGGCCCATGCGTCAACAGACATGAGGTTGACAAGGGCGCGCCAGCCAGTGACGAAGAACAACTCCGACTGTGGGGTAATCTTGTCGATGGTCTTTGCGCGTGCCATCTGCAGGTTGAAGCGCACATCGGCATCGCCGGGCGTGAGCAGCAGGGCGCGCTCATAGGAGAGAATGGCGTGCGGAATGTCGTCCAGACGGTAGTAGGCGTTGCCTAAATTATAATAGATGTCGGACGATGCGCCATGCTGCAGAAGCTCCGTGTAGTCCTTCACGGCTTGCGGGTAATTTCCTTTCTGATACTCTTGGTCGCCCATCTGCTTGGTTACGGCCATTGCTTGCAGCGTGGCGGAAAGCAGCAGGATGGCGATGAAGAGCTTCCTTAGTTTGTCGCTCTTGTCTTTTTGGGTCTTCTCCATGGCGTCTTCTATCTGCGTAATGGCGGTGATGGCCGTCTCGATGGTGCGGCTCATGTTGCCCTTGGCATCGCCGGGGGCGTATCGCTCGAACTCGCATTCATCGATGGCATCGATGAAGCGGGCAATGGTGTCTTGGTCTACTCCGCTGGTGGCAAGGCTTTCGCTGATGTTGTCTCTGTTGAGTTGCTCGGCGGGCATGTTCAGACGGTCGCCGATGTATTGCCACAAAGCGTGCAGCACTTCATCGAAGAATTCGCCCGAAAGGCCTTGCTGCATCAGACTGTTGGCTTTTTGCAGTCGCTGTGTGGCCACTTTGTTGGCGTTCTTGCGCTTGGTGTGAGCGTGGTCGGGGCTGGCTTGCGGCCTTTTGCGGAAGATGAAGAACAGGCTGGCCATGATGGCAAGCAAGGCGATGAGTATGGACCACCACGCCACGGAGGCGAAGAAGAGGTCGTCGTTGTTCTCAAGCATGGCCTTGCCTGTTTTGATGGGGCGTATGTCGCCTTGTCCCTCGGTGAAGTCGCTCACGCTTCCCGTACCGTCACCTTTGCCCACTTTCAGCTTGAAAGCCTGCGTCTTGATGGTCTTGTATTGTCCCGTCTTGGTGTCGTAGTAGGTGAAGGACACGGGCGGTATGGTGAAGTTGCCCTCTTGACGTGGTACGGCAAGCAAGTCGTAGACCACATTGCCCTCAATGCCCGATGTGGTGAGGCGGGTTTTGTCGGTGAACTTGGGGTTGTATTGGTCGAAAGAGTTGGGGAACTCGGCCTTGGGCTGCTTGATGAGCTTAAGGTTGCCCGTTCCGCCAATGACAATGCGGAGGTTGACAGGCTCACCGGCCTTTACCTCTTTCTTGTCTATTTGTCCGGAAATGTTGAATGTGCCCACGCCGCCAGAGAAATTGGCAGGCTTTGTGGGAAGTGGGGAGACGTTGATGGTGACACCTTGTGCCTTGATGTCTCGCCGTGATTCTCTGTATCCGGCTCCATTGCTGAACGCCTCGAACGGGTCGATGTCGCGGTTCTCCTCCCGCACAATTCCGTGGAAGGTGATGGGAGGTATCTGGAGCTTTCCCGTTATTTGCGGGTACATGACATACTGGCTCCATGTGACGCACTTGTAGCGTCGGCCGTTGTAAGTCTCCGTTTGGAAACTCTTTTGCTGTGGGAGTTTGATTTCCTGCACGTGGAAGCCGGTGAGGTCGGGCATCTTGCCATCAAGCTGTACGAGGTTGACGTTGGTGTACACTTTATAGGTAAGCAAGACGGCCTCCTGCTCGTGTACGTTCGTCTTGTTGGCAATGACTTTGATGAACAGTTCGTTGCCACTGCTGACTTGCTGTTTGCGCGAATCCTCCTCCTCTTCCTCCTCATAATAGGCGTTTCCGCCGTTGCCTTGCGCGGTATGGGTGCTTCCCGAAGCCACAATCTTTATGGGCGTGGACGCAAGATCCATGCCGCCGGTGTGGAAGCGTGCGGGAGGAATGGTGAAAGTGCCGCTTCTTCTTGCTCTGAGCACGTAGGCAACCGATACGGATGATGAGGAAGTTGTGTGGCCGTTGATAAACTGGATGTTTGACTGCTCCGATGTGCTTGGGCCGTACAGGCATTCCAGCCCGTTTGGCAGATTGCCCATGCGGAAGTTGCGCACGTCGCGTGTGTTGATGGTGTATTCGATTTGAAATTCCTCACCCACAGCCACATGACGTGGGGCCATCACTTGCACGTGTTGTGCTTGCAGCCCTACGGTCAGCATCAGTAAAAGGATGATATGTAAAAAATGCTTCATATATGATTCGATGGCCTTACCAGTTTTTGTCCAGCTTCTTTCTTTCGGATTGTCGCATGGAACGCTTGAGACGCTGTTGCGTTTGCTGTTCCTGCTGTACGGCGGCATTAAGCAATTGTTCGGCATTCTGCTTGCTCATGCGGTCTTTGCTGTTTTGCTGCTTCTGCTTTTTGTCGTTTTGCTTGTCTTGCTGCCGTTGGTTCTGCTGCTTATTCTTGTTTGGGTTGTTCTTGTCATTTTTGTCGCGCTGCTGACTGCTGCTCTTTTGTTGCTGTTGTTGCTTGAGCAGGTGCTTGCATAGTGCGTAGTTGTAGCGTGCGCGCTCGTCTTGCGGGTTCAAGCGCAACGCGTTTTTATAAGCATCGATGGCCTTGTCGTATTCGTGCTTGCGCTGCAGCACCGTGCCCATGTTGTGATAGGCTTGCGATTTCCGCATCTTGCTTGTCAGCGTTTGCGCGGCTTGGTCGTATTGTTCCAGTGCCAGCGAGTCTTTTTGCTGCTTTTGCAGCGCGCAGCCCAAGTTGTATCGGGCTACACCGTTGCTTGGCTGCGCTTCGATGGCTTTGCGGTAGCTCACCTCGGCTTGGGCATACTTGCCTTGTGCGTAGAGGCGGTTGCCCTCTCTGACAAGTTGGGTGTCGCTTTGTGCGCAAGCGGGAAGTAGCGTAGACGCCAACCATAGGATGAATAGCACTATTCGTTTCATTTTGTCTCGTTGGTTAAGGGCGTTTCCTCCTTGGGCAATCTTTTCTTTTCCAATATAATGGCCTCGGCGATGAGTACGAGTAATATCAAGAGTGCCACTCCTTGGAACTGTTCGTCATATTCGCTGTAGACGACACTTTCAATGTCGCCCTGCTGCATTTTCTTAATCTCGTTGTCGAGCTGGCGTTCGGTGGTAGAGGAGTTGCCAATGTGCAGATAAACGCCTTTTCCTGCTTGCGCAATCTGCTGGCACATAGTCTCGTTGAGTCTCGTCATCACCGTATTGTTCGACTGGTCTTTGAGGTATGAGCCGTCTTCCAGCGGGATAGGTGCTCCCGCTTGCGACCCTACGCCAAGTATGAATACCCTTATGCCTTGGCGTTCGGCCTCCTTGGCCATCTTCTCTGCGCCTCCCTCGTGGTCTTCGCCATCGGTAATGACAATGATGGCCTTGCCCTGTTTGCCGTTTTTTGAGAAACACTGCATCGACAGCCGTATGGCCTCAGCAATGTCTGTTCCTTGAGTCCCGATCAGTGACGGCTCAATGTTTTGGAGAAAGAGTTTGGCCGACACATAGTCGCTCGTGATGGGCAACTGGATGAATGCGTCTCCGGCAAAGACCACCATTCCTATTTGGTCATTGCTGAAATGCTCCACAAGGTCTTCTATCAGCATTTTGCTTTTTTCCAGTCTCGAAGGCATCACGTCTTGTGCCAGCATGGAGTTGCTGATGTCCAGACAAATCATCGTTTGAATGCCTTTCCGTTTCTCGTGCGAGATGCGTGTGCCCATTTGTGGCCGCGCCAGCATCACGGCCAGCAGTGCCATGGCCGCCATCAAGAGACAGAATTTCACGGTTTGGCGGGTATGCGATATGCCCGGCGCAAGCATTTTTAGCAGCGTGGGGTTGCCCAGCCGTTGCATTTGCTTGCGCTGCTTTCGGTGGCTGATGATACGGACGGCCACAAACAGCGGCACGAGCAGCAAAAGCCATAAGTATATCGGGTCTTCGAATCTGAACATATTGTCTTAACGTAGCGTCCTTTTGTGCACTTAATCTCTTCATGCTTGCTTCCCGGTTGCTGCGGATTGCAGCGTTGTGTCGGGACTATTGCGGACGTTTGTTGTATATTGTTTCTTGTTTTGTTATTGCGTATTGCCTTATCCCGGAAGCCTTCTTAGCCATGTGAGGCGTAGCAGCACTCCAAGCGCGAGGCAGAAGAGGGCGGCGAGGGCAAACGGCTGGTAAGCCTCATAGCGTCGGGCGTAGGAAGACGCCGTGAGCTTGGTCTTTTCCAGTTTGTCAATGTCGCGGTAGATGCGTTGCAACTCGCCGCGGCTTGCCGCGCGATAGAAGTTGCCATCGGTCACTTCTGCGATGCGGCGCAGCGTCTCGTAGTCTATTTCGCCCCGTCCTTGCATGTATTGCGTCATGCCCGACACCTGTACGGGGTAACGGACTATGCCGTTCGTGCCCAGTCCGATGGTATAGACTCTTACGCCGAATTGCTTGGCGATGTCGGCGGCGGTCAGTGGCGATATGTCGCCCATGTTGTTGCTGCCATCGGTGAGCAGGATAACTACTTTGCTTTTTCCTTTTTGCTCTTTCAGACGGCTCACGGCGTTGGCCAGTCCCATGCCTACGGCCGTTCCGTCGGCGATGAGGCCGCTTGCGGCCAAGTCGGGGCGCACGTTGTGCAGCAGGTTTTGCAGCGAAGTGTGGTCGGTGGTCATGGGGCATTGGGTGAAAGCCTCTCCTGCAAATATCGTCAGGCCGATATTGTCGTTGGGGCGTCCGGCAATGAACTCAGCAGCCACGTCCTTGGCCGCTTCCATGCGGTTGGGCGACACGTCTTCGGCCAGCATGCTGGTCGAAACGTCCATGGCCAGCATGATGTTGATGCCCTCCACTTCCCGCTGGTTCGGCGCATTGAAGGTCTGAGGCCTTGCCAGTGCCATCACCACAAGGGCAAATGCCAGACAACGCAGCATCATGGGCAGATGGATGAACCGTGTGCGCAATGAGCGTGGAGCGTAGCGATAGGCATTGGTGCTGCTCATGCGCAGTGAGGGCATACGATTCTTTCTGCAAAGGAAGTACCACAGCGCGTAGGGCACTATTAGCAGCAGAAGCAGCAAATATTCCTTATTAGCAAATTCCATTCTCCTTGTTTCTATAAATTGACGGCCACGGCCTTGATTCTTGTGCTCTTTTTCAACGGCGTTCTTAGAATAAAAGAGTATAAACCGTTATGAGCACGTAGGCCGTCAGTGCCACGGCTGCTGTTGCCATGGCCAGCATGGCCACGCGCACGCCCAACCGCCGACGGCGTTTGCTGAGTTCTTCTCTCGTTATGGGTTGCTCCACGTGCACCTCTTCCGTTGGTGCGTTCAGGTGCGTGTCCTCAATGAAGCGCATTACGTTCGACAGATACGACTCACCCTTGTTGCGGTCGGCATGGTGTCGGGCAAACTTCACGAGGTCTGCTGTTGTGAACAGGTCGCGTAACTCCTCTATCTTCTCTTGGCTTTGCTCTTGCGCCAGGCGAGTGATAATCTCTTGCGAGGTCATTTCCATGGCGTTGAAGCCAAACCGCTCGCTCATGTATCGGCGCAAGACGTTGGTCAGTTCGGTGTAGTACTCTTTTTGGTCGATGCTCTCCGTCTGTCTTGCGGCCTTTATCTCCGTGATGCGGCGCAACGCCTTTTGGTGAGGCGGCTCATGCTTCATGGTGAGTATGTGGCTGATGACGGGTTTGTTTTCCCGCAATCGCGTGTACAGATACCATGCCATGCCCATCAGCAGCAATGTCAGAAAACTCAGCGCGTAGAGCGGCCACCAGTCGTCCCAGCTGAACGGCGTAGCCTGTGTGTCGTAGGGAGGCTTGATGTTGCTGGGGTGTATGGTGTCCACCTTCATTGTCAGCACGTGCAGGGAGATGGGCTGTGTCTCGCTTTTTTTGCCATCCACGGAGACGGGCAGCGCGGGCACGGAGATGATTCCCTCGTCCCATACGGTAATGGTGTAGTAGCGCGCATAGGTTGTCTGCCCGTCCGCTGTGGCCGTGTCGCCTTGTTCGCCGATAATTTCCAGCTGCGGCGTGAGCATTTTGTCCTTGCCTTGTGGCCATTCTATGCGTGCGCCGTTGCGGGCTTTCACCTCTATGGTGAGCCTGTTGTGCCCGCCCACTTGCATCCGCGTGGAGTCGAGGCGTGCTGTGACTTGTGCCGATGCGGTCAGCGACAGCAGCATGGTGGCCAATATGGCGAAATATCTTCTCATTTATCTCCCTCTTTGTTTAAACAAGCGCAACAGCGACCGCGCATAGTCATCGCTTGTGGCGATGGATGCGCAGTCCACTCGGCAGCGGCTCAGCGTGTCGCTGAGCTTCCGTTCTTGTTGCAGCCAGTGGTCGTGATGCTGGCGGCGCAGCCGCTGGTCGGCGGTGTCTATCACCATCTCATGCCCGGTCTCGGCATCGCACACGCTGATCAGTCCCACGTTGGGCATCTCGCGCAGCAGTGGGTCGTAGACTTGTATGGCTACAACATCATGCTTGCGATTGGCAATGTTGAGTGTGTGCTCAAAGTCGGCCGTGTCG
Organism: uncultured Prevotella sp.; assembly: GCA_964640675.1. GTDB lineage: Bacteria > Bacteroidota > Bacteroidia > Bacteroidales > Bacteroidaceae > Prevotella. Next base: position 89,720 of record CAZXFP010000006.1, on the reverse strand, counting down.
TAGAAGTCGCTGATGATGAACGTTGTGGCCTTGTGCTTCGACACCCTGTTGAGAAACTCTATGGCCTGACCTATGTCGGTGCGGCGGCTCTTGGGCTTGAGTTCCAGCATCTCCCGGATGATGTGCAGGATGTGCTTGCGTCCTTTCTTGGGCGGGATGTACTTCTCTATGTGGTCGGAGAAGAACACCACGCCTATCTTGTCGTTGTTCTGAATGGCACTGAAGGCGAGCGTGGCGGCTATCTCGGTGGCCATGTCGCGCTTGGAGCAGACTGTGGAGCCGAAGTCGAGCGAACCGCTCACGTCTACGAGCAGCATCACCGTCATTTCGCGCTCTTCCTCGAACAGCTTCACGTAGGGACGGTGGAAGCGTGCGGTGACGTTCCAGTCGATGTCGCGCACGTCATCGCCGTATTGATACTCGCGCACCTCCGAAAAGGTCATGCCGCGTCCGCGGAAGGCGGAGTGGTATTCGCCTGCGAAGACGTTGCGGCTCAAACCTCGGGCGCGAATCTCTATCTTTCGGACTTTGCCCAGCAGCTCTTGAGCGTCCATTAGGGCACCTCCACCTTGTTGATGACCTGCGACACGATGTCCTCGGTGGTCACATTGGCAGCCTCGGCCTCATAGGTCAGTCCGATGCGGTGGCGCAGCACGTCGTGAGCCACGGCGCGCACGTCCTCGGGCACTACGTAGCCTCTGCGCTTGATGAAGGCGTAGGCGCGGGCGGCCTTGGCCAGGCTGATGCTGGCGCGCGGACTGCCGCCAAACTGTATGTGCTGGCGAAGCCCGTTGAGCTTGTAACGGTCGGGATAGCGCGTGGCAAACACGATGTCGGCGATGTATTGCTCTATCTTCTCATCGATGTAGACATCCTCCACCACCTTGCGGGCACGCAGAATCTGCTCCGCGTTGGTCACGGGGAGAGCCGTTGCGCGCTCGCCCGACAGGTTTCCGCGTATGATGCGCTTCTCTTCCTCGAGCGTGGGGTAGTCGATAATCACCTTGAGCATGAAGCGGTCCACCTGTGCCTCGGGCAATGGGTATGTGCCCTCTTGCTCTATGGGGTTCTGCGTGGCCATGACGAGGAATGGTTTGGGCAGTGTGAACGTCTCATCGCCGATGGTCACCTGGTGTTCCTGCATGGCTTCGAGCAGCGCGCTTTGCACTTTGGCCGGGGCGCGGTTGATCTCGTCGGCCAGGACGAAGTTGGCAAACACGGGGCCTTTCTTCACTTGGAAGCGTTCTTCCTTCTGCGAGTAGATCATGGTGCCCACGACGTCGGCCGGAAGCAGGTCGGGGGTGAACTGTATGCGGCTGAACGAAGCGTCAATCAGTTTCGACAGCGTGCTGATGGCCAGCGTCTTGGCCAGTCCGGGCACGCCTTCCAGCAGCACATGGCCATCGCAAAGCAGGCCGATGAGCAGCGATTCCACCAAATGGCGTTGCCCCACAATCACTTGGCTCATGCCTGTGGTGATGTTGGTGACGAATGCGCTCTGTTGCTCAATGCGCGCGTTGAGCTCGCGAATATCGATGGGTTCTGACATTATTCTGTTTTTGTTCTTGTATGACTTTTCCTGGTGCGCCCCCGATGGGGTGCTTTTTTCAGTGGCAAAATTACAACATTCGCGGCGTTGTGTCGAAAATAGCTTTCTAAATAATATTAAAAATCGCGATGGTTTCTGTTATTTTAAGAAACATTTTACATTTGTTTTGCTTGCTTGGCTTGCCCGCTGTGTTGTTTGATGGGTGTTTGCGGCTTTTGCCATTGCTTGGCTGCTGTGTCTTGGTGGCGGTGCCGGCAGGGCTTGCCCTTTCTCTTGGTTGCAGAGGGAGGGGCGGCGGTGGCGCGGGGTGTTGTGGCGGTGGGTTGGTATGGGCGTGGTGAGGGCAGGGCAGAGGGTGGCTTGGCGAATGCCAGCGGCGGGTTTGGGTGTGGAGGCGTGTTCTGAATAGTTTACAAAACTGTGCTCTTGCTTTGCTGTGGCTGTGCTGTTGGCTTGCGAAAGGTTACGTTTTGCCTTGCAAGAGGTTACCTTTTGGTCGGCAAAAGGTAACCTTTCGCAGGGTAAAACCATACGTATTGTTATCTGATTGATAATCTTATGGTTGCAAGGGTGGTTCTTTTGGTTCTTTGTGTTATGCCTTTTGGGAACTTGGGTGGCGGTGCTTGCTGTGTCGGCATCGGATGCTTCGTTGGTCGTGAGCGTAGCCAGTGGCACTCTTTCGATGAGTTTGCAGTGGTTAGTTTTTTTTACATTTTCGGTGCGTTGGCAGCTCTTTCGCCCTCCCTCTCATTTTAGCTTCGGCATGGCCGCGTATGGTTCGCTTGGCGGTGGGTGCATCGTTGGCATGGCAGGGTGGGGCACACGGGCGGTTGGGCTTGCGCGTTCTTGGGCTGAAAGAGGGCAGAAGCCTTTTCGGGGGCATTCTTACCGATATTTTTCCCATCCCCTTGCGTATGTCAGAAAAACCCCGTAAATTTGCAGTAGGTAAAGAATGACAGAATGGAAAAGAACTCACAGCAACAGCATACAACGCAATCGGCCTCGCAGGAGGCATCCCATCAGAACCCTTTCCTCCTTCCCTATGACACGCCTCATGATGTTCCGCCCTTTGGGCGGTTCACCCTGCAAGACGTAGAGGAGGCCATGTATGAGGGAATGCGGCGCGAGGACGAGCAAGTGGAGAAGATGCTGGCCGACCCGGCAGAGCCAACGTTCGACAATACCCTCATTCGCGAGGACGAGGTGAAAGGCCGCAAGAACTATTACAACCTCTTGGGACGCGTGGAGGGCGTGTTCTTCAATCTGCTCAGTGCCGAGAGCAATGACGAGATGGAGGCGTTGGCGCAGAAGATGAGTCCCATTCTGACAAAGCATTCCAACGACATCAGCCTGAATCCTCGCGTGTTTGAGCGGCTGAAGAAGGTGAAGGCACACCACAGGGAGCTGACTTCGGAGGAGGAGACGCTGCTTCGGGAGAGCTACGACGGCTTTGTGCGCAGCGGCGCGCTGCTTGACGAGGCGGGAAAGGCGCGCTTCCGCGAGATAACCGAGGAGGCCAGCCGCCTGTCGTTGCAGTTCTCGCAGAACCTGCTCAAAGCCACCAAGGCTTTTACGCTGCATCTGACCACCGAGGAGGAGCTTGCCGGTCTGCCCCCCACGGCATTGGAGGCCGCCGCCACGGCTGCGCGGGAAGCAGGCAAGGAGGGTTGGCTGATCACGCTCGATGCGCCCAGCTACGGGCCGTTCATGATGTATGCCGAAAGGCGCGACTTGCGCGAGCAGCTCTACATGGCGCGCAACACGCTTTGCACCTCCGGCGGGGAGAGCAACCTCGACATTTGCCAGCGGCTTGTCAACCTTCGCCGCGAGCTGGCGCAGCTGTTGGGCTATGATACCTATGCCGACTATGTGATGAAGTACCGTATGGCCTCCTCGGCGGCCAATGTCTATAAGCTCCTCGATGAGCTTATCGATGCCTACAAGCCTGCCGCCGTGCGCGAGCGCGATGAGGTGCTGGCACTGGCAAAGGAACTTGAGGGCAACGACTTCAAGGTGATGCCTTGGGATACGGCCTATTACAGTCACAAACTGAAGATGCGCCGCTATGACTTGGACCCCGAGATGCTGCGCCCTTACTTCGAGCTGGGCAACGTAATCAAGGGTGTGTTCGGGCTGGCAACGCGTCTCTACGGCATCACGTTCAAGGAAAACACCGCCATACCGGTCTATCACCCGGATGTTCGTCCCTATGAGGTCTACGATGAGGACGGCAGTTATCTCGCAGTGCTCTATGTTGACTTCCACCCGCGTAAGGGTAAGCGCGATGGCGCGTGGATGACGGAATACCAGGGGCAGTGGATTGAGAAGGACGGAACCAACGTCCGGCCGCACGTCTCGTTGGTAATGAACCTCAGCAAGCCCACCGATGGTCGCCCCGCGCTGCTCCGGCTGGGCGAGGTGGAGACCTTCCTGCATGAGTTTGGCCATGCCCTGCACGGTATGTTTGCCAATACGCGCTTCGAATCCTTGTCGGGCACGAACGTGTGGTGGGACTTTGTGGAGCTGCCATCGCAGTTTATGGAGAACTATGCCACCGAGAAAGAGTTCCTTCGCACCTTTGCTTTCCATTATGAGACGGGTGAGCCGATGCCCGATGAGTTGATAGACCGCATCCGGGAGAGCCGCAATTTCAATGTGGCATCGGGTTGCTTGCGTCAGGTTAGCCTTGGTTTGCTCGACATGGCCTACTATACGCAGCGCGAGTCGTTCAGCTCCGACATCCTCACTTTTGAGAAAGAGGCGTGGCAGAAAGCCATTATCGGAACGCAATTGCCCACCACTTGCATGACAACACAATTCTCGCACATCATGGCCGGAGGCTATGCGGCAGGCTATTACAGCTACAAATGGGCTGAGGTGTTGGAGACTGATGCGTTCAGTATGTTCCAGGAGCACGGCATTTTCGACCGTCACACGGCGCGATTGTTCCGCGACTGCGTGCTGTCGCGTGGCGGCACGGAGCATCCGATGACCCTTTACAAGCGTTTTCGTGGCCATGAGCCGGCCATCGATGCCATGTTGAGGCGCGATGGGCTTGCCAATGCGGCTGACGAACGCAAGGACGCAGAAGGGAAAGTGTAGTAGTGTGAGATGAAAGCGGCTCTTTCAAGGTGGATTAAAGCCTTGCCGGGCCGATAACCAAGTACCATAACATTAATCATATCAACCCCAATGGAAGAGAACGACAAGCAGAGGCTGCTCGATTCGCGCTATTTGCGCATGGCGGCGATATGGGCTGAGAACTCCTACTGCCAGCGACGCAAGGTGGGCGCGCTCGTAGTGAAGAACAAGATGATAATCAGTGACGGCTTCAACGGCACTCCGAGCGGCTTTGAGAATGTTTGCGAGGATGCGGAAGGTGTCACGAAGCCCTACGTGCTCCACGCCGAGGCCAACGCTATCACCAAGTTGGCGCGCAGCGGGAACAACAGTGACGGGGCAACGCTTTACGTTACGGCCTCTCCGTGCATTGAGTGCGCCAAGCTAATCATTCAGGCGGGCATACGCCGGGTGGTCTATGGCGAGCAGTACCGCCTTTGCGATGGTGTGGAGCTGCTGCGCCGGGCTGGTGTTGTGGTGGAGGTGCTCCCCTTGTAGTTGTGGTGCGAGACATCGTTTTGGCCACAAGGCGTGCCGGAATGGCGTTGCCAACAGTCACAAACCCTAAGTTATAAAACCAAATAATGTCAAGAAACAAGTCCAATCGGTTCACTCCGCTGCTGATGGCGGTAAGCGTTGTCGCCGGAATCCTTATCGGAACGTTCTACGCCAATCACTTTTCGGGCAACCGCCTCAGTATTATCAACAGCGGCAGCAACCGTCTTAATAACCTGTTGCGCATCATTGACGACCAATATGTCGATACGGTCAACATAGATGACCTTGTAGACAAGGCCATTCCTCAAATTTTGGCCCAGCTCGACCCGCACTCTGTCTACATCTCCAAGGAGGATGTGCAGAAGGCCAACAGTGAGTTGAAAGGCAGTTTCTCGGGAGTGGGCGTGGAGTTTACCATCCAGCGCGACACCATCAACGTGGGGAATGTGGTCAAGGGTGGCCCCGCCGAGAAGGCTGGCATACTTGCCGGCGACAAAATCGTAGAGGTGGACGGCAAGCCTTTCGTTGGCGAGATTGTCACGGACACTGAAGCGCGTCACCGTCTCATGGGTCCGAAGGGCACAAAGGTGGTTATTGGCGTGCGACGCTACGGCAGCAAGGCCATCAAACGTTTCAAGGTAACCCGCGCCGACATCGTTACGCCCAGCATATCGGCCACTTACATGATCAACGACAGTACCGGCTACATGCGCATCAAGAGCTTTGGCCAAAAGACCTACATGGAAATGCTCGCCGCATTGGCCTCGCTGTCGCAGCAAGGGTTCACCAATCTGATTATAGACCTGCGCGACAACACCGGCGGATACTTGGAAAGTGCCATCCAAATGGCCGATGAGTTCCTGCCCAAGGACCGCCTTATCGTCTACACGCAGGGACGCAAGAGCCCCCGGCGCGACTATCGCAGCAGTGGGCGTGGTGCTTATCAGTCCATTCCGCTCGTTGTTCTTATTAATGAGGCGACCGCCTCGTCGGCCGAAATCTTCTCCGGTGCCATGCAAGACAACGATCGTGGCACCATCGTAGGCCGCCGCTCGTTTGGCAAAGGTCTCGTGCAGCAGCAAGTGGGATTCCCCGATGGCAGCGAGATACGCCTTACGGTAGCCCGTTACTACACGCCTGCGGGGCGTTGCATACAGAAACCCTACAAGATGGGCGATGAGGAGGGCTACGAGCAGGATATTATCAACCGCTATGAGCACGGCGAATTCTTCTCGCAAGACAGCATACGCCATGCCGGGCCGGCCTATCACACCCGCTTGGGACGCTCCGTCTACGGCGGCGGAGGCATTACGCCCGACATATTCGTGGCCGAGGATACCTCCGATGTGACCTCCTACTACAAGCAGGCGGTTATGAGCGGCTTGGTGATGCAGTTTGCGTTCAATTATATTGATGCCAACCGTCCGCGTCTGCGCACGCTGGGCGAGGTGATGGAGCTGGTAGACTATGTCCATAAGCAGAATCTCGTGGAGCAGTTTGCCACTTTCGGAAGCCAAAACGGGCTTCCGCGCCGCAATCTCATGATTCGCCGCTCGCATCGTCTGCTGGAACGCTTCATCGACAGTCGCATCGTGTATAATATGTTTGATGAGGAGACGCTCATGAAGTTCCTCAATCAGGACGACCCCACTGTGGAAGCGGCACTCAAAGTCTTTGCGCGCGGTGAGGCTTTCCCAAAAGCTCCCAAAGCCAAAGGAAAGGCGGCGGGCAAGCGCGGTGGCGTTAAGAGCAAGAAATAGCTTCGGCAGGAGTTATGCATAGCGGTGGTTGAATAACGCAAAAGCA
>CAZXFP010000006.1:6547-82647 GCA_964640675.1 uncultured Prevotella sp. | reverse complement strand
AAGAAATAGCTTCGGCAGGAGTTATGCATAGCGGTGGTTGAATAACGCAAAAGCAGTATTTGAGTAACGGAAAAGCAGCGATAGGGTAAAGAAAAAGCAGCAGTTAGAGAAAAGAATAGCAATGGTTTCATCTCCGGGAGCATTCCCGGATGGCTGACGACAATGATGGAAGAGAACAATCAGAAGATAGAAATGGCCACAAAGCAAGAGGCCAGACGATACGTCCGCGGACTGAAGAAGCAATACGGCGAGGAACGTTTGGTGGAGCTGTCTGCCCCCGTCATAGCGGCATTGCTTGCCGACAGCCGCCTGCGCGAGGCGCGCACGGTGCTGCTTTATCACTCCCTGCCCGATGAGGTGTACACCCACCGTCTTATCGGCCAAATGCTTGAGCAGGGCAAGCGGGTGTTTCTGCCCGTGGTGATTAGCGACACGGAGATGGAAATCAGAGAATATACCAGCCATACGGGCATGGAGCAGGGCAATTTCAGCATCTTTGAGCCGCAGGGAGAGCCGTTTACTGATTATGATGCCATCGATGTGGCCGTCATTCCGGGTATGGCGTTCGATGGGCAAGGCCATCGGCTTGGGCGCGGTCGCGGCTATTACGACCGCTTTTTGGCGCAAGCGGCGCGCACTTACAAGATAGGTGTGTGCTTCCCGTTCCAGTTTTTGCCCGCGATACCGTGTGAGCCAACCGATGTGCCCATGGACAAGGTGGTCTGTGGCGGCTGATAGTCTGCGTGCTTGTGGCTCGCGGCAGCATCTGTTTGGCGTGCCGTTGCGTCAGTTAGTTAAGGAAATGACAAACGTTTGAGCATCAAGTATTTACGGAAAACTTATTTTGAATAAAACGGAACGTATGGTTTTGGTCTCCAAAACCATACGTTTTGTTATGCGATAGGTATGCTTTTGCAGGGCAAAAGCATACCTATTGTTTTTTGATATGGTTTCCTGCGCGTGTGGCTGCGGGCCGTGTGGCGTTGTCGTTATGCCTTTTCGGCGGCCGTAGGGGGCGCGGAGGTATAGTAGGCTCTGTCTAATTTGCCGTTGAACAGATGGCGTATGGCTTCGGTTGGTTCGAAAAGGCGTGGAATCTTGTAAGCCTCAATCTGCTGGGCAAGATGCCGGGCCAGTTCCTTCTTGCTGATTTCGCATCCCTCGGCCGTTGTGTAGACCAGCTTGATGGTTTGCCCGAATATGTCGGAATAGGCGGCGCAGCACACGCAGTCGGCCACGGCGGGATGAGTGAGTGCCGCGCTTTCCACCTCCAAGGGCGACACCTTGAAGCCGCCAATGTTGATGATGTCGCTGTTGCGTCCCGTAATGTGCAGCATCCCTTGGTCGTCTGTTCTTCCAAGGTCGTTGGTGAATACTGTTCCGTTGCGCATCACCGTCCGCGTCAGTTCGCTCTCGCCCAGGTAGCCGCTCATTATCGTCTGCCCGCTGCAGGCTATCGTGCCATCGGGGGTGATGGCAAAGGCTGCGTTGCGCATGGCCTTGCCGCAGCAACCGGCCACGCAGGGCAGGTGGTTGTAGTCGTATGTGGCTATGATGCCAGTCTCGGTGGAGGCGTAGGTGTTGTAGAGGCGCGTCTTGGGCAGTGCCTTGCAGAGCTGTTCCATGTCGGAAAGCGTGATGGCTGCGCCCCCGGTCTCTATGAAATCTATCTTGTCGGCCAGCCGTGCGAGCTTTTTCTCGCCCAGTTGCAGCATCAGGCGTATGCTGGCGGGCACCATGAACGTGGCCAACTTGCGGCTTGGGTAGCTGAAAGCATCGAAGAAGGCCGTCATGTCTTTCATTCCGTTGAGCACTATCAGCGTTCCGCCCTCGATGAGTACGGGCCAAATCTTGGACAGACTGCCGATATGGTCGAGCGGGCCGCAGATGATGAACACCGTTTCGGCGGTGAAGCCTTGCGCGGAAATCAGGTTGTCGGCGTTGGCCATCAGTGCGCGCTGGCTGAGCATCACTCCTTTCTGCTTCCCCGTGGAGCCTGTGGTGAACAGGATGTCGGCTATGCGCTCCGCGGGGTGGTCGCTGTGGGGCATGGTCTCGCCGCCATAGAGCTGGCAGATGTGGTTGGCGGCGGCTTCGGGAAGGTGCATTCCCAGTGGCGCGGCGGCCGCGCCAAGCAGGTGGGCGGCCATATAGTGTATGAAAAAGTCCACGGACGGTGTGGCGCGGAAGAAGTGAGGCTTGCCTTGGGCTGCTCCCTCGCTCCGCAACTGTTCTTGGCAGGCCAGCGTGGCTTGCCATAACTCGCGGTAGGTGGTGGGCTGGCCTTGACAAACGATGGCCACTCGCTCGGGTTGCGTGAGCGCGTGGCGTGCCACATGGCTTTCCAGCGTGTGTGCCGGATGGTCTGCCGTCTTATCCATCTTGTCTTTTGCTGTCGATTTTGTTCTGTACCAGCTGCGCCAGACTGTCTATGCTCTTGAAGTTCTTCGGTGTCACGTCTTGCGCGTCCAGTTCTATGCCGTATGCGCGGGAGAGTGTCATGAGGATGGCGGTGATACCGAGCGAGTCGAGTTCTGCAAACAGGAAGCTGGCATCGAAGTCTACGAGCGGAAGAAGGTCTTCCAGCATGGTTCTTATCTCTTCTTTCATCGTCTTGTTATTTCCTTTTTGGTTTATGATATGTTGTGTCGTGGGGTTTAAAGTAGGCTTTCTTGGTTGCCATTGTTGCCCTTGTGGCTCTCGTTGGTGTGTGGCTTGTCGGTGGCGGCATTGCTTTGGGCTTGCACGGGCTGTATGTTGGGCGCGATGCGGCAGGCCATTTGCCGGCAAACGGCTAAGTCGTCGTCATCGTTGGTGTGGGCAATGATGGTGGCTTGTGGGTGAGCGATGGCCAGCAGCAACGCCACTGCACCGTAGTTTCCGCCCCTGACCGTGATGGTATGGTCGTCTGTGGCGGGCATGATGAAGTCGCCGTGATGCCGCAGGGCAGCTTTCACCTGTCTCACGATGTCTATGCCGCAGTAGTGGTAGACATCGCGCACGTAGCGGATGCGCTCTTCCGGGCTGCTTTCTGCCCCGCAGAGTTGCGGATGCTGGCGCGGCATCAGCAGCGAATGGAGTGTGATGGGGCGCGGTCGGAGCTTTCCGTTCTTGCTGACGAGCCAATTAAATACGAAAGGTGGCAGCAGCCATGCCATCAGCACAACAGAGAACATTCCAATGATGGTGATTACGGCCAGAGAGTGGAGTGCTGGATGGCGGGCAACTATCAGTGCGCCCATGCCAATGAACATGATGAGTGCCGAAAGTAGGATGCTGTGCTTGTAAGAGGCCAGCATCTTCCTGCCGTAAGCGTATTCGTGCTGGCATCCTTCGGTCATGAAGATGGTGTAGTCGTCGCCTTGTCCGAAGATGAAAGTGGCCAGAATGATGTTGACGATGTTGAAATCAACGTGCAGTATGCCCATAATGCCCAGTATCCACACCCAGCTTACGGCCATGGGGAGGAAAGACAGCGTGGCCAGTTCGATGTTTCCCATCGAGAACCATAGGAATAGGAACACGATAAGTCCGCAGGCGTAGCCGATGTAGTTGAAGTTGTCGGACAGATGGGTGGCTATGGAACTGTTCAGCTGGCCGATTTCAAACATGAAATGGCTGTCGTCGCTGATGGTTTGCTTGACGTCCGCCAACGTTTGGGGCAGTTGCGTTTCGCTTACGGTGAGCACATCGATGACGTTATGTGTGCGGCTGGCTTTGTCGAAGTAGATTCTGTTCTTGAAAGCACCCTCTTGCAGCGGCTTGAAGTAGCTGGCCGGGCGAGTGGGATAGTAGCCGTTGAGTATCCGTATGAACTCTTCGAATGAGCCTTGGGCGAATCCTTCCCGGTCGGCTTCTTCGGTCAGGGAGGCCGTCAGCTGCTGTCCGTGCTTGGAAATGAATGCGTTCCATCGGTTCAACCGCTTCTCCTGTTCGGCCTTCGAGCAAAGAAATGTGCCCGTTCCGCTCACCGTTTGCGGCTGTTGGAGGGTGTTCAGCCGGGGCAGGATGCGCTCGTGGGCGGCCAAGGCGTCCTCCATGGTCTGCCCGGACGACACCACATAGACTTCCTTTTGTCCTCTTGCGGATTGCAGTTGCTGCGCCAAGTAGTCCATATTCTGCCGCTGTGTGTCGGTCATATAGTTGATATGGCTCAGATTGGTGTCGAATCCGGCTTGCGAACTGTATGCGGCAAAGACGATAGTGAGCACCGCCACTGCGCCGATAATCCACTTCTTATTCTCTATTCTTGCGTTTCCAATCTTGTTCAAGAGCGGATTTGGCCGTGGATTGGTGTGCCGAACAAGGTGCGGAAGGAACACGATGACGAAGAGAATGGTGCCCAAAAGCAGGAAAGAGGCAAACAAACCGAGGTCGCGCAGGGCGATGGATTGCAGCGGAACAAGCGTGAGGAATGCGCCAATGGTGGTGATGTTGCCCACCATCAAGGGTGTAATGATTTCCTTGATGGCCTGTCTTGTGTTGGGCGTGTGTGTCAGATGCGCGATGAGATGTAGGGGATAGTTGATGGCAATGCCTATAATGACCGATGATATGCCCACTACGATTATGGAAATATTGTCGTTCACCACCGACAAAGCACCCAAAGCCACCAGCCATCCCCACGATATGGACAGGCCGATGAGCAGGATATTCCGTGCGTTGCGGAAGGTGAGGATGAGCAAAAGCAGGATGAGCGTCACCGCGATGGCCACCGATACGATGCTGTCGGTCTTGATTTGCGATGCATTGTCTACGGCAATGACCGGGCCGCCGGTCAGTTCGATGGCCATATTGGGATAAATGCGCTCCGTTTGCTCTTTTGCCGTTTCTATTTTGCTGATGAGTTGCTCGTTGTTCTCGGTCTCGCTCGACCCGTAGGGAGAAGCTATCAGCACCACGGCGCGCCTCATGTCGGGCATGAAAATGCTCCCACTGTACAGCTCGTAGCTTGTATTGGCCGACTGTGGCGACAGTTTCTCCACCACGGGGGTGAACCAATTCAGCGGATCTCTGCCTATATTCTCCGACAGTAAGCCACCTGACGGGAGGAGCAAGGTTTGCTTGTCTCGTTGCAGCTGGGACGTAATGAAGTCTTTCCGTGCCAGTTGGGCTTCCATGCGGCGGTAGTCTTCATCGGTCAGAAAGTAGGGAATGTTGGTGTAAACGAAGTCGGCCAGTGTGTAAAACTTCTCCAAATCCATCTGCGCCGTGATGCTTTTCTCGTCTATCCCCGCTTCTTTCAGTTTGCCATAGAACTCCTCCGTGGCCTCCACGATGCTGTCGGGCGTGGTAGACGAGCCGTTCTTTGCACCTATTAGAGCCACTATGTTGTCAGAACCCGATATGCCTTGATAAACGCGCATGGCTTCTTGCCCCCGCTTGTCGAACGGCAAGAAGTCGGAAATGTCTTCCTTGTAGCTGATGCGGAGGACGAGCATGACCGACAAAACCGTCAGCATCGCCAGCCAAACGAGCATCAAGCCCCGGTGGGCGCGCAGATAATCATACAGGCGCAGGATTCTTTGGGTCATTTTCCGATGGTTGATGATGGGGTGAGGGCGGACGGAACGGTTGCCGTCAGCTTACGAAACCATGCCAGAAACGTGTCCTTCCATTGGCGGCTTTCTTCGCTTCCTTTTGTCGATGATGCACCAAATCCATGTCCGCCGCGCTCGTATTGGATGAAAAGATGGGGCACTTGGCGTGCAGTCAGTGCCGAGTCGAGCAGTTCGGCGTTGTGATAGTGCACGATGGGATCGTCTTTGCAGTTCATCAGAAACACCGGCGGGCAGTCTTTGGGAACGTGCTTTTCCAGCGAGAGCGCTTCGCGCAGGTGCTTGTTGTTCTTGCTGTTGTCGCCCAATAGACCTCTTCGCGACCGCTTGTGGGTGCAGGGATGCGTCATGCTCACTACGGGATAGATGGGCGCAACGAATGCCGGCCACTCCTCTTGGGGCAGCCATTCTACGGCGCACATGGCAAGATGGCCGCCCGCCGAGAAGCCCATCACGCCCACTTGCTGAGGGTTGATGCCGTATTGCTTGGCATTTTGGCGCACAAGACGCATGGTTTGGCGTAGGTCGTTGATGGCATCGGGATGGCGGTTGCCCCGAAACAGATAGCGAAAGCGGGTGACAAAGGCCGGAACGTAGGCGGTGCGGTAGCGCAGCACGAAAGCCGTGATGCCGTTGGCTTGCAGCCATCGCCCCACTTCCTCGCCCTCGTGGATCATGTCGTGCCAGAAATAGCTTCCTCCGGGACAAACTATGATGGCGGGATTGTTGCTTCCCTCTGCGAAGTAGGGGGTAAGCTCAACGCACTTGGCCACATCGGTGTTCTCCCAGATGTTGATTTGTGCCTCGGCGGAATGCCAGCGTATGGCCAGCAGGAGGGTGATGATTATAAGTTGTTTAAACATGTTGCTCAATCTTGTCGGACAGTTCTTCGTACCAGTTTGTGTACATTCGGCGGAAGTGTTTTGTTTGTTCGCGCACGCCGCCAATGCTTTTCAGTTCGTCCTGCGTGTATGGCCTGCCCACCTCAAGGTGTACGGGGCTTTTCCTCAACACGCGGGTGTGCTTCCTCAGCACGCGTCCTGCGCCGTAGAGTATCATCGGGGTGATGCTCAGTCCGAGCTGCTCGGCCACGTGGAAAGCTCCATGGCGGAATTTGGAAACCTTGCAGCTGGCCGAGCGCGTGCCCTCGGGGAAGATGGCGATGCTGTAGCCCCGGTCGGCCAGCGACCGCAGTTTGGGCAGCAGCTCATCGATGCCTCGCGACACGGGATAGTACTCGGCGTTGCGTATCAGGAAACCGTAGAACGGGCTGCGCCATACCCAGTCATTGGTCAGAAACACCATCTTGGGCGAGAGCATCAGCAGATAGACCAAGTCGAGATGCGACTGATGGTTGCATATCAGCACGGAGGGCTTGTCGAAATTGGCCTCTGCGCTCACCGATTGTGAGAATTTCGTTCCCGGAACGCCCATCTTGTGCACCACAAAGCGGGCGTAATGATAAATCAGCAGATGCAGCCGCCACTTCTTTTTCTCCGTCATTCGCCCGGCTTTGACGTACATCCACACGGCCGGGGTGATGACGATGAGCAGGGAAAACACCACAAAGAGTATAGCCCAAGCGGTGCGGAGGAGCGTTGCCGCCTTTCGCCAGAGCGTGCAGGGCAGGCCATAGACGATGGCCAGCACGCAGAGAACGGTGTTGAGGATGCTTATTCGCGTGAAGTCCCATGCCGGCCGGAAGTGGCTGACGCGTTCTTCCTTGGGAGGATAGTAGACATCGATGGGGATGGAATGGATGCCCACGCCGTGCCAGGAGGAGAACACAAGCAGTTCCAGCTCGGCCTCGTAGCGCGATGTGAGCATACGGTAGCCATGCAGCTTGCGCAGCGGATAGAGGCGGAAACCGGTCTGTGTGTCGTCGAGCCAGTGCCCCGTCTCCACGAAAAACCAGAAGTTGGAGAAGTGGTTGGCAAAGCTGCTGCCCTTGGAGCGTATGGCGTTTTGCAGCTTTCTCTTTCCCAGTATGATGCATCCGGGCCATTGTTGGTTGGCTTCGAGGAAGGCCGGGATGTCCTTGGCGTAGTGCTGGCCGTCGGCATCCATCGTGATGGCATAGGCAAAGCCCGCTTGCAGCGCGGCCGTGAAGCCTTGCTTGATGGCGTGCCCCTTGCCCTGGTTGGTGGGATAGCTCACAAGGTGCAGTCCCGGAATGCCTTGCAGGATGCCGGTGGTGCCATCGTTGCTGCCATCGTCCACTACAAACACGTCGTCGCAGTAGCGTTGCGCGTCTTCAACGACACGCTGTATGGTGCCCACATTATTATATGTGGGTATCACAACGCAGATGCCTCTTTGTCGCAGTTTATGTCTTATGGCGGATGTATCGCAGTCTGTGCTCATCGGTTCTTTTTTGGGGGAAAAGTCATAGGTTACCTTTTGGCTTGCAAAAGGTATGGTTTTGGACAGCAAAAGGTATGGTTTTGAAGGCCAAAACCTATGGTTTCGCAGTCCGTTAGCGGCGATATGGAAAACGTGATGCCGTGCTTGTGGTCGGCGTAGGAGCTTTTTCCCTCGCGCAGCGCATGGATAAACTCGCGTAAGTCGTTGGCTATCAGCTTTCGGATGTACCATTTGTTCAGCATGGCTGCGGCGTGGCTCACTTTCACTTTGTCCTTTTTGATGTTGTAGGAGAAGCCGATTATGGTGATGCCAAACTCGTTGGCGAAGGCTCCATGAATGGTGTCGCCCTCCCGGCTGAGCGCGCAGATGCCGCTGACGCTTCCCTTGGGCAGCTCTATCATGGCCGCAGCGGTGACCTGCCGGCCATCGCTTTCGGGATAGAAGCTCTGTGCCTGTGCCGCGAGGGGTGCAAGGAGGCAGGCCGACAGACTAATGCTGGCTAAAAAGTTTCGCATCGATGGGGACGTTTGTTTTGACGTTTTTCAGCACGATGTCGGTGGTGTCGCCGTTTTTCTCCACCATTCTCACGCCCGAAACGATGCCCTCGCGCACATTGAAAGACACGGTGACATACTTGAACATCTGCTTCATGGGGTTCTTCTTGGGGGTCATGATGGCTTTCCAATCGTTGCCGCTGCCCTGCAATGTCACGCTGAAGTCGCGGCTGTTTGACACGCAAGTGCCCAGCACGCTGCTCATCATGATGCGCGTTATCTCCTTGAACATTTTGCTTTGCGCCACGTTCACCTTGTTGCTTCCTTTGGCGTTCTTCATCCACACGGTTTGCCCGTTCAGCATGAAGGTGTACTGATAGGGCGTGGTGTATTCCCATCGCAGCTTGCTGGGTGCGCTGTAATACATCTTTCCGCGCGACGTGACTTTGCTTTTCAGCATCTTCATGTGCTTCGTTTGCACAAAGTCGCAGCGCATGGAGCTTATTTGCGATGTGGCTTGGTTGATGCGTTGCCGCACTTGGGCTTGGGTGTAGTTCTGCGAGAACGACACCGTGGCGCAGGTAATCAGCGCAATCAGCAGCAGGATATGCTTTCTTATCATTTCTTTTTTTCGTTTTCGTAATCGTAACGACCGTTTTCTCGAAGCCTTGGCGGCGGTGTCGGGGGCTGTGAGCGGCGGTCTTGGCCTTGATAATTAACGCCAATCGGGGGCTTTTATTTGACGATGAGACCGCATCCCGCCATGATTAGCCCCACGCCTATCCACTTGGCCATGCTCACGTCTTCATGAAAGATGAGTATGGCGGCCAGTATGCCGAAGACGTAGCTTAGCGACCCCAGCGGGTAGGCTACGCTCAGGGGAAACGTTTTCAGCATGAACATCCACAGGAGCGACGCGCCGAGGAAGAGAATGCCGCACAGTGCCAGCTGCCAGTTCGTCAGCAGGCAGCCCCAGAACGCCCATGACCACTCGAAAGGCTTCATGTGGGCCAGCGCAAGTTTCAAGAACACTTGCCCGCCGGCCAATAGCGCGCTCTGAACGAGGGCAAAAGGGATGACTTTCCACATAGTAATCAGTCTGTTGTTTTCAGTAGGATGGCCACGGACTTGACTGCTGGCGGCGTGTCTTGTCCGAGCTGTTGCAGCAGCCGGGCAAAGAGCGGCGTGCTCTCATCGTGGCATCCCACGAGCACCGTTCGGCATCTGCCGAGGCGCAGCAGCAGTCGGGCCTGGTAGAGTGCCCATTCCAGCGAGCGTTCCTTTTGCGTGAACGTGGCGTTGTAGCCGTGGCACTTCAGGTGAATGGCCACAAGGCTGCCCATCGTGTTGTGGGTGCTCTGCATGAAGTCGGTGGGGCTTGTCAGCGTTTCGCCCTCGGCCAGCTGGCGCAGTAGCCGCTCGCTGCTTTCAAGGCTTCCCCAGCTTGTGCCCGTGATGATGGCATCGGGCATGGCAATGCCGCTCTCCTCCAAGGCTTCCAAGGAGGTAATCAGCACGCTCTTCATGATTTTGCCCATGCGGCGCGACTCCATCGGGGATACGTATCGCCTGATGTCTTTGAGTCTCTCGGTGCTTGTGTTCTCCACTTGTGCGGCCACGGCGATGCGGCTCTCGCTGGTTAGGGTGGGAGTGGGGCACGCGGTGGGCGCGTCGGAGAGGATAATGGAGGAGTCGTTTCCGCCAAAGCCGAACGCGTTGCACATGACATGATGCAGGGCAATGTCATTTTCGCCCATCGTGGGCACAAGTCCTTCGTCCATGGGGGTGCTCCATCCCAAGTTGGCCGGTATGAAACGGTGGTGCATGGCCGTCAGCGCAATCACGGCCGAGATGCTTCCCGCCGCGCTGGTGGTGTGCCCGGTGAATCCTTTGGTGCTGGAAACGAGTGGCATTTGGTTGCCAAACACTTGGCAGATGGCGTGGCTTTCGCTGGCATCATTGTTGGGTGTGCCTGTTCCGTGAGCCTCAATCCATTGAATGTCGTGCGGTTGCAGCGCGGCCATCTTCAAGGCTTCGCGCATGGCCAGTTGCGCGCCGGTTCCTTCGGGGGAAGAGGCTGTCTGGTGGAAAGCATCGCAGGCGTTGCCGTATCCCGACAGGTAGGCGGCAATCTTTGCTCCGCGCGCCACCGCGTCTGCTTCCCGCTCCATGACAATGTAGGCCGCGCCCTCGCCCAAGTTGAGTCCTGCCCGCGTATTGTCGAAAGGACGGCAGGTGTGTTGGTCGAGAATCATCAGCGAGTGGAAACCATTGAGGTGGAATTGCGACAGGGCTTCTGTTCCGCCCGCTACAACAATGTCGGCATCTCCTGCTTTCAGCATGTCCGCACCCAGAATGATGGCATTGGCTGCGGAGGAACATGCGGTGGACAATGTGGTGAAGTCGCTGAACAGTCCGAAGTATTGCGCAATGGCTTCTGTGTTGCTTCCTCCATCGTGATGGTTGAGGCTGTCATCGGCTTTTTCCTCCTGCATCATTCGGGCGAACCGCTGTTCCGTGATGTCCATGCCGGCCACGGTGGTTCCGGAAATGAGTACGACGCGCAGTTTTTTCTTGTCTTTGGCTCGCGTATCCTTATTGTTGGCCCACGTTTCCTCTTTGCCGCTGCGTGTTCTCTCCTCTTCGGTTTGCGTTTCCTTGTCGCAGAGTTGCGCTTGGCTGATGGCTTGCCTTACGGCCATCATGCCCATGAGTGCCGTGCGGCTTGTATTGGCGTTGTGGGGCAGGGAAAGCAGAGCCTCCATTTCGCTGTTGGAGAGCTTCACCTCGCCTACGGGAAGGTTGTGAAGGGAGGAATGGAGATGGCGCATCGGGCCTATTCCCGTGCGTTGGTGCAGCAAGGAATGGGCCACTTCTGCCGTGTTGTTGCCAATGGCGCAGACAATGCCTTCGCCTGTAATGACGATGGAGTGCGGCATCTTTACTTCGTGCGATGCTTTTGAACGTATTCGGCCATTGTGCGCACGTCCTTGAATACTTCTTTTCCTTCGGCTGCGTTGGCCATACGTATGCCATAGTTCTTCTCCATGAGCACCATCAGCTCCAAGGCGTCTATGGAGTCGAGGCCAAGGCCTTCGCCAAAGAGGGGCGCGTCAGCGTCAATATCTGCCGTAGTCATGTCTTCAAGGTTCAAAGCCTTGATGATGGCTTCTTTGATTTCTTCTATCAGTTGTTCCATTGCTGTGTTTATTGTTCTTTAATAATGATATGTATGTCGGCCTCGAAGTGCTCCTCGTCATCGCAGTTGAGCCATCCGCCGATGACGCTTTTCGTTGCTTGGTCGGCAAGAGTGGAGCAGAGGAGCTGCCGGATGATGTCGTTGTCGCGCCAGGGAAGCATGTAGAAGGCCGTTTCGCCATGGTAATGGTTGCGAATGGCTATCTCTCCCGTCACGATATTGGGCAAGGTGTAGACGAAACGTTCGGGGCTGGGGTAGTAGTCATCGGGATTGACGAATGACTGCAGGTAGTTTCGGTCGGCGCAAATAGAGCCGGAATGGCCTGTCAGAGCCACTGCGCGACTTTCGGGCGTACTGTATGGGTCTGTGCCCTCGGCTTTCAGCAGCAGTTCAGAGGCCACGAATCCCAGCCGGCATAGCAAGTCCATCTTGTAGAAACGTGGATAGTTGCCAATCAATTGCTTGTAGATTTCCGTGACGAAAGCCTTTCCCGTGGAGCCGTTGGTTGCTGTGAGCAGCGTCATTCCGTCCATGGACGCTTCTGTGGGAGTGATGCGCACATGGTGAGTGGTGCGGAAAGAAACGGCGGCGGGGCTATGCGTGCTGTCCGTTTGCTTGGTTGCCAGCACTGCCGCGTTGCATCCGCCAAAGCCGGAAAGCGTCTTGATGAAGCTCTTTTTGGCTGTTTTCGCTTCTTTACTTGCGATATTGATGTCTCCGCTCACCCCTAATTCTTCGAAATTCTTAGTTGGAAGGACGATGCCATCATCGATGGCGAGCATCGAAAGAATTGTTTCCAATATGCCGCAAGCTCCCATCGTGTGGCCATAGTTCCCTTTCAGTGCATTGACAGGTATTTGGCCAAGTCCCGCCCTGTCGATGGCCACCGACTCCATTTGGTCGTTGAAGAGTGTGGCAGTGCCGTGGGCGTTGACGAAAGCGATGTCGTTGGTGTTGTTCTCGCCTATGATGGCTTTCAGGGCAAGGCGTGCTCCCTCCCCGTTCTTGGATGGTGCGCTGATGTGATAGGCATCGTTGCGCACGGCACCGCTTGCGATGTGCCACGTTCCCGGCTTGTTGGACAGCACGATGGTGGCTGCTGCCTCGCCAAGGTTCAGCCCGCAGCGTTCCATGTCGAATGGACGGCATGGGGCGGAGGACAGTGCTTGAAGCGATTGAAAACCAGACACGATGAATTGGCTTTGCGTCTCCACGCCGCACACGATGGCTTGGTCGTAGAAACCTAATTCCAGCAGACGGCTACCAAGAATAATGGCCGACAGCCCCGATATGCAGGCATTGTCGACAACGATGGGCTGCGTCTTGATTCCTAACGCGTGGGCTATTGTTTGCGCGCTGCTTGTGGGCAGAACACGCTCTGTGTCCGCATCCTCGCGCTCCAGCCACGCTATGTTTCCTTTCGTTGTGCTGAGTATGAGCACCGTGCGCGGGCTGCCGGTGTCGATGTCTGCCGTCTTCAAGGCATCCCGTATGGAGCGGATGGCCAGCGACTCGCCCCGCGAGCATCCGTCTATTGTCATGTCCTCGTTGTCTTTCTCGGAGAACAGAGAGGCGGCGATGTCATCGGACTCTCGCCAAAGCCCGTGCCATTGGCGTATGGATGTGCGTCCGTTTCTTACGGCATTGTAATTCTCGGATGCCGTTTTTCCCAGCGGGGATATGATGTTTTGGCCTATAACTGATACCATTGCTCAAACGTTTTTTTGTTCCGCGTTAGTGAAAAGGTGTGGCTACTCGTCCCAGAAGCGGAAGTAGTTGTACCATTGTGCGGGATATTGCCCGATGAGTTTCCCCATTTCGTAGGCATAGGCTTGTGCCAGCGCGCCTATCTGTTGCTTTCTTGGCAGCGACTTGTCGTAGTGAAGCGGGGTCACATAGGCGGTGTATTCCCGGCAAGCGGTCTTCATCACATTGACGGCCACCACGTTCAGCCCGCGCATGGCGGCCACGGAGAAAGGCCCGGCGGGAAGCTGTGCCTTGGCGTTCAGCAGATTTATGGTCACCGTGCGTGAGGAACCGAAGATGCGATCGGCGGGAATGCTCACTATCTCGCCATCGGCCAGGGCGCGGTCTATCTCGAAAAGGTGGCTCATGTCTTGCCGAATGGGTATCATACGGATGTTGTTGTGGCCGAATATTCGCTCCCTGTTTTGCATAACGGATGCTTTCTCGCCCGCAAACACCAGTGCGTTGAAGGGCTTTTGGTGGGAAATCAGCTCATAGCCGGCCATTTCGTAGCAGCCTATGTGCCCGCTGAGGATCACAAAACCCTCGCTGGCCGTGGCAAGCCGGTGAAAATGCTCGCTGCCGACCACCTTCAGCCGCATGCGCTTGCCCGCATAGAGGGCGAATTTGTCGATAACCACCTGCGAGAATAGGCACAGATTGGCGTAGCTCATCAGCAACGACTTCATGCGGCCGTAGCCGTGGCGTTGCCGGAAGTAGCCGTAGACAACTCTCGACCCTGCCGAGAGGAGGAGACAGAAGGGGATAACGAATGCAGCCGCGAACGCATACCAAAGTCTTACGTCCGTGTGTCTCAGCAGGCGGATGAGCCAACGGTGCATGAATCCGCTGCCAAAGGTGTTGCCGGCCCACTCTCTCTCAGCCATCGGGTCAGGGTTTGCTTGCCTGTTTTACCACCAAGATGGAGTGCCCTTGTCCGAGATTGTCGTGTATTTGCTCCACTTCCAGTCCGGCCTCGTGAATACATTGCTCCATATCCTCGGTGTTGTACATCTTGGAGTTGCCGTTGGCCAGCGCGGTGAAGTAGAGGCTGGTCATGGTCAGGCAAAGCGTTGCCGTCTCATACTTCTGCCTGTCCCACAGCGTCTCCATGATATAGATTCTCGTATGCTCGTCCATGGCCTTTCGGGCGCGCCGTAGTATGCTCACTATTTGCGGCATGCTGAAGCAATCGAGGAACTGGCTCATCCAGATGGCGTCGGGCTTGCTCTCCGTTTGTGGGAAAGGCTGGCTCTCGTCCAGCAGGTCTATGCCGTGGCCGCTGATTCTTTCCGCGCCTTTCTTGCCCCGAATGTTGTCCTGCATCATCTTGATTTGCTGCGGCAGGTCAAGTACGGTCACTTGTGCGGCATCGTTATGGTCGACGCAGCGCAAGGCCCACTTGCCCGTATTGCCGCCCACATCATATAATGTGCGTACGTTGTGCTCGTCGAATAGGATTCTCAACGCCTCGGGAAACGCCGAGTCGCTGTAGAAATGGTCAAAGTCGAGCCAGCTTTTCTGCACGTGCGGGGGCAGCTGCGACAGTCCCTCGTAGATGGTAGGCCACTCGCCGAAGTGCCTTAGCCCCTCGGGCTTGCCCCGCAGGAGCGATTCCTCAAGCCGGAACCACCCCTCATAGTTCACGTCATGATTGAAGTTGATGTTCACGCGCGTTGCCGGGTCGTTCAGCAAGAACCATCCCGCCTTGGCGAGTGAGTAGCGTTCGCTGTCGGGATTCACGATAACGGTGCCGATACTTAAGGAGGCTTCCAGCAGACACTTCACCGCGTAGTCGCTCAGCTGCGTCTTCTCGGTTATTTCCTGCCGTGTGAGGCCGTCATCGCTGTTGCGCAGCAGCTCCAGGATGCCGAATTTCAGCATCAGCCGTGAGGCTTGGAATATGGCCGGCCCCCAGGCAATGAACTCGGCAAGGCGTTGTGCCTCGCGGGCGGAAAGCTGTTCGCTCGTGTTTCTTTTCTCTATTGATTCTGAAAGGTGCATGCCTAAATGCTTGTGATGGTGCTTTGCGTGAGCGTTTGCGTTGGTGCCACGGTCGCGCTTCAGCAGTAAAGTGCAAAATTACGGAATCTTTTTGTAAAAGCGACCAACAGAAACTGAAAACTTTCTCATTGCTCCTGCAATTGTTTGATATACAGAGGGTTGCTAAAAGGTATGGTTTTGCCCTGCGAAACCATACCTTTTGGCGGGCAATAGGTATGGTTTGACAAGGCAATAGGTATGCTTTTGTGGCGGCAGTGCTGCGGGGTGGCTTTTTCGCCGTGGCTTCTTCGTCTCATGATTGGTAATGATTTTTGAGCGCGTTTGCGATGGCTCTACGCCAATTTGCCTACCTTTGCACCGTAAAAACAAGAATATAACTCGACATTTATGCAAAAGCAAATCTATGGAGTCTTGGCTTTTCTGGCACTGGCGTGGCCTTTGAAGGCAGCGGCGGTGGCGGAGACCGAGGGTGAGAATGAACAGGTGGACACGGTAAAGGTCTACGACATTGATGAGGTTGTGGTGGTCACACAGCCCAAGGAGGCGTTTCGGATGCGGCGGCAACCGATAAGCAGCACGCAGTTTTCCACCGCGCAGCTGGCCGGTATCAATATGCAGAGCCTCGGGCAGCTGTCGTCTTTCGTTCCGTCGTTTTCCATGCCGGAGTATGGAAGCCGCATCACCTCCTCCATGTATATCCGTGGCATCGGGTCGAGAGTGAACTCCCCGGCGGTCGGCCTCTATGTGGATGGCATGCCGATTCTCAGCAAGAGCGCGTTCAACTTCCACACTTACGATGTGGATCGTGTCGATGTGCTCCACGGACCGCAAAGCACGCTCTACGGAATGAACACCGAGGGCGGACTCATCCGTATGTTCACCCGCAATCCATTCAACTATCAAGGCACCGACCTGAAACTCTCCCTTGCCACCCGCTTTGGCCGCAAGGCCGAGGTGAGCCACTATGAGCGCGTGAGCGACAAGCTGGCCTACTCGCTTTCAGCGTTCTACAACGGCCGGAACGGCTTCTTCCGCAATCAGTACAACGGTGAGCGTGCCGACAAGCTGAATGAGTTTGGTGGCAGGGCGCGTCTTTTGTGGCGGCCTACCAGCCGTTTGGCGTTCGATTTCATTGCCGATTATCAGCACGTCAACCAAAACGGATTCCCCTATGGTGAGGTGGTGACCAAGGAGATGATAGGCTCTGCCGACATCACATCGCCCTATTATGCTCTGCAGGACGGAACGCAGCGTCCCAATACCAACCGCCAGGGCTATTACCAGCGCAACTTCCTCAACACCGGACTGGGCATCTCCTACAAGGGAAACGGCTTCGACTTCAACAGCATGACCACCTATCAGCTGGTGAACGATGATATGCTGATGGACATAGACTATCAGCCGGCCGACTATATGCACCTCACTCAGGCGCAGTTGCAGAACACGCTCACGCAGGAGTTCTCCATCAAGAGCCGCAACAACAGCATTTGGCACTGGGCTTTTGGCGCGTTTGGCTCTTATCAGTGGCTGCGCACCGATGCGCCGGTCTACTTTGGCAACGCCATGAGCCAGATGCTGTCCTCCACCATCACCCGTTCGGCCTACAACGGCATCTTCTCGGCCATGCAGCAGCGCATGTATGGCAGCCTCATGGAGACGGGAATGTCGCCCGAAGCCGCCTCGAAAACAGCGAGCGCAATGGCCGCCGCCGCCATCGAGAAGGCGGGAGGAGTGAGTGTAGGCTTGGACATGGGGGCTGTGCCGGGGCTTTATCGCACACCGACCTATAACCTCGGAGTCTATCATGAGAGCAATATTCAGATTGCGCCGCGCCTCACGGCCACGCTCGGACTGCGCTATGACTACAGCAACGTGGCCATCGACTACGATGCCAGTGCCGCCATTGGCGTGTCGGCAAGCGTCATGGGGCAGCAGGTGGCTTCCCGCATAAGCTCTGCTTTGAGCCATCACGCACGCAGCCACTTCAACCAGTTGTTGCCCAAAGTGGGGCTGACCTACGACCTGGGCGCAACGGGCAACGTCTACGCGCTCTTCTCCAAGGGTTACAGAGCGGGTGGATACAACATCCAGATGTTCTCCGACATTCTCCAGAACGAGATCCAGGGCGCGGCAATGAATTTCCGCCAGTCGGGCGATGTGACCCTCACGCACGATGAGGCGTTCTATAATCGCATCGCCGGCACCATCTCTTACAAGCCGGAGACCTCATGGAACTATGAGCTGGGTACGCATCTGAACCTCTTAGGCTCACGCTTGCAGCTCGATCTCTCGGCTTTCTACATGCAGATTCACGACCAGCAGGTGTCTGTCATGGCGCGCACATACGGCTTCGGCCGCATGATGACGAATGCGGGCAAGAGCCATTCCACGGGATTGGAGGCGCGCTTGCGCGGTGTTTCGGCCGATGAGCGGCTGGCTTGGACGCTGGCCTACGGATTCACCTCGGCTCGCTTCGATGAGTACAACGACTCTGTGAGCACGGCGGAAGGCTTCAAGGCCGTGAGCTACGAGGACAAGCACGTGCCGTTTGTGCCCCAGCACACTCTCGCTGCCACTGCCGACTACACGATACCCGTAGACCCGGCCGCGCTGCTCGACGCTTCCCATCGCCTCCATCTTCGCGATGTTACGGTGGGTCTGAGCCTTTCCGCGCAGGGGCAGACTTATTGGGATGAGGGCAATACCATCAGTCAGAACTTCTATGCCGTGCTGGGTGCTCACGTGCAGGGCAACTTCGGACCGCTGAAGATGAACCTGTGGGTGCGCAACCTCACCGATACGAAGTACAACACCTTTGCCGTGCAGAGTGCAGCCACAGGCAAGACGCTCACTTTTGCGCAGCTTGGCAATCCGTTCCAGCTTGGCATCGATGTGAGCTATCGTTTCTAACCGCCCGCTATGTGCCCAATCCTCATGTGGATTTGCGCCTTCGCGCGCCGCATGAGAAGCTAAGATAACGGCCCTGCGTCTGTATGAAGACGCAGGGCCGTTTTGCTTGTTTTGTAAAAGGTATGGTTTTGCCCTGCGAAACCATACCTTTTGCCGCCCAAAACGTTACCTTTTGGAGGGCAAAAGGTAACGTTTGGCAAAGGCACAAACGGGAGTTGGGGTAGGAAAGGGCGTAATTAGGGTAACCAAGGTGCGGAAAATAACTCGTAACTTTGCAATCGGTAAAGAAACGAAAAGAGAAAACGAGGAACGCTAAGAACATGAGACAACTAATTTTATCTATGGCCGCATTGCTGGCTTTCAGCCTGAATGCGTGCTCACAACCGAACAAAGAAGAGAAGAGTATGAAGAAAGAAGATGCGAAAACAGTGCTTGTGGCCTATTTCTCGGCCACGGGCACCACGGCAGAGGCCGCCGAATTGCTGGCGCAGGCAGCGAATGCAGACCTCTACGAGATTGTGCCGGAGGCGGAATACGCCACTGCCGACCTGGACTGGCACGACAAGAAGAGCCGCTCAACGCTGGAAATGGCCGATGAGGCGTGCCGTCCGGCCATCAAGGGAACGGTGGCCGATGTGTCGCGGTATGACACGGTCTATCTGGGATTTCCCATTTGGTGGTACACCGCGCCCCGCATTATCAACACGTTCTTGGAGAAGAACAACCTCGCGGGGAAGCGAATAGTGCTTTTTGCCACATCGGGTGGCAGCACAACGAGCCGCGCCGTGCGTGAGCTGCAGGACACTTACCCAAGCCTGACCTTCGAGGATGGAGGCTTGCTCAACGACCGCACGCCGCAAGAGGCGGAGGCGTTGGTGGCCAAAACAAGATAGTGTGTATCAGAATGGCTGTGCCATCCGTTTGCCGCAGGGCAGAAATGGATGGCACATTTTTGCGTTTTTGGGAAAAATGGCTACCTTTGTGGCGACAACATAGATTCACCAACATAAACCATACGATTATATGTTAGGAACTCCGGAGATTATCGTTATCGCGCTGATTATTCTGCTGCTCTTTGGCGGAAAGCGCATTCCCGAGCTGATGCGAGGCTTGGGCAAGGGCGTGAAGAACTTCAAGGACGGCATGAATGGCATAGAGGAGACCGGCGACACCAAGGATTCTGCCAAGGATGAGGGCAAGCAGTGAGCAAGAGGAGCTGACCTTTTGGGAGCATCTTGATGCGTTGCGGGGCGACCTGCTGCGCATCTTGGCCGTTGTTGTCGTGTGCGGCGTGACGGTGTTCTTCTTTAAGGACTGCCTTTTCGATGTGGTGCTTGCGCCGTGTTCCTCCCGTTTCGTCACTTACCGCTTGTTGGGCGCGGAGCCATTTGTCATCCGTCTCGTCAATGTGGGGCTTACCGAGCAGTTCATGGCGCACATGAAGACAGCCCTTGTCATGGGTGTCTACGCCGCTTCGCCCTATATCATCTGCCTGCTTTATCGGTTTGTGGCTCCGGCACTTTATCGGCGCGAGCGTCATTATGCGGTGCGGATAGTGGGATGGGGCTATGTGATGTTTGTGGTGGGCACGCTTGTCAACTACTTTGTGGTATTTCCGCTCACCGTTCGCTTTTTGGCCACTTACCAAGTGAGCGAGGCTGTGCACAATATGCTCTCGTTGCAGTCTTACATAGACACGTTTTTGCTGATGTCGCTCGTGTTTGGCATCGTCTTCGAGATACCCGTTGTCAGCTGGCTGCTTGCCCTTTTCGGTCTCTTGCGGCCCGAGTGGATGACCCGTTATCGCCGTCATGCCATTGTGGCCATCGTGGTTTTGGCCGCCATTGTCACCCCCACGAGCGATGCTTTCACGCTGATTGTGGTCTCATTGCCCATCTGGCTGCTCTATGAGGTAAGCGTATGGATAGTGAGAGGGGCTTGTGTTTCGAATAAAAACAAAGAAAGATGAAGTTAAGAAAGATAAGAACACTGTTGGCCTGCTTGTTTTTTGTGGCCTTGACGTTGCTGTTTCTCGACTTTACGGGTACGCTTCGGCATTGCTTCGGATGGATGGCCAAGGTGCAGTTTCTGCCTGCTGTGCTGGCGTTGAATGTGGTTGTGGTGGGCTTGTTGCTCGTGCTGACACTCGTTTTTGGCCGCATTTATTGCTCGGTGGTTTGTCCGCTGGGCGTGTTCCAGGACGTTGCGGCTCGCCTTGGACGCATGGGCAGACGCAATCCTTACGGCTATTCCAAGGAGAAACGGCTGCTTCGGTATGGCGTTTTTGCCGTATTTGTGGTCTCGCTTGTTCTCGGCTTCCGTGTCATCTTCACGCTTTTAGCCCCTTACAGCAGTTATGGGCGCATGGTGCATAGCCTCTTTCAGCCTGTCTATGAGCTGCTGAACAACCTCTTGGCCATAGGTGCGGAGCAGGCAGACAGCTATGTTTTCTATCAAACGGAGGTGTGGATGCGCAGCGGAATCGTGTTTGCCATCTCCCTGATAACGTTCTTTGGCATTGGAATCCTTGCTTTCAGGCATGGCCGAACCTACTGCAATACCATCTGTCCGGTGGGTACTTTCTTGAGCTTCTTTGCCCGTTTTGCATGGTTCAAGGTGGCTTTCGACACGCAGAAGTGCCGCAAATGCGGTATGTGTGCTAAGAATTGCAAGGCCGCAGCCATCGATTTCAAGAGTATGAAGGTCGATTACAGTCGCTGCGTAGTGTGCGGCGACTGCCTCGATTATTGCAAGTTTGACTCGCTTCATTACGTAGGCCGCGGCCGACAAAAGGCATTGCAGGATGCTGCTTGCACCGAGCGCGATGCGCGGAATGCGGTTTCCGGGCAGACGGAAAAGCCGCGTGCGGCCACCGAAAGGGCAGCGAATGCAACGGAAAGAGCTGCTGATGCAGCCGAAAGGGCAGGGGATGCCCCCGACTCATCGCGCCGCCACTTCCTGTTGGCGGCTGCGCTGGCCACAACAGCTGCGGCCACGGCGCAGAAAGAGAAGAAAGTGGATGGCGGAATGGCAGAAATAGTGGACAAAGAGCCTTGCCATCGCAAGACACCGGTTACGCCTCCGGGCTCTTTGAGTGCACGTAATATGGCGGCGCGGTGTACGTCTTGCCAGCTCTGCGTGGCCGAATGCCCCAACGGCGTGCTGCGTCCGTCTACTGATTTGTCCACCTTCATGCAGCCAACCATGAGCTTTGAGCGCGGATACTGTCGGCCGGAGTGCACCCGTTGTGCCGATGTGTGTCCCGCAGGAGCTATCCAGCCCATCACCAAGGCGGAGAAAACGGCCATCCATGTGGGCCATGCCGTGTGGCTGAAGGCCAACTGTGTGGCCATAACCGATGGTGTGGAGTGCGGCAATTGTGCCCGCCACTGTCCTGCGGGAGCCATTGTCATGGTGCCATATCAAGCAAAAGACGGCGAAGTGATGGTGCCCGCGGTGGACGAGACAAGATGCCTGGGCTGTGGCGCGTGCGAGAACCTTTGCCCGGCGCGGCCTTTCTCAGCCATCTATGTGGAAGGTCATGAAGTGCACAGAAAAGGCTAACACTTGATAAGAAACAGATGATGACGAGCAAGATAACGAGAAGAGACTTCCTCAAACGGCTGGGACTGGGAGGTGCCACCGTGGCTGCCACTTCGGCATTGGTGTCATGCAAGGAGACCACGGGCAACCGGCAGCAAGACAATCCCCCCGTGGGCAAGATGATTTACCGCACCACGCCCACCACAAAAGACAAGGTTAGCCTGCTGGGATACGGCATGATGAGGCTGCCAACCACAGGGCAGGGCAGCGCGGAGAACGGGAAACGGCAGAAAGGAGACGAGGAAATAGACCAGGAGATGGTGAACAAGCTCGTGGATTATGCCTTGAAACACGGGGTGAACTATTTCGATACGTCGCCCGTTTATTGCCAAGGTCTCTCCGAAAAAGCCACGGGAATAGCCCTCAAACGGCACGACCGCAAGCGTTTCTTCATTGCCACGAAGATGTCGAATATGCGCTCTTACGGGCGGGAGGAGTCTATCGAGATGTTCAACAATTCGCTGCGGGAGCTGCAGACCGACCATATCGACTACTATCTCCTGCACGCCATTGGCGGAGAGGACGATGACCACGACCCCATGGAGCTGTTCAACGCGCGCTTTATTGATAATGGCATACTCGACTATCTGCTCGAAATGAAGGCGAAAGGCAAGGTGCGCAACCTTGGATTCTCCTTTCATGGCGACCAGGAGGTGTTCGACCACGCGCTGAGCTTGCAGGATGAGGGCAAGCTGCGCTGGGATTTTGTGCAGATAGAAATGAACTATCTCGACTGGAACTGGGCCAACGAGATTAACGAGCGCAACGTGGATGCCAGCTATCTCTATGTCGAGCTGCGCAAGCGCGGCATCCCGGCCGTCATCATGGAGCCGCTTCTGGGTGGCCGTCTGGCCAATCTGCCCAAGCCGATAATGGCGAAACTCAAGGCGAAAGAGCCGGAACGGAGCGTGGCCTCATGGGCTTTCCGCTATGTGGGGAGCTATTCCGGGGTGCTCACGGTGCTGAGCGGAATGACCTACATGGAGCATTTGCAGGACAATTTGCGCTCTTACTGTCCTCTCAAACCGCTCTCGCAGGGCGAGATACGATGGCTGGAGGAGAGCATAGCCAAGGAGTTTATGGGCTATCACTCCGTGCCGTGCAACGATTGCAAGTACTGCATGCCCTGCCCTTATGGCTTGGACATCCCCGGCGTGTTCGTCCACTATAACCGTTTGCTCATGGAGGGACGCGCCATAGAGGATGCGCGCGATCCCAATTATCGCTCCGCGCGCCGTCAGTATCTCGTCAGCTACGACCGCAGTGTGCCCCGCGTGCGTCAGGCCGACCACTGTATCGGGTGCGGACAGTGTATTGCCGCGTGCCCGCAAAAGATAATGATACCCGATGAATTGCATCGTATTGCCGACTTCGTGGAGAAGTTGCGGCGGACGGGAGATGGCATCTGATTTCTGAAAGCATACCTTTTGCGTGGCAAAAGCATACCTTTTGGGAGGTAAAACGTAAGGTTTTGGAATGCGAAACCTTACGTTTTGTTTTTTCATAGGATTCTTAGGACGTATTGTTCTTGTGCTTAATGCGTATCTACTTGTTGCTTAGTGGTTTATGGAAAAGTGTTGCTGGCTTGCTCAGCGTGGCCTTTGAGGCTTGCTGGCCAAGTTGTTCGGGCTTGTGTGGCATGGATGTTTGGGAAAAATTTGTTGAAGTTTCTTCTTGGAAAAGAAGCATGGGGGCAGCTGCTTGCCGAGTGTTTGGGAAACTTTTAGTCGGTATTTTAATTGTGAAAGGCGAAGCAGTCGTGTTCGGCAACGCGTGTTTCAGCAGTGTTCCGTCAGTTGTTTCAGTGTAAATAGTGCGGTAGGTGTGCTTGCTAACGCGTATTTCTGCAACGCTCAGTCCGTTTCTTAATTGCAAACAGTGTGGCTGGCGTGTTTGCCAACGCGTATTTTGATAGTGTTTAGTCAATTTCTTAATTGTAAACAGTGTGGCTGGCGTGCTTGCTGACGCGTATTTCTGCAACGCTCAGTCCGTTTCTTAATTGCAAAAAGTGTGGTTGGCGTATTTGTCAACGCGTATTTTGACAGTCTTCCAAGGCAGGAATCATAGTGGATTTTTCCTCCTGTAACAGCCGTTTCTTTATTTCCGTGGAATGAAAAAAGGGGTTCGCCTATGGAAAACATAGGCGTAACCCCTTAAAAACTAATCATGAAAAAGGTGTTTATTCTTCGTCTTTCTGCTCAGCCTCGTGTTCGGCGATCAGTTTCTGTTGGATGTCGTTCGGCACAAGCTCGTAGCTTGCGAACTTGGTGGTGAAGCTGGCGCGGCCACCCGTGAGGGAGCTAAGCGCGATACTGTAGTTGGAGAGTTCCTTGAGAGGAATCTTCGCCTGCAACTTCTGGTATCCGGCCTCGCTGTCCATACCCATAATCATGGCGCGGCGGCCCTGCAAGTCGCTCATCACGTCGCCCATGTAGTCGGCGGGCACGAATACTTCCAAGTCATAGATAGGCTCGAGAATCTTCGGACCTGCTTGTTTGAATGCATCAGAGAACGCATGGCGCGCCGCAAGCATGAACGAAAGCTCGTTGGAGTCTACCGGGTGCATCTTGCCATCGTACACTATCACGCGCACATCGCGGGCATAGCTTCCCGTAAGCGGACCGTGCTCCATGCAGTCCATGACGCCTTTGAGGATGGCGGGCATGAAACGGGCATCGATAGCACCGCCAACAACGGAGTTGATGAACACGAGTTTGCCGCCCCACTCAAGGTCTACCTCCTCGCGGGCTTTGATGTTCATCTTGAATTCTTGCCCGTTGATGCTGTAGTTTGTCGGATCGGGCATGCCCTCGGCGTAAGGCTCAATAATCAAATGCACCTCTCCGAACTGGCCTGCACCGCCCGATTGCTTCTTGTGGCGGTAGTCGGCGCGCGACAGTTTGGTGATGGTCTCACGGTAAGGAATGCGCGGCTCTTCGAATTTCACGGGGATTTTCTCGTTGTTTTCCATGCGCCACTTCAGCGTGCGCAGATGGAATTCACCCTGGCCGTGTACGATTGTCTGGCGCAACTCTTTGCTTTGCTCCACCACCCATGTGGGATCTTCCTGGCGCATCTTCAGCAATGCGGCCATCATCTTTTCGGTGTCGCCCTCATTAATTGCCTTGATGGCGCGCGAGTATTTGGAGTTGGGGTACTTGATGAAGTCGAAACGCTCCTCCGTGCCCTTGCCGTTGAGCGTGTTTCCTGTCTTTACGTCCTTGAGTTTCACCGTGCATCCCAAGTCACCAGCGTTGAGTTGGTCAACGGCAATGCGGCTTGCGCCGGCACAAGCGTAAATCTGTCCGATGCGCTCCTTGCTTCCTCGGTCGGCGTTGGTGAGGTCATCGCCCGGCTTAATGCTTCCGCTCATTACCTTGAAGTAGCTCACTTCGCCGATGTGAGGCTCCATACCGGTCTTGAAGAAGTAGACGCTCTCTGGGCCATTGCAGTCGGGAGTCACCGCCTCACCGCGTGTATTGTGCACCTTCGGCATGTCGCTCACGAACGGAACCACGTTGCCGAGGAACTCCATCAGTCGCTGTACGCCCATGTCCTTGTGTGCGTCGACGCAGAATACGGGGAAGATGCTGCGCATAACCAAGCCTTTGCGGATGCCTTCGCGCATCTCATCCTCGGTGAGAGTTTCCTCCTCGAAGAACTTTTCCATCAAAGCCTCATCGTTTTCAGCCGCTGCCTCAACGAGTTTCTTGTGCAATTCCATGGCCTTCTCCATTTCCTCGGCGGGTATTTCCTCGCGTTTGGGCGCGCCACCGTCTGGTCCCCATGAGAGTTTCTTCATGATCAGCACGTCGATAATCTCATGGAAGTCGGGTCCGGTCTGCACGGGATACTGGATTTCCACGCACTTTGACCCATAAATATCTTTCATGTTCTGAATCAGCAGGTCATAGTCGCACTTGTCGCTGTCGAGCTGATTGATAAGGAAAATGACGGGTTTCTGCAGTTTTTCCGTATATCGGAAGTTGTTTTGCGTACCCACTTCGGGGCCGTACTGTCCGTTAATGAGAATCACAGCCTGGTCCGTGACGTTGAGAGCGGTGATAGCTCCCCCCACGAAATCATCGCTTCCGGGGCAGTCGATGATGTTGAGCTTCTTGCCATTCCACTCTACATGGAACACGGTCGGGAAGACCGAGTAGCCGTATTCCTGCTCCACAGGGAAATAGTCGCTCACAGTGTTCTTAGCCTCCACGGTTCCGCGGCGCTTGATAATGCCGGCTTCGAACAACATACTCTCGGCAAGTGTGGTCTTGCCGCTACCCGCACTGCCAATCAAGGCAATGTTTTTGATCTCATTTGTCTGATATACTCTCATATCGGATAGGTTTAAGTAATTAGTAATCTGTTTTTGTTCTCGTTGTTAGGAATAGTATATGCCGGTGAACACTGTCCACCGTTTCCGCCGTCTAAGGTAGACATTATTTCTGAAAAAACCAAAACTACGCGGCGAAAAGTGCCTTCTTTTTAAAATAAATTAGTATTTTTGCAACTGAAATGGCAGGAATATACATACATATACCATTTTGTGCAAGCCGTTGTGTTTATTGCGGCTTCTACTCCACAACGCTCTCGGCGCGGCGCGATGCCTACGTTGATGCCGTTTGCCGCGAGATGGAGATGCGTGCGTCCATGATGGGGTGGGGGAAAGACGTGAGAACGGTCTATCTGGGCGGAGGAACGCCGAGCCAGCTTGCCCCCGCGCAGCTGGAACGTCTGCTCTCCTATATATATAAGGTAAGCGGTGCGCAGCCCGAGGAGGTGACGATGGAGTGCAATCCCGATGACATCACCCCCGACATGGCACGCTGGATAGCCTCTTCGCCTGTAAACCGCGTGTCGATGGGTGCGCAGACGTTCTCCGACTCGCGCTTGCGGCTGATTCGCCGCAGACATACGGCCAAAGAAGTGAGCACCGCCGTGGAGCGGTTGCGTTCGGCCGGAATCAGCAATATCTCCATCGACCTCATGTTTGGCTTCCCCGGCGAGACCTTGGACGAGTGGGACGACGACATCAGCCGCGCGCTGAGCCTGCGCGTGGAGCACATTTCGGCCTACAGTCTCATGTATGAGGAGGGCACGCCGCTCTTTCGCTGGCTTCAGGAGGGGCGCGTGAGCGAGATAGACGATGAACTCTCGCTGGCCATGTATGAGCGGCTGGTGAACCGGCTGACCGCGGCAGGATACCAACATTACGAGATCAGCAACTTTGCCCTGCCCGGAAGGGAGAGCAAGCACAACTCCAGCTACTGGCAAGACGTGCCCTATGTGGGGCTGGGAGCTTCGGCACACTCCTTCGATGGGCGTGTCAGGTCGTGGAATGTGGCCGATGTGGAGCAGTATATCGAGGGAATGGCGCGCGGGGAGAGGCTGTGTGAGGAGGAGCTGCTCGATGTTCAGACCCACTATGATGATGTGGTAATGACCTCGCTGCGTACCTCCCGGGGCATCAGCTTGGACAAGATAGCTCGCGACTTCGGGCGCGAGCGGCTCGAATATTTGCTTGCCGCCGCGCAGGAAGACATGGGCAGGGGGCTGCTCACCGTGGAGAATGGCCACTTGCGGCTCACCCGCGAGGGCATTTATCTGAGCGATGGCATCACGGAGCGGCTTTTTGCGTAATCCCATAATTGATGAATACGGACAGAAAAGGATATGATAGAGAAGACTTTTGAGAGACTTTGGGACGAGAACCGCAAGCGGTTACTGGCCGAGGATGAGGAGTATCAGCGCATACAGCAGAGCTATCGCAAGCACGGATGGGCAGATTGGGTGATTTTTGCCGCCGCTGTTGTGGGCTGCTTGGAGCTGGTGCAGCGTGTCGGCGTCAAGTCGCAGGTGCTTAGTTTTGCCATTGCCATTGTGCTTGCGCTGATATTCTTCGTCTTCTACATTTACTTCAAGGCCATCAAGGTGAGCCGGAAGACGCTGGAAGAGGTGGAGGAACGCATCAAGGCCGACTATCGGAAAAGCCTCGGGCGGTAGCTTTTGGTTGCCGCTTCAAGGCGTTTTTTTGCATCGTTTGCGCTCATGTTGCTTCGCGTTGGCATCGTTTGCGCTCGTGGCATCGTTCGGTTTCGTGTGGCGAAACCGAACGATTTGTAATCTGATAGGTGACGTTTTGCCGTGCGAAAGGTAACGTTTTGCACGCCAATACCTATGGTTTTGCCTTGCAAAAGCATACCTTTTGCAAAGCGGTTTTTGCGAAATCTGTTTCTTGTTGACAGTCAGATGGTTGCGGAAAAGTGCTTCCGTGCCATCGCAAACAGTTTGCAGTGGGTGATGATGGCTTCTGTTGCGCTTCGCGCTATCTCTTCTTTGCGATGATGTAGATGATGACCGGCGCGCCGATAAGTGGCGTAATGGCGTTGAGCGGCAGCGTGCCGTGCTCTCCAGGAAGCACGCACAGCAGATGGCAGAGCAGGGCCACCGCGCTTCCGCAGAGTATGGTGGTGGGCAGGAGCAGCCGTTGGTCGTCGCTGCCGAGCAGCAAACGCGCCATGTGGGGCACGGCCAGACCGATGAAAGCTATGGGGCCGCAGAAGGCAGTGGTGGTTGCGGTGATGATTCCCACCAGTATGAGTAAAGTGTTGCGCAGCTTCCGCGTGTCCACGCCAAGGCTTTCGGCATATTGCGCGCCCATCTGGATGATGTTGAGCGGCTTTGCCAGCAGCACCGAGCCAAGTGTTGCGCCCAGCGTGATGGTGGCAAAGGCGGGCATCAGCCGCATAGACACGCCGCCAAAGTTGCCCATTCCCCATATCATGTAGCCGCGCACGCCCTCCTCGGTGGCAAAAAAGTTGAGCAGCGACACGGCCGAAGAGGCCACGTAGCCCACCATAATGCCCACGATGAGCAGCATAACGCCGTTGCGCATCAGTGTGGAGAAAAGGAAGATGAGTGCCGTTACGCACATCGCGCCAGCGAAAGCCGCGCCGAGAATGGCCACGAAGCCGCTCAGGGAGAAGAGTGCCGTGCTCACGCTGCCGCCCCATAGCAGCATCATCAAGGCCACCCCGAGGCTCGCGCCGCTGCTAATGCCAAACACATCGGGGCCTGCCAGCGGGTTGCGGAAGGCCGTTTGCAGCATCAGACCGCTGCTGGCGAGCGCGCCGCCGCACAGAATGGCCGTGATGGCTTGCGGAAGCCGGCTCTCCATGACGATGTATCGCCATCCGGGCTTGCCGCCATCGCCGCCCAGCAGTATGGCCATCACCTCTTGTGGGGCTATGCTCACAGGGCCAATCAGCAGGCAGAGCGCGAAGAGCGTGGCGATTGCGGTGGCCAGTATTAGCCAGATGGTGAGTGCTTTTCCTTGTGTATGGCGTGTGTGGGGCATGCTTTGTGGTGCTTGCGGGTTTATTGAATCCGTTTGTAATAGCGCAGTTGCGTTCCCAACTGCTGACGCAATGCGGGGTGGAAGATGACAATGAGGTCGCGCAAAAGCCAGTCCGGACGCCATGACACTTCCTCAAAGTAGGGCACTTTGTCTATCCGGCAACCGTAGATGTTGCCGTTTTGGAATGCTTTCAGCTGCTTGTAGCCTTCAAATTCGGCCTCCAATAGGCTGCGGGTCATCTCTCCGTGGTGGCTCATCAGCCATATATCGGCATTGCCCGCCTTGTCCATCACCGTCTCGAAGGGCAGTGCCAGCGAGCCGCTGTGCTTGTCTTGGGCAAAGGCATAGCCTATTTGGGCATCCTTATAGAGTAGTCCCACGCTGCTTTTTCCGCCCGGCATGTACCATACGGAGCCGGTTTTGCGGTCGGGGATAACGCTCTTCGTGGCCTTGCTGGTGCGTGCAAGGGCGGACAAACGGCGGTAGTTGCGCTCCACGGTGCGGAAAAGACTGTCTGCCTCGTGCCCTTTGCCCACCAGCCGACCGTAGAAGCGCATCCATTCGGCGCGCCCCAAGGCCGATGTTTCCATGTAGTCGGCGCACTCTATGAGCGGTATGCCTGTGTGTTCCAGCGTTCCGTAGCCCCCGCTGTTCTCAAAGGGAGACAGCAAAACGGCGTCCGCGCGCAGGTCTACGATGCGCTCCACATTGGGCTTCATCGCATCGCCGCAGTCGGCAATTGCGTCTTTCGCCCCCTTGCGTCTTGCCCTTTGCTGTATGTTGTCTATCATCATGTAGCGCAGGTCGGCCACTCCGGCAATGGCATCTTGGGCATGAAGCTGGCAGAGAAGGTTGGCGTGGGCGGTGGTGAACACAACGGCGCGTTGCAACGGCACGTGTATGGGCGTGCCATCGCTTGGGCATTGGCCATTGTTTCCTTTTCCGCCGGCTGTGTAATCTTCTATGTTGTTGTCCTTATTATATATAAGGTAGTATGTGTGCAGCGTTTTCCCTTTCTTCCATGGGTTCTTCAGCTCCACGCGGGTGTAGCCGTCAAACTCCGTTATGCGGATGTTTTGGGCGTAGGAGAGCTTCACCTCGCGTCCATGAGGGGCTTGCGCGCTTGGTTGCTTTTGTTTGTTGCAACCGCAAATCAGCGCAACGAGTGTAAGCGAGAGTAGCAAAAATCGTCTCATATGGTTGGCTTTTCGTGTGGCAAAGGTACAAAAAAAAAGCATTTCTTTGCATGGTAGGAAAAAAAACAGTATCTTTGACACCGATATTTGATATAAACAATTTATTAATATAGCAATCGATAACCATGGCAGAAGAGAAAACAAATGTCTTGAGTAATCATGTTGACAAGAAAAAGGTCGTCCAGTTTCTTGTCATCCTTGTAGTAACGGCCATCGTTTGGAACTTGCCCATCGGCGTTTTTGGCATCGACGGGCTTACGGTGGTTCAGCAGCGCATCATCGCAATATTCGTATTCGCCACGCTTTCGTGGCTAACGGAGTGCATTCCCGCATGGGCTACGTCGCTGGGCATCATCACCATCATGTGTTTGACGGTATCCGACAACGCGCTTGCTTTGTTCAAGCGCGACGGAATAGGCGAGCTGATGGACTCAGACCACATCATGGCCTCTTTTGCCGACCCAACAATCATGCTCTTCCTTGGAGGTTTCATCTTGGCAGCTGCGGCCACCAAGTCGGGACTTGACGTGCTTTTGGCGCGCAATCTCATCCGTCCTTTCGGCACGAAGAGCGAGAATGTGCTGCTCGGATTCCTCCTTATCACGGGCGTTTTCTCCATGTTCGTCTCCAATACGGCCACCGCGGCCATGATGCTCACGTTCCTTACGCCGGTCTTTGCTGCCCTTCCCGCCAACGGAAAGGGGCGCATAGCCTTGACCATGAGTATTCCCATTGCGGCCAACTTGGGTGGTATGGGAACGCCCATTGGAACGCCTCCCAACATGATTGCGCTGAAATACCTCAATGACCCCGCAGGTCTGAACATGGGAATTGACTTCGGCCACTGGATGGCCTTCATGTTCCCGCTGGTCATTATCCTGTTGCTCATCTCGTGGCGCATCCTCCTTTACTTCTTCCCCTTCAAGCAAAAGACCATCCACTTGGAGATTCAGGGTGCCGTTCATCACGGTTGGCGCATGAATGTGGTGGTAATTACCTTCATCGCCACCATCCTGTTGTGGGTCATTCCCAAGTCTGTTACGGGCGTAGACTCCTACAACGTGGCTCTGCTGCCGATGGGCGTGTTTGCCGTTACGGGCGTAATCACGGCCAAGGACTTGCAGGAAATCAACTGGAGCGTTATTTGGATGGTGGCCGGCGGCTTCGCCCTGGGCTTTGGAATGAACGGCAGCGGACTGGCCGATGCGGCTTTGGAGAGCGTACCCTTTGGCGAATGGAGTCCCATTGTCATCTTGCTGATTTCCGGACTCATCTGCTACTTCCTCTCCAACTTCATCTCCAACACGGCCACGGCCGCACTTTTGGTGCCCATCCTCGCCGTGGTTTGCACAGGAATGGGCGACAAGCTCGCCGCCTTGGGTGGCACGAGCACCATTCTGATAGGCATTGCCATTGCGGCAAGCTCGGCCATGTGTCTGCCCATCTCTACGCCGCCCAACGCCATTGCCTACTCCACGGGACTCATCAAGCAAAATGATATGCTTAAAACAGGTCTCATCTGCGGTCTCATCTCGCTCGCATTGGGCTACGGCATACTCTATTTCGTGGGCAAGTCGGGCTTCCTGCTCCCCTAACATCTTTGCCCTGGCGGGCGGAATGAGAGCCGCCGGCTTGCAGGGAAGAGACTTCTGAAACATAGCCATTGGGTGGAAAACGTGCGCGAAAGGCCGTTTTCCACCCAATTTTTTTGCTATCCATCCGTTCATATGTTGTATGATACGAAACCTTGTCTTCGATTATGGCGGCGTGATAGTCAATCTTCATGACTCCACGGTGCGTCAGGCGTTCATGGATTTGCGGGTGTCGTTGTGGAAACAGGTCATCCACCGCAAGCGAATCAAGCGTCTCATGGGGGAGTTTATCGATGGCGTGCGCCCCACCAATGAGGTTGTGGCCGAGATGCACGCCCTTTGCGGTAGCCGCGTCAGCCTTTCCCAGCTCCATCAGGTGCTCAGCCTCTTGGCCGGCGAGCTGCCCCCAAGTCGCTTGGAGCGCATTGTGGCCTTGCGAAAACGCTATAAGGTCTACGTGCTGAGCAACATCAACGACATCCTTTGGCAAACTTGCGTGAGGCAGATAAGCAGCGCGGGTCGCTCCGTAGGCGAATGCTTCGATGGCGTTTTCCTGTCTTACGAGATGGGAGTGGCCAAGCCCGACGAGGCCATTTATCGCCAGATGCTGGCCGAGACGGGTATGAATCCCGCCGAGACGCTCTACTTCGATGACCGCCGCGACAACGTGGAGGCCGGGCAAAGAATGGGTTTCGTGGCCTCGCAGGTTGTCACCAACCAGCTGGAGCAGAACCCCTTGTTTGCCGCGCTTTGACGGCTGTTTTGCGAAAGGTATGGTTTTGCACGGCGAAACCATACCTTTTGCCTCGTAAAACGTATGCTTTTGCCGTGCCAAACGTCACCTTTTGCCGACAGGGGAGTTTTCCGTGTTTTCCCGTTGCTGCGAGGTGGGCGGGCGAGGGCGGCTCTTCGGGGGCAGGCGGAGGAGTTTTCGGCTCGTGTTAATTAAAACTAAATAGGGCAGGGGGAAAAGAATTAAAAGAAATAATTGCTAACTTTGCATGACATAAGGCCGCTCCTTTCGGGCTGCTTTTCAGTGGGTTTCCCAATAGAGAAGAGCCTTTGGTGGCGGCAGAAGTGTGATACAGACACAGATTAAAACTAACAACGATGAAACAAACGATTTTAGTGACGGGCGGTACGGGCTTCATCGGAAGCCACACCACGGTGGAGCTGATAGAAGCGGGCTACAACGTGGTGATAGTCGATAACCTTTCCAACTCCAACATTGGGGTGCTGGATGGCATAGAGAAGATAACGGGCGTCCGTCCGGCTTTCGAGCAAGTGGATTTGCGCGACCGCGAGGCCACGGAAGGGGTGTTTGCAAAATATCCCGGCATTGAGGGCATCATCCATTTTGCCGCATCGAAGGCCGTGGGCGAGAGCGTTCAGAAGCCCTTGCTCTATTATCACAACAATATTATCTCACTGATTAACCTCCTGGAGCTGATGCCCAAGTATGGCGTGAAAGGCATTATCTTCTCCAGCAGCTGCACGGTCTATGGCCAGCCGCGGCCGGAAGATCTTCCCGTGACGGAGCGCGCGCCTCACCAGAAAGCCACCTCGCCCTACGGAAACACCAAGGAGATAAACGAGCAGATAATCTTTGACTACATCCACAGTGGGGCATCGGTCAAGAGTATCATCCTGCGCTACTTCAATCCCATAGGTGCTCACCCCTCGGCACTCATCGGCGAGTTGCCCAACGGCGTGCCCAACAACCTCATCCCCTACGTGACGCAGACCGCCATGGGCATACGCGAGCAGCTGACGGTGTTCGGCAACGACTACAATACGGCCGATGGAACTTGCATCCGCGACTATATCTATGTGGTAGACTTGGCCAAAGCCCACGTGGCGGCTATGGCGCGCGTGCTGGACAAGGACACTGAGCCGGTGGAATGCTTCAATGTGGGAACGGGAAAGGGCAACTCCACGCTGGAGATAGTCAAGACCTTTGAGGAGGCAACGGGCGTGAAGCTCAACTGGAAGTTTGGCCCGCGCCGTGAGGGAGATATTGAAAAGATATGGGGCGATTGCACCAAGGCCAACCAAGTGCTCGGCTGGAAGGCGGCCACGCCGCTGCCCGAGGTGCTGCAAAGCGCGTGGAAGTGGCAGCAGAAGTTGCGCGAGGATGGCGTAATGTAGCCCTTTTGGCGTGGAATACAGCCTTTTTTAAGTGATTAACCTAACGATTCCGCCACTCCGAATGCAGTGCGCCGGCGTGTCGCCATTTGCTCATCGGGGTGGGCGGGAGAATCAATTAGCATATTATGGAAGAGAGAAAGATTTGTATGGTCACCGGCGCTACAAGCGGTATCGGTGAGGCGTGTGCCCTGCGCTTTGCAAAAGGTGGCTATGACGTGATTATCACCGGAAGAAGACAGGAACTGCTCGACAAGCTGGCTGCACGTTTGGAGGAGCTGGGCAGTCGTGTGAAGGTGCTTTGCTTCGATGTCAGAGACCAGCGGCAAGTGGATGAGGCGTGCAAGGGGCTTGGTGAGTGGGCCGACATTGATGTGTTGGTCAACAATGCCGGACTTGCGCTTGGCCTTGATCCGCTCCATGAGGGCAGCTTGGACGACTGGGAGACGATGATAGATACCAATGTGAAGGGCTTGCTCTACGTTTCGCGTGCCCTTGTGCCGGAGATGGTGAGACGAAACAAGGGACACATCATCAACATAGGTTCGGTGGCGGGCGATGCTGCCTATGCCAATGGCGGCGTGTATTGCGCAACGAAGGCTGCCGTGAAGACCATTACGGACGGTTTGCGCATTGATGTGGCCGACACTTGTCTGCGGGTGACCAATGTGAAACCGGGCTTGGTGGAGACCAATTTCTCCAACGTCAGATTCCATGGCGACACGGCGAGGGCTGAAAAGGTCTACCAAGGCATCAAGCCGCTTACGGGCGATGACATCGCCGACGTGGCTTTCTATGCCGCCAGTGCTCCCGCTCATGTCCAAATAGCCGAGGTGCTCGTGCTTGCAACGCATCAGGCCAGTGGCTCGGTGGTGAAACGAAAGGCAGAATAATGGAAATTGAGGAATATCGCAAGGCCATTCTCGAGCAGATACTTGCGGCAAAGGCCGATGACGGCACACCGCGCGTGGATGAGGCCACCGCTACGGAGATGCTTGGGTCGCTCTCTGACGAGGAATTGCAGGAGGGAATGCTCTTCAATACCCCCGAGGACGTGGCCGAGATGGTGCTCGAGGTGCTGTGATTGGCGTGAGGAGATATTGCGATATGGCAATTCTCCCGATGCGGCAAGATTGCTTTCTTGCCTAAAAACTTCTGCTTTGTGCAAGG
The DNA here is from genome assembly GCA_964640675.1 of uncultured Prevotella sp. GTDB lineage: Bacteria > Bacteroidota > Bacteroidia > Bacteroidales > Bacteroidaceae > Prevotella. The sequence goes on along the minus strand of CAZXFP010000006.1, from coordinate 47,306 downwards.
GAAAAGTCAAAAGGAAAGTTGCGGTAGAGCAGATAGCCTTTCTTGTTTTTTCAGCTTTGTGAAAGTGTAAGTTCCGAGTAAGGACTATAATATGGCAAGCTCCCCAAACTGTGCAGTACAGTTTGGGGAGCTTTGTCTTATGCCGTGCACGCTCTTTGGTGCGGAAGGGCAGTGCAGAAAGCCTGCGCGTATGGCGGCAAAGGTGACCTTTGGGGAGATGCTATGCGTGGAATCATCGCCCCGAAGGTCAGCGCACGCCCCAAAAGGAAGGTTTTGTTATTCATATTTGTAAATGAATGAGTATCCCGAAGGTCAGCGCACGCCTTGTGGCTCTTACAGTTTCACCTTGCATTTCTTCCCTACGCTCTCATTGGACATGCGGTCGAGCGCGGTCACAACATACACATAGCGCGTCTTTCCCTTGTCGTAGGGCAGCGTAAGGCTGGTCGATGAGGTGATGGCCTGTATCTTCTCTGGGTTGCTCAGGTCGATTTCCTCCCCGCGGTTGAAGCGATAAACCACATACTGATGTGCCTCGTCTTTCCATCCTTCGCCCTTGGGTGCTTGCCATTGGAGCTGGTATCCCTGCGCGGTCCATCTCTTCTTGACCTTCCTTACCTTGCCCGGTGCCTCGTTGTCGATGAAAGGCATGAGCGGCTGCAAGGCGGTATGGCGCCAATAATCGTTGCGGAGCACGGTGCCATAGTTGCCTGGATTGTCCACAGCAGCTTTGGCATACCACAGCACGGTGCCTTTCACGTTCTCCATTTGCTGGTGTAAGCGGTGCTTGGCGGGCAACTGATGGGAGTGCGGATTTTGCGGATCGCGATGCTTAACGGTGCGCAACACGTCCTCGCCGATGTACAGCGGGCGGTTGCCGGCATACCTGTTCCACCATCCTATCAGCTCCTGGTAGTCCGCGCTCTTATGTCCTATCTCCCAATAGAGCTGCGGAACGCAGTAGTCCACCCATCCATTGTTCACCCATTTGAGCACATCGGCATAGAGATCATCGTAGTTTTGCAGGCCGCGTGTGTTGCTTCCGTTGGCATCGGTGCGCTTGTTGCGGTAGATACCGAATGGTGACACGCCGAATTTCACCCACGGTTTTACTCTGTGGATGGCTTCGCCAAGCTCCTTGATGAACACGTTCACATTGTCGCGCCGCCAGTCGGCGATGTTGGAGAACGCTTGGTTGCTGCGCTGGAAGGTGGCTTGGTCGGGTATAGGCAAGCCCGCCACGGGGTAGGGATAGAAATAATCATCGATGTGGAAGCCGTCAATGTCGTACCTGCTCACTATGTCTTCGGCTATTTTGAGGATGTAATGGCGGTTGGCGGCTATGCCGGGGTCGAGTATTTTCAGCCCGTCATAGTCGAAAGACCTTTCCGGATGGGTCACGGCGATGTGGTTGACGGCCAGTTCCCGCGTGTCTTTTGTCTTGGCGCGGTAGGGGTTTATCCATGCGTGAAGCTCCATTCCCCGCTTGTGGCACTGGTCTATCATCCACTGCAACGGGTCCCAGTAGGGCGATGGGGCTGTGCCCTGTCTTCCTGTAAGGAAACGGCTCCAAGGCTCATAGCGGCTCTCATAGAGCGCGTCGCACTCGGCGCGCACCTGAAAGATGATGGCGTTCACGCCGTCTTTCTGCAGTTCGTCGAGCTGATAGGTCAGCGTGCGTTGCATCTCCTGTGTGCCAATGCCTTGGAATTGGCCGTTCACACACTGTATCCATGCCCCCCGGAACTCTCGTTTGGGGCGGCGACCCTGTGCCTCCGTTGTGCCGATGAGCAGCAGGGAGAGCACTGATAGTAAGAAAAACTTAGATGATTGCGTTATGTTCATAATAAAATAAAGTTCTGAAGTTTTCTTTCCGGCCACGCCCTTCCGCCCGTTTTCCCTGTTGGGCGAAACGGTATTTGCTGGCGAAGGGGGCGTGCCGCGCATGGCGTGCCGCTTTGTCAGCGGACGCACTTGGCCGCTTTGCGGAACGCAGAGCGGTGATACTGCCGCTCGGCATCGATGATGGCTTTCAGCTTGAGCGCGCTCACAGCCTTGAGCATTTGTTGGTGGTAGCTCTTTTCCACTTGTTTCATGCGCACTTCCAAGTTGTCGCATCGGTTGATGAGGCTCTTGGCCACGCGCTCATTGGTGGTTTGCTGCTGCTTCAGCTGGCGCAACTCGTAGTGCAGGTCGCGCTTCTTGGTCAGCATCTCGCGGTAGATGGGCGCGAAACGCTTGTATTCCTCGCGTGTGAGCGATGCCTGACGCGTCACGTAGGCCAGCAGCTCGCTGTCGAAAGCCTTGGCGTTGAATTGCTTTTGCGACATTCCGGGCAGGAAGCAGCACGCCAATGCCATCATGATGATAAGTCGCTTGTAATGCATGGGGGATGTTGTTAGGGTTGTTCTGAGGAGATATAGGCATAGACATCGTCCTTGTCTATCATCGTATAGTCGGCCATGCGGTCAAGCTCATCGGTGTATTCGCCGCTGGTTTCCGCATTGCCGGCTTTGGCCACCGCCGTGTTTGCAGTCGGTGTGTTGCCCGACTGGTAGGCGGCAAGCCCCACCAGCGCAACCACGCCCGCAATGCTGGCTGCCGCGAGCAAGGGCGACAGGCGCTGCCGCAGGCTCTTCCGCACTGCTTTCACTGTGCAGCCTTGTGCCGCTTCCGCCTCTATGCGGTGCGCAACCCGTTGGCCTAACGTGTCGAAATAGCCCTCTGGTACGGCGAAAGGACGGCGTGTGCCATACTGTGCTCTCAATTCGCTGTCTGTTTCCATATCTTGATTGATTGCTTCTTTGACGGTTGGCCGTGCGGAAAGTTTAGAACAAATGAGGAAGAATATTTCCGTGCGTGGCAATAGGTTACCTTTTGCAGTGCGAAACCATACCTTTTGGGCGGCGAAAGGTATGGTTTTGCGATGCGAAAGGTAACGTTTTGCGGAGGGTGGGTTGCATGCCGTGTGGGCAGGGGTGCTTTGAGGGTGTGCGGAGGGTACGAAAAAGGCAGACATCGCGCCGTTTGCCGGGTGTGCCGGTGCGATGCCTGCCGTGGTAGCCGTCCCTTGCGAGGGCGCGGATTATTGTCTGCTGAGGCTGATGGAGGTGATGCGGTTTTGTCCGTTCACTGTGGCTTGGATGCTGTAGGTGAGCGTAGCCTTGCCGCCCTCTCTGTTTATTTCGAGCTTTGCGGGGATGGTGAGCTTGTAAGAGGGAGCTTCGCCGTCCTCATTCTCTATTTTCTCGCATCCCGTGGGCTTCTCCATGTGCCAGTTGATGTTCTTTACGTCGGCCTGATAGAGCTTGTCGCGCATGTATTGGACTACGTCCTTGGCCGTGGAACCGCCGTTGCCGTTGAAGGTGAGCTTCTCGGCCACCGCCTCTTCTATGGCCGATGTGCTCTTGGTGTTCATGCCTATGAGCAGACGGCGTACAGGCTCGGTGTGCTTTTCTGCATCGGCTTCCATCTGTTTCTCCTCTGCCGTCATCATTTGCTGCACTTTTTTGCCGGCTTCCTCGTGGTGCTGGCCGTCCTTGTGCTGGTCGAGGTAGGTCACATAAGCATCTTGCGTGTTGGCAGCGCAGGCCGTTGCCCAGTCGATGGAGTCGAGCTTGTTGTTGATGAGCTGCTTGTGGGGCGTTGACGGGTTGGCGTTGAGGTAGGCCAGATAGGTGGCGCGCTTGTTCTCTTTGAGCACTTTTTCCCAGTCGTCGGCTTTGGTTTGCAGCGTCTCCAGCTTTTGCTCGGCTTCGCGGATGTGCTCGATGGGGGCAGACTGCTTGAACTCTGTGATGTATTGTTGCAGGAGGTCGGGGTTGTTGCTTTGCATGGCGGCAACAAACTCCTCTTGCTCTTTGTCTGATTTGCCGCTCTGATAGATGTAGAGCAGCACGAAGCAGGTGATGGTGGCGATGGCAAACGACACCAGCAGGGCCACGTGCTTGTTCTTTTTCTCGTTTTCTTCTTTTCCGTTGTTGCGTGCCGGAGTCTCTCCATGGCCGCTTTGGCCGATTGGCTGCCCCACGATGGCGTCGCTTGTATGCACTTCTTCCTCAATAGGCTCGCCCACAACGGGGGCGAGTTCTTCCTCTGGCGTAACTATAATCTCCCCCTGCTGTATCTCGTCTTCCGTCTCGTGGAAGGCGCGTTCGGGCTTTTGTGGTTTCTCGGTGGTGGTTTCAGTTCCATGAGTCTGATTGATGGTGCGGTGGCAGTTGGGGCACACTTCGTCTTCCCTTAGGTAAATCTCGCCGCAATAGGGGCATTTCACCACATGGCCGGCTATCTCGACGCCACAACTGGGGCATGCCGGTGCCTTGTCGCTCACCTGATGGCCGCACTCCGGACACTTAATAATCATTGTTCTTCAAAATAAAAATGTGTAACGAACTTGTTCTTGTGCTTTATTTCCTTCTTGGGTATCTGAGTTCCCTCATGCTTCGCCGTCCCATGAGCCTGCTTTTGTCCACGTAGCCGTTCACTCCGTTGATGTGGCCTTTGCCCGTGTACTGCCAGGCAAACACCTCCCGGCCGTCTTGCAGCACGGGTGGCGTGTCGGAATAGCGGGCTATGAAGAGCAAATAGCCGTCAAGCTCATTCTGAAGGTATTTGTTATAGAAACTCTCGTAGGTGTAAATGAGGGGCTTGCAGTGGTATTCGCGCTCCATGAGCTGCAGGAACTTGTGCAGCGAGTCTACCAATGCGGCGCGTCGGAGGCCTCCCGTGGTCTCAATGTCCACCATCGGGATGAGGTCTTGGTCCTTGGGCTGGCACTGATAGCGGAAGTTGCGCAGCTGCTCGTCCTGCGGACGGGTGGGGCGATAGAAGTGATAGGAGCCCACTTTCAGTCCGTAGCGTTTGGCCAGCGCGATGTTTTCCTCATAACGGTGGTCGATACGCGTTCCGCCCTCTGATGCTTTGAGGTACACGTAGGCCATTTTGCTGTTGTTTCCGATGGCCTCCCAGAACACATCGCCTTGGTAATGGCTCATGTCAAGGCCATGTACGTGGTTGCAAGTGTCCTCGCATTGGATGTTGTATTGTGCGTGTGCGGCGAGCGGAAGAACCACTGCCAAAATGCTGAAAAGGATTTTTCTGATGCTCATAGAATGCAAAGTTAGGATTTTTTTCTCATAATTCGATAGCTAAATATCGAATATTAGCATAAATTTACCAATCGGAAGTGGAATGGCGCGAAATGTTTGGTGGGGAAAAGAAAACTTCGTAACTTTGCCATTCATGACGAACAGTACAGGAAAAAGCAAGAGAGCGGAGTGGCTTCGCGCAGTGGGGAGGCTGATAGACATACAGTATCGGCTGCGCAAGGAGTGCCCGTGGGACAGAAAGCAGACGTTTGAGAGTTTGCGCCCTAACACCATAGAGGAGGTTTATGAACTTGCCGATGCGCTTTCGCGCAATGATTTGCAGGAAGTGAAGAAGGAACTGGGCGACGTAATGGAACACGTTATCTTCTATGCGATGCTCGGCGATGAGGCCGGGGCGTTCGACATAGCCGACGTTTGCGACCGCCAGAGCGACAAACTCATGTTCCGTCATCCCTTTATCGACTGGAACGACACCTCGATGCTTGCCCCGGACGCGCCGGCATGGACGGTAAGCTCTTCCGATATGGTCATCGATGGCAAGGGGCAGGTGGTCTACAAGGCCGACTTGGAACAGGCCTCTGCCGCCTCGGATGCCGAGGATGGCCAGCCGTCTACATCGGGAGAGGTGGAGAAAACGTGGGAGCAGGTGAAGCAGCGCGAACGCGATGGCAACAAAAGCGTGCTCAGCGGCGTGCCCAAGGCGTTGCCCTCCATCATCAAAGCATACCGCATACAAGACAAGGCACGCAATGTGGGCTTCGATTGGGAAAACCCCTCCGATGTGTGGAACAAGGTTCGGGAGGAACTGGACGAGCTGGAAGCCGAGCTGAAGCGCGGAGACAGGGAGGCCTCGGAGCAGGAACTGGGCGACTTTATCTTCTCCGTCATCAACGCCGCACGCCTCTATCGCCTCAATCCCGACAACGCTTTGGAGCAGACCAACGACAAGTTTATCCGCCGGTTTGGCCACGTGGAACAACGGGCAAAGGAGGAAGGCAAGTCGCTGAAGGACATGACGTTGGAAGAAATGGACCGTCTTTGGGACGAGGCAAAGCAACTTGAAAAGACAAAAGACAACTAATAGAAATGCGAAAGATAACATTGTGTATGGTCGTAGTGCTGGCTCTGACTATCATTGCTGGCTGTAAGGACACGGCCAAGGATAAGAACATCGTAGTGGACAACACGAACTTGGAGGACGAAAGCCGTGGCGACTCCACCATTTATGGCACGTTGGTCGATGGCGGCATGAACAGTATGCTGCTCCTTACCGATGATGGCGACACGCTGGAGCTGCTCCGCAACCCGGACGATACGACGGATGTGGTGAAGGGCGGAATAGTTCCCAACGACCGATATGCCGTCATTGCCTACACAAGCTATGGCGAACGGTTCATCCGGACGGCCATCGACATAGAGTCGCTGAAAGGCTCTTGGAGCAGCTTGGACCGTAATTTCGAAATCGAAGACGGCGGTGCGGTGAAGTCGGCATTGGCCTCTGAGACGAACGCATGGAAGACTTGGAAGATCTATAACGGGCAGTTGGTCTTCGACCGCGACACTTTCATCATTGATGAGCTGGGCGCAGACTCCATGTTGCTTGAGAGCCGTGACGGCATTTACAGTTTCAAGAGAGCGAAAAAGTGAAACTTTTGAGACAGGACGCTTGCTCTTCTTGTAACGCAGAGTAAGCGTTCTGTTGCTTAAAACATCATTCTTAAAGGCTTAACAGCATCGTATGGAGCCGTTTCAAGTCAAGATATTGGGTTGCGGAAGCGCGTTGCCCACACAGAAGCACTTTGCCTCCTCGCAGGTCGTAGAGGTGCGGGGAAAGCAGTTTATGATAGATTGCGGAGAGGGAACGCAGATGCAGTTGCGCCGGTTTCGTGTGGGGTTCACCCGCCTGACGGCCATTTTTATATCCCATCTGCATGGCGATCACTGCTTCGGACTGCTGGGAATGATTTCCACTTTTGGCATGACGGGGCGCACGGCACCGCTCCATCTCTACGCGCCGGCCGATTATGAGAGCCTGCTCAAGCAGGAATTGGCGTTCTTTTGCTCGGGTCTTGAGTTTGAAATCGTCTTCCATCCCCTCGACACAACGCAGCAAAAGGTGGTCTATGAGGACAAGAGCCTCACCGTGGAAACCATTCCCCTGAACCATCGTGTGCCCTGCTGTGGCTTCCTTTTCAAGGAGAAGCCCACGCTTCCGCACATTCGGCGCGACATGATAGACTTCTTTCATATTCCTATTAGCCAAATCAACAATATCAAGGCAGGCGCAGGATGGGTTACGGAAGAAGGTGACGCCATCCCGCATGAGCGGTTGGTCACTCCGGCCGACCCTCCGCGCAGCTACGCTTATTGCTCCGACACGCGCTATATGCCCAACCTGCATGAGCAGGTGAGGAATGTAGACCTGCTCTATCATGAGAGTACGTATGCCAACGTCTTGGCCGAGCGTGCCCGGAAGTACTGGCACAGCACGTCGGGCGAGGCGGCCAAGGTGGCTCGTGATGCCCATGCGGGCGCGCTGCTGCTGGGGCATTACTCGGCAAGATACAACGATGAGGCGGCTATTTTGGCAGAGGCGCGCGAGGTGTTCCCCAACAGTTATTTGGCCAATGAGGGGCTTACGTTTGACGTGAAGCCCCGTTGACGCTCCGTTTTTATTGTTTTCATGCGGTTAAAAGAGGTTAAATGGCCGCAAATAACCTTTTCTTTTGCCATCGTATTGCGAATGTTTTCATACCTTTGCATACAAGCAAAGAGTATACGTATATGACAAAGAAGATATTTGCAAGCATATTATTGGCTGGAATCATGGCCGTGGGTGTTCCCACGATGGCCATGGCCGCGGCTTCCATTGAGATTATTGAGCAGGAAAACCAAAAGATTTCCATCTCGGTATCGGGTTCCGTGCTTCGCGTGACGGGTGCCGATGGCGAGGCTTTGCACGTCTACAACATCACGGGAGTGCGTGTGATGAGCATCAAAGTGGATGGTTACGACAAGAGCTACACGCTCAATCTTCCCAAAGGATGCTACATTGTCAAGGTGGGCAAGACCGTTCGCAAAATATCGATACGTTAGTGGCTGCCGGGAAGGGCAAGCCCGGTCTTCCGTTATCTCTTTTTAGACATTCATGTCTCAGCTCGATGAGGCTGAGGTTCAGCGGTTGTTGGCTGATCCCGGCGAACGTCAGAAAGGATTTTCCATGCTCGTTGAGGAGTATGGACGTTCGCTTTATTGGAAAATCCGAAGCATAGTTGTCGGTCATGACGATGCCGATGATGTTCTGCAAAACACTTTTTTGAAGGCTTGGCGCAGCCTGGACGATTTCAGAGGAGGCTCCAAGGTGAGCACGTGGCTGTATCGCATAGCCATCAACGAGTCGTTGGACTTCCTGCGAAGGGAGAAAGCGCGTGTGTCTCCGCAGCCGGGAGATGGCCTTTCCTTGGCCAGCCGTCTGGTTTCCGACACCTATTTTGATGGCGACCGTGCGGATGCGCTTTTGCAGGAGGCCATTGCCACGCTGCCCGAGGTGCAGCGCGCCGTGTTTACGCTGCGTTATTATGACAACGTGAAATATAAAGATATGAGTCAGATGCTTGGCACTACGGAGGGAGCATTGAAGGCTTCCTATCACTTTGCCGTGGAGAAGGTGGTCAATTATCTGAAAATGCACCAGTGAGCAGTGCGCCGTTGGTGGCTTCCCCGTTGTCTTTTCTTCTTGTCGTAGGGCGTTCTTTCCCGCTCTGTCTCTGTCCTTTTGCTTCCTCTTTTGGCGAAGTTGTAAACGCTTGATAAATAGTGACTTATTAATATGTATGGTTTTGCCTTGCGAAACCATACGTTTCATGGGGCAAAACGTATGGTTTTACTTGCCCAAACGTCCGCTTTCGCAGCATGGGGGTGCCTTGCTGCTGTTTTGCGGCTTACGGTTGGGCGCGTGTTGGTGCGTGTCTGTCGCTGCCATTCAGTGAGCTTTTGCCGTTGCAATGTGCTTTGGCGCGGTGTGGCTTCGCCTCCTTGGATGGGTGATAATTTTGCTGATAGGTGAAAAAAATGCCGCGAAAGCTACTGATATTCAGAATTTTGTTTGTAACTTTGCAGCCGATTTTGGCCAAATATGGCCTTTTTCGGTAAGTATTCATATAAAGTCTAACTTTATTAATTAAAATTTTTATTAACAATTTATGATTGATTACAAGGACGTAAAGCCGTTGGACGACTTCAACTGGGACGAGTTTGAAGGTGGTTCGGCGGAGGGCAAAGCCGCAGGCGAGCTTGCGAAGGCCTATGACGAAACGTTGAACAAGATTCAGGAGCACCAGGTCGTTGAGGGCACGGTGATTTCGGTCGACAAGAAAGAAGTGGTGGTCAACATCGGCTACAAGAGCGATGGCATCATTCCTGCATCTGAGTTCCGCTACAACCCCGATTTGAAAGTTGGCGACAAGGCAGAGGTGTACGTGGAGAACCAAGAGGACAAGAGCGGTCAGCTGGTTCTGTCTCACAAGAAGGCACGTTTGCAGAAGAGCTGGGAGAACATCAACAAGGCCATGGAGGACGATGCTATCATCCAGGGCTACATCAAGAGCCGCACTAAGGGCGGTATGATCGTTGACGTGTTCGGTATTGAGGCATTCTTGCCCGGCAGCCAGATCGACGTCCATCCTATACGCGACTACGATATCTTCGTGGGCAAGTCCATGGAGTTCAAGGTCGTGAAGATCAACCAGGAGTTCCGCAATGTTGTTGTTTCTCACAAGGCTCTCATCGAGGCCGAGTTGGAGGCACAGCGCAAGGAGATCATCTCTCACTTGGAGAAGGGTCAGATCCTCGAGGGTACTGTCAAGAACATCACCACCTACGGCGTGTTTGTCGACTTGGGCGGTGTGGACGGACTCATCCACATCACCGACCTCTCTTGGGGCCGCGTAAGCGATCCGCATGAGGTGGTTGAGCTTGACCAGAAGATCAATGTCGTTATCCTCGACTTCGATCAGGAGAAGAAGCGCATTGCTCTTGGCTTGAAGCAGCTCACCCCGCATCCTTGGGACAGCCTCGATGCTGAGCTGAAAGTGGGCGACCACGTGCGCGGCAAGGTAGTTGTTATGGCCGATTACGGTGCGTTTGTTGAGATTCAGCCGGGTGTTGAGGGTCTCATCCACGTGTCGGAGATGTCTTGGAGCCAGCACTTGCGTTCGGCTCAGGACTTCCTCAAGGTGGGCGATGAGGTAGAGGCTGTCATTCTGACCCTCGACCGCGACGAACGCAAGATGAGCCTTGGCTTGAAGCAGCTTAAGGAAGATCCGTGGGAGAACATCCAGGTGAGATACCCGGAGGGCAGCAAGCACACCGCCAAGGTGCGCAACTTCACCAACTTCGGTATCTTCGTTGAGCTTGAGGAAGGCGTTGACGGTCTGATTCACATCAGCGACCTCTCTTGGACGAAGAAGATCAAGCATCCGTCTGAGTTCACTAAGGTGGGCGCAGAGATTGATGTTGTGGTCTTGGAGATAGACAAGGACAACCGCCGCCTCAGCCTTGGCCACAAGCAGCTGGAGCAGAATCCTTGGGATGCTTATGAGAGCATCTACAAGCCGGGCACGGTTCACACCGGAAAGATTACGGAGTCGATGGACAAGGGTGCCGTTATCACGCTCAACGAGGGTGGTGAGGGCTTCGCAACACCGAAGCACCTTGTCAAGGAGGATGGCACTCAGGCACAGCTTGGTGAGGAGTTGCCGTTCATGGTCATTGAGTTCGTGAAGGATTCCAAGCGCATCATCCTCTCTCACTCTCGCACTTTCGAGGAGGTGAAGGATGAGCCGCGTCGCGGTGGCCGTCACCATGGTGGCCGTCAGCAGCAGCAACAGCAGGATGCTCCGCAGATTCAGAACGTTGCCGCAGGTACATCGCTTGGCGATCTTGACGTGCTGGCCGATCTGAAGAAGCGTATGGAGAAGGGCGGAAACTAATAACGAGTTTTCCTAACTGATATAGAAGAAGCCGAAGCGCAGTGTTTGCGCTTCGGCTTCTTTGTGTTTTTAGGGATGCTTGATCGCTTTTCATGGCGTTGCGTGTTTGTGTTTTTGCCGCTTGTTTTGTGCCTTTGGTGGAGGTGTTTTCTTGGTTTTGTGTGTGGTCTTTTGCGTTTTTGGCGATGGGTTGTTTCCTGTCGTTTTGCAGGCTGTTCGCCGCCTTTTGCCATGCCGTGCCTATTGGTGGGCGAAAGGTATGGTTTTGCTCGCCAATACCATACCTTTTGCGATGCGAAACCATACCTTTTGGGCGGCAAAACCACACCTTTTGGAAAGAGGGGTGTGGATGGGGTGTTTGCGCGGGTGGATGTCTTGGGCTGAAGAATACTGTCGGAAGGGGAAAATGGGGGACGTTTTTGGGGTTTGTAAGCAATATTGTTCGGGTGTTTGTTCGCTTAAAAGAGAGTAGGGGAGAGCGTTTTCTGATACCAAGTTTGATGTTTCGGTGCAGAGTTTTCTAAGCGGTCGGGTGCGTGCGGCTGGTGTTTTGCGAACAATGGCATGGCTAATGCGCTTCTTGTTGTTTGCGGTTGCTGTGTGTGGGGGTGATGTTTTGCGAACAATAGCATGGCTAATGTGCTCCTTGTTGTTTGCGGTTGGTGTATACGCGAATGCTCTTCGGTGAATAAAGGTATGGATAATGTGTTCCTTGATGTTTGCCGTTGGATACAGATATGCAGCAAACGCCAAGCGAAAGGCGCGATAATGGAAAATGAAAAAGGAGTGGAAAGAGCGGAATACGGGAGTCGAACCCGCCTCCTCAGCTTGGGAAGCTGATGCACTACCGATGTGCTAATTCCGCAATAAGTTCTCTTTTGATTTGCCTTTTCTTCTTGTTTATGCGTCAAAAAGAAAAGAGCCGATACCCGGACTCGAACCGGGGACCTACGCATTACGAATGCGTTGCTCTACCAACTGAGCCATATCGGCTTAACGGGTGCAAAGGTACGATGTTTTTTGTGACCCGCCAAATCTTTCAAAGACTTTTTTCAAAGAATTTCGAAGTAAAGGAGCTTTTCCTTGAAAAAGAATCAATAGAGATGGAAAATGCGCTCCATCATCTGCCACTTCTCATCGGAGGTGGAGCCTTTGGCGCAGTTTTGGAATTGCGCCACGTGGTCTTCCCATTCCGATTGTCGCGGCAGCGTGGCGAGTTTTGCCATGGCTTCGTCCCAGTCGAGGCTGTCCGGCATGTCTACAATCATCACCAGGCGCGTTCCAAGAATGTAAATTTCCATCTCAAGAATGCCCACCGACTTGATGCCCTCTTCTATTTCGGGCCAGAAGTCGGGTTCGCTGTGCGCCTTGCGGTACATTCTGATTAGTTCGGGATTGTCGCGCAGCGACATGGTTTGCACGTATCGGCGCACGTTGCCATTGAAATTCTTCTGCAAATAGCCTTTTCTCTCCATGATTCTTTTTGTTGATTGCCTGCCAGAAAGGCCGCGTTGGGAGTCTGTTTTCCCTAAAACGGTGTTGGGCGATGGGTGCTTGCCTCGACCGGTGCGGCTCTTTCTGAGGTTGGAATTTTGATTATTTGACGGCCAAATTGTAATTATAGTACTTGGTGTTGCCCGTAATGTCTTGCAGCACGTGGATGAACGGGGGGAATTTCACGGCCTCTCCCTCGCTGATGCCTTTCGTCTCGAGGATGTTCAGTCCGCTGATGGGCGACAAGAAGTGGTCAAGCTCAAAGTATTGGCCTTTCCAAATAAAGCTTTTGCGCAGCTTGTGAATCGGCTGACGGTAGGGGTCGGCCTGCTGGAGCAGCGATTCGTAGACATTGTCCGATATTTGTCGCTCCGTCTCTATTTGTTCGTTGTCTGACACGCGCTTGCGTGTGGTGAGCACGTTCACCTCTTTTCCCTGCCAGCGTCGCTTGCGCAGGCGTGCTTCGGTGCGTGGGTCGGTCGACAAATATGTCTGCACAATGTCGCTTTCGATGGCTCCCGGCACGTCGCCCGTCACTTCCACGATATACTTCCGCTCCTCCGTGATGGGCTGTGGGATGCCCAGCACGTTGGAGATTTCTTGCAGAACGCGGTTCAGCTTGTTGTCGAAATCCTCGTGATTGTTGATGACGTGCAACCGCGGATGGCCCGACCACGCGTTGATAACGCGCTTGTCGAGTTCGCGCGCTGTCTCTATGTTCTCCTTTCTCTCCTTGTTGGTGGCTGTGGAATAGAACTGTTCCGCGCCGTCGGCGGCGGAAACGAGGTGCAGCACGGCATCGTAGCGGTTGCGCAGGGTGGCGTTGCTCACTCCCGCAAGGCCGGTTATCTTCTGCCACATCTCTGTTGACATGTAGGCGGAGATGTCAAGTGCGCCTCTGTCGCAGATGATTATGGCGGGCTCTTCCACGCGGCTGGCGATCTTGTGGAAGCTGTCTTCCAGTTTCAACTGTACTTCCAGTGTTGCCTTCTCGCCCTCGTAGAAGTATGCTTCGTTCTTTGTCAGGTAGTCCATGCCTGCCTGAAGGAACATCGTGGGGACTTCTGGAATGGTGAAAACCTTGTATCCCAGCGAGGAGAAGTGCTCAATTACTTTTACCAAAGCAGAGGTCTTGCCCGCGCATGGGCCACCGGTCAGCACGATGGTCTTGATTTCTTTACCCATTAAGTGTATGGTTTTGTTAACCATGCAAAAGTAATGGATTCCCGCCGTACAGGCAAATCTTTTTGTTGGAAAAACTCTTTGGAGCTGGGCAAACTGCTTTTTTCGCCATAAATTCGTACCTTTGCATCTCATTATATTATATAGGAACGCGACATCAATGATATATCCCAAGAATTACGAGAAGAAAATAGGAGTTGATGAGATACGTATGATGCTCAAGGGGCGTTGCCTTTCGACATTGGGCAAGCTGCTTGTGGACGACATGACGTTCTGCACCGATGCGCCGCTCATCAATGAATGGATGGAGCAAGTGCGTGAGTTTCGCCGCCTCCGTGAGGAAAATGCCGACATTCCCCTTGCCTTTTTCTTCGACGTTCGCCCCACTTTGAAGCGCATCCGTTTGGAGAATACCCACTTTGAGGTGGAGGAACTGTTTGATTTTCGTCGTTCTTTGGACACCATCCACCAGTTGGTGGTCTTCATCCGCGGGCTCGACCAGGAGCTGGACGAGGAGGGACGCGTGGCCGAAAAGCACTACGAGGCACTCTATCGCTTGGCCGATGGCGTGGCCACATTTCCCGTCTTGGTACAGCAAGCCGACCAAATTATCGACAAGTTTGGCCATGTTCGCGACACGGCATCGCCCGAACTGCACCAGATTAGGCGCGAGCTGGCCCGCATAGAAGGCTCCATCTCGCACACGCTGAACAGCATTTTGCGTGCCGCGCAAGCCGAGGGCTTGGTGGAAAAGGACGTTGCTCCCTCGGTGCGCGATGGTCGGCTGGTCATTCCGGTTGCCCCCGGCATGAAGCGGAAAATCAACGGAATAGTGCACGATGAGTCGGCTTCGGGCAGAACCATCTACATAGAGCCGACCGAAGTGGTGGAGGCCAACAACCGAATACGCGACTTGGAAAGCCAGGAACGACAGGAAATCGTGCGCATTCTCTCCACCTACACCAAGCGCGTGCGCCCCCACGTGCTTGAAATAATAGACAGCTACGACTTCCTTGCACAGATAGACTTCATCCAAGCCAAAGACTCTTTGGCCGAAACGATGCGTGCCGTTGCCCCCAAAGTGGCCGAAGAGCCTATTGTGGACTGGGTGGAGGCGCGCCATCCGCTGCTTGAAAACGCATTGAGGGAGAAGAGCTTGCGTGCGGAGAACGAAGCCAGTGCCGCCGAAGGCCGCCCCCGTGGCATTGTGCCCTTGGAGATAACACTCACGGCCGATGCGCGTATTCTCATCATTTCCGGCCCGAATGCCGGCGGAAAATCGGTGTGCCTGAAAACCGTGGGCTTGCTTCAGTACATGCTTCAGATGGGGTTGCCCATCCCCGTAAGTGAGCGTTCGAAGGTGGGAATCTTCGCCGACATCATGATGGACATCGGCGATGAGCAGAGCTTGGAGAACGACCTGAGCACCTATTCCTCCCATTTGCTCAGCATGAAGCAGATGATTCGCCAGGCCAATGCGCGCACGCTGATGCTCATAGACGAGTTTGGAACGGGCACGGAGCCGCAGATAGGCGGCGCGATTGCGCAGGCCGTGCTGGGACAGTTCTGGAAAAAGCAGGCGTGGGCGGTGATAACGACGCACTATCAGAACTTGAAGCACTTTGCCGAAGACCATCCCGGGGTGGTGAATGGCGCAATGCTCTACGACCGCCACGAGATGCGCCCCCTCTTTCAGCTCGCCATTGGCCGGCCGGGCAGCAGCTTTGCCATCGAGATAGCCCGCAAGATAGGCTTGCCCGAGGACGTAATCAGAGAGGCTTCCGACATTGTCGGCTCGGATTACATACAGAGCGACAAGTATTTGCAGGACATCGTGCGCGACAAACGCTACTGGGAGGGCAAGCGGCAGACCGTGCATGCCCGCGAGAAGGAGCTGGAAAAGAAGGTGGAGCGGTATGAGTCCATGGTGGAAGACGTGGAGAAGAGCCGCAAGGAGATACTTGCCCGTGCCCGCGCGCAGGCCGAGGAGCTTATCAAAGAGAGCAACCGCCGCATTGAGAACACCATCCGCGAGATTCGGGAGCGGCAGGCCGAGAAGGAGGAGACAAGGAAAATACGCCAGCAGCTGGCCGAGTTTGAGCAAGGACTGCGCACCGATGCGGAGCAGAAGCCCACGGGCAAGCAGGCCAAAAGCCATGGCGTGATGAGCGATGAGGACTTTCAGGCCAAGGTGGAGCGCATCCGTAATCGCAAGGAGCGGCACGAGAAGCGGCAGGCCGAGAAGGCCTTGCGGCAGAAAACGCCATCGACAGCCCCGTCGGCGGTGCGCCATGATGCGCCCATAGACAAGGGCGACACGGTGAGGATAAAGGGACTGACCAGCACGGGCACGGTGGAGAGCCTCGATGGGAAGATGGCCACGGTGGTGTTTGGCGGCGGAATGCGCACCAAGATGCGTGCCGACAGACTGGAGCGGGTGCGGGATGCCGCGCCGGAGAAGGCTTCATCGGGGGGCAAGGTGTCGCTGGCCAAGCTGGAGACCTACACTCCGTCGAGTGCCGTGACGCGCCAGACGGTGGACAATCATCTGAAAAACTTCAAGTCGGAGATAGACCTTCGCGGGCAAAGAGCCGACGAGGCATTGCTGCAAGTGCAGTATTTCATAGACGATGCCATCCTTGCCGGAGCCTCGCAGGTACGTATTCTGCATGGCAAGGGCAACGGCATCTTGCGCCAGCTGATACGTCAGTATCTGGCCACGATGCCCGGCGTGCGCTCTTATCGCGATGAGCACGTGCAGTTTGGCGGCGCGGGCATCACCGTTGTTGAGCTTTAGCAGTTGGCGCGGCCTCTTCTTGTCATGGCTCGGCAAGATGCAGCGTGCTGCAAGTGGCATTGATCCAGCTTGTTGGCCGTCTTTTCCGGATTTGTTTTATGAACGGTTGGAAGGCGTGGGTGCGCTTTCCAACCGTTCTTTTTTCCCTTTTTCTTCCCCCTTTTTCCTCGGTATCCTCTCCGTTGTGCCCCGCTTGGCGAGTGGTGGCGGAGGGCTTGCAGATGGCGCATTTTCCCCGCGTTTTTCAATACGTATGGTTTTGCATTGCAAAAGGTAACGTTTTGCACGCCCAAACGTATGGTTTTGCGGGGCAAAAGGTAACGTTCGGAAATGTGTCATTTATCCAACATTTGGCAAAAATAAACTTGCCGCTTTCTTATTTATCATTAATTCTTCGTACTTTTGCAGTTGATTAGCATTTGAAAGATGGACCATATACGTAATTTTTGCATTATTGCCCATATCGATCATGGCAAGAGTACATTGGCGGATCGCCTGTTAGAGAGCACGAAGACGATTCAAATCACCGAAGGCCAGATGTTGGACAATATGGATTTGGAGCGAGAGCGCGGCATCACCATCAAGAGCCACGCCATTCAGATGGAGTATGCTTTGGACGGAACGAAGTATATGCTCAATCTGATAGACACTCCGGGTCACGTAGACTTCTCCTATGAGGTGTCGCGGAGCATTGCCGCCTGCGAGGGCGCGCTGCTTGTGGTGGACGCCACGCAAGGCGTTCAGGCACAGACCATCAGCAATCTTTACATGGCCATCGAGCATGACTTGGAGATCATTCCCGTTATCAACAAGATTGATATGCCCAACGCCATGCCGGAGGAGGTGGAGGACGAGATTGTGGAGCTTCTTGGCTGCAAGCCGGAGGAGATAATCCGCGCCTCGGGCAAGACAGGCGAGGGCGTTCCCGATATTCTGCGCGCCGTGGTGGAGCGTATTCCGTCGCCCACGGGCGACAAGACGAAGCCGCTTCAGGCGTTGATTTTCGACTCCGTTTTCAACTCTTTCCGTGGCATTATCACCTTGGTGAAGGTGGAGAACGGCGTGATACGCAAGGGCGACAAGGTGAAATTCTTCAATACCGGACAGCAGTACACGGCCGATGAGGTGGGTGTGCTGAAGATGGATATGATGGCAAAGCCGGAGCTTTCCACAGGTGAGGTGGGCTACATCATCAGCGGAATCAAGAACGCCACGGAGGTAAAGGTGGGCGATACGGTGACGCGCATCGACCAGCCTTGCGAGAAAGCCATCGAGGGATTTCAGGAAGTGAAGCCCATGGTCTTCGCTGGTGTCTATCCCATCGACCCCAGCGACTACGAATGTCTGCGCGCCTCGTTGGAGAAACTGCAGCTCAACGATGCCTCTCTCACCTTCCAGCCAGAGAGTTCCCAGGCGCTTGGCTTCGGATTCCGTTGCGGTTTCCTTGGCCTTCTGCACATGGAGATTGTGCAGGAGCGTCTCGACCGTGAGTTCAACATGGACGTGATAACGACCGTTCCCAACGTGAGCTACATGGTTTACGACAAGCAGGGCGAGGTGAAGGAGGTGCACAACCCGTCGGGATTGCCCGATACAACGATGATAGACCACATTGAGGAACCTTTCATCAGAGCCTGCATCATCACTTCGAGCCAGTTTATCGGCCCCATCATGAAGCTCTGCCTCGACAAGCGTGGTGAGCTGGTGAGCCAGAACTACGTGAGTGGCAACCGGTTGGAGCTGATATTCATGATTCCGCTTGGCGAGATCGTGATAGACTTCTACGACAAACTGAAGAGCATATCAAAGGGCTATGCCTCCTTTGATTACCATATCGACTCGTTCCGGCCGTCAAAACTGGTCAAGCTTGACATCCTTTTGAATGGCGAACCGGTCGATGCGCTGTCCACGCTTACCCACGACAGCAACGCCGTAACGTTCGGTCGGCGGATGTGCGAGAAGCTCAAGGAGCTGATACCGCGTCAGCAGTTCGACATTGCCATACAGGCCGCCATCGGAGCAAAGATCATTGCCCGCGAGACGGTGAAGCAAGTGCGAAAGGATGTGACCGCCAAGTG
This sequence comes from uncultured Prevotella sp., assembly GCA_964640675.1. GTDB lineage: Bacteria > Bacteroidota > Bacteroidia > Bacteroidales > Bacteroidaceae > Prevotella. The sequence goes on along the minus strand of CAZXFP010000006.1, from coordinate 28,654 downwards.
CTACGGCGGAGACATTAGCCGTAAGCGGAAGTTGCTCGAAAAGCAGAAGAAAGGTAAGAAACGCATGAAGCAGGTGGGCAATGTGCAAGTGCCGCAGAAGGCGTTCCTCGCCGTGCTGAAGCTGGATTGACGTGCTAACCAATGTAGTTTGGACAAATAAAGAAAGAGAGGAGAATGATGAAAGAACCCGTAATGACGACGAGAGACATAGCCCGCGAGCTTGCCCGGAAGTACAGTACGATGACCCACGACGAGCTTGATGTGCTTGAGAGCATACTCGTGCCCATGAAGTTCAATAGGGGCGAGATGATCATCAAGGAGGGGGATGTGTGCCGAAACATCTATTACATAGAGCGCGGCCTTATCCGTCAGTTCTATTTCAAGAACGGCAAGCAGATCACCGAGCACCTTGGAGTGGACCATTCCATCTTTATGTGCATCGAAAGTCTTTTCCGCGAGGAGGCCACCAAGCTGAAAGTGGAGGCTCTTGAGCCGTCTATTATCTACGCATTGCCCAAGCAGCGTCTTGAGCAAGTGGCTCTTCACAATGTCAACATACAGATTCTCTACCGCAAAATACTGGAGGAGAGCTTGATCATATCGCAGGTTTGCGCCGACCTTGTGCGCTTCGAGACAGCGCAAGACCGCTACCGCAAGTTCAGCAAGCTCTATCCCGAGGTGGTGCTTCGTGCCCCGCTGGTCTACGTGGCCAGTTTCCTGCAGATGACGCCGGAGACTTTGAGCCGCGTTCGCAGCTCCACGCTGCTCGACTGACCACCTTTTGCAACGACAAATGAACAAGAATGGCGTTATTGCCAAACCAAACAATCAAGATAAGTTATGAAACCCACATTGCTTCTTTTGGCTGCCGGCATGGGTAGCCGCTACGGCGGGCTGAAGCAGCTCGACGGATTAGGCCCCAATGGCGAGACCATCATGGACTATTCCATCTATGATGCCATTCAGGCAGGCTTTGGCAAGATAGTGTTTGTTATACGAAAGGACTTTGAGGAGCAGTTCCGCGAGCAGGTGCTCAGCAAGTATGAGGGGCACATACCCGCCGAATTGGTCTTCCAGAGCATTGACGCGCTGCCCGAGGGCTTTGCCGCTCCGGAGGGACGCGTGAAGCCTTGGGGAACGAATCATGCCGTACTGATGGCGAAAGACGTGATTAAGGAGCCGTTCTGCGTTATCAACTGCGATGATTTCTACAATCGCGACTGTTTTATGGCCATCGGCAAGTACCTCTCCTCGCTTCCCGAGGGTGCCAAGAACCGCTATGCGATGGTGGGATTCCGCGTGAGCAACACGCTCAGCGAGAACGGGACAGTGGCCCGCGGCATTTGTTCGAAGGACGAAGAGGGCAACTTGACCAGCGTGGTGGAGCGTACCGAGATAGAGCGGCGCGATGGTGCAGTGATGTATAAGGACGACAACGGCGAGTGGACGGCCACCCCCGACAATACGCCAGTGTCGATGAACGTGTGGGGATTCACCCCCGACTACTTCGAATACAGCGAGGCTGCTTTCAAGGAGTTCCTTGCCGACCCGAAGAACATGACGAATCTGAAGGCCGAGTTCTTCATTCCGCTCATGGTGAACAAGCTCATCACCGACAAGACGGCCACCGTGAAAGTGCTCGACACCACAAGCTGCTGGTTTGGCGTGACCTATGCCGCCGACAGACAGGCCGTTGTGGACAAGATACAGCGTTTGGTGGATGACGGGGTGTACCCGGCCAAACTCTTCTAAGCAACAATTCCCCTCACACATGAACATCAATTTGCTGGACGGCAATCAGCTGGCGCAGTTGCGTCAGCTGATTGCCGAATCCGGAAACGTGGTTACCATCGCGCATAAGTCGCCCGATGGCGATGCCCTTGGCGCATCGCTGGCCTGGGCACTCTATCTTCAGGCAATGGGAAAGCAGGTGACTTGCGTGGTGCCCGATGCCGCTCCCGACTTCTTGAAGTGGCTTCCCATGTCGCACAGCATCGTCCGTTACGACAAGCACACCGCCAAGGCGCAGGCCGCACTCGATGCAGCCGACTTGCTTTGCTGCCTCGATTTCAACGACTTCTCCCGCCTTGGCGATGCGCAGGCGGCGGCAGAGGGCTGCAAGGCGCGCCGTTTGCTCATCGACCATCATATGTATCCCGGCGTGCAGAATGCTTTGTCGGTATCCAATCCCGCCATGTCGAGCACCAGTGAGATGGTGTTCCGGCTCATTTGGCAGCTGGGCGGATACGATGCAATGACACGTCAGATGGCGCAATGCATCTACTGCGGCATGATGACCGATACAGGCGGTTTCACCTACAACTCCACACGGCCGGAGATATTCTTCATCGTCAGTCAGCTTCTGGCCAAGAATATCGACAAAGACGAGATTTACAACCGCGTGTACCATAACTTCTCCGCCGATGCCATCAAGTTCCGCGCCTATCTGATTTACCAGAAACTGAAAGTCGTAAACGAGCTTCACGCGGCCTACTATACGGTGACGAAAGAGGAGATGAGCCGTTTTCATTTCATCAAGGGCGACCTTGAGGGCGTGGTCAACGTGCCGCAGCAAATCAAGGGGCTGAAACTCTCCATCTCGTTGCGCGAAGACACCGAGACTCCCAACCTCATTCGCGTGAGTCTGCGTTCGTGTAACGGCTTCCATTGCCAGCCCATGGCGGCTCAGTTCTTCAATGGCGGAGGCCATGCCGATGCTTCCGGTGGCAAACTGATGTGCTCCATTGAGGAGGCCGAGCAGGTGACGCTGCGCGCCATCATGGCTTTCAAGGAGCAGTTGCAGGGCTGACGGCAAGCGGAGTCGCTTCTGCAGAAGGGCATTCGCGCCGTTGCTCTGCGGGAAGAAGTCTTTGCGGAGAAAGTAAAACGTATGGTTTCGCGTGGCAAAACGTATGGTTTCGTCATGCGAAACCATACGTTTTATGCGCCAAAAGGTAACCTTTTGCATTGCTGTGTTTTTGTTTTTGCAAGTACTTGGCATACAAGATGTTGTGTGAAATGCTTCGTTTGCCGTGTCTTGCGGCTTCGTTTGGCCTTTCGGCAGCTGCGTGCGGGGGCGCGGGGGAGGCTCTTGGGCACTCCGAAGGGAGGCTGGTCGCGGTTTGTCAAAAAACTTAAAATTTGCCATCAATCCTTTGCCAGCTAACGGAATAGCATTATCTTTGCAGTAAGATTCATATTTAGACCAATTTATTATTTAGATGAAGAAAATATTTTTCCTTCTCTTCGCGGTTGCGGGAGTGCTCTTCTCGGCGTGCGACAATAACGAGACTTATGCCGATCAGCGCAAGCGTGAGAACAACGCCATCAACCAATACCTCAACGACAGCTTAGTGAAGGTTATCTCCGAAAGCGAGTTTTTTGCCAACGACACGATGACCGATGTGAGTAAGAATGAGTTTGTGCTTCTGGAATCATCGGGCATCTACCTGCAAATCATTGACAAGGGCTGCGGAGAGAAGATAAAGGACGGCGAGACGGCTACCGTGCTGTGCCGGTTTACGGAGCGAAACCTCCTCACGGACAGTATGCTGGTGACCAACAACATACTTTATTTCAGCGCATTGGTGGACAAAATGTCGGTCACCAACACCTCGGGCACGTTCACGGCATCATTCGACCCCACGTCGAGCGTCATGTATCAGATCTACGGAAGTACGGCCGGCAGCACCGCCGTGCCCAATGGCTGGCTCGCTCCGCTACCGTTCATCCGCATCGGAAGGCCTCGCTCGGCCGAAGACCGCATAGCCCGCGTGCGCATCATTGTGCCTTCCACCGAGGGTACTTATGCCGCCACAACCTCCGTCTATCCGTGTCTGTATGACATTACCTACGAGAGAGGGCGATAAATAACAATCAACTGAACAGCAAAAATGACACTGATAAAATCTATCTCGGGCATCCGTGGCACCATCGGAGGCTCCGTGGGCGACACGCTCAACCCGCTTGACATCGTAAAGTTCACTTCCGCATACGCTACGTTCATCCGCCGCAGCGGCGCATCGCAGAGCAACCAGATTGTTGTGGGACGCGACGCGCGCATTTCGGGCAGTATGGTGAGCAATGTGGTGTGTGGCACGCTGATGGGAATGGGCTATGATGTAGTCAATGTCGGCCTGGCCACCACGCCTACTACGGAGCTTGCCGTGCGCATGACAGGCGCGGCGGGCGGCATTATCATCACGGCCAGCCACAATCCGCGCCACTGGAACGCGCTGAAACTGCTCAATCATGAGGGCGAGTTTTTGACCAAGGCCGACGGCAACGCCGTTTTGGACATTGCGGAAAGGGAAGATTTTGAGTTTGCCGATGTAGACAACATGGGGCAATACAGCGAGGACGGCAGCTTCGACAACCGCCACATCGAGGCGGTGATGGCTTTGCCGCTCGTGGATGCAGATGCAATCCGTGCCCGTAAGTTCCGTGTGGTGGTCGATGCGGTCAACTCTGTGGGTGGCATTATCCTGCCCAGGCTGCTCGACAGGCTGGGTGTGGAATACACAATCCTCAATGGCGAGGCCAACGGGGAGTTTGCCCACAATCCGGAACCGCTGGAGAAGAACCTTGGCGGCATCATGGAGGAGATGGCCAAGGGAGGCTACGACTTGGGCATAGTGGTAGACCCCGATGTCGACAGACTGGCTTTCATTCAGGAAGATGGCAAGATGTATGGCGAGGAGTACACGCTGGTAACAGTGGCCGACTACATTCTCGACCATGTGAAGGGCAGCACCGTCTCCAATCTCAGCTCCACGCGCGCGCTGCGCGATGTGACCGAGCGTCATGGGTGCGAGTATTACGCGTCGGCCGTGGGCGAGGTGAACGTCACAACGCGCATGAAGGAAGTCAACGCCGTCATTGGTGGCGAGGGCAACGGCGGTGTCATCTATCCCGACAGCCACTACGGCCGCGATGCGCTTGTGGGAATAGGTCTCTTCCTCAGCTCTTTGGCACAGAAGGGACTGACGTGCAGCGCGCTCCGCAAGACCTTCCCGGAGTATTATATTGCCAAGAACCGCATCGATCTCACCCCCGACACCGACATGGACGCCATTCTTGAGGAGGTGAAGACGCGCTTTGGCGGACAAAGCGATGTGCGGGTGACCGACATAGACGGCGTGAAGCTCGACTTCCCCACCAAGTGGGTGCACCTGCGGAAGAGCAACACCGAGCCAATCATGCGAGTTTACAGCGAGGCATCTACCATGGAGGAGGCCGATGCCTTGGGCAAAGAGCTGATGGAGCTGATAGCTTCCATGGGCAAATAGGGTGTGAGCGAAGGAAATTCTTAAGATAATGAGGTATGTGGGAGACGCTCCTGCATACCTTTTTTAAAATAATAAAGGAAGCAATGAGGAAGATTTTGTTAGTTCTCGTATTGGTTTTGGTCTCTCTGTCTGTGAGTGCGCAGGGGCTTTTCGTGGCCACTTACAACATCCGAAACGCCGGTCCCAATGGCGATGCCGAACGTGGCAACGGGTGGGATGTGCGCAAGCACGCCATCTGCTCGCAGATAGCGTTTGAGCAACCCGCCGTTTTCGGTGCGCAGGAGGTGCTTGTCGGTCAGCTGCACGATATGCTTGGCTTGCTGCCGGAGTACGCATCGATAGGCGTTGGGCGCGATGATGGCAAGGAAGCAGGAGAGTATGCGGCCATATTCTACAAGAAAGACCAGCTGGAGTTGCTCGATGAGGGACATTTCTGGCTCAGTGAGACCCCCGAACGTCCATCGCTGGGATGGGATGCGGCCTGTATCCGCATCTGCACGTGGGGAAAGTTCCGCGACAAAGCAACGGGTTTGCAGTTCTGTTTCTTCACGCTTCACACGGATCATGTGGGCGTTGTGGCCCGCAGAGAGGCGGCCAAGCTGATTGTGGCACGCGTTGGCGAGATAGCAAAGGGGCTTCCTGCCATTGTGACGGGCGACTTCAATGTGGATCAGACCGATGATACTTACGGCATCTTTGTGCGTTCCGGCCTCCTTGTAGACAGTTATGATGCAGCCAGGCAGCGTTTCTGCACAAACGGAACGTTCAACGACTTCAAGCCGGAGATGCACACGGACAGCCGCATCGACCACGTTTTTGTCTCCCCCGGGTTCAGAGTCGACCACTACGCCGTACTGACGAATATGTATTGGAGGCCATCCACCGATGCGGAAACGCTGCGCTCGGCCAACGCGCCGCAGCAAATAGGGCTTAGCCGCTACACGCTTCGCACGCCGTCCGACCACTATCCCGTCTTCGTTAAGTTGTTTTACCAAAAGTAATGGCAAATAATGATAGGCGAAAAAATCTCCGCCATGTTGCCTATGGTCTCGGAAAATTTGCCTATCTTTGCCAAAATAACAGATAAAGGAGAATCCATGACAGCGACAGATCAAACGATACAGCAGCTGGCGCGCTTCTTTGGCAAGATTGCGCAGAAGATGCCGGCGTGTGAGGAGGCTTGCGTGATGACCGATATTCATGTTCGGGCATCGCAAGACAGTGGCGATTTGATGGCCTTCGATGATGAGGAGAACGAGATTACACGATGTGTGGTCGAGCAATGGATTGACAACAAGGACGACAACTTCTACGTTCAAGTGGCCAATTTGCTCCGTCTGCAAATGTCGCAGATGCGGGATGTGGTGGAAAACTTGGGCGTAATGAAGCCCTACAGCTATGTGCTGGAGGACGATGACAGAGAAAGTGTGGCGGAATTGTACGTTGTTGACGATGACACACTGATAGTTGGCGGCGATCTGATGGTGGGCTTGGATGAGGATTTGGACAATTTCTTCAGCCGGTTGATGAATGAGGAGACTTAAAAACCTGCTGTTTTGCGGGTCGCTATTGCTGCTGTCGTGCCCCCGTGCCGCCGCCCAGCGTCATGAGATACTCGATGCCGACATCCAATCGCTGCAAGTTGTTGCCGATGGGGATTGGATGCGTCTGCCCATTATTGAGCTTAACGGGGGCAGAATATCCATTGGCTTTGACGATTTAACCCACGAATACCATCGCTACGCCTATCGTTTGGAGCATTGCGAGGCCGATTGGCGCGTTTCGGAAGAACTTTTTGAGAGTGACTACTGTGCCGGATTTGCCTCCGGAAACACCATTGACGATGTGCAGGAGAGCGTGCTCACCAACACGCAGTACACCCATTACTCCCTGATTCTTCCCAATGAGGATTGCGCCATGAAGCTTTCGGGCAATTATCGCCTGACCGTTTATGACGAAAACGATGAGAATCACCCCGTCCTGCGTGTCTGCTTCATGGTGGTGGAGCCGATAACGGAGCGCATGGGCGTCTCCCTGCAAGTTGTAACCAACACCGATGCTTCCATCAACCAAGCCCATCAGCAGGTGGAGATGGAGCTAAACTACGGCAATTATTCCGTTACCGACCCGGCGCGGCAGCTCTCCACGGTGCTGTTGCAGAACCAACGGTGGGACGATGCCCGCAGCAACGCGCGTCCCCAGTACACTATGGCCGATGGACTTCGCTGGTCTCATTGCAAGGACTACCTGTTTTGGGCGGGCAACGAGTACCGTAAGTTTGAGATTCTCTCCACCGATGTGGCCACGATGGGCGTAGATCGCATAGGCTGGGACGGCAGTCAGTACCACGTTTATCCCTTTGAGGGGCAGCCGCGCCTCAACTATGTGTACGATGTAGATGCCGATGGGGCTTTCGTTATCCGCAATTCCGACAATCGCGGCGTGGATACCGAAAGCGATTATATGCTGGTTCACTTCCAGTACCGTTGTCCCGAGCCGTTGAGTGAGGAGGTCTACATCAACGGAAACTTCACCAACGACCGCTTCCTTCCACAATATTTGATGCAGTATGACGCAGAAGAGCAACGCTATGAGTGCGTAGTGCCCTTGAAATTGGGCTACTACAACTATCAGTTGCTTACGCTTGATGCCAACGGCCGCTCGTCTTACATGCCGTTGGAGGGCAGCTATTACCAGACGCAGAACAGCTATCAGGCGTTGGTGTATTACAAACCGGTGGGCGGACGCACCGACAAACTTGTCGGATATGCGCAAGTGAGGTGCAACGACCGTTGATTTTAAAGAACGAAAGAATGAGAACAAGAAAGATATTTCTGCTCCTTGCGCTGCTGATGGCGGTGCTGTCGGGCTGGTCGAAGAGCTGGAAGGCCGAGGAAGTGACGATGGTTCATCTTGCCGATGCGCGCCGTTACGTCTGCGATCCCGATGGTATCCTCTCGCAGCCCGACCGCGACTCCATAGACAGCTACCTGCTTCGGCTCGACAAGGAGTGTGGCATTGAGACGGCATTTGTCATTGTGAAGCGTGTGGCCAACGGCGATACGTTTCGCTTTGCCGAGGATTTGGGCAACCGTCATGGCGTTGGCGACAAGAAAACCAACCGCGGCTTGGTGGTGGTAGTGGCCGTAGACGACCACCGTTATTTCATCGCGCCTGGCGAGGGACTGGAAAAAGATCTCACCGACTTGGAGTGTGACGAGATAGGACGTGCCTGCATTGTGGCCAATATGAAAGCCAATCGGCCGGGAAAAGCCATGCTGACCACGGCCAAGGCGGTGTACACGAAGTTCAAGACCGGCTCAACGGGATTGCCCGAGAAAAACCTTGACGACCCCTTGGGGGCTTGGATAGGCTTGGGCGTGGTGCTGCTGTCCATCGCACTGGTTTATTTGGGAATCCGAAATAGTGACAAGAACGGCGGAAAAGGCAATGGCAAGAGCGGCGGAAGGCGCAGTGGCGGCCCGGGAGGATTTGTCATTTGGGGCAATCCCGGTCACCTTAACGATACGGGCAGCGGCTTCGGCGGCGGCTTCGGTGGAGGATTTGGCGGCGGCAGCTTCGGTGGCGGCGGTGCCGGTGGTGGCTGGTAGGCCGCCGCGAGCCTGCAATGCGGAGTGAGAGGCCGTCGGGGCTTATATAATTAAGGAGAAAAGAGAAACGTAAACGAACAATAATTAATAAGGAATATCAGATTATGAAGAGCAACACGAAGTGGATTTTGGTGGCCATTGTGGCCGCCGTGCTGATTGTTGGAGGCTGGCTGGTGAGTGCCTACAACTCCATGGTGTCTCAGCAGGAAGTGGTGACAACGGCATGGAGCAACGTTGAGGCGGCTTATCAGCGTCGTGCCGACATGATGCCGCAGCTGGCGAAAATCGTTAAGGCGTATGCCAAGCATGAGCGGGAGACCTTTGCCGAGGTGACCAAGGCACGCAATGCCGCCACGCAGATACATCTTGATGCCAACGACCTCACGCCCGAGAAGCTGAAAGCCTACGAGCAGGCGCAGAATCAGCTGTCGCAAGCCTTCTCGCGTCTCATCGCGGTGTCGGAAAGCTATCCCGAGCTGAAGGCCAGCGAGAACTATAAGTCGCTGATGGTGCAGGAAGAGGGCACGGAGAACCGCGTCAACGAGGCGCGTCGCCGCTACAATGAGGCCGTGCAGGGCTACAACCTGGCCATTCGCCGTTTCCCCAACAACATCCTTGCGGGTATGTATGGGTTTGAGCGCATGGCCAAGTTTGAGGCTTCGCAAGGCGCGGAGAAAGCCCCCGACTTGGACATTTAAATTCCAAAGCTGCGTTGGCTGGCATGGCTGGCGTGGCTTGATGATCGTGTTTTTCCCGCCTTTTGGTCACGATTTTATGCTCTTTGGTCAAAAGGCTGTAAGTCAATCACTTACTCATAGGTAAGGTTTCGCCTTGTCAAACCATACGTTTTGCGCCGCAAAACGTATGGTTTTGGCTGCTAATAGGTATGGTTTGGCAAGGCGCGTTTTGTTATTCCTCTATTTCAGACAGGCTTTTGGCCAGATTGCAGAAGAAGTTGCACACCGTCTCCACGGGTGCATAGGGAACGTAGCGGATGCTTCGGCGCAGGTTGCGCCGCATGACGGCCGAGTTGTTGCTCACAAATCCCGTTTGCGTTTGGCGGAAATGCCACTCCAAAGCGGCGTCTTTGGCCAGGTCGCTCACGCTGGCGATGGCCAGTTTGCGGGCTTGCACCACATGGCGGTGTACAAACGGCAGCTCACTTTGCTCAAAGTCGAACACATCGATGAGGATGCTGCCTTGCAACTGTGCAATGTTTTGGAGCTGAAGCTGTTGTAGCCAGTTCTCCAATTTCACGAAGTCCACTCGGTTTCCCTTCTCTCTGAGAAACTGCCCCATCTGCACTATGCCCTTCATCATGATGCCTTGATTGAGGAAATTCTGCTCGTTGATGACGATGAGGCGCAGCAAGTCCATAGCCTCCACCGAGGTGTCGATGCTGTGACGCTCATCGTTGAGCACCTTTTGGAATCGCTTGTCGAGTATGCCCGCGCTCATGCCGATGGGTTGCCGTATGGTCTCGGCAATGCCGGGCAGGCTGTCGGCCTTTTTCTGGGCGGCGGCAATGATATTGTCGGGTGCGTTCATGCCCGGCTCGCCCCGATGCCTCTCCACGCCTTTGAGGAAGATGTCGGCCACGTGTTGTGCCTCCACCATTTGGAAAAGTCTGCGCCATTTGAAGGCCGACATAGGCTCGATGGGATCGTCGTTGCCGAAAGAGCCGGCGCGGAGAAGTCTGAAAAAGTTCCTTTGAATGATGTCCATGATGGTAAGGGCGTTAGCTGTATCTTCTTGGGTAGCGTAGCATGATGGCCAGCAAGCCGCAAACGCCCAGCGTGAGCGGGTAGTAGAGGTGCGGCATGATGCTCACGGGGTTGATTTTGGCCAGTCCGGCAGCCATCAGTATCTGTGCTCCGTAGGGTATAAGTCCTTGGGCGCAGCAGGAGAAAGTGTCGAGAATGCTTGCGACTTTGCGGGCGTCGATGCCGTATTTTTGGCTGATTTGCCGCGCAATGTCGCCCACGGTGAGTATGGCCACGGTGTTATTGGCCGTGCACAGGTCGACAAGGGCTACGAGAAAAGCCATCGTGTACTCTGCGCCGCGCTTGCCGCTGACGTGCCGTGTGAGGTGCTTGATGAGGAAGTCTATGCCCCCGTTCTTGCGGATAATCTCAAGCATGCCGCCCGCCATCATCGTAATGATAATCAGTTCGCCCATGCCCACAATGCCCGCGCCCATGCTTCCGAACCATCCAAACACATCGTAGGTGCCGTCGGCCATGCCAATGATGCCCGTAAGCATGATGCCGAGCACGAGCACGGCCATGACATTGAAGCCGCAGGCGGCCGCAATGAGCACGGCCAGATAAGGTATCACTTTCAAGTAGGCCACCTCGGGCACTTGCCGGGGGGCTTGCACGCCGCTTCCCATGAACACGTAGAGGATAAGGATGAGCAGCGCGGCCGGGGCAACAATGAAGAAGTTGACCTTGAATTTGTCCTTCATCTCGCAGCCTTGGGTGCGTGTGGCCACCACGGTGGTGTCGCTGATGAACGACAGGTTGTCGCCGAAGAATGCGCCACCCACGATGATTGCCGCCATCATGGGTACGGAAGTGCCCGTTCCCTCGGCAATGCCCGCCGCGATGGGGGTGAGCGCAACGATGGTGCCCACGCTCGTTCCGATGCTTGTGGAGATGAAGCAGGCTGCCAGAAAGAGGCCTGCAAGCAGCATGTGGCCGGGCAGAAGAGACAGTGTGAGGTTGACGGTGGCATCGATGCTGCCCATCTCCTTGGCCGAGTTGGCAAAGGCTCCGGCCAGCACGAATATCCAGAGCATGAGCATCATGTTGTCCGTGCTTGCGCCACGGCTATAGAGTTGTATGCGTTTTACGAGGGGCATGCCGCTGCTTACGGCGATGGCATAGATGCTGGACAGCATGAATGCCACGGTGATGGGCACTTTATAGAAGTCGCCGGCAATGATGGAGGTCACCAGATAAAGAACGATGAACACCATCAAAGGGCTCAGGGCGAGCATGCCTTTGAGCGTTTCTTTACTCATCGTGTGAGGTCTTTAAATGGTGGAACGTTGATAGAAATCTATGTTTTCTTGCGACAGCAGCTCTATCGGCATATAGTTGATGGGGCGCACGTCCTCTTTCAGCACGATGGAACGGAAAAGAGTGTCCACGGCTTGGAAGCCCTGCATGAATCCGTGTTGCGCTATGAGGAAGGAAATGGAGCCTTGGCGCAGGCAGCCGGCGTTCTTGTGAACCACATCGTAGCCCATAATCTGCACGTCGGAACGCTGCTTGCGCAGCAGGTATTCGCCCACAATCCACGCCCTGGAGTTGAATGTGATGCCGTGACGGATGTCGGGATTCTGCCGGAAGAAGTCGTCCAGTAGCCGCTCGTAGTCCTTTTGCGTGCCATCGAGGGGCAGGACGAGTGGCTTGATGGCCACTTCGGGGAAGAATTTGCTCATGTAGTGGCGGAAGCCCACTTCGCGGTTCTCCTGCTGTCTTGACGGTCTGTATCCCTCCTTTCCTTGCTTCATCAGCATTATGGCGGGGTCTTTGCCCGCTATGAGCGTGAGTATCTTGGCCGAGAAGTATCCGCTTTGGAAGGAGTCTTGCCCGAAAAAGGACAGTGGGCGCAACTCTTCTATGTAGGAGTCGAGCAGCACCAGCGGAACGTTTGCCGCATGAAGGCTGTCGGCAAATTGCTTGGCCTGCTCCTTTCCCGGCGGTACGAGCAGCACGCCATCGGGGTTGAGCTGCATGCACTCTTTGGCTGCGTCGGCGAAAGACTCTGCGTTGAGACGGCTGTAGTGCAGGAAGCGCACGTCAATATGGAAGTCGCGGCGGAACTCCACGGCCTTCATCACGCCTTCCTCCACCTCGTCCCAGTAGGCCTCGCTTGTGTGCCTGGGCATCAGACAGTAGAAAGTGAACGAGCGGTTGTAGGCCAGTGCGCTGGCATACATGTTAGGCTCGTAATTAATCTCCTTGAGAACTTGCTTAACTTTAATCAATGACGCCTCCGAAACATTGGGACGGTCATGTAAAACGCGGTCGACGGTGCCCACCGACACCCCCGCGCGTGCTGCGATATCCTTAATCCTAATCTTTTTATTCATCACTCTTCTTGCGCAATGGCTCAGAATTTATATGCAAAAGTAATTATAAATTCTGTGAGAAAAGCGGCTTTTTTTCGAATTAACATTTTTATGGTGGGTAAAACTGTATTTCGTGCTTCCTTAATCCAAAAGAAATGCCTAACTTTGCATAACCTTATGGTCTATTCTCCAAGCGTTCCGGCTTCCAAAGGAATCTTTCTGCGCAAGGGGTTGCCTTTGCTTGTGGTCGCGCTGTTGTCGGTGTGGCTGTTGGGTTGTGGCCGCCATGAGCGTTCGGAGGTGGATCGTCTCAACGATTTGTCTTACGCTTGCCACTACCGAAGCCTTGACAGTACGGAGCATTATGCGCTGCAAGCCAAGCAGCTGGCCACCCATGACGATGGCGGACGTGCGGAGGCGACCAACAATCAGGCGTTTGTCGCCATCATGCGCATGGATTATCCATTGGCACGGAGGCTTTGCGATTCCGTTTACCGCATGACGGACAATCAGATAGAGCTGCTTGTGAGCGACATTCAGCGTATGCGCATTTGCCAAAGGGAGTCCCGCAACAAGGATTTTTACGATTGTTACCAGCAGGCGGGGCAACGCTTGCGCCGCATAACCGAATCGGAGAAGGAGCTTACCCCGCGCCAGCAGAAGCGAATGGTGTACGCACGAAGCGAGTATTTCATCGTTGCGTCGACCTATTATTATTACGTTGGCTTGGAGCGGGAGTCGGAATTTGCCATCAAGAACGTGCGCGATGTGGCTGGAATAGAGCAAGACACGGCGCAATATATCAGCTATCTTTACAGCTTAGGTTCGGGCGGAATCGTCACCAAAGGCACTCAGGCGGACAACAGTCAACGTGAGTTCGACTATTTGATGCGTGCCTATCGCCTCGCCGTGCAGTCGCGGTCGCTCTTTTGGACAGCCAACACCTTGCAGGCACTGAGCGAGCACTTGTTGAAATCGCCAGTCCGGAACGGTTTGATAGCCGACAATCCACGTGATATTCGCTTGATTAACACAGATCAAGTGCCCGACAGCCTTTTGGCGGGGAACTTGGCGGAACGCTCTTTGCAACTTTTTCAACGCTATGGCGATGTCTATCAGATTGCGGGAGGCTACCGAACGCTGGCCTCTTGCTATTGGCAGATACGCGATTATGCCTCCGCGCTCGACTGTTTGCACGAGGCTCTCGGCCATGACACGATTGTTGGCCGCGCGCCAGACTTGGTTGCGTCCATCCGCGAGCAGCTTTGCCTGGCTTATTCGGCCATAGACGACAAGCAAAAGAGCGATTACAACCGAAACATTTACCTTGATTTGCAGGAGCAAACGCGTCAAGACCGCTACCTTGAAGCCCGCGCCGACCAGCTTCGCCGCACGTCCCGTGTGCTGAACTTGATGCTTGCGGCCGTGGTGCTGATGATATTGCTGGTTGTGGGCTTGCTGGTGCTGTTTGCGTTTTTGCGCAATCGCAGTGGCGGAAAGGACACCGTGGACGGTTTGCTCGCCTCTTTGGCCGAATGGCGGGAGCGGGAGCAGGAGCGCGACAAGCAGCAGAAAGAGCAGTATGAAGAAGCCTGCGAGGCGTTGGAGGTGTGCCGAAGCCATGTGATAGGGCAGAAGCAACGCAACGTGGAGCAACGTGCCAAGGTGTCATTGGTCAACAGCCTCATGCCGTTGATAGACCGAATGATACTGGAAGTGGAGCGTTTGGTGCGTGGCGGTGAGCCGAAGCAGGTGCGCGCGGAGCGTTATGAGTATCTGGCGGAACTTGTTGGGCAAATGAATGTCACCAATAATATGCTGACAGGGTGGATTCAGCTGCGGCGTGGCTCGCTCTTTCTCCATGTGGGCACATTCCCGCTGCATCCGCTCTTCGACCTTGTGTCCAAGGGAGAGGCCGCTTTCCGGCTGAAAGGGGTAAGGCTTTGCGTGGAGCCGACCACCGCTTGGGTGAAGGCCGACCGCGTTCTGACCCTCTTCATGCTGAATACGCTGATGGACAACGCGCGGAAGTTCACCACAGAGGGCTGTGTGGTCACGCTTTCGGCGAAGGAATGCGATGACTATGTGGAGCTTTCTGTGGCCGATACGGGGTGCGGGATGACGCGGCAGCAGCTGGAACACTTGTTTGAATACAAGCCTTTGGCCGACCAGACACTCTCTTCGGGAAGTGCGGGGACGAAGCGATGCTCTCACGGATTTGGTCTGATGAATTGCAAGGGCATCATCGACAGGTATCGCAAGCTAAGCCAAATATTCAGCGTTTGTAAGCTATGGGCCGAGAGCGAGCCGGGGCAGGGAAGCCGTTTCTGCTTCCGTCTTCCCAAAGGCGTGGCCCGAAAGGCTTTGGGCATGGTGGTTTTGCTGGCTGTTGGCCTCTCTGGGAAGGCTGCGCCCACAGATGCTTACCAGCAAAACTTGCTCCGCATGGCCGGAGTTTATGCCGACTCGGCCTATCAGAGCAACATCGATGGCACTTACGAGCGCACGTTGCTCTTTGCCGACAGTTGCCGCGGATGCCTCAATCGCTATTATCTTTCGGTGCACCCTCGCGGAAAAGCCCTCATGGAACGTGTGGGGAGCGAGCAGGGCATAGCCCCCGAAATCAAGTGGCTTCACGACAGTTTGCCCACCAACTACAACGTTATACTTGCCATGCGCAACGAAAGCGCAGTGGCAGCATTGGCTCTTCACCAATGGGAAGTTTACCAATACAACAATAAAGTCTACACGCAGCTGTTCAAGGAGGCATCGGCCGATGCCACCTTGGCCAAGTATTGCCAGATGATGCAGCGTTCGGAGACCAACAAGCATGTGGC
This sequence comes from uncultured Prevotella sp., assembly GCA_964640675.1. GTDB lineage: Bacteria > Bacteroidota > Bacteroidia > Bacteroidales > Bacteroidaceae > Prevotella. Next base: position 12,837 of record CAZXFP010000006.1, on the reverse strand, counting down.
CATCGTGTTCCTGCTGCTTCTCTTGTTGTCCATATTCCCGGCTTATTACTTCATTTATTATCGTCATCGCATCGATTATTTGCTCAACGTGGACAAGCTGAGGCAGGTGATGCTCGTCTTGCTTTCCGATGCTTCGGCCGCCGAGAAGCTGCGCGCTGTGAAGGGGCTTGACGCTCGCAGGCTTCCTGTTCAGTTGCGTTCGGTGGTGGGGCAGGTGCATGACGCGCTTCGGCAGCAGGTTGCCCAAGAGCGAATGTGGGGCGAGCGGTTGCGCAGTGTGGAGGAAGAGCACCGCGCGGGCGAGTTGGAGGACGACCGTCTGCACGTCAGCAACAGTATGCTGGACAACAGTTTGTCTACGTTGAAGCATGAGACGATGTACTATCCCTCGCGCATTGGCCAGCTGTTGGGCGGTGGCGATGCCAATTTGCACGACATTCACGAACTTGCCTGTTACTATAAAGACCTCTACCAGCTGCTTTGCCATCAGACAATGGAGCAGGCCGCCATGGTGCCGCTTGCCGGACGGCCGGTGCTTTTGACAGAAATCGTTCCCCCGAAGGTCAAGGCTGAGGCCTGGGAGGGCAAGCCGGCTGTGGAGTGGGAGCGGGAACGTGTGGTGGGCGACCCCGACCTGCTGCGCCATCTCTTCGACTTGCTGGTCAAGGCCAATAGCGGCGCGCCTCTCTCGGTGGCTGCCACGCCGCGCGGCAAGGACTATCTGGCACTGCGTGTGGCCATGTCGGGAGTGGCCTGGGATGAGCAGGGGGGAGGCGCGCTCTTCGCGCCGTCCATGGCAAATCTTCCTTACTTGCTTTGCAGGCAAATCGTGCGCGACATAGGAGAGCTGACCAACCATCGCGGATGCGGCATTGTGGCGCAGCGCGGCGAACATATAACCTATTTGATAATAACACTTACAAGATGGAACACTTTAAAGTAATCATCGTAGAGGACGTACCTTTGGAGCTGAAAGGCACGGAGGGCATCCTGCGCAACGACATACCCGAGGCAGAGATTATGGCCACCGCCGACAGCGAGCAGGCTTATTGGCAGATTATCAAGCGTCAGCGGCCCGACCTTGTGCTGCTCGACTTGGGGCTTGGCGGCTCCACTACCGTGGGAGTGGAGATGTGCCGCCAGACGAAAGAGGCTTACCCAAGTGTCAAGGTGCTCATTTTCACGGGCGAGGTGCTGAACGAGAAGCTTTGGGTGGACGTGCTTGACGCGGGTGCCGATGGCATTTGCCTGAAGAGCGGGGAACTGCTTACGCACGATGATGTAATGAGCGTGATGAAGGGAAAGCGGCTGGTGTTCAATCAGCCCATCCTGTCGCGCATCGTGGAGCGATTCAAGGAAGACGTTGGCAAGCAGCTTGCCCATCAGGAGGCCATGGTGGGCTATGAGATAGATGAGTATGACGAGCGTTTCCTGCGCCATCTTGCGCTGGGATACACCAAGGATCAGATAGCGCAGCTTCGCGGAATGCCGTTTGGCGTGAAGAGTTTGGAGAAGCGGCAGAATGAGTTGGTGCAGAGGCTCTTCCCCGGAGGCAACCACGGGATGAGCGTCAACGCCACGCGACTTGCCGTGCGCGCCTTGGAGCTGCACATTCTCGACATCGACAACTTGCATCCTGACGAGTAGAGGCATGGCGGCGAGCGAGGAAAAGGGCGGAAAGCGCGCCCGGCGGCAGCTGTCGGACAGCGGCCGGAGGATGTTTGGGCTTGCGGTCGTGTCACTCTCTGCGGCTCATGTTGCAGTGCTGGTGCTGTCGTGGCTGGTCAATGCGGCCATTCCCGAGCTGGGACTGCGCTCCCTGCTGAGCGAAGAGGGCACGCGCTGGCTCTTTGGCCACTTTGCCGACAATGTGCTCACGCCGTTGCTCGTGTGGCTGCTGTTGCTCATGCTGGCCTTCTCCGCCTTTCGGCAGAGCGGGTTGCCGCAGGCTTTGTGCCGCTTGCGCGAATGGTCGTCAATGAGCTATCGCGACAGGCTCGCGCTTCGCGGCGCGCTCTTTGTGGTTCTGATGGCCGTGGTGGTCATGTCCTTGCTCACGGTGCCTCCCCACGCCGTCCTGCTCAATGTTACGGGTGGGCTTTTTCCCGGCAGTTTCTCGGTGTGCATTGTGCCCGTGGTTGCCGTCACCGTCATTTTGGCCTCCCTTGTCTTTGCTTTCTCGGGTGGGCGCGCATCGGGCGTCTCTGCCGTCTACGATATTCTTTTGGGCGGGATGAGCCGTTACAGCTGGTTGCTTCCCGTCTATCTGCTCGGCCGCCAGCTTTGGTGCATCGTGGCCTATGTTCTTGGCCGCTGACGCGTCTCTTGCCTCTCCCGTTTGCTGCTTGGCAAAGGGGCGGGCAGGAATGTTTTGACGTTCTTTTGCAATGACTTGGTATACAGTGTTTTAAGTATCTTGTAGCAATACCATACGTTTTGCCCTGCAAAAGGTCACCTTTTGCAGGCTGATATGTATGGTTTCGCGATGCAAAACGTTACGTTTCGTTTTCCGAAACCGTCTCTTGGGTCTGTGCCTTGTCTGCTTTCTGCTTTTGCGTCTTGACGTTTTGCCCTGTTGTCAAGGCCTTGCGCGAAGGCGTGCAGGAGCTTGTGCAAACCGCATGACGGGCAAAAAACGGGTCTTGCTTTTGGCTATGTTTGGAAAAAGCCGTAACTTTGCAGATATTTCGGACTATATAGCATTCATAGACAATGAAGATTTCATACAAATGGTTGAAGGAATACGTCGACTTTGACCTTGCGCCGCAGCAGGTGGCGGAAGCCTTGACCTCAACGGGACTTGAAGTTGGCACGCTGGAGGAAGTTCAGGCCATCCAAGGCGGACTGAAAGGCCTTTATGTAGGAAAAGTATTGACGTGCGAGGAGCACCCCAACAGCGATCATCTTCACGTGACGATGGTCGATTTGGGCAAAGAACAGCCCCAGCAAATTGTTTGTGGAGCACCCAATGTGGCTGCGGGGCAGAAAGTTATCGTGGCCGACTTGGGCTGCGTGCTCTATGATGGCGACAAGTCCTTCACCATCAAGCGGTCGAAGCTGCGTGGCGTGGAGTCTCTGGGCATGATTTGCGCAGAAGACGAGATAGGCGTGGGCAGCTCGCATGATGGAATCATCGTGCTTCCCGAGGATGCCCCGGTGGGTCAGCCCGCAGCGGAGTACTATCACTTGGAGAGCGATTGGCTGATAGAGATCGACATTACGGCCAACCGCGCCGATGCGTTGAGCCACTACGGCGTGGCGCGCGACTTGCACGCGTGGTTGCTTCAGAACGGCTACGAGACCAGTTTGCACCGCCCATCGTGCGATGCGTTCCACGTGGACAACCATGATATGCCCATCGAGGTGACCATTGAGAATCCCGATGCTTGCCGCCGCTATGCCTGCTTGAGCATAACGGACTGCAAGGTGGAGGAAAGCCCGAAGTGGTTGCGCGACAAGCTCACAACGGTGGGGCTGAGGCCGATCAATAATATTGTGGATATTACCAACTACATCATGCTGGCCTATGGTCAACCGATGCACTGTTTCGATGCCGACATGGTGGAGGGACGGCACATTGTGGTGAAAGACCGCAACGAGGGCAAGGAGTTTGTCACCCTTGATGGCGAGAAGCACATCCTTGGCGAGCATGACTTGGCCATCTGCAACGAGCGCGAGCCGATGTGTATAGCCGGTGTCTTCGGAGGAAAGGGCAGCGGAACATACGAGACTACGCGCAATGTGGTGCTGGAAAGTGCCTATTTCCATCCCACGTGGATACGCAAGAGCGCGCGCCGGCATGGGCTTTCCACCGATGCCAGCTTCCGTTTTGAGCGTGGTGTAGACCCCAACGGAACGATATATGCCTTGAAGCAGGCAGCCATCCTTTGCCAGCAGCTTGCGGGAGGTAAGGTGAGCATGGAGGTGAACGATGTTTACCCCACTCCTATGTCCGATTTCCCCGTCCGTCTCAACTATGAGTATTGCGACAGGCTGATAGGCAAGCAGCTGGGCAAGGAGACTATCAAGCGGATAGCGCAGAGTTTGGAGATGCGCATAGAGAAAGAAGACAACGAAGGATTGGATCTGGCCGTGCCAGCCTATCGCGTTGACGTGAAGAGACCGTGCGATGTGGTGGAGGATATTTTGCGTATCTATGGCTACAACAACGTTGAGATACCCACAACTTTGAAGTCTTCGCTCACCATTGCCGAACAGGCCGACAAGGAATTCCGCCGCGAGAATCAGGTGGGAGAGCAACTTGTGGGTGAGGGATTCAATGAAATACTGAACAATTCGCTCACGAAGCAAGCCTATTATGAAGCCAACGCGCTCAATTATTATCCTTGGGAGAAGACAGTGCGTGTGATGAACCCGCTGTCGGCAGACCTTGGGGTGATGAGACAGACGCTTTTCTTTGGCGGAATGGAGAGCATCGTGCGCAACGTGAACCGCAAGGCGCGCAATTTGCGCTTCTTTGAGGTGGGCAATGTCTACGCGTTCCATCAAGAACGCTACACGGACGACAACCCGATCAAGGCTTATGCGCAGGATTATCACATGGCCTTGTGGGTGACGGGCAAGCGCGTGGAGGGCAGCTGGGCACATCCCGATGAGGACAGCAGCTTCTTTGAGCTGAAAGCGTGCGTTGAGAACATATTCAGACGTGTGGGCTTGGCTTCGGGCATGGTGGTCTCTGCTGCATCGGACAACAATCTCTTCGACAAAGGCTTACAGGTGAAGACCCGCGGAGGAAAGGTGCTGGCCGATATGGGCATTGTCAATCACCGTATGCTCAAGCAGTTCGACCTCGATCAGCCCGTTTACTACGCCGAGATAGACTGGACGGAGCTGATGAAAGCCACTCGGAAGAACAAATTGCAGTTCCAGGAGTTGTCGAAATATCCGTCTGTGAGCCGCGATTTGGCCTTGCTGGTCGATGACAATGTGGAGTTCGCACAGGTAGAGCAGCTGGCTTTCCAAACGGAGAAGAAGCTCTTGAAGCAGGTTGTGCTCTTCGATGTCTACCAAGGGAAGAACCTTCCCGAGGGAAAGAAGAGCTACGCGGTCAACTTTATCTTGCAGGATGAGAGCCGCACGCTGACCGACAAGGCCATTGAGGCAATCATGCAGAAGCTCATCAAGAACCTAACGACCAAGCTGGGAGCAGAGTTGAGATAGAAATAACATAACAGATTCAAGATAAAAACATGGGAAGAGCATTTGAATATCGCAAGGCTGCCAAGCTGAAGCGATGGGGGCACATGGCCCGCACGTTCACGAAACTGGGTAAGGAAATCGCCATTGCAGTGAAAGCTGGTGGTCCGGAGCCGGAGAACAACCCGCGTTTGCGTGCCCTCATTGCCACTTGCAAGCGCGAGAATATGCCGAAAGATAACATCACGCGTGCCATCAAGAACGCTATGGGCAAAGACCAGAGCGACTATAAGGAGGTGACTTACGAGGGATATGGCCCGCATGGCATCGCAGTGTTTGTGGATACGCTGACCGACAACACCACGCGCACCGTGGGAGATGTACGTTCGGTGTTCAACAAATTTAATGGAAACTTGGGCACGCAAGGCTCGTTGTCTTTCCTTTTCGACCACAAGTGTGTGTTCACTTTCAAGACTCCGGCCGATGTGGATATGGAGGAGCTGATACTGGATCTTATCGATTACGGCGTGGATGACGAGTTTGACAGTGACGAAGAGACGGGCGAGATTACCATTTATGGTGAGCCGAACCACTTCGGAGAGATTCAGAAGCACCTTGAGGACAAGGGATACGAAATCACTTCTGCAGAGTTCACCCGCATTCCCAACGATTTGAAGGAGGTTACGGCTGAGGCTCGCGAGGTGATTGACAAGATGGTGGAGCGTCTTGAGGACTTCGAGGACGTGCAAAACGTCTACACCAACATGAAGCCGGAGGGGGAATAAGCGTTTATTCTCTGCTTTCCGAGGCTGTAAACGGAAAAATAAAGCATGGCAAAGCCTGCTCCTTTCAATTGAGAGGCTGATAACTTTGAGGCTAATAAAGTCATGAATAAGATGGCAAAGCCTGCTCCTTTCAGTTGAGAGGGGCAGGCTTTGTTCTGTTGTGGGTGTTCTTGTGTCTTTCTGTGGTCGGAGTTTTCCTTAGGCAGACCAGTGTGGTTCTCAGCTTCTTTATGTTCTTTTTGTTCCTATTGGGGAAGTTGGCGTTGCAGTTTTTTGGGCTGGCTGAGGCGGTGTTTATGTTCTTTTTGGTGCCCGTTATGGCTGTTTCGTTAAGTGAATCGAGCATTT
>CAZXFP010000006.1:0-6447 GCA_964640675.1 uncultured Prevotella sp. | reverse complement strand
TTTATGTTCTTTTTGGTGCCCGTTATGGCTGTTTCGTTAAGTGAATCGAGCATTTTTGCTCTGCGATAGCTCTTTTCGTACTCTGTTAGTGGGTGGTTTTTAGTGGGATGTTGCGAAAGTATGGGCTAAGCAACCTTGCCCAATTGCGGTTTGGTCTGTGGGTTTTGTTAGAATGCTGCGAAAGTATGAGGGGCGATGGGGTGAATATTGGGAGGAATGTATAGGATTTTATAAGGATGCTTACGAATCCCATGGGCGCAAAAAAAATCCCCTGCAGCGCGTGGCCGCAGAGGATTTTGCTAAATAAAGCCTTTCAGTTGAAATATGTTTGGCTGATGCCGGGAGTGCTTGAAATCAAATCTCCGGCGTTTTCAACTCTTTCTGTTTGTTGTGTTTCGATGAAGTTTGGGTGGCTTCCGATGGTGTTAAGGTGGCTTCCGATAGTGTTCGGATGGCCTTTCCGAGGTCTTTTCCCCGTTGGGAGGCGGCACCTATCCAAGGTATTTCATCAGCACACGGGCGTTGCCACTTTCGCGAATCTTCTCGATAGCCTTCTCTCTGATTTGGCGAACACGCTCGCGCGTCAGTCCCATCTCCGTACCAATCTCCTCCAGTCCTTTCTCTTGGCATCCGATTCCGAAGCACTCCGTTACGATGGTTATCTCACGGTCTTTCAGTGTCTTCTTCAATACGGCTTTCAGGTCATCGCTCATTGACTCGAAGTCTACGCCCCTGTCGGTGCGGCTGTCTTCTCCGCTGGACAGCATATCGCTCATGGAGTTGTCGTCATCATCGCTAAAAGGCGCATCGATGCTCATGTGATGGTTGTCGGCGTTTTGACTTTGGCGGATGCGGCTCTCGTCAATACCCGTCAACTCGGACAGCTCGTGTATGGATGGGCGGCGGTTGTTCTTCTGGATGAACTCGTTCGTCACCTGATTGATCTTCGAGATGGCGCCTACTTGGTTGAGCGGCAGGCGCACAATGCGGCTTTGCTCGGCGATGGCTTGCAGGATGCTCTGGCGAATCCACCACACGGCGTATGAGATAAACTTGAATCCGCGCGTCTCATCGAATTTCTCAGCGGCCTTCACCAATCCAATGTTGCCCTCATCGATGAGGTCGGTCAGGGAGAGACCTTGGTGCTGGTACTGTTTGGCCACGGATACAACGAAGCGCAGATTGGCTCTGATCAGCTTGTTCTTGGCGCGCTCACCTTTTTTCCCGCCTTTGTGAATTTCTTGTGCAAGCTCTATTTCCTCATCAACGGTGATCATTGGCTCACGGCCAATCTCTACCAGATACTTGTCCAAAGCCTCACTTGAGCGGTTGGTGATGCTCTTCGAAATTTTAAGTTGTCTCATGTGTATTTTTGTTCCCTTCCTTTTTACCTTACTTTGCGTTGGTGCATAATAACCCAATATCCACAAAAGGTTTGCAAAAATACGAATTTTTTGGTAGATAGAAGTGTTTATGGGTTTATATTTGTGAATATTTAACTTTTTAAAACTTCGTTTTGCGTAAATTTGTGGCTTTGGTAGGGCAATCGCGTGGTTGATGCGCTGTGGCTCTGTTTGCGCTTTTTGGCTGGCGAGGGCTGTTGTGGCAATCGGTGTGCCAGTGCTTTTGGGGTGAGAAAGGTGAGGTGCTGCGGGCGGAAAAGGAAGTGGGAATGGGCGAAGGTTTTTCTGATGAGGTCTTTTCGGAAGCGGATATGCACGTGGGAGAAGGAGGTGGAGACGGGCGAAGGGGGTGGTGATGCGTGGTAAAATCAGAAGATGCGCGTGGGGCTTCATTTCCACTTGAAGGTGAAAGGTATGGTTTTGCTGTGCAAAAGCATACCTTTTGCCGTGCAAAAGGTCACGTTTGGCATGGCGAAAGGTAACCTTTTACTTTATAAGAAGAAAGTGCTTGTGGTGTGATGTTTTGTTGGTGGATATAAAAAAGGTGGGACGAAACCTCCGCAAGGTTTCGTCCCACCTTTCCTTATATATGCTTTGCGCTTCCGGGTGGGCAATTTCGGCCAGCTTGCTTTCCGATGCCACCTTTTCTTGTATGTGCTTTATGCTTGCAGTTCTTGCGCCAGCATCTCGGCGCAGCGTTCCCCGTCTATGGCAGAAGAGACGATGCCGCCCGCGTATCCGGCACCTTCGCCGCAGGGATAGAGGCCGCGAAGGGTGATGTGCTGCAATGTTTGGCTGTCGCGCAGGATGCGTATTGGCGATGAGGTGCGCGTCTCCATGGCTATCAGTACGGCCTCATTGGTGAGGAAACCGTGGGCTTGGCGGCCAAAAACCTTGAACGCCGCTTGCAGCCGCTTGCCTATGCCTTCGGGCAACCAAAAGTGGAGCGGCGAAGAGATGAGGCCTGGGGTGTAGGAACTTTTGGGAAGGTCGTAGGAGAGTTTGTTGCTCACGAAGTCGGCCATGCGCTGTGCCGGGGCGGTTTGCCGCTGGTTGCCCTGCTGCCAGCAAAGCCGCTCCAGCTGTTCTTGATATGCCATCACGCGCAGGGCATCTTCTGTCGGCGTGTTGTCTCCGTTGGGCAGTGCGTTGGCGGCGATGTCGTCTGGCTCAATCTGCACCACCATGCCGGCGTTGCTCCATTTTGAGCCGCGGTTGGCAGGGCTCATGCCGTTTGTGACCAGCTGTTCAGGGCCGGACGCAGAGGGTATCACGAAGCCGCCGGGGCACATGCAGAAGCTGTAAACGCCTCTGCCGTCCACTTGGGTCACCATTGAGTATTCGGCTGCGGGCAGGTATTGGCCGCGGCCTTGCTTGTTGTGGTATTGTATTTGGTCGATAAGGGCTGACGGATGCTCCAGTCTGACGCCCACGGCGATGCCTTTTGCCTCAATGTCGATGCGTGCCGAGGCCAGGTAACGGTAGACATCGCGTGCCGAGTGTCCCGTGGCCAATATCACCGGGCCACGTAGTTCTCTCTCGGTGGGGGTGTCTTGGCGGTTGTCTATGGCCTCGATGCCCACAACGGCGTTGCTTTGGAGTATCAGGCGTGTCATGCGGGTTTGGAATAGCACCTCTCCTCCGCAACGGATGATGGTCTTGCGGATGTTGGCGATAACCTTTGGCAGCTTGTCCGTGCCGATGTGGGGGTGCGCGTCGGCCAAGATTGCGGTTGACGCGCCGTGCTGACAGAACACGTTGAGTATCTTCTCAACGCTTCCGCGCTTCTTGGAGCGGGTGTAGAGCTTGCCGTCTGAGTTTGCCCCCGCGCCGCCTTCGCCGAAGCAATAGTTTGATTCCGGGTCTACGGCGTGGGTGTGTGGTATGGCAGCAAGGTCTTTCTTGCGTGCGTCCACGTCTTTTCCGCGCTCCACAACGATGGGGCGTATGCCTTGCTCGATGAGTCGCAGGGCGGCAAACAGTCCGCCCGGGCCTGCGCCCACAACGATAGCGCAGGGCTTTTGACTCACGTCGGGATACGTTATCGGTGTGTAGGCCGTCTCTTCTGGCTCTTCGTTGATGTAGGCGCGCACTTTTAGGTTTACGAGCACTTGTCTGTGGCGCGCGTCAATGGAGCGTTTCAGCACCCGGACGGTGTTCAGCGAGGCAAGGTCAAGCCCTTTTTCCCGTGCCAAATATTGCTTGATGCTGCTCTCGCTGTGCCCATCCTCGGGCTTCACGCGCAACTGATATTCCTCAATCATGGTCTGCGGGTGCGGTGTGAATGGGCGTTGTTTTGAACAATTTGTAGGGGTCTGCGTCCTCAAGCACGGGGAATTCCTTGCGGAAAGCGTTGAGCTTGTCCATATCAATGTCGCCCGTGATGATGCATTCCTCGTTGTTGGCGCCGTTGGCGATTACATTTCCGTTGATGTCAACGAGCATTGAGCCGCCCGCATAGGCTCCGTTGTCATCGGCACCTACCCGGTTGACGCCAGCCACGTAGCATTGGTTCTCGATGGCGCGTGCCCGCAGCAGCGTGTTCCATGCTTCCTGCCGGCCTTGGGGCCAGTTGGCCACGTAGAGAGCTAAGTCGTAGTCGCCCCAGTTGCGGCTGAACACGGGGAAGCGGAGGTCGTAACATACTTGCAGAAGAATGCGAACGCCACGGAAGGGCACTACTACGCGCCGTTGTCCGGGGGTGAAGCAGATGTCCTCACCGCCATATTTGAAGAGGTGATGCTTGTCGTAGGAGGCCAGAAGCAGGTCGGGGCTTACGAAATACATTCGGTTGTAGTACTTCTCGCCGGCTTTTGTGGCCACGCTACCTGCGAGAGCGCAGTTGCGTTCGCGCACTATCCTGCGCATCCATTTAAGTGCCAGCCCTTGATCGTCAGCTGTTCCCTCGGGGTTGGTGTCAAATCCCGTGGTGAACATTTCGGGTAGGACGATGAGATCGGACTCTCCGACATTCTCAAGCATTTGTTCTATGTGCTGAAGGTTCTCCTCGGGCTTTCCCCAAACGACATCTGTCTGCAATAATGTTATTCTCATAGTTCTGAAAATGTTTTTGTGTAAAGAGTAATTGATTCGGAAAGGCCGTACCGCCCTTGCGGTTTGGGGTGTGCTGATGGGTGTTCTGTCCTCCAAGAGGGAAGGGCATGAAGCCATCGGGGCACATCGGGTGACGGCGCGTTGGCCTTTCCCGCTTTCCGGCCTTTCGTCTTTGGCATCCGTGGGTGGGCTTTGTCGCCCGCATTCCCTTTGCGGATGCTCCCATTGCTTTAGGCTACAAAAATACAAATAAAAAATAAGAATGTGGAGGAAATGAGGAAAAAAGTGACGTAAACTATGCCAAAGTCTATATAGTTTATGCTAATGACTTGCGTTTTGTGGCCATTTGCAACGTTTTGGCGTGTCTGTGGTCAGTCGTGGCTGGTTACTTGCACGTTGTCGAAGTCGCGCAGGCAGCCGATAATGTGCTTGATGGGGTTTCTTTTCCGCGTTTTGACGGTCAGCGTTGCCTTGCAGGCGTTGCCGTCTGTGGCTTGCAGTTCCTCAATAGAATAGGATGTGACCTCCGTGTGGTGGCCAGTCAGCTTGCCGATGGCCACGTGTGCCAGCTCTTTGGTGGGCGCATGGAACGATATTTGCGCAACGGTTGTGTCGAGCGGGCGAACAAATGCGTGGAGCACTTCCAGTCCTATGAGCACCAGCGCGGTGGTTATGGCCGCAACGGCATACATACCCGTTCCGCACGCCATGCCGATGGCCGCTGTCACCCAAAGTCCGGCTGCCGTGGTAAGCCCCCTGACCTTATTCTTTTGGAAGATAATGATGCCCGCGCCAAGAAAACCTATGCCCGAGACGATTTGTGCGGCGATGCGCGAGGAGTCTCTCAGCCCGTCGGTAAATCCGTATTGCGAGATGATGGTGAACAATGCGCTGCCCAAAGCCACAAGGAAGTGGGTGCGAAAGCCGGCGTCCTTCGAGCGGTATTCGCGCTCCATGCCTATGATGCCGCCAAGAATCAGCGCGGCGGCAAGCCGGATGGTCATCTCAAGTGTTGTGTTCATGTCTCCTTTCTGAATGTGGTTTGAGGTGTGGCCGGTGTGTTTGGCCTATGGCATGCCGCCGTTGATGGACACCACCTCGCCCGTGATGTAGGCCGCATCGGGCGATGCGAGAAACGCCACCAGCTTGGCCACTTCCTCGGGCTTGCCAAAACGGCGCATGGGAATGGTCTTGGCCAGCGCGGCGGCATCGAGTTCGGCCGTCATGTCGGTCTCGATGAATCCCGGGGCGACAGCGTTCACCGTGATTTTCTTTCTCGCCACCTCCTGCGCCAAGGCTTTTGTGGCTGCAATCAGTCCGCCCTTGGCCGCCGAGTAGTTGGCTTGGCCGGGCAGCCCGCGCAATCCGCTGACGCTGGTCACGTTGACAATGCGCCCATACTTGCGATACTGCATCATGGGAAGCAGCAGCCGGGTGACGAAGAAGAACCCATTGAGCGTGGTGTCGATGACGCTTTGCCATTCATGGGTGGGCATCAGAGCCATGATGTTGTCGTGGCGCACGCCGGCATTGTTGACCAGCACCTCAATGTATTCGCCCTCGTGGCGTTGCTGCCAGGCCTGTATGGCTTCCGTTGCCGCTTGCTCGTTGCTCACGTCGAATGCCATCAGTTCGCCGTCGCTTCCCGCCTCGCGCACGGCGCGGAGCGTTTTTTGCGCCTCTTCCGTGTTGCGGGCGTAGTTGATGATTACCCGGTAGCCTCTGGCGGCCAGCTCGGCGCACACCGCGCGGCCTATGCCGCGGCTTCCACCCGTTACTAAAGCGTATCTGTTCATTGGGTTATGGTCTTTTTGGGGATGGCTTCTTGTTGTTGATGACTGATGAGGGGCGTGCCGTCTGATACTTGCCGGCATTCCCTCTTAAACCGAAAACGAGGCTATCCTTAACTTTAAAGTCTGGATAACCTCGTTCTCTTGGTGGGTGGTGATGGATTCGAACCACCGAAGCTAGAAGCAGCAGATTTACAGTC
>CAZXFP010000005.1:0-104998 GCA_964640675.1 uncultured Prevotella sp. | reverse complement strand
GTAACGTTTCATGCGGCAAAACCATACCTTTTGCTCGCGCTGCCTTTCCTAACGGTGCCGCCAAGCTACTTTATTTCAACAAAAGCTGCTCACTTTCAGGAAACAACATAGGCCGCGCACGCTTACTCAACTTAAAAGCAATAGTATCGCCATGCCCACTCGGACGTGACAGCAATAAGTCAACCGAGATGTAACCAGTATCAAGCAAAACATCGAATTGAGAAGTCATAGGGTTCTTTGTATGCTCCACCAAAACGGGACGAAAGAACTCTTTCCCGTTCATTTCTTTTGTCTCCACCTCTATCCAAAACGTCTCACGATGTTTTTCAAGCAACCGTTGATGAAGTACTGACAATCTCCACAATGCAATATCCGATACTTTCACATAAGCATTCCTCCCCTCTGCATTCTTTTTCTGTCTCTTTTCCTCAATGGCAAGCCTGCCCATATCTTCATAAAGAGTCAATCCTAAACTTTGACTATTGAGCTTGTGACAATAAAGAGTGTTTTGATAAGTAAGCACACCTTCGCTTATATAACCATACCTTTTGACTATCTCTTTGGAAGACTTCAACTTGCTGATATTCCAATCTGGTACTTGACAAAAAAGCGTAGACCGAATCCCTGAACGCTTTTCGCGAAAACTCTTCAATTCGATTCCTTTATAATCTGGCAACTTGGAACTATTCATCTCCACCCCAAGCAACTTTTCTATGGCACGACCAACTCCTGTATCAGCCAACATTCCCGTTGGATGCCATTCATACGAAAGTTCACACAACTTCGCTTTCAACTCATTTGCCACCCCCATCGCCACATTGTGACAACGAGAAATTAACTCTTTCAAAGGAGAGGGGGAAGAAGACTCACAAAATCCAGCAATATCAACTTGCGTCACATTAACTATATAAAGCGTTTCGTCATAATACAACATCATCAAGATGTCATTTGGCGAACAAACCGACTTGACATTGCTTGGCCAAAAACGAGGGTCTCCTTTCTTTGTGTTTGGGCGATAGAGTGAAGTAACGGTCGTTTGTTCCAAACAACCATTAACAAGACAAGTAGCAACCATCTTCTTATGTTCTTGCCCCTGTTCTTGCCCTTGATAGTCATGCATTCCGCATTCTAAGAAATATTGTCGTATAGGCTCTGTGGCATCAAGAATACTCTTTTTATAGCCAGTCTCCGTTATTTGAACGAGGGTATATTGAATACTTTTCTGTGTAAGAAACGCAAGATTAGCTTCCTCAAAGCTATTGAATTTCCTCATGTGTACCATAACCTTATCTCATTTAATATGCTGCAAAATAACATTGGCAATGGCACGTGCCATCAACGGAGGGACAGCATTGCCAACAAGAGTATACTGCGGTATTTCGTCCTTGCGCTTCTCTCCTCCCGTAGAACGTTTTCCTTGAAAGACAAAAGAATCATCAAACGACTGCAAACGCGCCATCTCACGAACGGTCATGGCGCGAAAAGCACTATAATGGATAAAATCATCGGGCATCGTTACCACTGTTGGACTTTGCCCACAAGGGTTAAGCACCGTATAATTGCGCTTATCCGAATCCACCCCAGCCTCGCGCAAGGCCCGCTTTGCCTCTGGACTGTATTCACCATAACGAGCTATAATTTGTAATCTTTTCCGTACTTTCTCACTCTGCGCACTCGTCTGATGATTATTGAGCACAAAATGGGACTGGGTTTGCAAACTATTCAAATCTGCATCCCTTTTCACATAAATAGGTTTCGTATCAAATATGAAACGATGTGAAAGATGCCCCATTCGTTGCCATTCACTATAAAGTTTCCCTTCGGGATGTGGTTCTCCCGTTTCCCTTCGCTTGCACAATAGATGCCGATACTCATAGATTGGGGCTACAGGCTTATAATCAACAATGGTCTCTCCATTTCCTATCATGTCCAAATCCCACAAAGCCTCATACACCGTTACCTTATTTTCTGGAGAAATGGTTGCAGGAATAGTGTTAATTATCGGTTGGTCATTTCTGCAGCCGATAAACACCACACGTTCCCGGCTCTGCGGTACTCCATAGTTTGAAGAAAGCAATACTTGCGGACCATCTATGTTATACAACCGAATCTGAGAGAGCACCACTTTATACCGACTCTCTGCATTCGTTCCATCCACCTCTTTTCCTATCAAATCTAAGACCTCATCAAACGTAAGCACGTAAAGCGACAACGCCTCCTCAAAAAGGACAAGACTATCCTCCTCAACCGTTAATTTTGTAATACGCTCTAAAGCTTTTGAGATACTCTCCAAAATAGCCGCATCTGACATACTCGCAATGAACGAGTTCATAACATCACCAAAAATATCGTTGTCGATGTCGGCTTTAGTCTTCAAGCCTATCACATCTTTACGTAAATTCTCACGGAGTGTACCCTCTTTTAGCATGCGCAAACCATGCCTGACAGTATTAATGTCTACATTGGACTTGCTCACTTTGTATTCCACATGACGTGTAACAGCCCTAAACAACCCTTCAAGTAGTGAGAAATACTCCTCTATCCGCTCTTTTTTCTCTTCTCCCGATGCTGCTTCAATAGCGATTTTTGACAATAACACATTGCCTTTAAACGCTCTCTCCGCACAGAAACTTGTTCTCACGAAATCCGTAAGCAAATCTATTTTTTCTTCATCGATGATTGAACGTATCTCTTTCAAGATTTGTTCTTTTATTCTGCCTCCATCCTTTGTAAGCAACCCTTTTACATTCTCCATCACAAAGTATTTGGGGCGTAATGCTTTTATCACTTTCAAATAATGATAAAAGAGGTCATCCCGCTTATCAAATTTCTTACGACGCCCCGAAAGGCTGAACGACTGACAACTTGGTCCACCCGTAACCACATCAACAGTCTTGTTCCCAATCTCCTTTTTCAAATTCTCCACAAAGCTATCCTCCGTGATATCCTGACAAATGAACTTGGTTGAGAGTCCAAGTTGCATATTATAACGCACACGGTGAGTAAGCTCACAATTAGAATTGATATCAGAGGCAAGCAGAAAATCAAAGTAACGATTATCCGTATACGCTTGTAAAAATCCCTCACTGATACCTCCAGCACCAGCGAAAAGATCCACAAACGTTACAGCATTCCGACTTTTCAAAAACTCTTTATTCTCAGCCATGACACAAAAGAACTATAACAGCGTTAATAGAGCAGCACCAATCCGGCAAAGGCGGCGTAGCAAATCATGCGGATGGGATTGATTTTGAGCCACATCGTGCCCACGAATGTGGCGCCAAAGAGCAGCAGGCTAATCCAGAACTGCCACGGATTGAGGCTCGGCGAGGAGAAGTTCTCCACATCGCAGAGCAGCAAGGTGGCCGCGGCGAGCAAGCCAACAACGGCCGGACGCAGACCTGCGAAAATGCCCTGCACGGCCTGCGTGCGCATATACTTCATGAGAACTTTGCTGATGAGTATCATCAGGATGAAGCTGGGCAGGACAAGGGCTAAGGTGGCAACCGCGCTTCCCAGTGCCGCCATCGTGCTGCCATAGCCCGCATTCTGGGCGGCAGCATAGCCACAGTAGGTGGCCGAGTTGATGCCTATGGGCCCGGGGGTCATCTGCGAGATGGCCACAATGTTGGTAAACTCGGCCGAGGAGAGCCATTGGTGGTTGACAACCGTCTCCGTCTGAATGAGGGAGAGCATTCCGTAGCCACCGCCAAAGCCGAAGAGGCCAATGATGAAGAACGTGTAGAAGAGCTGAAGGAAAATCATCGCTGCCTTATTCCGTTGGTTTGATTACTTTGCCATAGACGTATCCTGCCAGTCCGGCCGCAATAATGATGAAGATGGGGTTCACTCCCAGCTTCCAGATGAGCAGCGCGGAGATGATGGGAATCCAGCAGTTGTAAAGCCGTATGCGCGCGCTCTTGGCCAGATTGAACGTGGGCACGGCAATGAGAGCTACCACGGCGGGGCGTATTCCCCGGAACATGGCCGCTATCCAGCCCACCTCCATGAAGCGATGGAAGAACATGGCGATGAGCAGAATGATGAGAAACGAGGGCAAGGCCGTGCCCAAGGCCGTGCAGAGCGCGCCACGGAGCTTGCGCAGCCTGTAGCCAATGAAGACGCTGATGTTGATGGCAAACACGCCGGGACAGCTCTGCGCAATGGCTATAAGGTCGAGGAACTGCTCCTGATCTATCCATTTCCGCTTCTCCACCACTTCGGTTTGGATGATGGGTATCATGGCGTATCCGCCACCAAGGGTGAACGCGCCTATCTTGAAAAACGTCTTGAAGCTCTCCCAATAGAAGCCCAGCGACTCTGTTTGTTGTCGAGATGGCATTTCTTACGTGCTGAATGGTCTGTTTATAACCGCCCGCAAGCGGGTCGGGATAAAGGAAAAGCAGGCAAGCCGCAAGCCCCATGAGATGTGAGGGCGCACGGCTTGCCCGCTTGTTATGGATTTAACGTCCGGCGGACTACGCGCGGTGAGCCTCCACCCACTTCCTTGCGTTCACGAAGGCCTCCATCCACGGAGTCACCTCGTCGGCGCGGCGCGCACCGGGATACCAGCCTTGCTGCCACGGGAATATGGCGCGCTCCAAGTGAGGCATCATGGCCAGATGGCGTCCATCGGCAGAGCAGATGCCCGCAACGTTGTAGTCGGAGCCATTGGGGTTGCCGGGATACTGCGCATAGTTGTATTTGGCCACCACATTGTAGCGGTCCTCGGCCTCGGGCAGATAGAAGCGGCCTTCTCCGTGAGCTACCCAGATGCCCAGCTTGTTGCCCGACAGAGAGCCGAACATGACGCTGTTGTTCTCCGGAATGACCACGCTGAGGAAGGAGCTTTCAAACTTCTTCGAGTTGTTATGGCAGAGATGAGCCTGATGCTCGTGCTCGGGGTTGATGAGATTCAGCTCCGCCATGAGCTGGCAACCGTTGCAAATGCCCAGCGAGAGGGTGTCCTTGCGGGCATAGAAGCGGTCGAGTGCCTCCTTGGCCTTGGGGTTATAGAGGAACGCGCCTGCCCATCCCTTGGCCGAGCCGAGGACATCGGAGTTGGAGAAACCACCGCAGAACACGATCATATTGACCTCTTCCAGCGTCTCGCGGCCACTGATGAGGTCGGTCATCATGACATCCTTCACCTCAAAGCCAGCCAGATAGAGCGCGTAGGCCATTTCTCGCTCGCCGTTAGTGCCTTTCTCGCGTATGATGGCTGCCTTGGGGGCGTTCAGTCTGTCGGTGTCGGTCATCGTCTGCCAGCGATCGGGATTGAGACCATACTGCTTCAGCGTGCCCGTGAAGGCGGTGTTGAAGCGCATTTCCACCGGTTGCTTCTTGTAGTTGGTGTAGCGTTTCTTGGCCATACCGTTGAAGCTCTGGTCTCTGTCGAGCAGGTAGGAAGTCTTGTACCACACATCGCGCAGCTCATCGATGTCGAGTTCCTGCTTGAACGCGCCATCGCTGATGGTCATGAAGCGGCGCTCCGGCATCGGCTGACCAATGCGGGCGTAGCCCACGCAGCAGTCTTCGAGATACTCACGCACAGCATCGGCGTGCTCATCGGCCACCTGAATCACCACACCGGGGTTCTCGGCGAAGAGCTTCTTGATGACATCATCGCCCTTGATGTCGTGCAGGTTGACCCGCAAGCCACCTTCTACGTTGGCAAAGGTCATCTCCAGCAGTGTGGTAATGAGACCGCCAGCCGAAATATCGTGTCCGGCAAGCACCCATCCACGCTTGATCAGCTCCTGAACTGCCTCAAAGCACTGGCAGAAATATTGCGGATCATTCACCGTGGGCACATCATCGCCCACCTTGTTGAGACTCTGTGCAAATGCGCTTCCGCCCAGTTGCTGCTCGCTGAAAGAGAAATCGATATGATAAAGGCGCGACTGCTTGTTGTTGACAAGCACCGGCGACACCACCTTACGTATGTCGCTCACCTCGCCGCCGCTGGTCACGATGACCGTACCCGGCGACACTATCTTCTCGCCGTTGGGATACTGCTGGCTCAAAGAGAGCGAATCCTTGCCCGTGGGCACGTTTACGCCAATGGCGCAGCAGAAGTCTGACAGTGCCTTCACGGCGCGATAGAGACGCGCGTCCTCACCTTTCTGCGAGCGGCACGGCCACATCCAGTTGGCACTGAGGCTCAACGAGTCCATGCCATCGGCGAGCGGAGCCCACACAATGTTCGTCAGCGACTCGGCAACGCTCAGCACACTGCCTGCCTCAGGCGATGCAAGACCTGCCTGCGGGGCATGGCCGAGTGCCGTGGCGATACCTTTCACGCCACGATAGTCGAGTGCCACCACGCCACAGTCGCTCAACGGCAGCTGCAAACGTCCCTGGCACTGCTGCCGCGCCACCTTTCCCGTAACGCTGCGGTCTACCTTATTGGTCAACCAATCCTTGCAAGCGACAGCCTCAAGCTGCAACACGCGGCGCAGATAGGTGTCGAGCTGTGATGCATCATAGGCCACAGGAGCATAGTGACGCTCCACGGTCTCATCGCGCATGACGGTCTTTGGTGAATGGCCGAACATCTGCGCCACGTCAAGATCGAAGGGCTTGACACCGTCGCCCTGCACGAAGGAGAAGTGGGCGTCGCCCGTTGTCTCGCCAACAACATACATCGGCGCACGCTCGCGCTCGGCAATCTTCGCCACATGGTCGAGGTGTTTCTCATCAATCAGGATGCCCATGCGCTCCTGAGACTCATTCGCGATGATTTCCTTTGCGCTGAGCGTCTTGTCGCCGATGGGTAATTGTGTCATGTCTATCACGCCGCCGTTCTCCTCCACCAGCTCCGAGAGGCAGTTGAGGTGACCCGCCGAGCCGTGGTCGTGGATGGACACCACGGGATTGCCTTCCTCCTCGGTCAGCGCGCGCACAAGGTTGTAGGCGCGCTTCTGCATCTCCGGGTTGGCGCGCTGCACGGCATTCAGCTCAATTCCGTTGCTGTAGCGACCCGTATCCACCGAAGACACCGAGCCACCGCCCAGTCCGATGCGGTAATTGTCGCCTCCGACAACTACGACCTTGTTGCCTTTCTGCGGCTCTTTCTTCAAACAGTCGCGCTTCGTGCCGTATCCCACGCCACCGGCGAGCATCACCACTTTGTCGTAGGCATACTTCTCGCCGTTCTCCTGATGCTCAAACGTGAGCAGCGAACCCGTGATGAGCGGCTGGCCAAACTTGTTTCCGAAGTCGCTCGCGCCATTGGAGGCTTTCACCAGGATCTGCTCCGGAGTCTGATAGAGCCACTTGCGCACGGGCAGGATGTCCTCCCAGTCACGCGTTGCGGGCTGCTGGCCGTCGTCATCGCGCAGTCTTGGGTAGGCCGTCATGTACACTGCCGCGCCGGCGATGGGCCACGAGCCTGTGCCACCGCCCATGCGGTCGCGTATCTCACCACCCGTTCCCGTGGCCGCGCCGTTGAACGGCTCCACGGTGGTGGGGAAATTATGGGTCTCGGCTTTCAGCGAGATGACGCTCTCAATGGGTTTCACGCGGAAATAGTCGGCCGTAGACTGGTTCTTGGGGGCAAACTGCTCCACGACAGGGCCTTCGGCGAAGGCCACATTGTCCTTGTAGGCGGAGAGTATCTTTCCCGGATTCTCCCGCGTGGTCTTCTTGATGAGGTTGAAGAGCGACGACTCCATCTTCTCACCATCGATGATGAACTCGCCACCGAATATCTTGTGACGGCAGTGCTCTGAGTTGATCTGCGCGAAACCGAAAATCTCGCTGTCGGTGAGCGGCCGTCCGTTCTCTTTCTCTATCTTTTGCAGATATGCAATTTCCTCGGGCGAGAGGGCAAGTCCCTCCTCCTCGTTGAACTTCTCAATGTCGTCGACGCGCTTGATAGGCTCCGGCTGGTGCTCAACGGTGAAGATTTGCTGGTCAAGCCCCTCATACATGCGCTGCAGCATGGGGTCGTGCTCCGCCTCGGCACTGTCCACGGGGAAGTATTCCTCTATGCGCGTGATACCCTCCAACGCCATGTTCTGCGTTATTTCCACGGCGTTGGTGCTCCATGGGCTGACCATTTCGCGGCGCGGGCCTACGAAAAAGCCTTCCAGCTGCTCGGCATTCAGGGCCTCGGCATCGCCGTAGAGCCAACTAAGTTCACTTATCTCATTTGAGGACAACTTGTGATTCACCTCCGTGGCAATCACGCTTTTCGACCTTGTTCTGAAGAAAAGAATCATAATCTGTCGGATGTAATAGGAATATTATGGTGCAAAGATAATGCAAACGGGCGAGATTACAAAGAAAATTACTTTTTTTCTCGCCCTTTCATTACGTTTCCCCACCCCTTTCGGCGGCTTCCTTGGCGCGCGGAAAGCCCATGAGGCGTGCCCAACGAAGCACGAAAACCGCCCCGCCGCTGCGCCGCCACCAACGGGGGCACAACGGCGGGGATGCAAAACCATACCTAATGGAATGCAAAAGGTGTGGTTTTGCCCCGCAAAAGGTAACCTTTTGCAAGGCGAAACCACACCTCTCTGTAAGTGTCTGACGCACAACGCACTGCACAGCGCGCCACAACAAGCCTTTCTGCGTGCCGCCGCGGCCTACTTGCACATGAAGTCGAGCACGCGCCGCTCGCCGAGATAGCCCTCCAAGTGGTCTTCTATGGCCACGGGGCCACACCCTGTGGGGCATCCCGTGAAGAAGATGTCGCCCGTCTTGATGGTGAAATAGCGGCTGGCATAGCTTATCAGCTCATCAATGGTATAGAGCATATCGGCCGTACACCCTTCCTGCACGGTGCGCCCGTTGATGTCGAGATGGAAGTTCGTTTGCTGCGGATGGAGCAGCAAGCTCTTGTCCACCCAGTCGCCAAGCACGGTCGCGCCGTCGAAGCTCTTGGAGAGTTCCCACGGCAGCCCCTTGGCCTTCAGGTCGCGTTGCAGGTCGCGCGCCGTGAAGTCGATGCCCACCGTGAGTGCATCGTAGTAGCGATGGGCAAACTCCACGGGGATGTTCTTCCCCAAGCGGTTGAGGCGCACCACCACCTCTGTCTCGTATTCGATGCGCCCCATGTCGTCGGGCACAAAGAAAGGCTTCCCGTTTTTCAGCACCGACGACTCGGCTTTCATAAACAGCACGGGGCTCTCGGGCTTCGCAGCCTTGCCATGCAAGGCGGCATTGTGTTCAAGGTAGTTCATTCCTACCGCAAGAATCTTCATGGCTTTGATATGTTTTACTGTTGTTGTTATTCCTTTGTCAGCGCACCATTTTCCAGCCTTTCGCCACCCACACGCCATGTGCCGGCTCGGCGGTGAGGCGTTTTCCGTCAATGGAGTAGACGGGGGCGGAAGGCTGCTGCTCCGATACGGCCGCAGACGACACGCCCGTCTGCCCCTCCACGAAGCGGCGCAGGCAGCCCAAGGCCGGGGTGGCGCGACCATCGCGGTTGTCGAACAGCGGCGCGTTGTACCAACTGTCCGTTACGGCAGAAGTCCAGTCTATCCCGTACTCGTTGGCCTCCATCCACCACCAAAACAGTCCTTTCACGCGGTCGTGGCCATTCAGCATGGCCACAAGGTCTTCGGCAAACTGCCGCTGCCCCTCCGCCGTGTAGGGATAGGCCGCCGTGGCATCATAGGTGGTGCCCGGCACAGCCCAGGCGTAGGGATAGCCCGTCTCAACGAGCATCAAGTCCTTGTCGGGGCACGCGGTCTCCAAGCGCGCTATCGCGCCTTCCAGCTCCGTCAGAGCACCATGGAAATAGGGATAATAGCTCAGCCCGATGATGTCGTAGTCGATGCCAAACTCCGTCATGTAGTCCACAAACTTCAATAGGGCGGCATAGTTGGCGTTGTCGGCTTGCTGCGTGAGCGAGACGCGCTCCGTATGCAGAACGATTTTTGCTTCCGGGCACGTGGTGCGACAAGCCCCGATGGCCTTGGAGAGCAGCGTGGCAAAGCGTTGCCAGTTGCTCCGCGCGGCATCGGGATAGCAAGCCTTGCCGTAGCCATCGGCCTTGCTGCCCCACAGGAGTCCGTAGCTCACCTCGTTGCCCGGCTGAATGAAGTCGGGCGATGCGCCCTCATCGGCCAGCCGCTGCAACACGCGGCGGGTGTAGCCGGCCACACTGTCGGCCAAAGCATCATCGCCAAGTCCCTGCCATGCGGCGGGTGTCCATTGATTGGAGGGGTCTGCCCATGTGTCGCTGTAATGGAAGTCGAGCAGCAGACGCATCCCCTTGGCCTTGATGGCCTTGGCCAAGGGCAGAATGTACTCAACATCCTGACACACGCCCTGCCCTTTGGCCTCATCGGGGGCGTTGTCGGGATTGACGAAAAGGCGCACGCGCATGGCGTTCATGCCCTCTTGGGCAAAGAAATCGAGGGGACTGCCGATGGGATTGCCGCTTGGGTCGTAGTACTGTGCCCCGGCGGCCTCGTAAGAAGGCAGCAGCGAGATGTCGCCGCCAACGTATTTCTGCGCGGCGGCGGCAACAGCAAGGCCACAAAAGGCCATAAGTGCCAACAACTTTTTCATGCTTGCTTCTCTATATGTCCGTCTGTAAGTATCCTTTCCCCGCACATCAGAACTCCAGCACCATGGCCTGACGGCGCGAGAGGGGAACATTCTTGGTCAAATCGATGGTAGCTCCGGTGGTGACATCCTTAGCCGTGGCGTGGCGGCCAATCACCTCGGCATAGCGTTTCACGTCCATTTGGTTGTCGCCATTCTTGCCGTTGAGAACGGTCATCACCGTTTTGCCCTCATGCTGGCGGCAAAGCACATAGACACCGTTGAACGGAATGAACTGCTTCTGCACGCCGCGCGTAATCACCTCATTGCCCTGACGCCAGTGGAGCAGACGCGACATCCAGTCGAACATGGCGTTCTCCTCCTCCGTGCGTCCCTCACGGGTGAAGGCATCGCGTCCATCGCCGGGGAAACCGCCGGGGAAGTCGCAGCGCACGTAGCCATCGGTCTTCTCCTTGGTGCCGTTCATGAGCACCTCCGTGCCGTAATAGAGCTGCGGAATGCGGTTCATCGTCAGCAGCAGGGCGAGTGCCTGCTTCAAGGGGACAACGTCCTTGCCCTTGCCAAGGAAGCGGTCGGTGTCGTGATTCTCAATGAATGCAAGCACACTCGACGGGTTGGCATAAAGATAGTCGTAGCAGAGCGAGTTGTAGACGCGGCAGAAGCCCTTCCACCAGCCGTCCGTCTCCTCGGTCTTGGCTTGGTTCATGCGGTCGAAGAACGCAAAGTCCATCACCGTTTTCAGATAGCTGTTCTGCTCGGAGAGCTTCGAGTCCTTTTGCCAAGCGGCGGTGTAGGCCGGCTCGGTGACCCATGTCTCGCCCACGGTGTTGAAGTTGGGATACTCCTCGTCAATGGCTTTCATCCACAGAGCCATGGCCGTGCGGTCGGCATAGGGATAGGTGTCCATTCGGATACCATCGATGTCGGCCGTCTCCACCCACCATTTGCTGTTCTGAACAAGGTAGCGCAACACGTGGGGATTCTTCTGATTGAGGTCGGGCATGGACGGAACAAACCAGCCATCCACGGTTTCCTGCAAGTCAATGTCGGAGGCATAGGGGTCGAGAACGGGCGTGAGCTTGTAGGAAGTCTGCATCCCGTAGTTGGGATTGTTGAACCAATCGCGCGACGGCGCGTCAAGATTCCAAGGATGGTAGTTGCTGCAATGGTTGAAAATCATGTCCATAACGATTTTCAGTCCCTGCGCATGACAGTCCTTGATAAACTGACTATACTCCTCGTTTGTGCCAAAGCGCGCATCGACCTTGTAATAATCGGTGGCGGCATAGCCGTGATAAGAACTGTTTCCGGCCTCATCGGACGGGCTGTCGTTCTCCAATATCGGCGTAAACCACAACGCGGTAACGCCAAGCGTCTTGAAATAATCCAGCCTACTGCCTATGCCGGCAAGGTCGCCGCCGTGGCGCAAAGAGGGATAAGAGCGGTCGCAACGCTGGTCGCGCATACCTTTCACTACGTCGTTCTTCGGGTTTCCGTTGGCAAAACGGTCGGGCATGAGCAGATAGAGCACATCGGCATTGCTGAATCCGTGGTGCTCCTCGCCGGCCTTCATGCGCTGCTTGAGCTGGTAGGGCACTGCCTTGCGCTTGCCATCAAGGGCAAACTGCAACTTCATCTCTCCGGCCTGCGCCCCCTCCAAGTTCATATAAACCAAGAGATAATTGGGCGAGTCGAGCCTGACAACGGAGTCGATGCGGGCGTGGGGATAGTCTACGCTTACATCGGCATTGCGTATGTCTTTGCCATAGACCATCAGCTGCAACGTGGGATCTTTCATCCCAACATACCAATCGGTGGGATCGATGCGCGTAATCTCTATTTTCGCATTCATGGTCAAGACGACCAAGAGGAATAAAATGGTGGAAATGATTCTTCTCATTTTGATGAATATCAATGAAGTGTGATGGGTATAAACATAAAAAGGAGCGGAGATGGCATCTCCAAGCTCCTGTTCTTTGATTCTTTACATAAAAACTAATCGTGCAATATCAAGGCCGATTGTCCGTCGATCATGACTTCTCCGCCTTGCATCTCGCCCAAGCCGCGCTCGTCAACCTGACCGTTGACGGCTACGATGGTGTAAGTTCCCTCGGGAATTTGCACCGTTTTGAGGTCTTGCCCACTGTTGAGAACAACGTAGATGTTGTTCCAAGCATCGCCACCAGCATGGTCTTTCAGGCGGAAAGCCACCAAGCAGTCTTGCGAGGGCAGGAACTCCAAGTGCTTCCGCACAAGTTCCGCCTTGCCAAGTCGGAAGGCCGGATGCTGAAGACGCAAGTGAACGAGGTTCTTGTAATAGTCGAACACCTGCGGATAGCGTTGCAGATTGCCCCAATCGAGGTGATTGATGCTGTCGGGAGACTCATAAGAGTTGTGCACACCCTGCTTGGTGCGCAACATCTCCTCGCCCGAAAGCAGGAAAGGAACGCCCTGCGAGGTGAGAACGGCGGTCTGGGCGAGCAAGTCTAAGCGTATCAGTTCTTCCTCATCGTAAGAGGTTGAGGGGATGGAGGCACGCAAGCGGTCGGTCAGACACATGTCATCGTGGCAGCTCACGTAGGCAATCATCTGCGTAGGCTCCGTGGCCCACGGCTCTTTCGTGTAGTTTACCTTGGCATAATCCACTTGCGGGTGGGCTATCATGCCCACAATTCCGGCCTTGATGCTCTCCTCATGGCCGGCAATTCCGGCAAGGAAAGCTGGCTCGGTGTCGTCGTTGAACGGGCCACGAAGGGCATCACGCAGCTCATCGCTGAACGCGGCAATGCCCGGAAGCTGACTTGTGTGAGCCTTTACGGCCAGTTTCTCGGTGGCAAGGGCGCACTGTCCGGCACTCCAACCCTCGCCATAAATAAAGATGGAGGGGTCTATCTGCGTGAGTTCCTTGCGAATAAGGTTCATGGTCTCAATGTCGTGGCAACCCATCAAGTCTACGCGGAAGCCATCAATGTGGTACTCCTTGGCCCAATAGGCCATACTTTCGAGCATGAACTTGCGCATGAGGGGCTGCTCGGAAGCTGTCTCATTGCCACAGCCCGAACCGTTGCTTGGCTCGCCATTGGCTTTATAACGATAATAAACACCGGGAAAAGTACGTTCAAAATTGCTTCCCTTCAAGTCGAAGGTGTGATTGTACACCACATCGAGAACGACACGGATGCCTGCCTTGTGCAAGGCCTGCACCATTTGCTTGAACTCCAATATGCGGCGGGTGGGCAGCTCGGCATCAAAAGAGTAGCTGCCTTCGGGCACATTATAGTTCAAGGGGTCGTAGCCCCAATTATATTGCGGCTTATCATATTTGGCCTCATCGATGGAAGCAAAGTCAAACGAGGGGAGAACATGGACAGCATTTACGCCCAAAGCCTTCAAATGGCTGATGGCTTTCTGCTCGGCCAAAGCAAGGAATTTGCCTTTATTGACCAGTTCGGAGGAAGCATCGATGGAGAAATCGCGATGGTGAAGCTCATAAATCACAAGGTCGGCGGGACTTTTCGTCACCAAACGGCGGTCGTTTTCCCAACCAACGGGATTGGTATCACGCAAATCAACTACCGCAGCGCGTCCGCCATTGCATCCTACGGCCTTGGCAAACACGCCGGGGGTCTCGCCACGCCCAA
Source organism: uncultured Prevotella sp. (assembly GCA_964640675.1). GTDB lineage: Bacteria > Bacteroidota > Bacteroidia > Bacteroidales > Bacteroidaceae > Prevotella. The sequence goes on along the minus strand of CAZXFP010000005.1, from coordinate 90,833 downwards.
TGTCGAACGTATAGAACACGCCTTTTATGTCGCCCTTGACCTCAGCCGTCCACACATTGTCGCCCGCCGGCTTCATCTTGATTTTCTTGAAAGCCTTTCCGCCGCGCCCAGCGCGATAAAGTCGCAACGTGGGACGTTCCGGACTGTTGAGCTTGAACACCGTGCCCGAGGGCGAATATTGCATCTCATTGAATGTCTCTTGTGCCATTACGGGCTGTGCGGAGAGCACCAAGGCCATACATACGGCCATCATCAGCTTCCTCATATTCGTTATTCTGTTATGTTCGATAAATTAATTAAGTAGACGGGCAGACTATCCGCTGGTTTAATGATTGGGACTTTAACTTTCGAAACGTTCTCCTGCTCGTTCGAGCCATCCGTCCCTCATTATTCCATTGAGCGACTTGACAGCCTACTCGCCTACTTACAGTCTCCTTATATTAAAGAGCCTTCAAGCTCACAGCGAATCCGCCACCGGCAGCCATCGTGAGTTTGAGTGTGTCGCCAGCCTTGACGGTGCGTTTGGTTATCGTGTATGCCTTGGGGTTCTTGTCGTAACTGGCATCCTTGGCATCAGCATATACCGTGCACTCGTACTTGCGTCCCTTGTCGAGGAAGTCGAGCTTGAAGACCGACTTGTGTCCGTCTTCATTGCACTTTCCGCCAACGAACCAGTCATCCGTGCCCTTTGCCTTGCGCGCCACGGTGATGTAACGTGCCGGCTCGGCCTCTATGTAGCGGCTGTCGTCCCAGTCGCAGGCCACATCGCGGATGAACTGGAAGGCATCATCGAACCGCTCGTAGTTCTCGGGCAGGTCGGCAGCCATCTGCAACGGACTGTACATCGTCAGATAGAGTGCCAACTGTCCGCAAAGCGTTGTGCGCACCCAGCTCGTATTGTCGCTCCAAGTGCTCAGTTGCGTCTCAAAGATACCCGGCGTGTAGTCCATCGGACCGCCTTGAAGCCTTGTGAAGGGCAAAATCACCGTATGATAAGGCGCGTTTCCGCCAAAAGCCTCATACTCTCCGCCACGTGCGCTCTCGTTTCCAACAAGGTTTGGCCACGTGCGGCACAGTCCCGTGGGTCTCACGGCCTCATGGCCATTGACCATGACATGATGTTTGGCGGCCTGCTCCACAACGTATTGATAATGATTGACCATAGACTGGCTGTAATGATGGTCGCCACGCGGAATAATATCGCCCACATAGCCCGTCTTCACAGCATCGTAGCCATACTTGTTCATCAAGTTGAGCGCGTTCTCCAAGTGCCGTTCATACTCTATTGTGCTTGAGCTGGTCTCGTTGTGCATCATCAAACGCACGCCTTTGCTGTGGGCATACTCGTTAAGATACTCAATATCGAAGTCGGGATACGGCGTTACGAAATCGAAAACGTCCCACTTCCAGCGGTTGGCCCAGTCTTCCCAACCGATATTCCAGCCTTCCACGAGCACCTGTTGCAAACCATTCTTGGCGGCAAAGTCGATGTATTTCTTCACATTAGCCGTTGTTGCGCCATGCCGTCCGTTGGGTTTCACCTTGTTCCAGTCTACATTATAAATGTCAACGCAAGGATACTCATCGGTATAATTCCACGAACTCTTGCCAACAATCATCTCCCACCATACGCCACAATACTTTGTGGGGTGAATCCAAGACGTATCCTCAATCTTGCAAGGCTCATTGAGGTTGAGGATAAGGTTAGACGAGAGCATCTCGCGCGCATCGTCACTCACCAAGACCGTGCGCCACGGCGTGTGAGACGGCGTGCGCAAGTAGGCTTTGTTGCCCGTAGCATCGGGCGTGAGCCAAGACTCGAACACCATATTCTTGTCATTGAGGTTCAGATGCATGGCCGGATAGTTGACCAAAGCGGCTTCATGGATGTTGATATACAAACCATCCTGCGACTTCATCTGCAATGCTGTCTGCACACCTGTCTCCGAGAACACTGCCACAGAAGAGTTATTCCAGTTGACGGCGTCATGGAAGCGGCTCCGAATCTCCGACAACTTCGACTCTTGCGTCTCCTGCTCCTGCGTGTCATAGTCGCCGGGAAGCCACCAGGCTGTATGATCACCAGCCATAGCAAACTGCGTATGCTCCTCCTTAACGATGAAATGAACAAGGTTTTGCTGCTGCGGGAACTCATAACGAAGTCCCATTCCATCGTCATAGACGCGGAAGCGTATGTTCATATCGCGCCCCGAGGTATTCTGGTGCAGCTTCACGAGCAACTCATTGTAGTGATTCCGAACGGTGGCCGTCTCTCCCCACACGGGCTTCCAAGTCTCGTCAAACGTTGAAGTCTCCGTAGTCGTCTTGGTAAATCCGTCCATCAGGCTCGTCTCCTCAAGTCCTTGGCTGGCATGCTTGTCCTTGGCCAGCTCCAAGCCGAGGCGCGATGGCTTCACCACGGGACGGTTCTTATAGGTCATTTCGTAGCTCGGCACACCTCCATCGGCGAGCGAGAACGTCACGGAAACATTGCCATTGGGCGATGTCACCGTCTGCGCCGCGACCATCATGGGCAGAAAGAGCGCGGCAAGGAATAATTTCTTTTCCATCAATTAAAACGTTTTGTGTGTTATTGTGTGACAAACAGCTCATCCGCGACACGCCGCACAGCGGTTGGTCTCTATGACAAGCTCCTCTATATTGGCAATAAAGTCCTTGTTTTCCATCAGTTCCTCAATGCCCACATGCATCCGATAACGCCAGTAATGGCGCGGATTGGCGGGTATGTTGATACGCTCGGCGTTGGCATCGGGAAGCCGCAGCCGCTCATCGATGGCCATCCAGTCCTGAATGCTAAGGATGCAGAGCATGGAGGGAGAGGAAAGCTGACCTCCAACAATGTCGCGTGCCAGCCATCCGGGCAGCGGATGCGGCGCGTTGCCACCACGATGGAGCATCGTGCGGTAATAATCCTGCGCGCGGTTGCCGTCCTCGTCCCACCATTGGCGCAACGTGGGCATATCATGGGAGGAGAAAGTGCACACCGAACGGTAAGGGAATTGGCTCAAACAGCCAAACTGGTCGCCCGGATTCTTGGGCATACTCTGCACCTCAAGCGAAAGAATGCGCAGCGCATCGAGCACCCATGGCACGCAATCGGGCACCATTCCGAGGTCTTCCGCACACACCAGCATCCGCGTGGCATCCACCAATCGCGGCAACTTACGCATGGCCTCGCCATACCAGAACTGATTGTTGCGACGGTAATAATAGTCGTTATAAAGACGATTGAAGACGGCTTTGTCACAATCGTACAGGCTTTCATACACGAAATCGAGCTGCACGGAGATGCGGGGATGGAATTTGTTGCCATCACGATGGTCGCGCACAAAGAGCACATCGCTGATAAGGGCATACAAGCCATCGCGCAAGGCATTCAGTTCCTGCGTCTTTGCATCGGCCTCGGCGGCGGAAAGTCCCTTCGTTTGCTCTTCTGCCACTTGCGCAAAATAAGCCTCCACCTTCTTCTGCGTGTCAAACTCCGCACGCATACGGTAATAGTAGCTGTCCTTTTTCTCCAAGAACTGCTCCCTAACCATTGCGGCCTTGTCGCGGAACACACGCTCAAGCACCCAGTCGGTGATGAATGGCGTGGTGAACAGTTCTTCCTGCCAACGCAGACCATAGCCCTCTATCTCCTCACGCGTCAGCGCGAGAGCCGGCTGGAACTGTCCCAGCAGTCCGTGCACCGCATCAACGGGTATCTCCCAAATGCGGAAGAAGCCCAAAACGTGGTCTATGCGGTAAGCATCGAAGAAGCGCGCCATACTTTGGAAGCGGCGCACCCACCATTGGCAGCCGTCTTGGAGCATCTCCTCCCAGTTATAGGTGGGGAATCCCCAGTTTTGTCCGTTCACAGAGAAGTCATCGGGCGGTGCGCCGGCCTGTCCGTTGAGATTGAAGTAGCGCGGCTCTGTCCACACATCGCAGCCGTTTCGGTTCACGCCGATGGGGATGTCGCCTTTCAGGATCACGTGCTTCCGCCGCGCATACTCGTGTGCTTCCTCCATTTGAGTGAAGAGAACAAACTGCACGTAGTAGAAGAACGCTGCCTCCTGATAAGCCTTCGTGCGCGGCGAGGTGAGTGCCTTGCGGTCGTCCTCGCTCCACTGCCTGTGGTCGGGCCACTGCGTGAAGTCGGCTATGCCGTAACGGTCGCGCAGCACACAATACTGGGCATAGGGCACAAGCCACCGCGCGTTCTCCTCAAAGAATGCCTTGTATTGCTTTGTGGCCATAACGCGCTTGCCATCCTGCGCGTAGAGCAGACGCAAGTATTCCGTCTTGGCCGCATTGACGCGCTCATAGTCTATTTGCGGCAGCTGGTTCAGCTCGCTCCGCAACTCCTCAAAGCGCAGCCTGTCGGCCTTATTGTCCAAAGAAGGCAGTGCGCTGAGGTCGACATACTGAAGATGAAGCGCGAAAACGGAGATGCAGCTGTATGGATAAGAGTCCGTCCAAGTGTGCGTGGTGGTGGTGTCGTTGATGGGCAACACTTGCAACACGCGCTGACCGGTGAGCGAAACCCAGTCTATCATGCGCTTCAAGTCGCCAAAATCGCCCACGCCGAAGCTGCTCTTGCTGCGCAATGAGAACACAGGCACGAGCGTTCCGGCCACACGAATGGACGGCGACGGGAAGGATGCTTCGGGCAATTCCACCACAAACACATCGCCATCGCTCATCTCGGGAAGCGTCACCACGCGGTTGTCGCCCGTCTCCCACGCCGCACTTTCAAAGCGGTGCTCCTCCACGGCGACAAACTTCAGCTCCATCTCGCGGCCATAGAGTTGCGCCGCATCGATGTCGGCCACCCACTCGCCCACTCCATGCTCGGTCATCTCCACGGCATGGCCGGCTTTCCACTGACCCAGCGCGGGTTGCTGACCCACCGCATAGAGCCGCTGACCGGACAAAAGCTGCGGAGCGCGCACTTTCAGGCGCACCGTCCGCGCATAGCCCGTGACCTTGGGCGTCTCCTGCCGTCTGCCCAAAAGGCAGTCGGTGATGGCCGAAGAATAAAGATAGGACTCCAAAGGTATGTCGTTCCAACGGTCGCAGGTGGTGTACTGCCGCCCAAGGGTGGTCAGCTCCAGACGATGGGGCACCACCGTCCATTCCGTGCGCTCGGCACAGCCACCACGCTCCACACTATAATAATAGGAGAGCACCTCGCCCGATGGCCATTCCTTATTGATGTCGCACAGCCAGCGCACCCCGTCCGTGGTGTGCATCCTGTACTCGGCGGCAACAACTTCGCCACCTTGACCGGACTGCCACAGATGGAGCATCAGCTCCTGCCCGTATTCCGTCCGATACTCTATGCAGAATCGTATGTTCATGATGGTTATATCGTTTTTTTTCGATTCAAAGTTACGAATTTTCCACGTTGCCCGCCGCAGCGGTTAGAATGATTTAAGTCAATTAATGTGCAAACGGTTGCGCCAGCACCAAACAAAGCGCATGGCCTTTGTGCGCGCCGATGCCCGAAAAGGCATCCAACCATCGCAAAAGCCATGCGCTTACTTTCGCCTGTCCCACCACCGCAAGGCGGCAGGGCAGCATTCTTTCTCCGGACAAGGCCGCAACGGCCTCCTCCGCTGGCACTATCCCACTTGGCTGCCGGGCTTCACGGGGCGCAAGAGCGATGTTACGCTCAGGCCGCCATCGAAGTTCTCGGCCGAGAGAATCATTCCCTGGCTCTCAATGCCCATCATCTTGCGGGGCGCAAAGTTGGCCACGAAGAGCACATCCTTGCCCACCAAGTCCTCGGGCTTGTAATACTTGGCAATGCCGGAGAGGATGGTGCGGTCCGTGCCCGACCCATCATCAATGGTGAAGCGCAGCAGCTTGTTGCTCTTCTTCACGGGCTGGCAGTCCTTGATGTGCCCCACGCGTATGTCGAGCTTCTCCCAATCGGCGAAGTCCACGTTAGGCTTGATGGGCTTGGCCTTGTATTCGGCTGCGGCCTTGGCCTCCTCGTTGGCCTTCTTCGTGGCCGCGAGCTTGTCGAGCTGTGCCTGAATGGCATCGTCCTCTATCTTCTCGAAGAGCAGGTGCGGCGCGGCCAGCTGATGACCAGGCTTCAGCATCTCCACGCTGCCCAGGTCTTTCCAGTCGAAATGGTCAAGGTTGATCATTCCGCGCAGGTCTTTGCTGGAGAAAGGCAGGAACGGCTCAAAGGCAATACTGAGGTTGGCGACAAGCTGCAACGAGATGTAGAGTATCGTCTGCACGCGCGCGGGATCGGTCTTCCACACCTTCCACGGCTCGCACTCGGTGATGTAGCGGTTGCCGATGCGCGCCAAGTTCATCGCCTCCTTCTGTGCCTCGCGGAAATGGAAGCCGTTGAGCAGCGTCTCCATCTTGTCCTTCACGTCCTTGAACTCGGCTATGGCCTTGTTGTCCACATCGAGCAGCTCGCCCGGCTCGGGCACTACGCCGCCCCAGTACTTCGTGGTGAGCTGCAGCGCGCGGTTGACGAAGTTGCCATAGATGGCCACCAGCTCCGAGTTGTTGCGCTCCTGGAAGTCTTTCCACGTGAAATTGTTGTCCTTCGTCTCGGGTGCGTTGGCCGTAAGCACGTAGCGCAGCACGTCTTGCTTGCCCGGGAAGTCCTTCAAATACTCATGCAGCCACACGGCCCAGTTGCGCGAGGTAGATATTTTGTCGTTCTCCAAGTTCAGGAACTCATTGGCCGGCACGTTGTCGGGCAGCACATAGCCGCCGTGGGCTTTGAGCATGGTGGGGAAAATGAGACAGTGGAACACGATGTTGTCCTTGCCTATGAAGTGTACGAGGCGCGTATCCGGCTCTTTCCACCACTTCTCCCAGTTGCCCCAGCGTTCGGGGTCGGCATCGCACAGCTCCTTCGTGTTCGACACATAGCCGATGGGCGCGTCGAACCACACGTAGAGCACCTTGCCCTCTGCTCCCTCCACGGGCACGGGGATACCCCAGTCAAGGTCGCGCGTCATGGCGCGGGGCTGCAAGTCCATGTCGAGCCACGACTTGCACTGGCCGTAGACGTTGGAGCGCCACTCCTTGTGGCCGTCCAGAATCCACTCCTTGAGCCACTCCTGATAGTCGTTGAGCGGCAAGTACCAGTTTTTCGTTGCGCGCACCACGGGCTTCGACCCGCTGATGGTGGAGTGCGGCTCTATCAGCTCCATGGGCGAGAGGTCTCTTCCGCACTTCTCGCACTGGTCGCCGTAGGCGTTGGGGTTGCCGCAGTGGGGGCACTGCCCCATGATATAGCGGTCGGCGAGAAACTGGTGTGCCTCCTCGTCATAGTATTGTTCTATCTCTTTCTCGATGAGTTTGCCGTCATCGTAGAGTTTGCGGAAGAAGTCGCTGGCCAGCTTGTTGTGCGTGGCCGACGTGGTGCGGCTGTAAACGTCGAAGGAAACGCCGAACTCGCTGAACGAGTCCTTGATGAGCGTGTGGTAACGGTCGCAGATGTCCTGCGCGCTCACGCCCTCTTTCTTGGCACGGAGCGTGATGGGCACACCGTGCTCGTCGCTGCCGCCGATGAAGACGACTTCCTCGCCCTTCAGGCGGAGGTATCGCACGTAGATGTCGGCAGGCACATAGACACCCGCAAGGTGGCCTATGTGTACGCCGCCATTGGCGTAAGGCAGAGCCGCCGTTACTGTTGTGCGCTTGAATTTCTTTTCCATTTTCTGTCGTTGTTTTGTTATCTGATTGCAAAATTACAAAAAATCCGCTACATAGGCCACCGCGCGGCACGTATTTTTACTTTCGCGCGCGATTCGCGCACGCGCGGCCATGCCTCAAAGGGCTTCGCCCGCCGCCCTGCGCGCCTCCCCAAGCACGCACTTTTCAAGGCTTTGCACGCTGCTGAGCATCAAGCACTTGCCCATACGTATGGTTTTGCCTTGTCAAAGCATACCTTTTGCCGTGCCAAACCATACGTTTCGCACGGCAAAAGGTATGCTTCCGGAAAACAAAACGTGCGGTGCCGCTTATCGACACCGCACATTTGCGCTCTTTCTATACCTGCCGCGATGCGGCCAAGCCGGCATTTAAGCCAGCGTCAGCTCCACCACGTAGTCGTCGCCCGTAGGCACCTCGGGCAAGGAGAGCACATAACCGTTGGCAACGGCCTTGAAGCCCACCTTCTTTCCGTTGATAAACACCTTGGCGGCCTTCACCTTGCGGTCGCCCGTGGGCACAAACAGTGCCTGGTCTTTCAAGGAAAGGATGTGGATGAAGAGACGGTTGTCCTTCTGCGTGCTCACACCCCAGTCGTGCGGAGCAACGAGGCCGCCACGCGTTCCGTAGATGGTCTCGCCGTATTGGCCAAGGAACTGGCCGATGTATTGCAGACGCTCCACGGCCTCCGTGGGCAACTGGCCATCGGGACGGGGACCCACGTTGAGCAGGAGGTTGCAGTTCTTGCCTGCCGCGCGCACCAACTCGCGCACAAGGGTCTCCTTCGACTTATACTTCTTGTCGGTAATGCTGTATCCCCACGTGTAGTTCATCGTCAGGCAAGTCTCCAACGGCAAGCGGCTCACGTCCTGTCCGCTCAGTCCGTAGGTGTTCTCGCCGGGCAGATCCTGCTCGAATATCTGAATATCCTCGCCCGGATAGGGAGTGCCATGGTGATTGTTGGCCACCAGGCACTGCGGCTGCAGGCTGTGAATCATGGCATACTGCTCGTCGAGCTGCCAGTTGAACGGGGTCTTGTCCTCATCATGATCCCACCATCCGTCAAACCAGATGCAGTCCACACGGCCATAATTGGTGAGCAACTCGCGCAGCTGGTTGTTCATGAACGCATAGTAGGACGGCCAGTTCTGCTGATCCGTGGGGCGGCCGAGCTTCTTTCCCGTGCGGCCGAGCGGATAATCAAGGCGTCCCCAGTCGAGATGGGAGTAGTAGAGGTGCAGGCTCAAGTTCTCCTTGTGGCAAGCGTCGGCCAGTTCCTTGAGCACATCGCGGCCAAACGGCGTGTCGTCCACCACGTTGTAGGGACTTTCAGACGTGTGCCACATGGAAAAGCCATCGTGATGACGCGTGGTGAACGTGATATACTTGGCCCCTGCCTCGCGGAACGTCTTCATCCACTCCTCGGCGTTGAACCGTGAGGGATAGAAACCGCCAGCCAGCTTCGGATACTCCGCGTAGTTGATGCTCTTATTGTTCATCACCCACTCGCCGTCGCCGAGCATTGAGTAGATGCCCCAGTGGATAAAGATGCCGAACTTGAAGTCCTGGAACTCCTTCTGGCTCTGCTTGATCTGCTCCGAGGGCTGATATTGTGCCACGGAAGACAAGCTCACGAGCAGTGCCATGAGCGATAGAATCGTCTTTTTCATTTGTTTGCCTGTTTTTAAATGTTTCTGTTGATTGGCTTAATTATTCTGTTTTCGAGCGGTAAAATTACGACTTTATTCCCGAATAAGCAAAAACAGCCCCGCTTTTTCTTCCCCACTACAACGGAAATGGCTACCTTTGCAGGGATAACATTTCATTTTTCATCATGCGACTTCCTAAAATCTGTTGTCGGCGGACGCTATTGCTCCTCGCGACAACCCTCTCTCTGACGGCGGGCGCGCAAATAACGCTGGTCAGGAAAGGCCGTCCGGCGGCACGGATTGTGCTTGCCGACACCACGGCAACGACCCAACGCGCCGCCACCGTGCTGAATCACTTCGTCAATAAACTCACCGGCGCAACGCTTCCCATTGCCCAAGAGGCGGCAAAAGGCGGCAAAAACACCATTATTATAGGAGAGACGACACCCGACGCGGGCGAGGACGGCTTCCGAATTGTCTGCCACGAGGGCACGCTGCGCGTGATGTCGGGCGGCGACAAGGGCGCGGTGCTCGGCGTTTGCCGACTGCTGGAGCGCCACTTCGGCATCAACTACCTTGCCAAAGGGGCTTGGACGGCGCACCACGTGCAGCAACACCACCTCCAAACCGTCCCCACGCTGGAGCTGCCGGCCACAGACTGGGCAGAGACACCGGCCTTCAGATACCGCCAGTCGCAAAGCTACGGCGAGCAAGACCCGCTGTTTGTGGACTGGTTTGGATGGGAACAGCCCCGCCAAATGTTCATGGACAACATGTGGGTGCACACGTTCAACCGCATACTACCGTCTGACGTGTACGGCGCGGAGCACCCGGAGTGGTACGCACTCATCAATGGCAAGCGGCAACCGGGCCACCACAGCCAGTGGTGCCTCACCAACGAGAGCCTCTTCGAGCAGGTTTGCCACAACCTCGACAGCATATTCGCCCGCAACCCCTCATTGAAGATGATCTCCGTGAGCCAGAACGATGGCAACAACACCAACTGCCACTGCCCCGAATGCCTAAAAGTGGAGCAGGAGGAAGGCTCGGCGAGCGGCCCGATTATCCATTTCATGAACCGACTGGCCACACGCTACCCCGACAAGGAGTTCTCCACGCTGGCCTATCTGTACAGTATGCAGCCGCCACGCCGCGTCCGGCCGCTGCCCAACGTCAACATCATGCTGTGCAGCATCGACGCCAAACGCGAGCTTCCACTGACCGACAACGAAAGCGGACGCGACTTTGTGCGCGCATTGGAGGGCTGGAGCTGCATCTCCAACAACATTTTCGTATGGGATTACGGCATCAACTTCGACAACATGGTGTCGCCGTTCCCCAACTTCCACGTACTTGCGCCCAACATACAGCTCTTCAAGCGCAACCACGCCAACATGCTTTTCGAGCAGGTGAACGGACAAACGGGCACCGATTTCGCCGAGTTGAGGGCGTGGATGATAGGCAAACTGATGTGGAACCCATACCAAGACGCCGACTCGCTCATGCAAGTGTTCCTCAACGACTACTACGGCGCGGCCGCGCCTTTCCTCTACAGCTACCGAAAGCTGATGGAAGGCGCGCTCCTATCAAGCGGAACGCCGCTCTGGATATACGACTCGCCCATCACCCACAAAGACGGGATGCTCAACGATGCACTCATGGCCGCCTACCGGACACTCTTCGACAAGGCCGAACTGGCCGTTGCCGATGACAGCACACTGCTGCACCGCGTCCGTCTGAGCCGCCTTCCGCTGCAATATGCCGAGCTGGAGATAGCCCGCACACGCCCCAGGGGCGATGAAGAGGAGACGGAACGCAAGGTGAGACAGTTCCGGGAGCGATGCGTGAGCTACGGCGTGCAGTCGCTGAACGAGCGCAACAACAGCCCGACAGACTACTGCGACCTTTACCTGCAACGCTATCTGCCCTCCCGCATACGCAACAAGGCCAAGGGAACAGCCACCGTGAGCTATGCCAAAGCCCCTCACCCGCGCTACGCGGGCATAGCCACCGCCGCCCTGACCGATGGTCTCTTTGGCGGAGCGGGCTACGTGGAGGGATGGATAGGATGGGAAGCGGACGACCCCGACTTCACCATCGACCTGCAAAAGCCCACATCACTCACCTCGATAAGCACCGACTTCCTGCATCAGCTTGGCGCATGGGTGCTGCTGCCCAAGGAAGTGAGCTACGAAATATCTGCCGACGGCGAGCACTTCACGCCCTTTGGCAGCACGGTGAGCCTTGCCGAGGATCGCGACTTGAGCATTAAGTTCGTAGAGGCCAAAGCCTCCGTGCCCCATCCAGTCACGGCACGCTACATCCGCGTGCGAGTCAAGGCCACCGGAATGTGCCCCTCGTGGCACTATGGCGTGGGCTATCCCGCATGGTGCTTCATCGATGAGGTGATGGTGGAATAGTTTTCCCCAAGCCGCAACACAGCTCCTGCAAGCAGAAGAAGCGTTTGCTGCCTGCGCAACAGAGCCTGCACAACAAGTCATTGCGCTGATTTTTATAAGTAACTGACAAACAACTGGTTGCAAAAGCAAGCAACACCACATTGCAAAACGTCCCCTTTTGGCCTGCAAAAGGGGACGTTTTGCGTCCTAAAAGGTAACGTTTCGCACGGCGAAACCATACCTTTCGCATCATCACACCACCACCCGCGCCCGGCAAGAGGGAAAAAGGCACAAAGCACGGGCAATGAAAACAGGCTCGGACAGATGCTGTCCGAGCCTGCAGGAATAAAGTCACACCACGCCATTCAAGGCGCAATGCCTTTGCTTACAAGCGAATCTTGATGGTGGCGGGCTTGCCGTTGGCCAGCGTAGCCTTGCCCACATAGATGCCGGAGGGAAGTCCCGACAGGGAGATTTGGTCGCGGCCGGAAAGCACCTTAGCACCCGTGACGCTGTAAAGATCTATCATCGCACCCTCGGCACGGAGGTTGCGGCCGTCGTAGGCAAGGCGTGCGGCATCGGCAGCAACACCGGCGATGGCCGTAGGAGCGGTGACCGTGATCTGAGCCTTGGCCGTCAGTCCGTTCAGACCCACGGTAACATTGGCCACACCCTCGGCAAGACCCTTGAAAGTGAGACGTATGCCTTCATCGGCCATCTCCATATAGGTGCATTCGAGCAGAGCCTCATCGTAGTCGAGAGTGAAACTGCCCAGCAAATCCTCCGTAAGCTCCTCGCCCTCGAGGCTTGCCACGAGCGTAACCTCTTGATCCTGCTCCACAAGAACGGATGCAGGGGCTACCAAGAGCAGACCCGTTTCGAAGTAGAGTCGGGGCGATTGATCGTCGCCCGTGAGCGACCACGGCGCAGCAGACTCATATCCGTAGGCAAAGGAAAGCGTATTCTCGAAGAAATCACGTCCGAGCGCGTCCGCGCTGATGTCCTTTCCCTCCGTTGACTCGGCCTGATCGGCCAGCGACTCCTCCACTGCGGGAAGCGTGGAGATGACGTAATTGTTTACCAAACCGAGGTCGGCAGGCATCGGATCGCCGTAAACGGGATTCCAGTTCTCGTCATAGTCTATTGCATCGGCCATGTTGGCGCGGGTGCAACCCACGATACGGTGCACGGTGGTGTTCTCCGCCGGATACGCGCCCGCAGGTGTCTCGGGGGCTTCGAGCGAGGTAAGGTTCACGAAATTGTTCGTCACCACAGGCACTACGGCCTCATCCTCCGTGGCGGGAGTGGCATCGAGCGCGCCAAGAACGCCTCCGGCCTTCGCGCCACCGCCCCAATTGAGGCACTCCGTGGCCTTGACGGTGCCTTGAACGTGGTTGCGCTCAATGAGCGTGCGGATGGATGTGCCGGCAATACCGCCCACGGTGTTCTTCGCCACCACATCGGCATTGACGTGACAGTTGGACACTGCGCCGCCCAAACTGCTGATTTCGCCAACCACGCCACCTACCGATGCATCGCCGCTGACCGTTCCCTTGACGGCGCAAGCATTGATAGTGGCACCCGTATAGGACGTTCCGACAATGCCGCCGGCCACACCCTGCGTGGCCACATCGCCATTGAAGGAGCACAAATCGATGGCCGCGCTAAGGGAAGCGTTGCCCACCAGGCCGGCAGCATCGCCATCGGAGCTGACGGTAGCACCATAAGCGTGTACGTTGGTCAGCTTTCCGGCCATCAACGAGCCTGCTATCAAGCCCTGCTTGTCGGCCGTGGCATCGAGACGGGGGTTGACCAAGTTGATGTTGCGTACCCATCCGGACAGCTCGGAAGCATCGATGGCGTCCGTACGCATCTCGCTGTCTTCGCCATTAGCGGCCATCGGACCGGCCACAGTGGGAAGAAGGGCACGGCCATCCAGCCTCAAGTTGCTGACAACATAGCCCTGTCCGTCGAGCGAACCAGTGAAAAAGAACTGCGGATTCTTGATGATTGCGTTGGAAGCATCGATGTCGTTGACGATGATATAGTGGGCATCGGCCGCCCGCTTGATTTGTTTCAGTCCGCCAACGGTGCTGATCTGATAGGGATTCTCCTCCGTTCCGTCGCCAGCCTCGAAGAGCGTGAGCGGCAACGGATAGTAAGTGGTGGTGTATTTCCAGCTTCCCGGGGTCTGATTGACGTAGCAAACGGCCAAGCCATTGGCTTCCTCGTCCTTGCTCACTAACGTTACGGCCAGCAAGATGCCCATGTCGTCGTCCGGGCCAAGGTTGAACAGCACGCCCTTGTCGGGATTTGCGCTGACAACGGAGAACTCCTCGCGCGTGGTGGCGCCGCTCTCATCGCGCCGCTTGAGCAGCACCATGTACTCGCGGTCGTCATCCAGATTGAAGATATAGGGATTATAGCCGTCCGCTCCCTCATAGATGTTGGCCAAATCAACCCTCGGTCCCATGTTGATGTCGTCTACATGGAGGATGTCGCCTGCAGGTGACGCGAAGACAACCCATGTGTGCGTGTCGCCGTTGGCATCGTCCTTGCCGGTCGTTTGCGGCACGGTGTAGACGTAAGAGTCGCCCGATGCGATGCGGTCGCACAAGGAGGTCATCGTGAAGTCGGTGCTGTTGTCGTTGAAGGTATAAGGTATGGTGGCCTCCACGTTGCCATTCAGCAGATTGACAAACTTGAAACTGTAAGCGTCGCCATCGACATAGGTGAACATAACCTGCGGGGCGAAGCCGCGAACATCGCTCATGAAGAGGCCGCCCTCAACGCCCTCGGCGAGCGAGAACTTCTTCACGCCCTCCTCATCGCTGCCCTTCGGGGCTGCATCGTAGGCTTCGTAGTCATACAGATAGTAGTCGCCGCCCTGCATGGAGTGGGCGCGCGTGATGTAGTAAGCGGGCGTTCCGTCCTCGTTGAGGTCGAAGGTGAGGTCGCCATCATAGCTGAACGCGCCCGCATAGAGGAAGCAAAGGTTGTCTGCCGTAGCCCCCAGCGGGAAGCGGGTGGTGCTGTAGAGCGATGCCTCAGAGTCCCAGGCAGACTCCGGGGCGTAAAGTTTCACTATCAGTTCGTTGTCGGGAGTGGGTGTCTCCGTCTCATAATCGAACGGGTCAAGATACCAGCTGTACTTGAGATGGTTGACCGCAAAGTAGGGAATACCGTCCTTTTGCGCCGACAGGAACGGCACCGCATTGGCACCGGGAACGAGCACTTGCGGGAAGCGGGTGTCGAGATAGACCTTCGCGCCGCCGTATCCACCGCCCTTGTAGGTCACGAAGCGATAGTCCATCGCGTTGATTACGCCGTTCACCTCGGGTGTATCGGTGTCCTCCTCGGTCAGGAACGTGATGTAGAAGCTCTCGCTCCACTCGTCCTTGGCCGCGTTCACGGCCGAGCAGTAATAGCCATCGAACGTCATGAGACGCTCCGAGGTCTGGCCATCGGCCAAGTCGGAGATGGCGTAGACGCGCGTCTTGTAGGTGTTGACATACTTCGGCGTGTTGGCAGCCACACCCACCATGATCTCATAGTTGGTGTCGTAGTTGAAGAACTTCTGCGTAATGGTTGCGCCCACGCTGATTTCCACGATGCGGCTCTCGCCCTCCGACAGCTCAAGCGCGTCGCGCACAGTGCCCAGCTTGCTGAAGTTGGAGTCGTAGATGTTCATCGTGAAGCCGGCAATATTGCCGTTGTCCCAGTCGTAATCGACTGTGTAGAGCCACACTTCGCCCTTCGGGCCATCAAGATAACCGGAGAGGTCGCAGGCCGGAAGGCGCATCATGTCGGGCGAGGCGGTGACTCTCGTCGTGCCTTGCTTGGCGCGCTGCGCCGCATTACGTGACCCCGTGAGGTCGCCAAACTGCGATCTGACCAACTCTGCCTTTGCCTTTGGGGCATAAGGGAAGCAACGTGTCTTCGCCGGCAGGTTGTCTGCGAGGGAAGGCACTGTGAACGCCGAGAACGCCAAAGCGGCGCCAAGGGCTGCAGTAGTTTTTTTCATGCTTCTTTAACTTTGTTAGGTTATACAATATGTGATGCTCGTCGGTGTCGGGGAAGGAGACCTATTCAGGCCCCAGCCCATTCCGAACTCAAACAGTCGGCAGCAAAATTAACTATTATTTTCTAACCCACCAAACATTTTCACACAAATTTTTAGGGGGGGGTAACACTTTGTTTCAAATTCAAAGTTTACGTTTTACACTTTGCATTTTTAAAAACACAAGTACAAAAAGGCCATACGGCACCCCCAAAAGGCCAGATTCATCGCATGAACACCATCCATTCACGAGGCGGCAAGCAAGCTCCGGCAACGAAAAAAGGCAGGATTCATCGCCCATTCCCACAGGGAGCGCACTGCAAAGAGTGTATCCCAAGGGGGCGAAGAATCCTGCCCTGCCGGCTTAAAAAGCCCGTCTCGCGACGTGATAATATAACTATTAAAATCAATAGGTGCGGTTTGGCTCTCCAAAAGGTTACCTTTTGGCCCGCAAAAGCATAGGTTTGGGACGGCAAAACGTCACCTTTTGCCCGGCAGTGGATAACCCACTGAAAATCAAGGGGCGGAAACGGGCGGTGCAAGCCCGTTCCCCAGCCTCCTCAACGTGCTCTGCCGGGCAGCGGGGCATCAGCCCCGGGCGGCGTTGAAGGCCGCGAGAATCTTCTCGGACGTGGCCTTCATCTCCTCCTCCGTCAGCTTGATGTGGCGGCGGAAGTCTACATCGCCCTCCGTATTGATGGGCATGAGGTGGATATGAGCGTGCGGCACCTCGAGGCCAAGCACCACTTGCGCCACCTTCTTGCAGGGAAAAGCCGTGCGGATGGCCTCGGCCACGCGCTTGGCGAACACCTGGAACTCGGCCAGCTCATCGTCGGCCATGTCGAAGATGTAGTCCACCTCGCGGCGGGGAATCACGAGCGTGTGCCCCTGCACTACGGGATTGATGTCGAGGAAGGCGTAGAACTTGTCGCTCTCCGCACACTTGTAGCTGGGAATCTCTCCCGCTGCAATCTTACTGAATATGTCCATGTTCCTAATATTAATGATTAGCCCCACCCCAACCATCCCGAGGGGGAGGGTCAAGGTGGGGCAATGGTGATGCTACTCGATGGTAATCTTGTCTATGCGCAGCTTGATGGTGCCGCGGGGAATCGTGATCTCGGCCACGTCGCCCACTTTCTTGTTCAGCAAGCCCTGCGCGATGGGGGTCTTGATGGAAATCTTTCCCATCTTGAGATTGGCCTCATTCTCGCTCACGATGGTGTAGCGCATCTTCGAATTGTTGGCCACATTGGTCATCTCAACGGTCGAAAGAATCTGCACTGCGTCCGTGCTCAGACGCGACATGTCGATAATCTTCGCCTCGGCGATGGCCATTTTCAGCTGGTTAATCTTGTTCTCCAAGTGCGCCTGCGCCTCTTTGGCCGCATCGTACTCGGCATTCTCGCTCAAATCGCCCTTGTCTCGCGCCTCGGCAATGGCCGCCGACGCCTTCGGACGCTCTACGGTCTCCAACTCATGGAGCTGGGCCAACATATCATCGTAGCCCTTCTGTGACATATAAGCCATGATTTCTCCTTGATTTTAATGATTATTATCTTCTTAGTAAGAACATAAAAAACGAGAATCCCGACATGCCGACATGCCGGAATTCCTGTTCTCTCTGTTCACTATATTTGCTTTTCTGATGCAAAGTTATCCTTTTTTTTTGACACAGGGAAATTTTTAGGGGAAAAGTTTGCGTATCTTGATGGAAATTAATAATTTTGCTCCACAAAAAATAGAAACCATGAATATGTCAACAATCAAAAGAACCATTCTAATGCTTGGGATGGTTCTCTTGGGTACGGTATGTTTTGCCCAAGGGAATCCCGTCCGTTTCAAAGCAAGCAAGAAGCAAGTGTCGCCCAACGAGGTGCAAGTGATCTTCACCGCGTCCATCGACAAAGGCTGGCACGTCTACTCTACAGGCATGCCGGGTGACGGACCAACCTCCGCAACCCTACACACCGAGAAGGCTGAGGGCGTTCAGCCCATCGGCGGATTGCAGCACAGGGGTCGCGAAATCAGCGAGATGGACCCCATGTTCGGCATGAAGCTCCGCTATTTCGAGAACAATGTCACCTTCATACAGCGGTACAAGATTACCGGAAAGACCTATACCGTAAAGGGATACCTGGAGTATGGAGCTTGCAACGAGGAGATGTGCATGCCTCCTACGACCGTGGAGTTCAACTATAGTGGCGAAGGACCGAAGGACGCGCCGGCTCCCACGGAGGACAAGAGCGCAGAGGCCGCAGCCGAAAGCGAGACTGCCACAGCCGCAAATGCCGACTCCGCACAGTCAGCACTGGCCGTAACAGACTCTACCGGTGCCGCCGCCAAGGCCGACACGGGCACTACCGGCATGGGAACCGACCTCTGGAAGCCGGTCATCAAGGAGCTGAAGGCATTCGAAGGTGGCGAGAGCACGAAGAACAAGTCGCTCTGGTACATTTTCATGATGGGTATTGTGGGCGGCTTCGTCGCACTTCTCACGCCCTGCGTGTGGCCTATCATCCCCATGACCGTGAGCTTCTTCCTCAAGAGATCGAAGAACAACAAGGGCAAGGGCATACGCGATGCCGTCACCTACGGCATTGCCATCATCGTCATTTATATGGCGCTGGCACTCCTTGTCACCGCCATTCTTGGCCCGCAGCGTCTCAACGAGCTGGCCACCAACGCTCCGTTCAACATCTTCTTCTTCCTTTTGCTCGCCGTTTTCGCATTCAGCTTCTTCGGCTGGTTCGAGTTGACGCTCCCCTCTTCTTGGGGTAACGCCGTCGATACGAAGGCTTCCACAACCACAGGTCTGCTCTCCATCGCGCTGATGGCGTTCACCCTGTGCCTCGTCAGCTTCTCCTGCACCGCGCCCATCATCGGCCTCCTGCTCGTAGAAGCAGCCACAAGCGGCGACTGGGCAGCCCCCACGGTGGGTATGTTTGGCTTCGCCATCGCCCTCGCATTGCCATTCTCGCTCTTCGCCATGTTCCCCACATGGCTGCAAAAAGCCCCGAAGTCCGGCTCATGGATGAACATGATCAAGGTGGTTCTCGGCTTTATCGAGCTGGCATTCTCGCTGAAATTCCTCTCCGTGGCCGACCTTGCATACGGCTGGGGCATACTTGACCGCGAGACATTCCTCGCCCTCTGGATCATGATATTCGCCTTCATGGGCTTCTACCTCATCGGTTGGCTGAAGTTCCCGCACGACGATCCCGAGCAAAAAGCCATGCCGGTGCCCTGCATCATGCTTGGTCTCTGCTCGCTGGCATTCGCCGTCTACATGGTGCCGGGTCTCTGGGGCGCGCCCTGCAAGGCCGTGAGCGCATTCTCTCCGCCCATGAACACGCAGGACTTCAACCTCAACAAGGCCGAGGAAGTGCACCCCGCCTACTCATCTTATGAGGAAGGAATGGCCGCAGCCAAAGCCGCCGGCAAGCCGGTAATGCTCGACTTCACCGGATTTGGTTGCGTCAACTGCCGCAAGATGGAAGCCGCCGTATGGACCGACCCCGAGGTGGCAGAGCGTCTGACCAAGGACTACGTGCTCATCTCGCTCTTCGTGGACGACAAAACGCCGCTCGACAAGCCCATGGAGGTGAAGAACCCGGACGGAACAACGCGCACGCTGCGCACCGTGGGTGACAAGTGGGCTTACTTGGAGCAGACTAAGTTTGGCTATCTCGCACAGCCGTTCTACGTAACCGTAGATAACGAAGGCAACCCGCTCTCTGGCAGCTTCGTCTACAAAGAGGACATCCCCGGATACATTGAGTTCCTCGACAAGGGTGTGGAGAACTACAACAAGAGCAAGTAATCCATAGCATTCACAAAACGGCAGATTCCCTGCCGAAAACATAAAGAAACGGGCGGCCATGTTGATTGGCCGCCCGTTTTTTCATGCCCTTTTATACATAACCCATTCCCCTTTTATACCCTATTCACACCTTCTTTATCAGATGCGTAGCATCGAAGCACAACAAGCACGAGACAACTTTGTACTCAATTCGCACCTTCTTTACAATCTATTCACACCTCCTTTATAGCCCACTCATACCACTCTTATTGTCTACCCACAGCATCCTCACTATCTATTCATACCCTCTTTGCACTCCATTCATAACCGCTTTCCCACACAACACACCCTCCCATACACACGCGCTCCACACCAAGGAAACTGGAATCGTGCATCTTTTGTACACAACGCCCTCCTCTACGCACACCACAGCCGCACACTCGGCGCAGCGCACTCCCCGACTTTCCCACACAACACATCCCCCATACACAAAGGCACACGCTTTCTTCCATGCCACACCGACTTATCCTTTATATAAAAAGGAGTTCCACCACATCGGGGTCGGCCACCAAAAGGCTGCAAGCACTTCATCTTCCACATCCAAAACCACTTCGCCACGCCACCACAAGCCACTCTTACAACTCCAAAAATCACCACGGCAAACCACCGCCAAGCACGCCTACACCACCCGCAGACGCGCTTAGGAAAAGCAAAGGAAAAGACCCTAAAAAGCATCAAGCTACACACCACACGCAAAACCATACGTTTTGCAAAACCAAACCATACCTTTTACACGGCAAAACGTATGGTTTGACAAGGCCAAACGTTACCTTTCGCCACACCGCCATCCGATGCCTATTTGCCACAGCTATGCTAACGGCCACCAAACCGCCTTACAACAGCCGCCACACACTGCTTTTTGCCAACCGACAGCGGTAATGCCGACCTGCGAAAACGGCCACAGCAGCCCGCAAGAGCGGCGCGCAAGCCTTTCACGCACGCCCTTTCGACAACGCCTGCACGCAATCTGACCATACGACAACGCCCCTCACAGCCTGTGAAGCCGTGAGGGGCGCATCGTATAAGTGTGATGACCGGACGAGACGATTAGTCGTCTACCGGACTAAAATCTTCCTTGCCTACCGCGCAGAGCGGGCAAACCCAGTCGGCGGGAATGTCCTCAAAGGCCGTGCCGGGGGCAATACCATTGTCGGGATCTCCTTGTGCGGGGTCGTAAACGTAGCCGCAAACGTCGCAAACATACTTTTTCATAACGGTTCTTTGATAAGTTATTACTATGAGTTGTCTAACTCTCTGCGGGCAAAATTACGCAACTTTCGCGTAACAGGAGACAAATGTTATGTTAAAACTGACTAAGAGCCGCGCTTTTTTACGCCCCTTGCGCCGCCGGAAGCATCGCCATCCGGCCTCGCAAAGACAGCCTGTGACCGCCGAGAGGCGCGCCAACGCCCCCGCCGGGGCATCCTTCCGCCCACTCTTCCCTGCTTCAAAACCTGCCAAGAAGCGCGCGTCAACGCTCTATCAGGCAGACCGCCGAGGCGGAGATCCCCTCCATACGCCCGGTGAATCCAAGCCGCTCCGTGGTAGTAGCCTTGATGGACACGCAGTCGGCATCACATCCTATCACCTCGGCCATGCACTCCCGCATGGCATCGATGTGGGGACTGAGCTTCGGTTTCTCCGCACACACGGTGGCATCGATGTTTCCCACCCGGTAGCCGCGCGTGGCCAGCAAGGCCACGGTGTCGCGCAGAATCACCTTGGAGTCCATATCCTTCGTTGCCTGCGACGTGTCGGGGAAGTGATAGCCTATGTCGCGCATATTGGCTGCGCCCAGCAGGGCATCGCAAACGGCGTGGATGAGCACATCGGCATCGCTGTGTCCCAGCAAGCCTTTCACGTGCGGAATCTTGATACCGCCGAGCCACAAGTCGCGTTCCTCCACGAGCTTGTGCACATCATACCCAAATCCTACTCTGATGCTCATCTTCTCTTAAACAAGTCCTTGATGCCGTCCATGTCGAAGGTGAGCGAGAAGCGCAGCGTTTGGTCGAGCGGGTTGCTCTTGGCCGTAGCTATGACGTAGCCCGCATCGAGCGAGAACACGTTCATACGGAATCCTGCACCCACGGTGAAGTACTTTCTGTTGCCCTTGTTCTGACTTTCGTTGTGGTATCCGGCACGCAGCGAGAACTTGTCGTTGTAGACATACTCCGCGCCAACGCTCCATTGCACCTCCTGCAGTTCCTCTTTCATGCCGCCCGGCGCGTCGCCGAAGCTCTTGAAGATGCCCGAGATGGAAGAGAGATCGTAGTAGTCGCTCTGCAACCGCTGCTCATACTGCTCATCGGTCTCGTTTTCCTCGCGCTGCGGGTAAGTGGGCACAAGCAGTTTGTTGGCATCTGCCGCAATGGTGAAGCGGTTGAACTCGTCTATTGGAATCATCAGCGATGCGCCCAGACGCAGGTTGGTGGGGATAAACTCGGAGCGGTTGTCGCCGCCAAAGGTGATTTTAGAGCCGATATTGGAGATATTCATACCCAATCCCAGCTGGCACTCACGGCTTCCAAGGTTTACGTAGTTCTGATAATAGCACGCAATGTCGGCCGCAAACGCCGAGCCGGGCGAGGTATCCTCGGTGAAATCGTAAGTAAGGTCGGAGTAAATGAAGCGCACGGCGGCACCCAGCGAGAACGTTTCCGAAAGCATGAGCGAGTAGCCCACGTCCACCGACATCTCATAGGGGTTGATTGTCATGTCGCCGGCGTTGTCCTGGCCCGAGCTGGTCTGCACTTCTCCAAGCGAGAAGTAGCGCAACGAGGCCGATACGGCACTGTAATCGCCGATGCGGTAATAGCCCGAGAGATACGCCAGGTCCATGTCGTTGACCAGCTGGCGCAGCCACGGGGTGTAGTTGAGCGACACTCCGGCACGCGAAATGGCAAACGGATACTTGGCCGGATTCCAGTATTGCGAGGTCACATCGGGGTCGGTGGCCGCGCCTACGTCGCCCATGCCGCCCGCCCGTGCGTCGGGGGCAATCATCTGGGAGGTCACCGCCGAGTTGACGGGGTTGAACATGTCCTTCTTATCCTGTGCCGTTGCCGTCAGCGACAATGCCGACAGGAGGGCCGCGCCCAAGTATCGTTCCTTATTCTTCATGCTTGCTACTATCGTTTTTACACGTTTTTAAAAACGCAAAATGCGCTTACTTATTGTTAATGATTATCAGTTTCCTGGCCTTGGAGGCTTGCTCACCGCCCTCGGAGGAGATGGCGACACGGTAGAGGTATACTCCCGTCTGCAATTTTGCGCCACCCTCGGCACACAAATTCCACCTTACGGTGTACGCGTTGCCCGTCGACGTTCCGCTTTCGGTGTGCTTCCACAGCACGCGGCCGCTCATGTCGTAGACCGAAAGCTCCACATCCACATCCGAGCCGGCATAGTTGTGCGTCACGATAAAGGTTGTCTCCGTTGTGGCGGGGTTGTTGGTGCAGCTCACACTTTCTATTGTGGGCTTCAATCCACGCACCACCGTGAAGTTGAGCGTAGCCGTTGACGAGTTGTTGAGCATATCCCAGGCGCGGAACTTCAGCTGATGCGCGCCCTCGCTAAGCTCTGGCAGCGAGTACCATGTGCTTCCGCTGGTGTAAGTTCCAAAGTCGAACGTGAAATTGCTGTTGAGGTTGAACGTAAGGTTAGGGTCGCCATCCACACACAGCTGCAAATCGTGCCCCATACCGCTGCCCGTGGCGTTGATTCCGTCGCGGTCGGTAACGTTGGCAACGAAGTATGGCGTTGTGTTCACACTTCCGCCGTCCACGAAGGAGGGCGTGTTGAGGTAACAATAGATGGACGGGCCTATGCTGTCGTTGCGCACCGAGTCGGAGCCGTTGATGTAGAACCGCTCCTCAGAGCCATGCGCGAGCAGCGAATGGTCGTCGCTTGCGGCATAGACGTTGATGAGTCCCGCGCCATCGGCATAGTTGATGTCGAACGGAACGGCAAAGGTGAACGCGAACTCACCGTTCCTCACACTGTCAGATCCGGTGAAAAGCACTTTCTGACGGTCGTAATACCGGAACGCGCTCGAAGAAGTCTCCTCCTGATTCTTGCACGTCACCAGCTCGCGAGTGTCGCGCACGGTGGCCGTCATCTTGCCATTGAAGTCGCCCACGAGGCTTCCTTGCCGGGCGATATGTCCCTTCACGCGCACCACGCTGCCCGCCTTGATGGTGATGTCGCGCCCGTCTCCCACGGCCATACCGTTGATGGAGTCGATGGCCACATCGAGCTGGGGCAGGTTGAGCGGCAGTGCCGGGTCGCCAAGGAGGGCATATTGCAGTTTGTTGATGGTTCGGTCCTGCCCGCTCGTGATGACATCGTTCTTCGCCAGACGCTGCGCCTCGCCCATTGTGATGGGTTTGCCGTCTTTCAAACTCAGCACATTGCGCACGAAAGCGGTGTTGATGAACTTGTTGTAATAAGCATACACCGTGCGCATGGTGCCCCAGAAGGCCACCGAGCCACCCTGCGGATTGAGCAATGATGTCTCGCCGATGGTCTCCTTGCGGCTGTCGAAAGGCATAATGTCGCACGAAGCAGTGATCCAGAGCGGCAGGTTGGCATTCGTAAAGGTACGGAAATCGCTGATGGAGAGCACTGCTTCATGGGAAATCTGATACTCCACGCCATGCCCGGCATAGTCCATGATGAGCGCGCCCGCCTGTTGCTGCTGCTTGATGATGCGCGACACCTCGGGATAACGGTTGCCCGTGGAGGTGCTCACGCGCGGATAGGCATCCCACATCACTTTTTTGATTTGATAGCCGGGATACATCGATGCGACAGTCTCTGCGGTTGCGTCGATGTCGGTCATGTGGAGGTTGTTGTTTCCATCATCTCCCATGAACATAATGGTGTTTGCCCAGTCGCCGGCGTTGGCATTCTCGGCATAGGCCAGTATCTTGTCGACCACCACTTTCGCATCGGCCGCGGTGGTTACGGGGATGCGTCCCACGGCCACATCTTCCTTGTCGGTGCGCTCGGGCGACACTCCTTCCCCCTCATCCAGCAGCGTCAGCCAGCCATCGTTCACGTAGCAGTCGGTCTCCGAGAACGAGTTCTCGCTCTCATGAGCCAGCAAATAGTCGTCAGGATCAAGCCCCTTGCACTCCGCAGTGAGCATACGGTTGTCCCAGACGGCATCGCCGAAGAGCAAAAGGTGACTTGGCATATCGGCCTCGTTGTCGCCGGCGCGGTCGTAGAGCATCTTCAGGTAGCGGCGATAGGCGTTGGCATCGGGCGTACCGCTGCTGAACTCGTTGTAAAGCTCATCGGCGGGCACGATATTGACGCGCATCGCATCGCGCTCGCGGTGCATCTGGGCCAGCCTTTCGGCCTGCGGGCGCAGTTTTTGGCTCGTTGGGATAATGATAACGAGGTCGGCCTGCGGGTCGGCGTGATGGTCTTGGTTGGTGATGGCATAGACAAACTCCGGCGCGGGGAACGTGCCGGCCGTCAATACGGGCGCGGGGCGGGGATTTTCATAGGCGAACGCAATGTAGTCCATGCGCACCGGGCCTCCACTGGTGACACTCACAGTGACGCTGTCCGTAGCCTTCAGCTCGGAAACGCTGAAAACTTTCTCCAACTCAGAGCCTGTATTGTAGCTGCCTATGCGCACTGCGCCCTCCCCCAGCTTCTTGCCGTTGAGCGAAAAGCTCACGTTGGTGGCCACACCGGCAGTGACTTTGATGGTGAGCGTGCCTTTCTCGGAGCCTGAGACGTTGGGAAACGCGTAAGTGCGGGAGCGTCCTTGACTGATGGGATCGTTCTCGAAGAGGTTGCGACCGCCTTGATACCACGCGAAGTTGTCCACCTCGCGCAGCGCGTGATAGTCATCGGCCGTGGGATAGAATGCGGAGACAAACTCGGCGGAGTCTACCATGAGCGGCTCTCCCTCATTCTCGGTCAGGAAGTAGTAGCCATAGTCGGAATAGGGGTTGCGCGTTCGGCGCATGGAAGTCTTGTCGCTCCAGCTCACGGGGCCGCGCGCGTGGAACAGCCGCTTGCCGCCCACCATCACCGACGGCACTTCGGGCAGGTCGTCCGTAGCCCGCAAGTCGCTGGCCAGCAGCTGTTCGTTCTGCAAATTGCCGCCATAGCCATAGATGCGCACCTTGGCCACATCGCTGAATCCGGCCTGCCGCACCAGCGTGGGGGTGATTTGATAGACGCCCGTCTCGGGAACGCGTATCTTCACCCATCTCCCGGTGGCCAGCACGGAGTGTTTGGCATAGAAGCCGTCCTCCTCCCGCGCCTCGCCATCGCCCGCACTGCCTGCGCGGAGCGGCGCGGCCGCAGCGGCTTTGGGGCGGGATGTCACGGCCACCATGAACGACACGAGGAACTTCAGCTGCCCATCGCGGCGCACTATCGGACAGAGCGAGAAGTCGAGCCGCCCCTTCTTGCGATCCACCACAATGCTTTGGTCTATCGCGGGCAACCTTCCGGGGCTGAACGTGGCCAGCCTGTGGAAGCGGAGGGAGTCGGCGCGCCCCATGTCTACAAACTCCGGGTAGCGGATTTCGAGCGTATAGGTGCTGTCGGCGTAGTTCTTGCCCAGCGGAATGGCATAGCTGAAGCGCGGAAGCATCGAGTCTATGGCTATATCATCAACGGTCAAGTTGAAAAAGCGTTGCCGCTGCGCCAGCACCTGCACACTGCAGAGAAGCGACAGAAGCAACAATATGGGGAATCGGAATCGTCTCATACCTTATTAATAATATTAATGACAACGAAGAAACGCCCGAATTATTGTGCCTCCGCCCTCATTGCGCCGCCCGTCCGCTGCCCCGCCCCACGCCAACCCGCCGGCGGCGCGCGCCAAGAACTGCCCCAACGGCCAACGGCAAGGGGAGAATCCGTAATCGCCGAATTACCAATGCACTCCAAGCCATGCCCCCAACAAGCCCGAAAGCAATGCCCGCGGAACACGGCTGACGCAATGGCAGCCATCACGCGCCCACCCTCGCCATAACGGCCGCGCCTTGTCCGTCACAGCATCAAGCATCCCTCCGCCTGCAAGCCCCTCACCCTTGCCCGCCAACCACAACTCGCACGCCACGCGCAAAACAAGGTATCGCACGCCAAAGGGCAACCCGCTGAAATACAACAGGTTACAAACCGCACCGCAAAGCATCCGCAAAGGGAATTATTTTTAATTTATTTTTCTTCAATTTTTAAATTATTTTTCTTCAATTTTTAAATTAAAAATTCTCCATTTTTAATTTAAAAATATCCGCAAAAGGTAACGTTTCACATCGCGAGGCATCACTCCCTGCCCTGCAACCACTCTATGCTCGCCTTGCCATGGCGCAACAACAGCCCTGCAACACTGCAACAAACGGCATACAACTGCCCACCATCGCACTGCCAAAGCAAGCACAATGGACTGCAACAAACGGCACGGCGGGACGCGCCAAACAAGCTATGGAGGAACAGAAAAAACAAACGCCGAGACTTTCACAAGCCCCAGCGTTAAGCCTATGTTTAACTAAAAATCTTTCAAAATGAAATGAATCCTCGCGGACTCATTCGTATCCTGATTGAACCTGTTAAACTTTTACCTTAATAAAAAACTAAAAACCTAAATCTATTACTACTAACCTAAACAATCTATTAACCTTTTGACAATGCAAAGGTACGCATTAAGCCGCAATCCGCCAAACATTGCAGTGCAAAAAATGAACTAAATATAGCTTTCTTGATATATATCAATCCACTGTGTGCGCAAACAGTTATTATTATACAGTTTTACTTGTTGATTCCATTCTTTTCCATTACCTTTGCGGATGAAAAGAAGCAAGAGGCATGAGAGTACTTATCATCAACACGAGCGAGAAGACAGGCGGCGCGGCAGTGGCCTCACTGCGTCTGAAAGACGCGCTGAACAACAACGGCGTGAAAGCCAAGATGCTGGTCATGCACAAGGAAACCGATGACATCACGGTGGTGCAGGCAGGCAACGGACGCAAACACCCGTGGTCGTTCTTGTGGGAACGATGGTGCATATTCTGCTCCTTGCACTTTTCCAGGACGCATTTGTTCGACATCGACATAGCCAACGCGGGCATTGACATCACCAAGACAGCCGAATTTCGCGAGGCTGACGTCATCCACTTGGAGTGGATCAACCAAGGAATGCTCTCGCTGCGCACGCTAAGGAAGATTCTGGACAGCGGCAAGGCCGTGGTGTGGACCATGCACGACATGTGGCCGGCCACGGGAGTGTGCCATCTGACGATGAACTGCAAGCGTTACGTGTCGGGATGTGGCAAATGCCCCTACCTTCCGGGAAGCAACGCCAACGATTTGTCGGCCAAGGTGTTCAAGCGCAAGCAAAGTATCATTGGAAAGCACAGCATTTCCTTCGTGGCTTGCAGCAAATGGCTGGCCGGACAAGCCTCGGCCAGCGCGCTCTTTCACGACCAAAAGAGGGTGACGGCCATTCCAAACCCCATCGACACGCACCTTTTCCAGCCCCAATCCAAAGCGGAGGCACGCCGGCAGATGGGACTTCCCGAAGACAAAAAACTGATATTGTTTGCCGCACAACGCGCCACCAACGTGAACAAGGGCATGGCCTACCTCGTGGAAGCGTGCCGGCGGATGGCCGAGGAGCACCCGGAGCACAGGGAAAACACAGGCATCGTGATTCTGGGCGGACACGCCAAGGAGTATGAGGAGGCATTCAGCATGCCCGTCTATCCGCTGGGATACGTCAGCGACAGCCATACCATCGCCAGCATATACAATGCCTGCGACCTTTTTGTGCTCCCGTCGCTCTCGGAAAACCTCCCCAACACCATCATGGAGGCGATGGCGTGCGGCGTACCGTGCGTGGGCTTCAACGTGGGAGGCATTCCCGAGATGATAGACCACAGGCAAAACGGCTACGTGGCCAAGCTGCGGGATGCCGAAGACTTGGCTCGCGGCATCCAGTGGGTGCTCGGCGAGGCCGACTACAACGCGCTTTCCGATGCGGCAGTGCGGAAAGTGCAGCGCGAATATTCACAACGGCCGGTGGCCAGACGCTATATCGAGGTATACAACCAAGCCCTGGCCTTTAAAAAATGCGGACTATGAGCATCGTTTTCTCCGTCGTGACCATCACCTACAACGCTTCCGCCGTGCTGCAACGCACGCTCGACAGCGTGATGGAGCAGCAATATGAGGGCGTGGAGCATATTATCGTGGACGGGGCTTCGACAGATGGCACCGTGAGAATGGCCATGCGATACAAGGAAAGGTCGGATGCGGCGGGCAACGGGCACACCGTAAGCGTGACGTCAGAGCCTGACCGGGGACTCTACGATGCCATGAACAAGGGATTGCAGCGCGCCTCTGGCCACTTCATCATCTACATGAACGCGGGCGACACCTTTGCCGATGCACACACACTGAAACGCGTGGCGATGGCGGCGGAGGACACTCCGGGCAATGAAATGCCCGCCGTGGTATATGGCGACACGGATATTGTGGACTCCAAGGGACGCTACCTGCGCCACAGAAGGCTGCATCCGGGCAACAATCTCACGTGGAAGTCGTTCACCAGAGGCATGCTCGTGTGCCATCAAGCCTTCTATGCGCGCCTCGACTTGGCCAAACGCACCCCCTACGACACCCGTTTCCGCTACTCAGCCGACGTGGATTGGTGCATCCGCATCATGAAGCTGGCCGCGCAGCAGCACCTTCCGCTCACCCGTGTGTATGCCGTGACCGCCTTTTACATGGAGGAGGGACAAACAACCATGCACCACAAGGAGTCGCTCCGCGAACGTTTTGCCGTCATGCGCGCCCACTATGGGCTGCCCCTGACGGTGCTCATGCACGGCTGGTTTGCCTTGCGCAATCTCTTTTCAAGATAATCTCGCAGCCCAAGCAGGATTATCTCGCAGCCGGGGCAAGCACTTTGCGCACTCTCCCACCGCCACCCGCAGCTACCCAACAAGCCAATTCCAACAAGAGAGGGGAGCTGGAATGCACTTCCAACTCCCCTCTCTCATATCACGAAAAAGCACGCCCCACACTGCCTTTTCGGCCTGCTTGCGGGCTTTCTCCTTATTTCTTATATCGCCATGAGGCACGTCCCGCCCTGCGAGACCTGCCCCACAGCATGATCAAACCAAAGGCATTAACGCTTCTTGGGATACCTTCTGGCCCATCCTTCCTCCGAGAAATCAGGCTCAACGCCGCGCAACTCCCTGTCGCCGCCGCCATTCATGAGCCGCTTCCAGTCATCTTTTCTGTACTGTTGCTTGCCCGGACGCTCATTATACATGGGCACCTGACCCGCGCGGCGTGAGAACCTGTCGCCCTGACGCGGCTTGCGGTCGGCATAGCCCTTGCGGTCTGCCACGGCCTTGCGGCCTCCGTCGCCCTTCCGTCCCTCACGCGGCGGGCGGCTCTCGTTGGCATCATTGCAGCGCACCTTGCGTCCCTTGTAAAGCGCACCATCCAGCGCGCGCATCACCTTTTGGGCATCTTGCTGCGGCACCTCTATGTAGCTCTGCTTGGCAAGCAAGTCGATGTGGCCTATCTCCTGACGTTCGCGCAAGTGTTTGTTGACAAACTGCATCACCTCACCGGGATAGAAGCCATCCATCTTGCCCAAGTTGAGGAACAAGCGGGCATATCCTGCCTCCGGCGATGCGCTCCGTCCGCGCTTGGCTCTGCCCCCCTCGGCGGCGCGATCCTTGCGCGAGGCTCCCTTGAGCAAGGGTTTCTCTATCTCGGGCGCGTCCTTATAGTAGTCGAGGAAGCGTCCGAAGGTCACCGTCACCATCTTCTTGATGATGTCTTCCTTATCAAAATAGTCGAACTGACGCTTGATGTCGGTCATGTAAGGGGCGATAAGCTCGTCATCGACATCGGTTTTCAGAATGGTATCCATCTGCTTGTAGAGCTGCTTCTTGCAGATTTCCTCCGGCGAGGGCAACGTCTCGTCCACAAACTCCTTGCCTATCTCCTTCTCAATGGCACGTATCTTCGACCGCTCACGCGTGTGGATGATGCTGATGCTCGTGCCTTTCTTGCCCGCGCGTCCCGTTCTTCCGCTGCGATGGGTGTAGCTCTCGATGTCGTTGGGCAGCCCATAGTTGATTACATGAGTGAGGTCGTCAACGTCCAGACCACGCGCAGCCACGTCCGTGGCCACAAGCAGCTGCGTGAGATGGCTGCGGAACTTCTGCATTGTCAGGTCGCGCTGCTGCTGGGAGAGGTCGCCATGCAGCGACTCGGCGTTATAACCGTCATGTATGAGCTTGTCGGCCACCTCCTGCGTCTCGCGCTTCGTGCGGCAGAAGATAATGGCGTAGATCTTCGGATAGAAGTCTACGATGCGCTTCAAGGCCAGATACTTGTCCTTGGCGTTCACCATGTAGAACACATGATTGACGTGCTCCGCGCCCTCGTTGCGGCTTCCCACCACAATCTCCTTATGATCGTGCAGATAACCCTGCGCCACGCGCTCCACCTCCTTGCTCATCGTGGCCGAGAAGAGCAGCGTGTTGCGCTCCTCGGGCACACCTTGCAGAATCTCGGTGATGGATTCCTGGAATCCCATGTTAAGCATCTCGTCCGCCTCGTCCAGTACCACGTTGCGGGCATTGTCCAGACGCGCCTTGCCGCGGTGCATCAAGTCGATGAGACGGCCGGGCGTGGCCACGATAATCTGCGCGCCGTGGCGCAAAGAGCGTATCTGCTCCTCTATGCTCGCGCCGCCATAGACGGGCACAATGTGCACATGGGGAATGTAACGGGCGAAATCCTTAAGGTCATCGGCAATCTGGAGGCACAGCTCACGCGTGGGCGAGAGCACAATGGCCTGCGTCTCCTTGCTGGCAGGGTCGATACGCTGCAAGAGGGGAATGCCAAATGCGGCCGTCTTGCCCGTTCCGGTCTGCGCCAAAGCGATGACATCGTTGCGATTGCCCAAGAGATAGGGGATTACTTCTTCCTGTACGGGCATAGGCTGCTCAAAGCCCAGCTCGGTGATGGCCTCAATAATGGGCGCGGAAACGCCCAGTTCTTCAAATGTCTTCAATGTAAAATGTGTGATTTGATATTATCCTGCGAGATGCCGCCCATCCACCATTATGAACCCACTGAAGAACCCTTTGGATGGCCTCGTCCCGCTTTTGGGCTGCAAAGGTACTCAATTTCAGGCAGATGGCAAAGGAAATGGCGTTTTATTGCTCTTCTCCGCCCGCCATTTGCCGACATTCCGCCCCTCATGCAGCCCCATGCGGCGGGCAAAAACCATGGCCGCAGCCATAAAACGTGATGGCTGCGGCACGGGAAAGCCGTGCTTTGCCAAACGCGCCCGCAGCCATGGCACGGCATAGGGAAACGCGCCGCACTGCGAGCAACAAGCCCTGCCACGCTCCAACCTCCCATCATAGCAATATTCGGGAACGCACGGAGCTGCAAACTGTAAGCCCCGCCACGCTCCAATTCCTTGCTACGGAAACCTTTCAAAAAGGCATCGCACAACAAGCAAAAAGTCCTTATGAATCAACAGGTTACATCCCGTGATTATTTTTAAATTAAAAACTGGTGATTTTTAATTTATTTTTCCAGCATTTTTAATTTAAAAATTTGAAGTTTTTAAATTAAAAATATTCGCCAAAGATTACCTTTTGCCGCGCAACACGTGCCAAGCGGGCGGCAAAGGGGAAAAAGGCTGCAAGAGCAAAGGGGCAACAGCATCTACTTGCGCCTCCTCCAACGCCCGCAACAAACTCAACAAATAAAGAGATTATACACAATACCGAATGCCACCGCGACACCAAACGCCCGCGACAAGCGCAACGGAAAAAAGGCGAGCACTGTGATAACAATAGGCGACACCTCCCGTGAGGGACGAGCGAAAACAAAAAAAACGTGCGGACTATGATGGTCATAGTCCGCACGATATTGATTATTCCCCCCGCAAGACTTTCGGTCCTGCCTTGCCATCGGGCAAGAAGCGGGGGGCGATTAGTTCGATTTTACTTCACGACAATCTTCTTGCCACGAACGATATAGATGCCCTTCGGCAGGCTGGACAGCTGCTGCTCCACGCCCACGCGGCGACCCTGCAGGTCGAACACGGCAGCATTGGTCAGCGTCTCGGCCTTGGTGTCCACCTCGTGGATGCCCGTCGGGTCGAGTTTGGGCACGCTCACGGTGTTAGACTTCAAGCTCTTGCGGTCGCCATCGCGTCCAACAACGCTGTAGCTGTACAAAATGCTTGCATCAAGGTCAGTAAAGACGCAGCTGGTCTGGTCGCCGTCTACGCTGACGGTCTTGATCGGCGTGTGAACCTCATAGGGATAAGTGATACTCACGTCGTCAATCAGCAAGTAGCCACTGCCTATGGAACATCCAAAGGTGATGCGCACGCTGTCGGCCGAGTTGATGCCAAGCTCTATAATCTGCTTCGAGGCACCTGCGGGACGAATGGAATCGCCCACCATCTGCCACTTGCCGTCTACAAACTCGCTCACGGCAATGGCATTTCCGCTCTTGCTTGCACGACACCAGAACTTCAAATTCATAATCTTGTTGCCCGGCATAGCGGCCTGAAGGTACATTCCGTCGGCATTGAGGCGCAGCGACGGGGCTGCCTCATTGTAATAAGAGGAGCTGGTAGTATTGGAGTTGGTCTTCCATCCCTCGGGAAGGTTGTCCACACCATCGTCAAATCCGCACACCTTCTCGGCGCGGCCGTCCTGAGTGCGGCTGTACAGCGTCACGTCATAAGACGTAGCCTTGCCCAAACGCTCCCAGTTGGCACGGAAAGAGCTGCTGGTAATCTCGCTGGCAGCGGTCACTTTGACCTTGCTCTCCTCAAGTGCCAGCTCCGTGGTGGTGAAGTTGGCCTTGGTGGGATCGGACGTATAGCCCGACAAGTTGGCCACAACGATAGCCGTATACTCCGTCTCGGCCTCCAAGCCAATAACATCTATCTCGCGCTCGGTGGTATTCTCGGTGAAGACAACCTTGTCTCCCTCCGCAATGCTTACGGTATAGCTGCTGGCATACTTCGATTCCGTCCAGCTGATCTTGGCAGAACGTCCCTTCACATCGGTGATGCTCACCTGCGGACTCTCCAGTTTCAGCTCCGTACCTGTGAGCAGGAAGTGGGCATCGCCACCAACAATCTCGTCAAGATAGGCGAAACCGAACACTGCTTTGTCGTACCAGCCATTGAAAGTGAAGCTCGTCACACCGTTCGAACCGGGGAACGAGTCGCCAGAATCGCCGGAAGCAGACGCGCGGCGGTCGGCCTCCACAACGTCAACACGCTGGTGCGTGGGGTCGCCGTTGGGATTGTTGATATCCCAATAGCTCTTATCCTCCTCGATATGCCACACCAACAGACCGTGACCGGGCAGGTATGAGTCCCAGCCCGTGTTCTGACGGTTCTCGATAACGAAGTATTCGTTGTCGCGGCTGGGCACGCTCACGCGGTAAGCCTTGCTGCTTTCGGCATAATTGGGCAGAGTTACGAGGCTGTCGGCATTGTTTGTAAGCTCCGTATACTCCATCCAGTCAAGCGAGTAACGCTCAAACGCGCTGAAAGTACACGGCGTATTCTGGTCGTCATTGTAGGAACCGGCTGCCATCAAGTCCCAGTTTCCTGGCTGATTGGTGGCACTTGAGTTCAGCGTATTGTAGTGATCGGCAAGGCCAAGCACGTGTCCGAACTCATGAACGAACGTTCCAATACCCACCGGACGGTTGGTCTGGCCGTTCAGCTCCTGCGATGTGGCGTAACGGTCTACCGTCACATTGCCCACCTTGACGGCCTCACCAGACTGCGACATGGTCCAGCTGTGCGGCCAAATGGTGTTGGCGTGTTGGGAGTCGGCCTGTCCGTAGCCGGCGTAGATTACGTAAACGTTGTCCACCTTGCCATCGCCGTTGGTGTCGTAGGGAGAAAGATCCACTCCTTGCTGACCTAACAGGCGGCAAGCCTCCTGCACCATCTTGTAAGCATACTCCGTTCCGTCGCTGCCTGCGTAGCTCTGGTAAGTGCCCGACACGGTAATGGGGCCGTAGCAGTCGATATCCGGATCGTAAAGTCCGTTGGAGCCATAATAATAGAAGTCATGCACGGAACCGCTCGCGCCGTTCTCGCTGAATCCCTTCTCATGGAAGAACTTGTCGTAGTAGGCTTTCGGATCGCTCATGGAGAACTTCTTGTTGGAGAACTCCACCAAGATGTTGAGCACCTTGAGCTTTCCCACGGTGGGAACATCGGTCATACGCATCTTCTGCGAGGCTTTGGCAGCCTTGGCAGGGCCGGCCATGCGTGCCCGCGCCGTCTTCACGGCTGCGGCAAACTGCTGGTTGGCCAGTTCCATCATTGCGCCCTTGTCGAGCGTTTGCAGATAAGCCACGGCACGAGCGTCGCGCTGTGCCATCTCCGTAGCTACGATACGGCTGCTCTTCAGACCATCCGCCGTAAGCTCGGCATACTCATAATTGCTGGTTGCGGCATTGAAAGCGAGAGGATAGCCGTCCTCCGTCACCAACATGTGATAATGCTCATCGCCGAGACGCTGCACGGTAATGACCGTGCCATCAGCCTGCTTGAAGAGCATTTTGCCCGGATATGCGGGCACGGCCATCATCTGTCCTGCACAGAAAACAGACAAAGCCAATGTTAAGACCTTCTTTTTTAGGTTCAGCATAATTATTGATTGAAATTTATTTCGGTGAATTTTCACGGCCGCAAAGTTAGTCATTTCCGCCTAAATTACGCCCTATCAGGCCTTTTTTTTTGCTCTTTTTCGGAAATTAGTATTTTTTCTCCGTCATAGCCGCTTGCATATCGCGCAAAAGAGCTTCTGCCGGAACGGTTCGAAAACGACCGCAAAACAAGGCGGGAAAACAAGCAAGACACGGCGGAAGCTGAAAGACGGCAACAAAAACAATGAGCCACAGGACAGCCACACCCACAAAGAGACAACCCGCCAACGGCAGCAAGGCATGGCGGAGGGGAAAACAAGAACGCCGTCGCATGATGGCGACGGCGTTCGTTGCGTTAGATATGTTATGAAAAATTTGAGAGAATTGAAACTTCACAGTTTCATAATTGTTTTACTTGTTTTATTTTGAGAAGCATTGAAATATCTTATCCTTGCGCCCTGCGGCGCGTCCTTACTTGACCATCGGCGCAGCCACTGCCGCGTCTTTGGCCAGCGTGTCCACCTTGACGGTGTCGGCCTTGGCCACCGATGCGCCCCGGTGAGCCTTGTTGTAGGTCTCCATCACCTCCTCGGCGGTCATCGTGGGCGGCTCGTCGAACGCCATCTGCATGGCATTACCCAGCGTAAGGGTGATGGCCACCACGGCCGCGGCCTTGAAAAGGGGCGACAACCTCTGGCGCATCGTTATCACCTGTGCCCGGACGGGCTTCTGCCCTTCTATCAGAGCCATCATGCGGTCGTCGAAATCCGCGCCAAGCACGGCCTCCTCCTTCTCCTCCCGCTGAGCCACGAACAAGTCGCGGTAGGCCAGCAGCTCCACGGGCACCTCCTCTTGCGAGAAGAACGCGCGCAGAATCTCCTCCTCCTGGAGTGTGGTCTCGCAACGCCAGTAGCGTTCCAGCAGTTGTTCTATGTATCTATAGTCCATATTGGTCTAACTGTTCAAACTTTGTTTTGATGGCCTGACGGGCGCGGAAGATGTTCACTTTCACCTGGCTCTCGCTTATTCCCATCACCTCTGCCACCTCCTTGTAGCTCTTTCCCTCGAAGTCGCGCAAGTGGATGCACGTCCTTTGCTTCTCGGGCAGCGCTTCCACAAGCCTCCTCACTATGCGCACCCGGTTGTTCTGGTCGGCCTGCCGGTAGGGATCGGTGTCGCTCTGCGGCTCGCGCACGCCGCCATCATCGATAGACGCGGCCTGACGCCCCTTGCGCCGCACGAGATCGAGCGAGAGATTGCGGCACACGGACATGGCAAATGCCTCCATGGAGTCTATCGCCGACCAGTCGGCGCGCCTGTCCCACACCTTCATCAGTGTTTCCTGAACAACATCTTCCGCCTCTTCCCTGCTCGCAGTGATGCGCAGGGAGAGCCTGAAAAGGACATTCTTCAACGGAAGCACATCGCTCCGAAAACTGATTTCTCTCATCTTTCTCTCTGTATGCAAGACGTACAAGGGGGTGGATTTGTTACACGGGTTAACCTTCGTTAACCTTTTTAAGGCGCGCAAGCGCGAGTTTGGGGAGGCGAAACGCCCTGCGGCCAGCGCACCAGCCGTGCTTTCCACACACGGAGGAATGCTCACAGCCTCGTTTGTTCAAGCCTAATTCGCCTCCCCCACTGCACTTTGCACACGCGGAGGCACACCCGCCGCGCGCGGCACAAAAAAGGGGCGCGATGCAAAACCATACCTTTCGCACGATGAAACCATACCTTTTGCACGCCAAAAGGTAACCTTTCGCAAGGCAAAACCATACGTTTTGCATTGCCGATGGTGCAAGGACGGCGGCAAGACGTCATCGCCCACGATCAAAGAATGCAGCAAAACACTGGCAAACAAACAATTAGCAACAAATAAGACACCTTTACTGGACTGCAAAAAGCAGCAACGGGACAAAAACAAACGTGCAGCCCCACCTTGCTGTGAAGGCGGGGCTGCACGTGCTTATCGCTCCCGAAGCATGGCCGAAAATGCGCCACCGGCGCAAGCAAGACGCGCCACGGCCAATCAAGAAGCACGGAAGCGGAAGGGGCGGAAGGGGCTTCCGCCGCGCGATTACTCCAAATAGGTGTAGCCGTAAAGGCCGTTGCGATAGTTGGACAGGAAGTTCTTGCCCTCCTCGAGCGATATTTTGCCCGCACGGACGCTCTTCGTTACCCACTGCTCCAAGTGGCGGACGAGCTTCTTGGGGTCGTACTGAACATACTTCAGCACCTCTTCCACGGTCTCTCCGTCAAACACTTGGTCGATGTGATACTTGCCGTCCTTGATTGAGATGTGCACGGCGTTGGTGTCGCCAAAGAGATTGTGCAGGTCGCCGAGAATCTCCTGATAGGCTCCCACAAGGAAAACGCCCAGATAGTAGGGGTCTTTGCCGCGCAGCGGATGCACGGGCAGCACATGGGAGATGTGGTTGTAGGTCACGAAATTGGCTATCTTGCCATCGCTGTCGCACGTAATGTCCTGTATGGTACACTTGCGCGTGGGCCGCTCGGCAAGCCGCTGGATGGGCATGATGGGGAAAAGCTGATCCACAGCCCAGCTGTCGGGCAGCGACTGGAAGAGCGAGAAGTTGCAGAAGTACTTGTCGGCCAAGAGCTTGTCGAGCGTGCGCAACTCATCGGGCACATGCTTCATCGACTTGGCGAGCGTGTTCACCTCGTGGCAAACGCTCCAGTACATACTCTCTATCTCGGCACGCGTCTTCAAGTCTACAAGACCGTGGGAGAACAGTTCCAGTGCCTCCTCGCGTATGTGCTCTGCATCGTGCCAGTCCTCAAGCATTGTGCGGGTGTTCAGGTTGTCCCAGATGTCGTACAGGTCCTTGACGAGCTTGTGGTCGGAGTCCTTTGCCTCAAACTCCTCGGGCATTTCGGGCAGCGATGCCGTCTCCAGCACGTCGATGACGAGCACCGAATGGTGGGCGGCAAGGTTGCGTCCGCTCTCGGTGATGATGTTCGGATGCGGGATATGGTTCTTCTCGGCCGTCTCCACAAACGTGTCCACACAGTCGTTGACGTACTCCTGAATGCTGTAGTTGATGGAACTCTCGCTGTTGGCGGAGCGCGTGCCGTCGTAGTCTACGCCCAGGCCGCCGCCACAGTCCACGAAGTCAATGTTGTAGCCCATCTTCCGCAGGTTGGAGTAGAACTCCGCCGCCTCGGTGAGTGCGGTCTGGATGCGGCGTATCTTCGTGATTTGCGAGCCAATGTGGAAGTGGATGAGGCGCAGGCAGTCGTGCAGGCCGGCCTTCTCGAGCTTGTCGAGCGCGGCAAGCACCTCCGATGCCGTCAGTCCGAACTTCGACATGTCGCCGCCGCTCTCCGCCCACTTGCCGGAACCGCTGCTGGCGAGCTTGATACGTATGCCGATGTTGGGTCGCACCTTGAGTTTCTTCGACACCTGTGCGATGATGTCTATCTCATTGAGCTTCTCAACGACGATGAAAATGCGCTTTCCCATCTTCTGAGCCAGCAATGCCAGCTCGATGTAGCTGTGGTCTTTGTAGCCATTGCAGACAATGAGCGCGTCGCTTTGGCACTGCACGGCGATGACGGCGTGCAGTTCGGGCTTCGAGCCGGCCTCCAAGCCTAAGTTGAACTTGCGGCCGTGGGAGATGATTTCCTCCACAACGGGCTGCATCTGATTGACCTTGATGGGATAGATAATGAAGTTCTCGCCCTTGAAACCATACTCCTCCCTTGCCCGGTCGAAGCATTTGGCCGTCTCCTCAATGCGGTTGTCGAGGATGTCGGGGAAGCGCAGGAGCACCGGCGATGTGACATCGCGCAACGCCAGCTCCTCCATTACGTCGTGGAGGTCTATCTGCTGGGTCTTGTCCTTGCACGGTGTGACGTAGACATTGCCTCGGTCGTTGACTCCAAAGTAGGAAGTGCCCCAACCATTGATGTTGTACAGCTCCTTCGCGTCTTCAATTGTCCATTTCTTCATTGCTGATTTATCTGCTCTTTCTGTTCCTTGTGATGATTATGTCTTCTTGTTTTTCGGCGCGGCTGCGCCTCCACCGCCCTTTCGTTCCGCAAGAAGCGGACGCGAGACGGGAGCGGCCGCAAGGCGCGGCCTTATATGCCAAGCAGCGTTCGGAGCGCGCCGACGGTGGTTTCTATCTTCTCGTAGTTGTCGAGCAACGACACATCGAGTGTGTATTTGGCCTTCTCGTAGTACGGCGCACGCGCTTCCAGCTGCTCATGGATGAACGCGCGCACTTCGTCGTCTGACTTTCCGAGGAGCAACGGACGCACCGTCCGCCCCATCTTGAGGTGTCGGCAGAGCACGTCCGGCTCGGCCTTGAGGTACACCGTAGCCCCTTGGCGGTTCATATAGTCCATGTTGTCGAAGAAGCAAGGTGTGCCTCCGCCACACGAGACCACCACATCCTCAAACTCCGCCACCTCATGGAGCATGCTGTGCTCCACCTTCCGGAATCCCTCCTCGCCGCGCTCGTCAAACATCTGACGCACCGTGCGGCGCATCCGCGACTCTATGTACCAGTCGAGATCGTAAAAACGGTGGCCAAGACTGCGGGCAAGCTGGCGGCCAATGGTGGTCTTGCCGGCTCCCATGTAGCCTATGAAGATGATGCGCCGCCCACCCCACGCGGCAATATGTGCCTCGGTGGGGCTGAAAGGTTCTTGCGGGAGGGCTATCTGGTGCCTCACGCCTTCTTCTTTCTTCCCCTTGCCTTAGGCTCGGGGGCATGATTGACTATCTCCAAGCACTGATCGTAGGTAAGCTCGGCGGCTTTGTCGTGCTGCGCTTTCGGGATACGGTAGTTCTTTCCCTTATATGCCACGTAGGGGCCGTAGCGTCCGTTCATCACCTCCATGTCGTCATCGAACTTCTTGAGGTGCTTCTGCTCCTCCTGCTTGCGCTTCACGAGGATGAGCTTCATGGCATCTTGCAGCGTGATGGTGAGCGGATCCTCGGTCTTAGGTATGCTGACGTACTTGCCCTCGTGCTTGACGTAAGGCCCGAAGCGTCCTGCGCCCACCATTACCTCCGATCCCTCAAACTTGCCGAGCACCCTTGGCAGGCGGAACAGCTCCAACGCCTCCTCAAGCGTGATGGTGCTGATGGACTTATCGGCCGGCATCTGGGCGAAACGGGGCTTCTCCGCATCGCCGGCAGAGCCTATCTGCACCACAGGACCGTAGCGGCCAATCTTCACGGAGACGGCCTTGCCCGTGGCGGGGTCGCTGCCGAGAACGCGCTCGCCCACTTTGTGCTCGCTGCGCTCGCTCATTACTTTCTCAATCTCCGGCTCAAGATGGGCGTAGAACGCGCGCATGTCCTCCGTCCACTGATCTTTGCCCTCGGCTATCTTGTCGAACTGCTGCTCAACACGCGCCGTGAAGTGATAGTCCATGATGTCCGGGAAGTTCTGCATGAGGAAATCGGTCACCACCGTACCCACATCGGTGGGTATGAGCTTGCCCTTGTCGGCACCAGCCATCTCGGTTTTGCTCACCGACTTGATGCCATCGCCGGCCAATGTGTCTACGGCGTAGGCACGTTCATGGCCGTTTTTGTCGCCTTTCTCCACATAGTCGCGCTGCTGTATGGTGGATATGGTGGGCGCATAGGTAGACGGACGGCCAATGCCCAGCTCCTCCATCTTGCGCACAAGGCTTGCCTCGGTGTAGCGGGCGGGGGCTTGCGAGAATCTCTCGGTGGACACTATCTCGTGCCGCAACAGCTCGTCGCCGTCCTTTATCGGCGGCAGGATGCCCGAAGCGCTGTCGGCCGTCTCATCGTCGGTCGACTCGCGATACACCTTCATGAAGCCCTCGAATATCGTAACCTCTCCCTGTGCCACGAAGTGCGTGCCCTCCAGGCAAGCGGGCGCGGCGTTGCCGGGAGGCAATATCTCAATGTTCACCGTTGTCTTCTCCAGTTCGGCATCGGCCATCTGCGAGGCGAGCGTGCGTTTCCACACCAGCTCATAGAGGCGGCGCTCCTGAAGCGACCCCTCAATGGTCTTATGGTTCATGTAGGTGGGACGAATGGCCTCGTGAGCCTCCTGCGCACCCTTGCTGTGAGTGTGGAACTGGCGCGGCTTACAGTACTCCTCGCCATAGAGCGCGGCCACTTCCTCCTTGCTCGTGTTGATGGCCAGCGAGGAAAGGTTGACGCTGTCGGTACGCATATAGGTGATATTACCGCCCTCATAGAGCCGCTGGGCCACCATCATCGTCTGCGACACCGAGAAGCCCAGCTTGCGGGCGGCCTCCTGCTGCAGGGTGGAGGTGGTGAAAGGTGGCGCGGGCGACCGCTTCACGGGATGCTTCGTCACCGCCGAGACGCGGAAACGGGCATCCTTGCAGGCCTCGAGAAAAGCCAAAGCCTCGGCGTGCGTGCCGAAACGGTGGTTGAGTTCGGCCTTCACCTCAACGGGCTCGCCGGCGGGAGTGGGCAGGGCAAACACCGCATTGACACGGTAGAACGGCTCACTGACAAAGTCTCTCACCTCGCGTTCGCGCTCCACGATGAGCCGAAGGGCCACGCTCTGCACGCGGCCAGCCGAAAGCGACGGCTTCACCTTGCGCCAAAGCACGGGAGAAAGGCCGAAACCCACGAGCCGGTCGAGCACGCGGCGCGCCTGCTGCGCGTTGACGAGGTTCATATCCAAATGCCTGGGCGTGTCGATGGCGTGAACGATGGCGGGCTTCGTAATCTCGTGGAAGACAATACGGTTGGTATGCTTCTCGTCCAAGCCGAGCACCTCGCACAAATGCCACGATATGGCCTCTCCCTCGCGGTCTTCATCGGATGCGAGCCACACTTTCTTGGCCTCCCGTGCGTTACGCCGAAGCTCGGCCACAAGCTGCTGCTTCTCCTCGGGAATCTCATAACAAGGCTCGAAACTCTCCAAATCGATGCTCAGCTCCTTCTTCTTCAGGTCGCGGATATGGCCATACGAAGACATCACCTTGTAGTCCTTACCCAGAAACTTCTCGATGGTCTTCGCCTTCGCGGGGCTCTCCACAATCACTAAATTCTCTTGCATTTGGCTTCTCAAAATTGATTCTTGGGGTGCAAAATTATGAAAACTTTCCGTTACACCTTATATATAAAGGGGCTTTTTTTATTTTTTTAATATCGGATTAATCACCCCCACGCCACAACACATGCTCCACACAAGCAGGGGAGCGCGCCCTGCCCCACCGCAAAAGCGCACAAAGCATGGCGGAAGAGGCACACGGCAGCCACCCCGCCACACGCCTTGACAAGCAGCAGGCGCGCGCCGCCACACCGGCAACAAGCCATGAAAGCGCGTAAGATTTCCCGACAATACCACAAATGCCACACACCGCGCGCCCACCCCCACGCGCACGGCGGCTGAAGCAGCATCATGCCCACAGCAAAAGAAAGCCCGAAGATGTCGCCATCACAACGCTTTGACCACCAAGCGTTTGCAACAAAATTCCAA
Organism: uncultured Prevotella sp.; assembly: GCA_964640675.1. Lineage (GTDB taxonomy): Bacteria > Bacteroidota > Bacteroidia > Bacteroidales > Bacteroidaceae > Prevotella. Next base: position 47,988 of record CAZXFP010000005.1, on the reverse strand, counting down.
AACCAAAGCTACGGCACAAATTTTTAATTTATTTTTCTCTGATTTTTAATTTATTTTTCATCGGTTTTTAAATTAAAAATCTCCGCAAAACCATACCTTTTGCCACGCAAAGGAGAAGATGCTGGAACACGAAAGAAAAGCAAGCATGAAATATTTTGTCACAACACGGGCAACCAAACACCCAAAAAACATCTATCAAAAAACAAAAAAAGCCGTCAAAACTTTTCCTTTTGGGAAAAGCCTTGACAGCTTTCAATCTCTATTTAAAGCCCTCTCCGCGTGCGCTGGCGCAACGGAGAGACCGCTTTTTATTAATCAGCAGAGAGCGAGAAGCGGCAGTAGCTCACCACATTCAAGTCCTTGCTCTGGCCCTTGAGCCACTCAGCAACGCTCTTCTTGTCGCCATCGCCGAACTGGAACTCCTGGTCTACGAGGCAGTTCTCCTTGAAGAACTTGTTCAAACGACCCTTGGCGATGTTCTGAACCATCTGCTCGGGCAAGTTGGCAGCCTTCTCCTCAGACACGGTCTTGCGAATCTCGCGTGCCTTGTCGGCCTCCTCCTGAGTCAGCCAGCCCTTAGCCATGTTAGACTCGATGTGATCATCGCTGTCAACAAGGTTCGGGTTGATGCCTGCTTTCTTCAAAGCGTTCACCACAGCCTTCTCCACCTGCTCTTCCTTCGTCTTCTCAATGGCTACCTTCAGCTCCTCGTCCTTCACCTTCTGGGGCACAGATGCCTCGTCAAGGGCGATGGGCTTCATGGCTGCTACCTGCATGGCCACCTTGTGACCAGCATCCTCATTGGCCTCAGAAAGGTCAACGATGGTGGCAAGCATGTGACGGTTCATGTGGTCATACACATAGAGGTTGCTTCCCTCTACGAAGTTATAACCATCCAACTCCATCTTCTCACCCGTGATACCAGAACGCTGTGCCACGGCGGTAACAGCGTCATCGCCGTTGGAAAGCTTCAGAGCCTTCACCTCATCAATGCTCTTGCAGCGGTTCTCAACAGCGAGATCGAGAATCTCCTGCACCATTGCGATGAAGTCCTTACCTGCAGCCACGAAGTCGGTCTCGCACTTCACGGCAACCATAGCCGCAAATCCGTCGGTCTTCTTCACGAGCAAGCAACCATTGGAAGTCTCGCGGTCGGAACGCTTGGCAGCAATGGCCAGTCCGCGCTCACGCAACAAGTCCTTAGCCTTGTCGAAGTCGCCTTCGGCCTCAACAAGCGATTTCTTCACGTCACCAAGTCCTGCGCCCGTCATGGTGCGCAGCTTCTTGATGTCGTCCATTGTTGGTTTATATGCCATAATGTCTGATCCTTATCCTTAATTCTGAATTGATTATCTTAAGCAATCTCGATGTTGGCGATGCGCTTACTCGGCCTTTGCCTCCTCAGCAGCAGCCTCGGCGGGAGCATCCTCACGGCGGGCACGGCGAGCATTGCGACGGGGACGAGCCTCAGCAGCCTCCTCGGCCTGCTCAGCGGCAGCCTTCTCATCGGCCTTCTCGGCCTTGCGCTCCTCCAAGCCCTCAGCGATAGCCTCGCAAACGGCAGAGAGGATTACCTCTACGCTGTCCTTGGCATCATCGTTGGCGGGGATGATATAGTCCACATTGCGCGGATTGGAGTTCGTGTCAACAATAGCAAACACGGGGATACCAAGACGGTTGGCCTCCTTCACGGCGATGTGCTCCTTCATTACGTCCACAACGAAGAGCGCAGAGGGCAGACGGGTGAGGTCGGCAATAGAGCCAAGGTTCTTCTCCAGCTTAGCGCGCTGACGGCTAATCTGCAACAACTCACGCTTAGAGAGGTTGTCGAACGTGCCATCAGACATCAGCTTGTCGATGTTCGTCATTTTCTTGACGGCCTTGCGAATGGTGGGGAAATTGGTGAGCATACCGCCAGCCCAACGCTCGTTGACGTAAGGCATGTTGACGGATGCAGCCTTCTCGGCCACAATATCCTTCGCCTGTTTTTTAGTAGCGACGAACAGGATCTTCTTACCGCTCTTGGCGATGCCCTTGAGAGCCTCTGCTGCCTCGTCAATCTTGGCAACGGTCTTGTGAAGATCGATGATGTGGATGCCATTGCGCTCCATGTAGATGTAGGGAGCCATAGCCGGATTCCACTTGCGATGGAGGTGGCCGAAGTGGCAACCTGCCTCCAGTAACTGGTCAAAGTTTGTTCTTGACATTGCTTTTTTCTTTTTGTTTTGTTTACGTTCTTTTTAATTCTCTTGTGTCCAGAATCAACTGGCAAGTAGTCGGCGCATTGTTTTCCGCCGGGTCTTGCCAGTTTAGATGCTAAACAAATCCCCTTCCGTTTAACGCTTGCTGAACTGGAAGTGGGCACGAGCCTTGGGCTGACCCGGCTTCTTGCGCTCCACGGCACGGCTGTCGCGGGTCAGGAATCCGGCGTCCTTGAGCTGCTTCTTGTCCTCGGCGTTCACTTTGACGAGCGCACGGGCAATGGCGAGGCGCAAAGCCTGGCTCTGTCCCGTGAAGCCACCGCCATCGAGGTTGACCTTGATGTCGTACTGTCCCTCCACACCGAGCAGCTGCAACGGCTGCTTAACGACGTACTGCAGGATAGCCGATGGGAAGAAGACGCTGAGGTCTTTCTTGTTGATGGTGATTTTGCCGGTACCCTCCGACAGATATACGCGAGCCACTGCGCTCTTGCGGCGGCCTATAGCATTAATGAGTTCCATGCTTTCTTCTTAATTTATTTATACTGGTTAATGTCGATGGCCTTCGGCTTCTGTGCCTCATGACCTTGCAGGTCGCTTCCCTCAATGACAACGAGGTTGTCCATCAGCGAACGGCCCAACGGACCTTTGGGCAGCATGCCCTTAACGGCGTGGCGCAGGATCTTGTCGATGCCATTCTTGCGCTTGCGCAGCTCCTCGGGCGTGTTGAAACGCTGACCACCGGGATAGCCAGTATAACGGGTATAGACCTTATCCGTCTCCTTCTTGCCGGTGAAGACCACCTTCTCGGAGTTGATAATGATCACGTTGTCACCGCAATCGGCGTGCGGCGTAAAGTTGGGCTTGTACTTACCGCGAAGCAACTTAGCCACTTTGGAGCAGAGGCGACCGACAACCTGATCGGTAGCGTCGACGACCACCCACTCTTTCTTTGCTGTTTCCTTGTTGGCGGAAATAGTCTTGTAACTTAAAGTGTCCATACGAAATTGTAACTACTAAAAAACGTCTTTTAATGAATGAATTGGTAAAGCGGAAACCTCACGGCGCCTCCAGTCTAAAAGAGACCATCCAGCATTATTCCCGCGCGATTTGCCCAACAGATTCACTAACCGTCATGCCCGGCCAAAGACATAACTATTAACACTGCCGTGCTCGAAGGCTTCTAAGCAAGCCCTCAAAATCGGTGTGCAAAGTTACATATTTTATGGTAGAGGACTTTCTGCCGCGATTCTCCGCGACTTATTTTTACGTTTATTTAACAGAAAATTCCCTCCAAAACCACTTTTGCGCGAGACCGCCTTTGGAAGAATGGGGAAATAGCCCTACCTTTGCAGACAGGATAGGATGACTGTTTGAACGGACGAAATGACGCCCTACAAGAAGCATTCCTATCTTATACGGACAGAACAAAAGTCGGAGGAGGACTGCGAACGGTAACGGGAAGGAAACATTCCTACCTTAATACGGACAGGACAGGCGACCAAACGCACAAGAAACGACACAGGGAATGGCAACGAGCTTGAAAGAGAAGACAGCCCGGGGGCTGCTTTGGGGCGCGATAGACAACGGGGCGATGCAGTTCATCGGCCTTGCCTTTGGCATATTGCTCGGCCGTCTGCTCACGCCAGGCGACTACGGAATGATTGCCATGCTCACCGTGTTCAGTGCCGTGGCCTCCGCCTTGCAGGAGTCGGGGCTGGGACGCGCCATCGTCAATCTGAAGCAACCTACCGACCGCGACTGCAACTCCGTGTTCTGGTTCAACGTGGCTGTGGCTCTCTCCTGCTACGTTATCCTCTTCTTTCTCTCCCCCTTCATTGCCCGCTACTACCACGAGCCGCGCCTGATACCGCTGAGCCGCTTTGCCTTCCTGTCGTTCGTGTTCGGCTCGCTGGGCGTGGTGCAGTCGGCCTTGATGCAGAAACGCCTCATGGTGAAGCAGCGCACGAAGGCCAATGTCACCGGAGTGCTCTGCTCGTCGGCCCTCGGCGTGCTGATGGCATGGAGGGGCTACGGCTACTGGGCACTGGCCACGCAGACCAACACCTACATTCTTATCAACACGGTGCTCTACTGGCACTATGCCAAGTGGCGGCCATCGCTGTCTTTCGACGCCGAGCCGGTGAGGCGGATGTTCCGCTTCAGCTGCAAGATACTGGCCTCAACGATTATCACCCACGTAAACAACAACGTGCTCAACATTCTCCTGGGCCACTACTTCACGGCGCGCGACACGGGCAACTACAACCAAGCCTACCAATGGAACTCCAAGGTGGTGTACCTGCTGCAAGGCATGCTGGGCGCGGTATCGCAGCCCGTGATGGTGGATCTGCGCGACAATCCCGCCCGACAGCTTGCCGCCTTGCGCAAGCTGGTGCGCTTCACGGCCTTCCTTTCCTTCCCCCTCGTGCTGGGCTTCGGCCTCGTCTCCCACGAGTTCATCCTCATCACGCTCACGGAGAAGTGGCTCCGCAGTGCCGACTATCTGCGCATACTCTGCATTGGGGGCGCATTCCTGCCCGTGTCTACCCTTCTCTCCGACTTCCTCATCAGCTATGGCCGCTCGGGCATCTACCTCGGCAGCACCGTTGCGCTGGCCGCGCTGCAGCTCACGTCGATGGCCGTGCTCTATCCGCTCGGCATACACACGATGGTGGTGGGCGCGGCGGCCATCAACATCACGTGGCTCTTCGTGTGGTTCTTCTTCTGCCACAAGCTGATAGGCTACGGCCTCATCATGTTCCTGCGCGACCTGCTGCCCTTTGCCGCCGCCGCTGCCGCCGTCATGGCCGCAACGGGCGCGCTCACCAGCCCGCTCAGCAACCCATGGGCACTGCTGCTGACGCGCATCGCCACCGCGGCCGTGCTCTACTATGCCGTCATGCGCCTGGCCGGGGCGCAGATTCTGAAGGAATGCACCGACTTCATCCTGCGCAAGCACAAGCGCAAAGGCGGCGCGAAACAAGGCGGCGACAACGGCAACTCCGAACAATAACCCTCCCGAAAGTTCATCATGCAGACAGTATCCGTCATTCTTTGCACGTATAACGGCGCGCGCTTCCTGCGCGAGCAGTTAGACTCCATACTCCAACAGACCTACCCGCTGCTGGAGATAATCATTCAGGACGATGGCTCCACCGACGACACTGTGGCCATCTGCCGAAGCTATGCCGAGCAGCACCCAAACATCAAGGTGTTTGAGAACGAGCGCAACCTTGGCTTCAACCTCAACTTCAAGTCGGCGGCAATGCGCGCCAAGGGCGACTTCGTGGCCATCAGCGACCAAGACGACGTGTGGATGCCCTACAAGATTGAGACCCTCGTGGGCTGCATCGGCAACCACGACATCTGCTTCTCGCCCCACCTGCGCGGCAAAAGTCCTGAGCAGAGCCACACCGTAAGCCCGCAATACAGCCTGGAAGCACTGCTCTTCGGCGGATTTGCCGGACACACCATGCTGCTGCGGCGCGCATTCATACAGAAAGAGGAGTACTGGATAGACCACATACACTACGACTGGAGCCTCGCCATCTGCGCCCAGCTCAACGGGGGCATAGCCATGGCCGACAAGCCGCTCAACTGGCACCGCGAGCACGACGCGTCGGCCTGCGCCGTGGAGAACAAGACGCACGGCAAACCTGCAGGGAAGCCCACATGGCAGCCCTACTGGTACGGGCTGCGCAACTACCGCCGACTGCAGGAGAAGCCCAACTGGAAGGCACTCTACACCTACATATACTTCCACACAAAGACCCCACGCCACCGCCGCGCCCATGCCATGGCGCGCTGCCTGCTCAGCCGCCGCCTCACGGCCTTGCTCCGGCTGTGCACCATCTGCATGATATACCGCAAGAGCATCTATTACAGCAAGAACCAGCGCGGCGCAAAGGCGCTGCTGCGGGGCTTCTTCTATCCCTTCATCTTCGCCTACGGCAACATCCAGTACGACTTAGACTGACCCGCGCGCCACCCGCACCGCGCAATACGTATGCTTTGGCACGCCAAAACGTGCCCTTTCAGCCGCCAAAAGGTATGGTTTTGCACTGCGAAACCATACCTTTTGCTATCCGCCTGACGCTCAACCGCTTGCCACAGCCTCCACTTTCTCCCTCCCAAGCCGCCGCCCTCCACGCCCAAAAGCACGGACAAGCCCGCCCGGAAGCACCCCAAAAGGAAGAGCCGAGGGGCAAGAATGTGGGCAAACGCTTGGACGGACGGAGTTTTTTACCTAACTTTGCGCAAAACAATCAATACGACTATGAACATCGCACTATTGACAGCCGGCGGCGTCGGCAACCGCATGGGACAGGACATCCCCAAGCAGTTCATGACCATCGACAACATACCCGTGATCATCTACACGATGCGGGCCTTCCAGCAGCACCCCCTGATAGACGGCATAGCAGTGGTATGCCTCAAAGGATGGGAAGTGATGCTCCAGGCATACGCCAACCAGTTCAACATCACCAAGCTGCACTGGATATTCGAGGGCGGCGACAGCAACCAGCACTCCATACGCAACGGACTGCAAGGACTGCACGATGCGGGCTGCAAGGACAACGACATCGTGCTCGTGCATGACGGCGTGCGCCCACTGGTGTCGGAGAGAATCATCAGCGAGAACATCGACCTGTGCCAACGCTACGGCTACGCCGTGACGGGAATGACGTGCAAGGAGGCCATCATGGAGAAGGTGGGCGACTGCGTGGACAACATCAGCATCCCGCGCGAGAGGCTCGTGCGCACGCAAACGCCCCACACCTATCACCTCGGCGACCTGCTCCACGCCCACAAGGAGGCCGAAGAGAAGCACGTGGAGAACACTGTGGCCTCATGCACGCTCATGGCCGCACTCGGCATCAACGACCAGCACCTCGTCATTGGGTCGGAGAAGAACGGACTGAAGCTCACGCAGACGGAAGACGTGGAACTGTTTAAGGCACTCATTCACACATCGAAGGAGGAATGGATGAAATGACCCCATACGCCGCCGACATACGCCAGGCAGCGCAAACGCAGCTCCCCTGGCAGACGCTCGAGGGCAAAAGCGTGCTCGTGACGGGAGCAACCGGGCTGATAGGCGGCGCGGTGGTAGACCTGCTGATGGCCTGCGGCGCGCGCTGCACGGTCTATGCGGCCGGCCGCGACACGCAACGGGCGGAGCGGAGGTTTGCCGCCCACGCCGCAGACAGCCGGCTGCGCCTTGTCAAGATGGACGTGACGCAGCCCATCAAGGGCAACACCGTGTTCGACTACATCATCGATGCGGCGGGCGGAGCAGCCCCACGGCTCTACAAGGAAGACCCCGTGGGGGTGATGATGTCAAACCTCGCGGGCGTGGACAACCTGCTCTCCTACGGCGCGCGGCACGGACTGCGCCGCTTCGTCTACGTATCCTCCGGCGAGGTGTACGGCGAGGGCGACGGCAGGGCTTTTGCCGAGGACTACAGCGGCTATGTCGACCCCATGCAGGTGCGGTCATGCTATCCGTCGGCCAAGCGCGCGGCGGAGACGCTGGCCGTATGCCACGGCGCGCAGCACGGCATGGAAGTGGTGGTGGCTCGCCCGTCGCACGTTTACGGCCCGGGCTTCACCCCAACCGACAACCGCGTCTACGCACAGTTCATCCGCAACGTGCTGCAGGGCGATGACATCGTGCTGAAAAGCAAGGGCGAGGCCTACCGGTCGTGGACTTACGTGGCCGACTGTGCCACGGCGCTGCTCTGCATCTTGCTGAACGGGGAGAACGGCAAGGCTTACAACATCGCAGACGAGGCTTCGAACATCACCATACGTGAGCTGGCAGACCTCACCGCTTCGATAGCGGGGCGGAAAGTGGTGATGCAGATTCCCGACGACGCGCAACAGGGCGTGACCACGCCGATAACGAAGGCCGTCTTCTCCACCGCACGCCTGCAATCGCTGGGATGGCAGGCACAGTGGCACATCGCCGAGGGACTGCGCCACACCATCGACACGCTGCGGGAAGAGGCAAAATAAGATGAACTTAGGACAAAGGCTTTGGCCAAGGCGCAACTCACACGCGCCTTGGCCGAAGTTTCCCCTACGCAACCAAACGGCTTTTTTAAAACTGAAAAACAACTATTATCCAACAATAACAACACAAATGATGAAACAAATTCTCGTATCACTTGCTTTAATGGTCATTGCTTTGGCCTCGTATGCACAAAACAGTTCGGAGCATCTGGCCTTCAAGGGAGTGCCCATTGATGGAACTCTCCATGAGTATGTGGCCAAAATGAAAAGCGCAGGGTTCTGTTATATAGGGGAACAAGATGGCACGGCCATCCTGCAAGGCGACTTTGCGGGATTTAAAAATTGCACCATTGGCGTCTCTACGCTCAAAGCCGTCAACGTAGTGAACACTATTGGCGTTATATTTCCTGTGCGTGAGGACTGGAGTTCCCTTGAAAGCGACTACGAACACTTAAAATCCATGCTGACAGAGAAGTATGGCAGTCCGGCAAACGTAGTGGAAGAGTTTCAAGGAAGAATTGCGCCCAATACAAATAGCACTAAATTCTATGAGTTATGCCAAGACAGATGCAGTTGGTACACAACGTTTGAGACGCCAAAAGGCGATATTCAGCTGTCAATGCAGAAAAAAGAGTTCGGAGAAGCCTACGTCTTGCTGAAGTACTTCGACAAAATCAACACCAAAACTGTCCGCTCCGCAGCCATTGATGACCTATAACAACCAATCCCGCTTACGCTTATGGAAGAAGATCACATCACAACAACCATCTCATGTATTTTATATGTACTCTTCTTTTTATGGTTTTACATCTTCCTCCCCATCAAAATGGCAAAGAAGAGAGGGCGTAGCGAGCTGGGATGGGTTCTGCTTTTCTGGCTTATTTCTCCACTGTGGGGCGCAATCCTGCTGCTTGTTTTAGGCGACAGCAAAGAGAAAATCATAAAAGACCTCACCGAAGAGTTTCACCAAGACAGATAAAACGGACTAACTATTGAGTCTTTTGCTTGCCATTATGGTAAGCATTGCCATCATATTATTACCTCATCTTCGAGCAAGATGAGGTAATGACATGATAGCCTGTATCAAAAAGAACACTAAAAGGAGTTATCCTACGGCATATAAGGGCATACCTCCCGTTACGCCATGCTACTTTTCATGGCTTCTATACTTATCCAGCGGATTACCATCCAGGTCTTTCCACTCCATCCAACCATTGGACGAACCACCTGTACAGAACCGCGATGCGGCAGAGGGCGCAGAAAACAGGATGTCATCACGAACTATCCGCTCACCATTATCCACATACGTGTGCTCCGCCATCAACCTTTCACGATGCGCAGCAAAGCTCTTGGTAAGCGAACTAAGCTCACGGGGGTTGATTCTGCTTCCTTTCAGAACAACAAGAGAATGGTCTTCCACGTTGAAAACGCCTTTTGCGTCAGAGCCTCGCGCAATACGGCACTCCACCAACGAATCCTTTGGTGAGCACGCCATCCCCTCCGAAGCAGCCTTTGTTCCTCTTCCCCCCTTCCGTTTCTTCTTTATCCCATAACCAAGCTGCTTTGCCAGAGCCTCTATCTTCTTCACATTCTCCTTTTTCCATTGAGTTGTAACCGCAAAAACAATGTTGTCGGCACTGTGCAGAAGTTCATTCTCCCTGTCAAAATACCGCCGATGGCCTTTAAAACCTTTTTTCTCAATCCACTCCACACTTCTTATCACGCCACACGAGCCTTGATATTCAGGCCTAAACACATGTTCCAAGTCTGCGAAAGTGGCCTCGGGATGTTGCTTGACATAAGTGGCAACAAGATGAAGAACAAAGCGACCCTTGCCCATATACGCCCCGTTATCAAGAGAATACTGCGTGTTGTCCATCGAACGCTTCTCGCCCTTGCACGGAAGTTCCTCTTCCTTTACCTCATTATCAACAAGGCACTTTCTCTCCCTTCTTCTAATCTGAGACTTATATTCAACCTTCTTTGCCTCATTATTAACAGCACACTCCGCCACTGTATCCCGGTCGGTAGCCGTAAAACAAATTTCTGAGACCATAGCCTTTACTTCCTCCTCCTCGAAAGTCCCCTTATACCTTTCAGAAAGGAACTTTGCAAGGCTAACAGAAAGCCAACCATCGGCATCGGCGATTATTTCCGCCTTAATTCCTTTCAGTTTAGTCTGTCTTTCCAACTCCACGAGACACTTCTCGCAGAACTCTTCAACCTTCTCCTTATCAAAATGGTCTTTCGAAAACAGCCTCACAAACGTTGCGCCATTCTCGTCTTTCACATCCAAAGAAACCTTCAGCACCGACTGTATGCTTCCAATGGCATCCGACTTGTCATAAAACACCTCTATATGCTCACCAATATAGATGCCCACACTGACCTTTATCCTACGCATATAGGACTCCAGCTGCTCCAAATCTTGACGCGTCTGATGATGACAAGGACGCTTCACCTCGATGACAAACTGCCAATCATTCTCTTTTCCTATAATAATATCGGGCTGAATCCAACCATGCCCGGAAGAAAAGTTTCTCTTATGATGAATCTCCCCCAAATACTTATACCAGCCTAACAGCTGAAGTTGGGTTTCCACAAGCTCATGATAGACATCCTCACTAACATCTTTCCGCTTGTTTTCTGAAAGATTATAAACGAAACCTCCCCAAAGATTCTGCATCAAATAGAGTTTTAGATTTAGAATTGATAATGGCACGATGCCCTTTCTGTTGCAAAGGTATGAAAAACACGGCTAAAGGCAAAATAATCAGTTATGTTTTTCATGTTTCAACGCATTCTTAGGGAGAACCACAAACGCCACAACCCAGCTTACCACCCCTTGGTTACCCTGCAAAAGAAAAACGGCTGACAATCAAATGATTGTCAGCCGTTAATCGTACCCAGACCCGGGCTCGAACCGGGATGGGTTGCCCCACTGGTGTTTGAGACCAGCGCGTCTACCTATTCCGCCATCTGGGCTTACAAGAAACAAATTGCGGGATGCGGGAAAAACTTGCGAAAGAGGCCAAAGAAGCCCACCCATAGCAAGCACCCGAAACCCTGCTTTCGGTTTTTGCGCTGCAAAGGTAAGGACTTTATTTGAAGAAAACAAATTTTTCTTTGATTATTCTTAAATAATTTGTCCGCACGGGCGATATTTAGTACTTTCGTGTGCTCAACAGAAACGACACAACCGTTATGAACACACGCAACCACGACTATTGCATAATCCTTGCCGGAGGCCGCGGACTTCGCCTGTGGCCGTGCAGCCGGGAAGACAGTCCGAAGCAATTCCTCGACTTCTTCGGCACCGGACGCACGCTGCTGCAGCAGACCTTCGACCGCTTCTCGCAAATAGTGCCCCCCGACCACATCTTCATATCCACCAACCGCAGCTACCTGCCCCTCGTCAGGGAGCAGCTGCCCCACGTTGCGCCCGACCATATCCTTGCCGAGCCGGTGCAGCGGAGCACCGCGCCGAGCGTGGCATGGGCCTCTCACCGCATCCTGCGCTTCGACAGCGAGGCCAGCATTGCCGTAACGCCCGCCGACCAAGTGATTCTGGACACGGCGGCCTTTGCCGACAGCATCACGAAGGGGCTGCGCTTCGTGGAGACGCACAACGCGCTGCTCACCATGGGCATACGCCCCACAAGGCCGGAGACGGGATATGGCTACATTCAGATGGGCGACCGGACGGGCACGGAGCACATCTACGGCGTGAAGGCGTTCACCGAGAAGCCCGGACGCGACTTTGCCCAGATGTTCATAGACAGCGGCGAGTGGCTCTGGAACACGGGGCTGTTCCTGGCCAACGGACGTTTCCTGCAGCAGTGCATGTACAAATACATGCCCGCCGTGCTCCGCCAGTTCGACCAGGCCAACCCCCACTGGACGATAGCTGAGGAAGACGCGTTCATGCAGGAGCATTTCCGCGCCTATCCCAACCTCTCCATCGACCACGGCATACTGGAGCAGAGCGAGAACGTGTGCGTGGCCCACTGCCGCTTCGGCTGGGCCGACGTGGGAGCGTGGCACAGCATACACGAGGCTTACGGCAAGGACAGTGCGGGCAACGCCGTGATAGACTCGGAGGTGATATTCGACAACGCGCGCGACAACGTGGTGAAGATTCCGCGAGGCAAGATTGCCGTCATCGGAGGACTTGAGGGCTACATTGTGGCCGAGCGCGGCAATGTGCTGCTGGTGTGCAAGAAGGAAGACTCGTCGGCCTTGGTGCGCAAGTATGCCAACGACGTGGCACTGCAAAAGGGCGAGGACTTCGTCTGACCGCCCTCTCCTGCCGCCCCGCAAGCCACCCGCGCGGGGCGGAGCAGAAGCCTTCGGATGCCCGCGCGGCTTCCGTGAAAAACAAAAGGTTACCTTTGGCCATGCCATACGTATGGTTTCGCACGGCAAAAGGTAACCTATCGCAAGGCAAAACGTAACGTCTTGTAAGCAACGTTTAAACACCCAAAAAGGCCTTATACGCGAAAAATCACACGAACACCTATTTTTACCCCCCCCCGAAGCCTTTTCAATAGCAAAAAAATACCTATATTTGCAGCTGCAAACAACCCGATGACACCACTCACGGCCACTTTTTCCGGGTTCGCTGCAAGGGAGAATATATGAAAAAAAACGAAATTACCGCCCGCTCACGCATCACAAAGTTTCTCGTGCTGGCAGCGGTCTTGCTGGCCACGGGCTGCGCCGCCCCCAACCGCGAGGCCGACAAAGAGGAGCAAAAAAGCATCGCCATTGATGACTCCATACGTCATCAGTCGCCCCACGCGCGAAAAATGATAGCCGACGCCATGCGGACGGCGCGCGACAGCACAGAGTACTACGGCCACGCCACACGGCTGGGCTTCTACTTCACGTTCTCCCCCACCCCCGACTCAGCCCTCACGTGGCTCGCCCGGTCTGAGGCGTTCGCCCTGCGCAACCCGTCTGACAAGAGCAAACACCTGCTGATCAAGACCTACAATGCGCAGGCCGCCTACTATCACCACCTCCACATCAACACCGAGAAGTCGATTACGCTCTACGAGAAAGCCTACCGGCTGATGATGGAGAGTGGACACAACCAAGAGGCACACAACGTCTGCGCCAACCTTGGCGACGCCTACATCTACGAGGATCGCCTCTACACGGCCGCCTCGTGGTATCGCCGCGCGCTGTTCCTCACCGACTCGCTCCGTATGCCCATGCGGGAGAAAGCATCGCTCTACACTGGGCTGGCCTATATCTACCGTCTGATGGGCGACAACGAGCAGGCACTGAAAGCATACCAGTCGGCAGACAAGTACTTTGATGAGATGACGACCACCATGCAGGCCAATTTCATCAACAACTACGCCGTCTACTACTATTATCAGAAGGACTACCGCCGCTCGGAGCAGCTCTACCACCGGCTCGAACGCTTCCTCACCAGCCACGGACTGGACAAGAGCGTCAACATGAGCCTGTGCCATCTCAACCTCGCCGACATCTATCTGAACCTCGGCAACACCAAGCTGGCCACGCAATACCTCAACAAGGTGGAGCCTTTCTGGGTCAAAATGGGCGACCCCACCGCCTTATACTACATCACAACCATACGCCTTGGCATCGCCGTAACCGAAGGCAACGTGGCCGAGGCCGGACGCATCCTGCAAGCAGAGAAGCACCATGGCGACACCGACCAGGACATGCGCCACATCAGAAACCGATACCTGCGCCGCTACTACGAGCTGCGCGGCGACTGGCGCAACGCCTACCGCAACCTGCAGAACGATGTTCAGGAGAACGACTCCTTGGAGCACAGGCTCATAAAGATGCGCGCCTCCGACATCATGGCGCAATACACGCAGGACACCTTGCGCCTGCACAACAGCCTTGCCTTAGAGCGCAAGGCCGCAGAGGTAAGGAACACGCGCACATGGCTGGCCATTGCCATCGTGGCGGCAATGCTGCTGGCAGCCACATGGATTCAGCTGGCGCGCCGCCGCAAACGAAAGCTGCTCGAAGAGATTATGCAGCTCAAGCTGAAAGGGGCGCGCAGCAAAATCTCACCGCACTTCGTGTTCAACGTGATCAACAATCAGATAGCCGACACCAGCGGCGGCAGCACCGAAAAGCTGCTCGAACTGTCCAAGCTCATCCGTGCCAACCTCGACATAGCCGACCAAATGACCATCAGCCTGACCGAGGAGCTGGCCTTTGCGCAGAAGTATGTGAACGTGGAGAAGGAGCTTTTGCTCGACGATGACTTCACTTACAGCGTGCAACTGGCCGATGACATCGACCCCGACAAGCTGACAGTGCCCTCCATGTTCATACAAATCATGGTGGAGAATGCCTTCGTACATGGGCTCATGGGGCGGCAGGGACACAAGCAGCTCACCATAACGGCCAGCCGCGAAGGCTGCGGCGTGGCCATTGCCGTGCGCGACAACGGCCCCGGATTCGACATACGGCGCAGCCGAAAAGGCAGAACCGGCATGAGCATCATCAGGCTCACCATGACGGTGATCAACCAAACGAACTGGCACAAGATGGATTTCGGCCTGCACAACATCCCCGGCCCCGATGGCAAAAACGCGGGATGCGAAGCCAGGCTCTTCATACCCAACGACATCAAATATCCTAAATAACTTACATGACACGACCTTTTGCACACAAAAACATGAGAGTGGTCATCATTGACGACAGTAAGGCGGCCTGCGACGAACTGCGCGCAAGGCTGCAAGACGTGCCTTCCATACAGGTGGAAGGCGTGGCCCACAACGGCTTCGACGGCCTCGACCTCGTGAGCCAGACCCACCCCGATGCGGTGTTTCTCGATGTGGAGCTGCCCGACATCTCCGGCCTCAACTTCCTGGAACGCTCCTCCTACCTGCGGGATTCAGACTGCCGGGTGGTCATCTACACCGCCTACGACAAGTACATCCTGCCCGCCCTGCGGCTGAAAGCCCACGACGTACTGCTCAAGCCCATCACCAACGAGGAGTTCGACATCGTGATGAGCCGCCTGCAAGAGCCGGCCAAGACCACCATTGAGGAGCGACAGAAGGGGCAAAGCGAAGATCCGCGCTACGTGCTCTTCACCAACAGCGTAGACTTCACCATCATCGGCATGAGCGACATAGGCGTTTTCCAGTACGACCCCACCTGCCGCTGCTGGTCGGCCATGGTGGCCAGCATTCCCCATCCCGTGCGTCTGCGCAGCAAGATATGCGCCAAGGACCTGCTGCAGCTCGGCGATCAGTACGTGCAAGTGCACCAGCGGTTCATCGTCAACATCGATTATCTGCTCAACGTGGTGGACAACCACTGCCACTTCTTCCCGCCTTTCGACAAGATAGACCATGTTACGGTGGGGCGCGTGTTTCGCGAGAAGCTGCTCAACCACTTCAACAGCCTCTAAAAACTGATGAGCCGGCTACTCAATTGAGTAGCCGGCCCGGGATGATATTGGCCATTGGACAAAGCCAATACACATGATGTATATGTAGTTTTTAGTAAATAGACAAGGCCTAAAAGCATCAGTTCCGCTTCGATGTCTTAGCTGATGCAAAGTTAATCTTTTAATTTCAAACCCACAAACCACTTTTCCCGCACTGTCGTGCAAACGTTTTCGCAACGCGCGCAATCGTTGAAAAACAGAACGCAAACGCACAAAAAACGATTGATATTTTTTCCGCCACACGCCACCCCTACTTTGCCACAGTGCGGCACAGCATCTTCCGTCTCCCGCCGAAGCACTGTCGCGCCCCAAAACCACACCGCGCAAGAGCCGCCGCCAAGGGGGCAAAGAGCGAAAGCACACAAAGCGCAACCCATTGATGCACTGATAGTTGACAAGCATTCAATAACCGTTCAGCAAAACCATACCTTTTACCCCGCGAAACCATACCTTTTGCCGTGCAAAACGTTACCTTTCGCCAAGCCAAAGCATACCTTTCGCCAAGCGAGGGGCTACGCCACGCGCGGCGAGAGATGCCCCGCCCCACCATGCCGCCCCACATTCCGGACGCAAAAAAGCCGTCCCGCAAATGCGAGACGGCACAAAACATTCGGAAATATCATGCCCGCAAGCAGCGCAAGCACTCATCCTGCCGGCAATCAAACGCTCTTGCCGCCACGAAAGATGCCCCGCAAGGTCACTTCATCTGCGTTTTCTCAATATTGAAGCGCGGGCGGTGCTTGCTCTCAATGTATATCTTGCCTATGTATTCGCCAATGATGCCCAGGCTGACGAGCACGCATCCGAAGCCAAACCACACAGAAAGCATCACCGATGCCCAACCCGCCACAACGTTGTCGGTGACGTATTCCCACAGCACATAGGCGAGAATGCCCACCGCAATGATGAGGAACATCAGCCCGAGGAAGAAAACCATGTGCACGGGCTTGGTGCTGAACGAGGTCACACCATCGATGGCGAAGCTGATCATCTTAGAAAGCGGATACTTGCTCTCGCCCGCCGTGCGCTCGGAGCGGTCGTAATAGACCATGCCCACCTTGTAGCCAATGAGCGGAACAATGCCGCGCAGGAAGAGATTGCGCTCCACATACTCCTCAAGCTGTGCCACGGCGCGGCGGCTCATCAGCCGGAAGTCGGCATGATTGTAGACCGTTTTCACGCCCAGCGCGTGCATCAAGCGGTAGAAACCAAGGGCGGTGGTGCGCTTGAACCATGTGTCCGTGACGCGTTTCTTCCTCACCCCGCACACAATGTCGCAGCCCTCGCCATACTTTCTCACCATCTCCGGTATCACGTGGATGTCGTCTTGCAGGTCGGCATCTATGGACACGGTAATGTCGGCGTGCTCCTTGGCCACCAAAAGGCCGGCCATCAAGGCATTCTGATGCCCCGAATTGGCCGCAAGCTTCACGCCGCAGAAGCACGTCTGCTCCTCCACGAGCCGTGAGATGATGCTCCACGTGTCGTCGCGCGAGCCATCATCCACGAAGAGCACGCGACTTCTGTCGCCCACAAGTCCGTCTCCCACCATCGACTTCAAGAGATTGCCCAGCCGTTCCGACGTTTCGGGCAACACTTCGTGCTCATTGTAGCAAGGCACAACAAGATAAAGGATTGGTGCTGATTCCATTTTTCTGATTGTATTAGGTAGAAATAAAATTGCTTTTATGGTTGGTCTTGGCTGCCATCGGTGGCCTCCGGGGGCGTAGCGGTGGCCTCCGGGGCGGGCAAGGAGTCAACGGACGGCGCGTCTTCGGCCACTTCCTCGCCCGCAAGCGAGAGGATGTAGCGGTGCAGCCGCTTGTAGAACGGATGACGGCAGAGCGTGGCCACGTCGCCAAGCACGATGAGTTTCATGCGGGAACGTGTGATGGCAACGTTCATACGGCGCAAATCGCGCAGGAATCCTATTTCTCCGCCGGCGTTGCTGCGCACGAGCGAGATGACGATAATGTCGCGTTCCTGCCCTTGGAAGCCGTCCACGGTGTTCACACTGATGAGGTGTCGGAATGGTTTGAAGAACTGTTCGCGCCCGATGAGCGACCTTAGGTACTGCACTTGGGCACGGTAGGGCGATATAATGCCCACGTCTATCCGCTCATCGAGCACCCTTTGCTTGCCAATCTTCGTGTAGTAACGGCGCAGAACATCGAGCGTGAGACGGGCTTCGCGCTTGTTGACACGGCCGAAACTTGCGCCAACAAACTCCTCACCGGGCTCCCATTCCTCCTCTTGGGTGTCGATCCACTCCATGGGAATGTCGTAATCGAGTATTCCACGGTGCCTCACCTGCGGCGCGCCAACCACCTTTCCTTGATAGAACCATTCGGAAGAGAAGCGCATAATGTCCTCGTTCATGCGGTACTGCACGCGCAGCAAGGTCACCGCATCGGGCTTTCCGGCTACTATCCGCTCCATGAGCGTTGTGCCAAGTCCGGCCTTCAGGGCGGCAATACTCTTCACTGTGGGCGGCAACTGGCAGTGGTCGCCCGCCAGTATCACCCTGTTCGCACGGCGAATGGGTATCCAGCAGGCGGCTTCAAGTGCTTGCGCGGCCTCATCGATGAAGAGAGTGTTGAACTTTGTGCCCTGCATGACGCGGCTGTTCGACCCCACAAGCGTGGAGGCGATGACCCTCGCATCGTTGAAAAGTTCGGTATGGATGCGCAGTTCCAGCTCCGTGGCCCTGGCTTTGAGCCGCTCCAGTTTCTGGTGGAGGCTCTCCTGCCCACGGCGGCGGTGCGCCCGCAATTCGCGGATGGCCTTCCGGATGGCCCAAAGCTGCGGATAGTCGGGATGAGACTCAAACCGCCGCTCGTAAGTGAAGCCCAGCATCTTGTCGTTGACGCGCGATGGGTTGCCGATACGTAACACATGAATGCCCCGATCCACCAGTTTCTCGGCTATCCAGTCCACCGCCATGTTGCTTTGAGCACATACCAGCACCTGACTTTCGCGCATCAGCATCTCATTGATAGCCTCAACGAGCGTCGT
Organism: uncultured Prevotella sp.; assembly: GCA_964640675.1. Taxonomy (GTDB): domain Bacteria; phylum Bacteroidota; class Bacteroidia; order Bacteroidales; family Bacteroidaceae; genus Prevotella. The sequence continues at coordinate 29,298 of CAZXFP010000005.1, read as the reverse complement.
TGTCTTCCCCGTGCCCGGCGGTCCATGCACTATCATCACGTCTTTGGCGCGCAAAACGCCGTTGACAGCTTCTTCCTGAGCTGGGTTAAGCCACGGTAAGCGGATGGGGGAGAATGTATATGACTGTGCCTTTTGTGTGCTATAGAACAGCTCGCGCAACGCCGCGAGCCGGTTTCCCTTAGCCGCCATCACGCGATCAAGGGCATCGAACATCTCGCGATAGCTGGTCTCGTCAAACGAGAGCTGGCATCCCACACGCCCCTCGCCCACCTGCAGGTCGGCCAAAGGTGCGCCATCGGGCACAACCACGGCCATCCGCTCGCCATCGGCAAAGGAAACGGTGCCGGTGAACGAGAAATAGCGCAGCTTTCCCTCACCTTTCTCATGGAAAAACATCACGGGCTTGCCAAACTCAAAGTTGTGTTCGATGTCCAAATCCTCCGTTCTGAACACCTCCACAACGCGCTGATTCAAGCTGTTATAATAGGTTTTGCCCACCCGGATGGGAAACCACGCGTCGCCACGCTTCACCTTTCGCTGCATCCCCATCGTCTCCGTCTGCTTCCGAAAAGCCTCTTTCTCGGCATAATACTCCATCTGCAACAGCAGTTTCTGCCGCTGCAAGGCTTGTTGGGCTGACTCTTGACGCATCTGATTCTTGTCTCTTACGTGGGAAGCTCTCGTGAATTGGCTTGCAAATATCGCAATAAACGATGAGAAAACCAAATAAATTGCTTACTTTTGCAGCATGGACATCCGTTTAGAGGCGTTGGCCATAGGCTACGGCAACAGACATATCGTGGCCAAAGGCATCAGTGCCACGATAGAGGAAGGCAAGCTGACGTGCCTGATTGGCGGCAACGGCATGGGAAAATCGACGCTGCTGCGCACCATATCGGGACTTCTGCCCAAGCTGGGCGGACACATCCGGCTGGCCGACCGCAACATGGAGAGCCTGACACCGCACGAACGGGCACGGACGGTGAGCATAGTGAGCACCCAAAGACCCGATGCGGAGGCACTGACCGTGCATGACCTCGTGGGCATAGGGCGCAGTCCGTACACCAACTTTTGGGGAAAGCTGACCCAAAAAGACGAGACGGCCGTGAGCCAAAGCCTCAACATGGTGGGCGCAACGCCGCTGGCGCAACGCCGAATGGCATCGCTGAGCGACGGCGAGGCACAAAAAGTGATGATAGCCCGCGCCCTTGCGCAGGAGACGCCCATCATTCTGCTCGATGAGCCTACCGCCTTTCTCGACTTCGGCGCACGCATCGACACGCTGAAGCTGCTCTCCCGGCTGGCCCACGACACGGGAAAGACCATCCTCATGTCCACCCACGACTTGGAACTGGCCACGGAACTGGCCGACAACTTGCTGCTTCTCTCTGCCAACGGACTGAGAAACGCAAGCAAAGAAAGCGTGCGCCAAAGCATCAAAGAGCGGCTGCACGCCCACGAGACACCATCCGAAAACCCATGACACCATCACCCACCCACATCATTCCCCCACTGGGCGAACGCGATTGCAGGATAGATTACCTGAAAGGCATCCTCATCTTGCTGATGATAGCCTTCCATCTGGCCTACTTTGCCGATGGCTATCCAATGGCAAAACAGTTTGTCTACACATTCCACATGCCGGGATTCCTCGTTATTTCAGGCTATCTGATGAACCTCAACAAGCCCGCGCGCCTTGTCTGGAAGAGCCTGCTGTGGCTCGTTGTGCCCTATCTGGTCATGGAAAGCGGCTACGTGCTCATGGCCTCCGTTGTGCCCACGCGCGACCATATCGACCACCTCACGCTGCCCTTGTTTCTCAACAAGCTGCTCATCCATCCCCTTGGGCCTTACTGGTACTTGCACACCATCATCCTTTGCGGCTCTTGCTATCACCTGCTGTTCCGCCACGGCCGCCTGTCGGCCACCGCGCGCCTCCTCTTGCTGGCCCTGGCCTACTGCGCCTTGTCAGCCACGGGAATCGTTTCCTTAGGCAACGCGCTGTATTTCCTTGCCGGCGCAGCCCTGCGGTGCAGCGGCCTGCGCTTCGGGCAAGTGTTTCGCGCTTCGTGGTGGCCGCTGTTCGCCCTGCCGCTTCTGGCATTGCTCCCCCAAACCTTCAATCGCGCCAACGTGGGCGGAGCCATTATCCTCTATCTTGTCGTCTGCCTGCTGCTGGCAGCCTATCCGCTGCTGCCCGCCAAAGCCGCGCTGACGCTCCAAACGTTTGGCCGCAACTCGCTGACGCTCTACATTTTCTCGCCCATCTTCACCCTTTGCTGCAAGATATTCATTCCCCTGCTGCAATTCGACCCCACGCGGCTGCTCTTCCTCGCCGTTTCCCTGCCCTTGTGCGTGCTGGGATGCGTGGCCACGGGGAAGCTGCTCGATGCCCTTCACATCACTCCTTGGCTGCTGGGACGGCAGAAGACGATGGCATAGGCCAACGCCGCGCCGTGCAAAAGGTGACGTTTCGGGCGGCAAAAGGTAACGTTTCGCCCGCCAAAAGGTAACGTTTCACGGCGCAAAACGTCACCTTTTGCCAAGCCACTCCTTACTCTCTGTATACCAAGCCTTTACCATCGCGCCCTCATAGGTGAGGAACAGTCCATGCACAAGGCCGCAAACGCATTGCCGAACGTGCCGCAAAGGCGCGCCCGACACCTACCTGCACGCCATCCACCTGCCACCTACAACAAAGGTGGGGAGCACTTTCCCGAAAGGAAAGCACTCCCCACCCTTTTCTTTTATGCCCGTCCGGCTACCGCAGCGAGCTGACCTCGACCTGCGGATTGCCCACGCGCACATCCTCATCGGCAAACGATACCGACACAACACGGCGTTCGCCGGGAAGCAAATGGAAGTAGTTGTCGCCGTAGACCACGGGGAGTATCTGCTCCCCATCGGCATCCTTCAAGTTCAGACGGAGCATCAGAGCCGGCGTATCCGTCTCGTTGGCCAGCGTCACCACGCCCGTCCACGTGCCGCCGTTGCGGCGCAAGTCCTGGCTGATGCTCACCCGCGCCTCGGGCAAGGACATGAGCGACTGGAAATTGCCCTCCTCCTGCGACAGCACGTAGGTGTTTTGCGACACGGAAGCACCGTTTTCATACAGCGAGAGGCGCAAGAAGAAGGCCTCCGGACGCGCCAGCGTGTCCACACGCTGCGGCAACGCCACCGCAAACGCATCGAATGTGGCATCGGCGGATAGGTTCAGCGTTGTCTCCTCGTGCTGCAAGCGTTGTCCCTCCTTATTATATAAATCATATTCCACGCGCATCTGCTCGCGGGCAACGCCGCTTCGGTTGACCACCTGCACCTTTCCCGATGCAGGATTGTACTGCACATGGAGCGGCTCGCACGCCTTTTTCACGCCAAAATAGCCCGCAGTGGGGTCGAGATAGTAGTCGTAGGTCTGCCAAACCATCGATGGCCATGCGGGATGGCTCATCCACATGAGCAAGCCCATGCGCTTTTGCCCCGCCGCCTCGAACATTGCGCGGTGGCCATCGTAGTTAAGCCACTGCGCCCAAGCCGCAAACTGCTCCGCCGAAGCCGGTTTGCCAAACGCGCGCTCCATCATCTCATTGAAAGACTGGCCGCGCTGCGCGCCCAGCTGGGTGAAGTCGTGCTGTCCCCATGCGTCGTTTTGCGGCCAAAGGCTGTCGGAAGGCAGCATCCGGCGCAAACTCTCGATGTTGGGAACGTTGGGTATGCCCTGCTCGGAATGGAGCTTCTCGGACACGTGGCCGAAGTAATAGCTCACCGGCATCAGACGGTAGGGGCCGTGACCGGACACACCGTCATCGGCCGAACTGGAGATATAGCCCAGCTGGGGATGCAGCTCGGCTACGCTCTGGCGCAGGGATTGGTCGATGGTCTTGGGCGGATAGCCCTCGTTGCGACCCACATAGATGGCCACAGAGGGATGGCGGCGGATGCGGCGGATGTAGTCGCGGGCGTTGTCCATGAACATTTTCTCGTCCTGCGGGTCAGGTCCGTCCCACGGATTGGCCAGCCAGAAGTCTTGCCAAAGCAACAGTCCGTAGCGGTCGCAAGCCTCATAGAGTTCCTTGTCGCCTATCTGTCCCACCCAGTCGCGTATCATCGTGAAGTTCATATCGCGATGGTAGCGCACCGCAGCATCATATTCGCGCTTGCGATAGTTGAGGTTTGTCTCCGAGAAACCCCAGTTGCCGCCCAGCGGAACCACGCGCTTGTGATTGACAAAGAGCTTCAGCGAGGTGTCCATGTCCTCATACCGCACCTCGCGTATGCCCGCCTTGTAGCGCACTTCGTCCCCATCCACGGCGAATCCGGCATCGTAAAGGAACGGCTCGCCGTAGCCATTGGGCCACCAAAGGCGCATCTTCCGGTCGCGAAGCTGCGGATACTGCGACGGACTGAAGGCCACCTCGCGCACCTCAAGGGGCTTGAGCGCGACCTGCTTCTCAAACTTGATGTCGCCAATCCATCCGCGCACGGTGGTCGTAACGGCCTGTTTGAGGTTGTTCTCCACCCTCACCACAGGGGTCATGGTGGCCAAAGTGTCGCCCTTGGCCAGCACCGTGGTCACGTAAGGATCGCTCACGTGCACGCCTTTCTCCACCGAAAGCCACACATCATTCCATATTCCGACCTGCCTACCCGGCGTTGAGGTGATCCAGTCCCAGCCAATGGAGGCGTGGAAGGTGGGGTTGTCCAGTCCGAGCACGCCTCCGTTGATGTCGGTAGACGCTCCGTTCTTCACCTTGACGGCTCCCATGTGCTGGTTTCTGTACACGCGCAGCTCCACAACGTTCTCCCCTGCGGTGAGATAGCGCGTGATGTCGAAGCGGCCGCGCACAAACGCGCCTTGAATATCGCCTTGGATGTGGCCATTGACATAGAGATCGGCCTTCCAGTTGATACCATCAAGATTGATGAACACGCGCTGTTGCGGCTTGCCGCTCAGCCGGAAGGAGGTGCGATACCAGAAATCGCTGTTGAAATAAGACTCCGAGATTTGCCGCATCGCGTTGCCCACCGTGTTGTCGGGCACAGCTCCGTTGTTCATATAGCTGGTCAGCACCGTGCCGGGTACGGTGGCGGGCACCCATTTGTCGTAGCCATCGCGCCGAAGCTCCCATCCCGCCGACAGCGGGTAGCTCTTTCCGGCACGCAGCTGCAGAAGCGGCGCGGCAGCGGCTTTCCTTTCGGCCACGGGGGTGGCGGGCTTGCCCATCACTTCCAGCTCGGAGAGCGCGTAAAAGCCCGTTGCGCCCGGACGGGTCATCAGCACACGCACATAGCGGGCGCAATCCGTGACTTGGATTTCCTCCTCCCTCGTGGTCTCAACCGCTTTCAGCGGAGCCACATCGCGCCACGTCTGCGCATCGTCGGACACCTGCAGGCTGCCCTCCAAGGCGGGATGAAGCCACAAGAGCCGCACTTTGTTGAACGAGACGGGACGTCCCAGGTCGACATATACCCACTGCGGGAGATACTCCGGCGCGCCATCGGCCGCCGGTGCGACACTCTCCGTCTGCCCGGAGGCACCGAAAGAGGCGGTCTTGATGGGACTCATGGTGAGCAAACGGTTGGCCAGCTCGCCCTTAGGCTCTTCCTTCTGCGCGGCGACAGACGAGGGACGCGCCACGCCATCGGCCATCCACGCGCTCGAGAACTGACGGCTGGACAGCATTCCGCGCTCATCGTCGGTGAACATGCACTCATAGAGCCGCCAATAGGCGCACCCTTTCATTCTCATACGCAAGCGCAGACGGTCGTACTTGCCCGCGATGAGCGGTATGGTGGTGTCTATCAGCCGCAGCGGAAGCCGCTCTGCCGACTCCTGCTTGTTGGGATCGGAGCTTGCCGTCTGCCGTGTGGCCGTGCCGGGAAGCTCCTTTCCGCGCAGCCAGCCTATCTCGTGCCATGCCACACCATTGCTGGAGGTCTCCACAGCGATGTCGTAGCCCTCATTGGCCAGCTGCGGATGATAGGCCACCCACGCATTGAGGCGCAGCTCATGCGTGGCCACGGCCATGCCCGACCACTCATACTCGATGAAGGCATCCTCGCCCTTGACGTATATGCTCGTCACTCTGTTGCCGTCAAAAGTCTTCTCCTTGTCCCTCAAGTCTTGCTCGCCATCGCTCGTCAGCACCCGCACGCGCGCCGGCTCACGCACGGTGGTGATGCCATCGGTGACGAGCTGCGCCGTGAGATTGTAGTCGATGGACGATGAAGCCCACGCCGTGCGCATCCATGCTTGGTTGCCATAGGCGTTGGAGGCGGCTCTCTCGGGAATGCAAGCCTCTGTTTTCCGTCCGGGATACTTACCGATGCCGCGCGTCTTGTCGCCACCATCGGCCATGACCATCACACTTGTCATGATGAGGGGCACGAGTGCCCACGTCTTTCTTTGCATCTATCTATTGCTTATTGTTTCTGTTTCTATCAGCGGAAAGCCACCCGCCGCAAGCAGCTGACTATCAGATGGTTTCCAAAACGTATGGTTTCGCATCGCAAAACCATACGTTTTACGCTGCAATACCTTACCTTTTGCAAGGCAATATGTACGGTATTGCAGCGTAAGAGCCGAAAGGGCGCGGCGCGAAAGCCCGTCGGCCAAGTCTCATTCCCATTGCCCAAGCCGCGCCAAGGGGGCAGCATCTGTCCGCCGCCACGCCCCTGCGGGGGCACAGACGGCACGGCAACGCGCGGCTTAGAAGCTCTTCAGCCAAGCCTTAAGGGTCATCATCATCTCCTCATGGAAGCGGAAGCCTATCTTGCTTCCCCAGCCATGGCCGCCGGAGGGATAGACATGGAGCGACCCCGGCACATCGTTCTTGTACATTTCCACGTAGTAGTTCACGCCATTGATGGGCGGCACGGTGTCGTCATCGTCACACAGCACGATGAGAGCGCGCGGCGTGACGCGGCTCACGTGCAAGTCGGCACTGTACTTGCGCTGGTCGCGCTTCGAGGGATGCTTGCCCAGCAGCGCATACATGCTGCCCTCGTGGGCAATACCCTCGGTCATGGAGATGACAGGATAGAAAAGAATCTGGAAATTGGGCTTCGCGTCCTGCGGCGAGCTTGTGGCCAGCATGGCCGCGAGGTGTCCGCCGGCCGAGAATCCCATGATGCCCACATCGTTAAGGCCGATGTTCCAGTTCTTGGCGTTACGTCTCACGAGGCGCATGGCCTGCTCGGCATCCTCCACGGGCACCTCCGGGCGACCGTTGGGCATACGGTATTTCAGCACAATGGCCGCAATGCCCTGGTTCTGGAAGAACTCCGCCCAGTCGTAGCCTTCCTTCTCCATCGACAGGCTCACGTAGCCGCCACCCGGACAGATGACCACCGCGCGCCCCGTGGCTTCCTTGTCGGCGGGCAGGAACACGCGCACGCGCGCCGTATCCCGCTTGTCGCCGTTGCTGTGGGGCGGCTTGCCATTGTAAAGATTCACATCAAACACCAATTGCGCCGACATGGCCATGGCCGAAAGCATCATGCCGACAACGAGGAACAACTTCTTGAAATTCATCTCTGTGTAGCTATTTTTATGCAAAGTTAGGAAAAAAGCAGCGTTCGTGGCGGCGTTGTTTAGAGATTTTAGTAAATTTGCAAGCTGAAAACCATTCACTTGTCGCGGTTAAACGTATTTTAATGTTTACGCCACTGCCCGTTAACATCCCTTGCGGCGCACGGGAGGAGGCGGAAAGAACACCCGCCGCAAGCGCGCCAAGCCAAGAACGGCAAGGCAACGAATGGGAAACAAGACAAGAAATCAGAACCAACAGTGCACGTATTAGACAAATTCCGCTACTGCCCCGTGTGCGGCAGCAAGCATTTTGAAGAGAACACTGACAAAAGCAAGCGGTGTGGCAACTGCGGCTTTGAGTATTTCCTCAACCCCAGCAGTGCCACGGCGGCCTTTATCGTCAATGCCAAGGGCGAACTGCTCGTGGAGCGGCGCAAGGAAGAGCCGGGACGCGGCACGTTAGACCTGCCCGGAGGCTTCTGCGACATGGGTGAGACACTGGAAGAGGGCATCCTTCGGGAAATCAAGGAGGAGACCGGGCTGGAGCTGGAAGCCCCGAAGTATCTCTTCTCGTTGCCCAACGTCTACCATTACAGCGGGTTCGACGTTCACACGATGGACGCTTTCTTCCTCTTCAACGTAGCCGATGGCTTGGAAATGCAGGCGGGCGATGATGCCGCCGAGCTGATGTGGATTCCCCTTGGCGAGATTCACACCGAGCAGTTTGGCCTCCGCTCCGTGCGGCGGGCACTCTACGACTTTTTGGACAACAAGCTGAAAGGACAGAAATAAGCCGCTGGCAGACGGGGGCAAGGATGCTTTCGTGGTCTTGCCACATCGCCGTCACAAGCCGCCCGCCTTTCCCCTAACATCCTAAGAAATGACTTTTTTACACCGTATATCCAAGTGCCTCGCACTGTTTTTTGAGCCTATACGGCGCAATGCGTCGTTCTTCGTGTTCATGTATGCGCTGGGCGTGATGGTAAGCTGGCTGGAGCTGGCCGGCAGGAAGAACGCCGTTCTCTACGACAATCTGTGGCTTGAACTGCTCGTCGACCTCTACGCGCTGTGCGTTGTGCTGGCTCTCATCCCGCAAAAGGCACGCCGCTGGGTGCGTGGGGCGATATACGCCTTTGCCTACGGAGTGTCCATCGTCGATGTGTTCTGCTATTGGAAGTTCAGTTCAGTGCTCAACCCCACCATGCTGCTGCTCGTGGGAGAGACCAACGGCAACGAGGCTGGTGAGTTTGTGAGCACCTATCTCAACGCCAGCGTGCTGCTGTCGCCCGTGGGATGGCTGCTTGGGCTGGCATTACTGCAAGCCGTGGTGGCCATAGTGGCTTGCCGGCTGAGGAAGACGAAGCGTCTGAGCCTGCCGAAACTGTCCAACAGCATGACCGCAGACGCTATCAAGGCTTGCGCAGGATGCGTCACGGCGACATTGGTGGTGTGGGGCGGCGTGGCATCGAGCCACAACAAGAGCGAGATGAAGGCCATGTTCTCGCAGAAAAACATCGGTGGCGTGGAGCATAAGCTGACGCGCAACAAGTGTGCGCAGTTCTATTTGCCCGCCTACCGTCTGGCTTTCAGCATCTTCTCCAACGAGTTGGCAGCACAGCAAATCGACAAGCTCATCGAGGCCAAGGACCAAGTGCGCGTCAACGGATGCACTTTCCGCGTTCCCAACATAGTGCTTGTCATCGGAGAGAGCTTCGGCAAGCACCATTCGCAGCAATATGGCTACTTCATGCCTACCACCCCACGGCAAATAGAATGGGAAAAGACGGGGCAGCTTGTGCCGTTCAGCGATGTGGTGGCACCATGGAATCTGACCAGTTTCGTGTTTAAGAACCTCTTTTCCATGCACGTTGTGCGGCAGAAAGGGGAATGGTGCGACTATCCTCTCTTCCCCCAGCTGTTCCGGAAGGCAGGCTACCACGTTACGTTTGCCACCAATCAGTTTCTCCCCAAAGCACGTGAGGCGGTCTACGACTTCAGCGGCGGATTCTTCCTTAACCATCCGGAGCTGTCCGAATCGATGTTCGACACGCGCAACTCCCGTACCTTCCGCTACGATGAAGGTCTGCTGTCGGAATACGACAACAACCTGAAGCAACACAACACGGCACATAATCTCATCATTTTCCACCTCCTTGGCCAGCACGTGAACTACCGCCAGCGTTATCCGAAGGACCGCGCGCAGTTCCGCGCAGCCGATTACAAGGAGAAGCGAGCAGAGTTGGGACACTATCAGCGGCGCATTCTGTCGGAATACGACAACGCCATCCTCTACAACGACAGCATTATGGATCAGATTGTGAGACGTTTTGCCGACGAGGATGCCATCGTTATCTACGTGCCCGACCACGGAGAGGAATGCTTTGAGGGCAATCGCGGCTTCTTCTGCCGCAACCATTCGGCGGCCGTCACCTACAATTTGGCGCGCTTCGAGTTTGAGATTCCGTTCTGGATGTGGTGCTCCAAGCCGTTCATGGCCAAGCATCCGGAGCTGTACAAGGAGATAAGGGAGGCCAAGGACCGCCGTTTCATGACCGATGCCTTAGCCCACACACTGCTGTACTTGGGCGGAATCGATGCGCCCGACTACCGGGCGGAGTACAATGTGCTCTCTCCCGAGTACCAAGAGACGCGCCCCCGCATTCTCAAAAACAAGACAGATTACGACAAACTGCAACGTAAGGCGAAATGAAACCCACATCACCACACCGGAATGCCGCGCTATTGAGCCGCGATGAGTGCCATGCGCTGCGCGGACTGGCCATTATCGGCATCTTCCTGCACAACTATTGCCACTGGCTGGGGCCGATTGTGAAGGAGAACGAGTACCAGTTCTTCCGCAGAAACACCGAGTGGCTGCTGCAAGTGCTGCACGCTCCCGACCAATTGCTCCCCATTCACCTGCTCTCGTTCTTCGGTCACTACGGCGTACCGGTGTTCCTGTTTCTCAGTGCCTACGGTCTGACGATGAAATACGAGCGCAAGCCCATCGCAGCCACGCCCCCCGCACAGGCCGACCCAAGCATTTGGGCTTTCGTGCGCTTCCATTTCCTGAAGCTCTTCCGCATGATGATTGTCGGATTCGTAGCTTTCACCATGCTGGATGCCATCACTCCCGGCCGACACCACTACCATCTGCTCGACATAGTGGCGCAAATGGGGATGTTCAACAACCTTCTGCCTACGCCAGACCGCATTATCTGGCCCGGGCCGTACTGGTTTTTCGGTCTCATGCTGCAACTCTACGTTGTCTACCGCACGCTGCTCTTCCGCAAAAGCACCGTCACAACCATCACGCTCATGATTGTCTGCCTCGCCATACAGCTGCTTTGCGCACCGGAGAGCGAGGCACAGAACCGCTGGCGATACAATTTCGTGGGCGGAATGCTGCCCTTTGGCGCGGGCATCATCTACGCCCGGCACGGGCAATGGCTGGCCTCGTGGCGCGACCGTGCAGGCCACGCGTGCTTCGATGTGCTCAACCTGCTTCTGTCGGCGGCTCTGGTCTTCGCCCTTAGCCTCCATTACGTCACTTGGTACTTCGTCCCGCTCTTCGTCTGCTCGGCCTCCATAGCCCTCGCCCGCATAGCCGGAGGAACGCCGTGGCTCTCCTTCGCCAGCCGATTCCTTGTGTGGACGGGCACGCTGAGCGCAGCTCTCTTCGTCAGCCACCCCATCACCCGCAAGATATTCATTCCCCTTTCGCGGGGCAACGATGTGTATGCGGGGCTTCTCCTTTATATTATTGCCTCGCTGTGTGTGGCCTGGCTCTTCGCCACACTGATGCGCAAGATTCCCAACCCCACCCTCTCACAACCCAAGGATCATGAGAATCAAGGACATTGAACTGGCCAACATCTCCCGATACCGCGGCGAGCTGATGGGCGTGGCGATGCTCTTCGTGGTGCTCTTCCACGTTGCGCTGCCCCGCACCGATGCTTTCTTCGGCCTGCGGCGCGTGGGCAACATCGGCGTAGACATGTTTCTCTTCCTCAGCGGAGTGGGACTGTGGTTCGCCTGGAGCAAAATGCCCAGCGCGCGACACTTCCTCACCCGCCGATTGCTGCGCATCTATCCCGCGTGGCTCCTCGTGGCCGGGACATACTACATCAAAGACTTCCTCACACATGGCGGCCACAGCACCAGCGTGATAGACCTGATAGGCGACATCGCCATCAACTGGGACTTCTGGCTGCACGATGAGCTGACATTCTGGTACATTCCGGCCACAATGATACTCTATCTGCTCACGCCGGCCTACCTAAGGCTCATCACCGCACACCCCATATACCGCTGGATGCCCGTTATGATGATCATGTGGTGCATACTTGTGCAGTACGTCACGCCCATCCATCACGCCGTAGGCCACCTTGAGATATTCTGGAGCCGCGTGCCCATCTACTTCATCGGCCTCAATATGGGTGCGGCCGTGCAGCGGAAAGACCGCCTCGACGGCACTTCCATCTGGATGATACTCCTCATGTTCGTCATGGCCTTCGCTTCCAGCGTGTTCCTTGAGCAGGAGAAGCACGGCATGTTCCCGCTGTTTCTCGAACGGATGCTCTACATTCCCCTCACGGTGACGGCTATCCTGCTGCTCAACCGCGTATTCCGCCGCACCCCGAAGGGCTTCAACGCCGCCTGCCGCCTCGTAGGGGCAGTGAGCCTGGAAGCCTATCTCATCCACCACCACTTCATCCTCATATACGTAGAGCAGCTCCGGCTCACCTACTGGCCCACATTTCTCATCACCATAGCCGCCACACTGCCCGCGGCATGGCTGCTCCACACGCTGCTCGGAAAGATAATTACTCCATTAGAAAAGAGACTCTCATGACCCAACCCACCCCCAACACACCCGCCAAGACGCGCAACGTGCACCCGATAGTGCGCCTGCTGCGCCCCCAACAGTGGATTAAGAACCTCATTGTGCTGCTGCCCGTGTTCTTCGGCGGCGAACTGGGAAGCCTGTACGCCATCATAAACGGACTGATAGCAGCCCTGTCGTTCAGCTTCGCCGCATCGTCCATCTACTGCCTCAACGACCTCATTGACGTAGACGACGACCGCCGCCACCCCGTCAAGTGCCACCGCCCCATCGCTTCGGGCGAAGTGAGCATCGGAATGGCATGGTTTCTCGTTGTGCTGATGATTGCCTTGTCCATAGGCTCACTGCTGATGCTAAATGGCAATCAAGAATCCACAAGCGGCATCATACTCTTCTACTGGCTGCTCAACATAGCCTACTGCCTGCGGCTGAAGCAATACGCCATCATCGATGTGTGCGTGGTGGCGTTCGGGTTCGTCCTGCGCCTTCTGGCCGGCGGAATGGCCACCCACATCGTGCTGAGCAAGTGGATAGTGCTGATGACTTTCCTGCTCATGCTCTTCCTCGCGTTTGCCAAACGACGCGACGACGTGGTGCGGATGGAGGCCACGGGCGAGGCACCGCGCAAGAACACCATACGCTACAACCTCACTTTCATCAACCAAGCCATCACCATCACGGCCTCGGTGACGCTCGTCTGCTACGTCATGTTCACCATCAGCCCCGAGATGGAGGCACGATACCACTCCGACTACCTCTATCTGACAAGCATATTCGTGCTGCTCGGCCTGCTGAGATACATCCAAATCACCGTGGTAGACAAGCGCAGCGGCGACCCCACCAAAGTTATCCTCCGCGACTCCTTCACCCAGCTCGTTGTGGCTGCGTGGGGAGCGACCTATCTCGTGATGATTTACTGTCTCTGACCGGGCATAACGATGCAGAAGACAAGCACCACGCTGCGGCATACCGCAACAGGCTGCCACCTATAACAGCGTGCAAAGCTTCTTGACAGACGTTCCTGCCATCGGCATTGCGCCGCAAGGCATATCATATAATTCGCTCCATGACAAGCCGTTAGCCACACGCGCGCCAAGCCATTCCGCGCGCCACGATGGCCACGCCACGAGCTTTCGCATACAAGAGCGGAGACCCAACACACTGAGAATAATTTCATGAAAACACCAAACGTGCGGTTTTGCTTTGCGAAACCGCACGTTTTGCATCGTAAAACCATACCTTTTGCACGCCAAAACCATACCTTTCGCAAACCAAAACCATACCTTTTGCCAAACGGGCAACAAAAGACCACAAAATCGAAGCGCAAAGCCTTGGACAGGCTTTCTCATCTTTCAGTTAGGATTGCTCATTGTTTGGGATACTTACAAAACGGTTTTTTAATTCTAACGCTCTTATTCTCAAAAGCATAACAGCCTTACTACACACCGCACCCGCTCTCCTTCGTTAGACAGAAGCACCCCTAACAATTCTTCCTCATCGCGCCTCAGCCTCTTATTTCTGCCTCCCTCATCGCCTTGCAGCAGCGTGCGCACACTCCATGCGACAAGGATACAAAAAAGAAATGCAGACGGAAAGAACCCTGCAAAAGTCTCTTTCTGTCTGCATTTCTTTTTATGGGAAATTACAACTACCCCTTGCTCTACTACAAATACTTATTGATGTCTAAAGGAGAGAAGGCGCAATATCCGGCACGCGACGGATGTCTTGGGTTTCCGTTTCGCGTCAATTCGCCTATCTGAAACCATTTGGGATTCTTCGGCATCAGCAGTGAAATAACGTCTTTCAGGCAAGTTTTCAGATAAGGACGGCAAGTAATAGTATCTCCAAAGGCCAACAAAACAGACACAGAATCCATATTGCTTATTTCAGAAGCTATATGCTTAAGATTCGCCTGGTGCAATTCCTCATCCATCTCCTTGTCCAAGTCGTTAGGATTCGTGCATCGCTGAGGGTAAAGATTCAGCATAAGGAAACCGTCATAACCGTTATGGTCTGCAAATCCCAACACCTTAGTCATTGTGGGATCAGACATTTTGTCGGTTGCCTTACTTGGATTTACACCAATAACAATCAGCATTTTCTGCCCTTCTTTCCTAAGAACATAACGCACGCGCTCATTGTCTGCCACCATCTTAATATTCATTTCGTTGTACTTCATAGTCATTCTGCTTTATTCTTTTATAATGTTTTTAAAATAAAATCAAAGGTTTTCTTGCTTTCACATACGCAGCTTTGCACCCTTTAAGCACACAGCTAATTTGTAAAAGAGTTAGGCTTCCACACGATTACTTCTTTGAGACGTCAACCATTTCAAAAAAACTTCTGTGACAAAGCGAATCGCTTACATCTATTCCGTACTTGGATTTGATTGCCTCCTTAATTTCTTTGGCTTTTGGGGGAGCGGTTGTCCCTGACTTTATAATTTCAACCGTAAGCCCTACAGGAACTTTCCCAGCTGTCCTAACACACGTAACTTTCCACAAATGATTCATTCCCATAATTCCATTTCATGGTCTTCCAGCCCCTAAAGACCTTTAATTCACCACAGAAGCGTGGAACTGCAATACCATCTCCTAAGTCGGAGGTCGTAGGAATAACCTTTATTCAGAGGGTATGGTAACAGCAGCCCACGCTATAGCGTGAGAAACCATTACGCTTTTCTCTCTGAATAGTCTTGAATTTCCTACGTTCCCGACTTCAAGATAAGCATAACGCTTCTTCTTTTCTCATATTTCTTTGGACAGAGTTTCCCCTATCCAACTGCAAATTTACAAAAAAGCCGTAACAACAAGCACTTTATAAGGGAAATATTGCGAATTGATGTGCATTTTAAAGTTTCAATCCTCCCTTTTATCTTCTGCTTATAAGCAATCCTAACATTTCCATACCAACTCCAACTGTTTGCTGATATTTTCCAAAAAGCATCCCTCCCCTCGCCCATAAGCCTTACCCTCATAGTTCATAGCCCATACGTTTTCCCTTCATTATCTTCGATTAGTCTGCTTGCCGGCGCAATCGGCAAACCCTTTATCAGCTGCCGCAGCAAATACATTTGTTCCTTTTTATACGGCCATACCAAAGATTTTGCGTAACTTTGTCTTCTATAACAGTGCCCCACAAGGCCATTGGCGGCGAACCACAAAGGTTCAAGACACCGACAACAGAAACACCTTTGGCCACAAAACAAGGCGGCAGCACCACCACAAGCGCGCCATAAGGGGCACAACGAACAAGAAGAGAACATGAAAGTTTACGCATTCGACTTCGACGGAACGCTGACACGACGCGACACGCTCATAGAGTTCATCCGCTATGCTTGCGGCTCGCGCAGGCTCTTTATGGGGCTGCTGCGCTTCATGCCCGTACTGGTGCTGATGAAACTGAAGCTGTATCCCAACTGGAAAGCCAAGCAACGAGTGTTCGCATGGTTCTTCAAGGGCATGAGCATAGCCGATTTCAACGCGCGCTGCCAAGCCTTTGCCCGCGATGGGGCACACCTGCGGCGCGATGATGGGTTTGCCATCATACGCCGAGCCATCAGCGAGGGACATCGCGTCATTATCATTTCGGCGAGCATAGACAACTGGGTGCGGCCCTTTTTCGATGAGTTCGGCGAAAAAGTGGTGGTTTCCTGCACGAAGATAGACGTGCGCGATGAGGCGGTTACGGGAGCTTTCCTCACCATGAACTGCTACGGAGCGGAGAAGCCAAAGCGGCTCATGGGAGCGTTTCCGCTGCGGGAGACCTACCGCGCGGTGGCTTTCGGCGACAGCCGGGGCGATAAGGAACTGCTTGATGCCGCCGACACCGGCTATTTTCGCACCTCCGGCGGCCGTTTGCGCTGCGTGAAGGGCGAGAAAGACGCACTCGTGGAGGATGTTTTGGGCAATATGGCAAGCGAAGAGGGCACGCAATCGGGACTGCCGGGCGGCAAAACGCTGGGCGAGGTGATTCGTTTCGGCATCGTTGGCGCAGCGGCCACGCTGCTTCAGTATGGACTCTATGTGCTCCTGCTGCTGTGGCTGCATCCGGCGGTGGCCAATACGCTGGCCTATCTGCTCAGTTTCGCGTTCAACTATGTAGCTTCCACGCACTTCACGTTCCGCGTCAAGTCAACGGCCAAGCGCGGAGCGGGCTTCGCTTTCTCGCATTTAATCAACTATACGATGCAAACGGTCTTGCTCATGCTGCTCCTCCACGTTGGAATACCAAAGCAGTGGGCACTCATTCCTGTGTTTGCCATCTGCGTGCCCGTCAATTTCCTGCTCGTGCGCCACTTCCTCCGCAAGTAGCGGCAGCACCTCGCCCCACGCCGTTCTTCCTTTATTATAGCATTGAATAAAGCATTGCATAACAGCCTTGCAGCCGTCTCTATTTGCGTTCTGCCTCATTATAGCATAGAACAAAGCCCGTGCAGACGAGCCATACGGCAAAGATTTAGGAGCAAGGCGGCCATTCTAACTTGCAAGATGGCAGCTTTCACTACAAGGAAAACGGAAACTCGCAGCGCGGCATACTGTTGATGAGACTTCTGAACAGACGGTTTTGCCCGATAATAGCCTCGTTGCCGGTGATAATAAGCTGCTTGCGGGCACGCGTCAGAGCCACATTGAGTTTGCGGTCTATGACATATCCGTCTTCCTCAAAGCAATTACTGGTGAGGAAATCGAGCTGATAGCGGTTCTGAACGGTGAAAGAATAGATGATGACATCGCGTTGCGAGCCTTGGTAACGCTCCACGGTGTCGATGCTGATATTGGCCAAACGGGGCAAGTCCAAGCTGCTGATGGCCTGCCGAATCATGGCTATCTGATTGCGATAAGGCACGATGACACCGACCGTTTTGGCCTCATCGAACGCATCGCCCGACATTTTGTAGACCTCAGCCAGCACTTCGGCCACTATCCGCGCCTCCGCCACGTTCACTTTATCACTTATTCCCACCTTTTTGCAGAACGGTGAGGGGAAGAAAAGCAACCTTTCGCTGGCCAGCAAGCGTCCCAAGGGCGTGAGTGGGGCTTCTGTCGCGGCCGACGGCGGATAGATGAAGTCGTCCAACTGATGTTTCAGCGGCACGCACTCCAAACGCTCACGCTGATAAAACATCTTATTGGGAAACTCGGCAATAGTCGGATGCATCCGTCCTTGACGGCGCAGTATTCCGATGAAATCGGTTCTTTTGGCCGAACACTCCCATTTTATCATCCGCTCGAAAAGCGAATTGCGACAATCCGTCAGATGAATGCCAAGCAATTGCGGGTCGGTCACGGCCGAATCGGCAGCATCCTGCTGCACAACGGCTGGCAATTGCTTGTGATCGCCTATGAGTATGAACTTGCCAATGCAGCTTTCGCCGCCCGAATGTGCGCCAAGAATGCCCACAATGTTGGGTTCGAGTATCTGACTCGCCTCATCCACAATCGCTACGTCAAAGCGTTTCGCCCGAAAGATGAGCGGACGCGAGGCAATGGAGGAAGTTGTGGCCACGACAATGCGGGTCTTGCGCAGAATTTCCTTGATTCCATCGAGCGTTGGACTGTCTTTCAGACGGTTTTCCAGCAGATATGGCCGATAGCGGGGGGCACACCGATAGGCATCGCCCAAGCGAACGTAGTCTATCTGATTGTCAGACAGCATGCCACAGATTTCATCTACGGCGCGATTGGTGTAGGAAAGCAGCAGACCGCAGCCTCCCTCCGGATGCTCCGGCGCAGGCAAGAGAATCAGCTCGCGCACCAAATACTGCAAGGCCATGGACGTTTTGCCCGTGCCGGGAGGCCCGATGAGCAGGAAATAGTCCTGCGCCTGCTTGGCGCGGAGCACAATCTCATCGTAAGCGGGATGATACTCGCGCGATAAAACAACGCTCTTGTCAGCCCGAGGCGCACGTTGCCCCAGCAAAAGGGCACGCCGCGATGCGGGAGCGGTGGCGAAAGTGAACAGCGAGGAGATGCCCGCCGCGCCTCCGATGTCGCCTCCGGCATGCTCAACGCAGTAGTCTGGCTCATCATCGGCCACACGAAGGACGTTCGGATTCTGCTGTCCGTCGCTCAAATGCACCACTATCTCATCGGTGGAAATGCTTTGCAGCTGACCTTTATATAATATGGCGCGGCGCACATCAGGCTCTTCGGCCTTGCGACAAGCGTAAAGATAAACCATGTCGCCACACCTGAAATTGGGCAAGAAGTCGTCTTCCGAGACGGGAACACGCAGCGTAATGGTGTCGAAACCATTGCCACTGCCACTCTTTGTCTTCCCCGTGATGCGCAATCCCGTAAATATGTTGCCCGTTTCGCGCTTCAAACTCAGCGGCATATTCCACAAGTCGGCCGCCGAATTGCCCACTCCCTCCTGCGTTCCTACCTTCGACACCACCTGCTCGCGCATGACAAACTCCATCATACGGCAGAAATAGGCTTTGTCCAGAGGCGGCAACGCGTGCAGCGGATGAGCAACGGCATTGATTTGGGGCTGCAAATAGGTGTCAAAGAAGAAGCCGTGCATCCCCATGGTGTTGAGCGTATCGGCCGAAAGATGAGGAAGCACACGGCCAAAGCCATGCTCCGCCATCCAAAACTCCGATGAAACCACCTGATTTCGATACTTCAACGCCTCGCGAAGGAGCTTCTGCAGCGGTGCCACTTGCAGCAAACCATCGGGCAAGGGATACTTGGAATAGAGCAAATAGATGTCGGAATGCTTGGGCGCAAGACTGAAATTGTAGGCCAAGACACCAAAGTAGAGAAGCACTTGCACATAGTGTTTCTCGAGCTGGAACGCTCCATGGGCGTTGGGATAGTGCCGTTCGATGTGGAAATTCTTGCCCGACTTCTGCTCTACGAGCAATTTGAAGTCGGTCGTCATCAAGTCCACGCGCCCCTGAATGCCCAGTTTCTCACACACAAAGCTCGGTTCAAGGATGGCCTTATGCTTGTCGTACCTTGCAAAAAGGTCGGCCACAATGCCGCGCATATTGCTCATTTGGCGCGCGGCATCCTGCTTGAACTCTGCCGGATTGAACTCCTCGCAGCACGCATACTCAATGGCCTTGCCGCGAAAGTTGTCCCGCAGCGTGTCGGCAAGCCCCCCATCGGGACGATTGATGATGTCGTCGAGGGCATTGCCGGCAAAATTGCCCAGCAAAGTGTGCTTGGTGCTGGCGCGGCCACGCAGCCGATTGAGCGTGAACAGCAAGGGATGATGGCCAAAATCCTCAAAGCAGGCCGCAATGGAGGATATGTCCAGCAGATAGTCGGGCTCCACAATGACCAACCCCGGCACCACTTTGTCGCCCTCGCGAACGCAGTCGAGCAGATTGAGCTGCATTCCCTCGCGCAGCAAGGAACACAGATAAGAATGGTCGATGTAGTCGGGCGTGTTGCGATAGTCCACCGTCAGCAGCTCCTCGGCGCAGTCCTGACTGACCACGGCCACCGAAATGCTCTGCTCGTCCCACGCCCTCACCACACAGCGGATGTAGCGATAGTTGACCAAAGGGGCAGCATCGCCTTGTCTGCCCACAGCGGGAATGCGCCCAACAAGCGATGACGGGACGGCACAGCCAAACACAGCCGAGACAAACACGGCGAGCGCGCGGCAGTCGTAGGCCAAATCATCGGGCGGAATGGGCGCGGAAGCATTGCTGTGGCGGCGCATTCGCTGAATGGCAAGCACATCGCGCCCCGCCACATGGCGTTCGCGGCACAGGAAATCCACTTGCGCGCTGAGATTGCCAAAGGCATGGCGCGTGCCCCGCAGCCCCTCATGGCAGCAAAGCACGAGCGACTCGTGCAAGATATGGTTGGCCACGCCGTCCTCTGTGGCACTGAGCGCATCGCCGATACGGGCAAACAGCTCCTCCGCCGTAATGTTTCCCTCCATTATTATATGCCGTTATGCTTCCTTACATCATCTCTGCCACACGCCGCTACTGGCCTCCCAAACGGCTGAAGAAGACGATGACATCCTCCCAAGTCTTCAAGTCGTCGCGGCCAAAACGCAACACCGTGCCCATAAAATCGGCGGTTTTATCGGCCGTTATCAGATAATCGCCATAGAGCAATCCCATTTTGTTGGCATAGACCACGCGGTTCCACGCCGGCGCGCTGAACACATTGTCCACCCACGCTTGCCGCTCGGCCAGCTGGTGGGGCATCGTGGTGGGGGCGGGCACTACGAAATAGACCTCATAGTGCTCCAGCAACATCTCGTAAGCCTTGTGCAAACTCGAGCGGGGATTGCCATAGCCATCGGCCATGGTGTTCCAATGAATGAGCACCACAGGACGCTCGCGCTGCTCCTGGCGGTCGTCTATCCAGCGGATAACGGGCAAAAGATAGTGGAGAAGCGTCTTCTCTATCAGCCGATGCTCCCCATGGAAGCGGATGGCTTGCGGATAATGGCTCAGAAAAAGGTCGTAAGTGTTCACCACTTCATCGTTGTCGGCAAAGAGACCGTAGACGCGCTGCTGCTCATCGGGGGTGACGTGGGCAAAGCAATGCTCCGTCATCTCGCGGTATTCCTTGACCAGCGACTTGGTTACGATCAGTTCCTGCACACCATCAGCGCGCGGATTCTGAAACGTTTGCTTGCCCATCATGCCCCGCTCGCTCATCGTAGACCCCATCTCAAACGCCGGATTGACGCAAATACGGTCTACGCCGTAGAGCATTTCCGCATACATGCCGCCCATGGACGTGCCCACCACCAAGTCGGGACGCTCGTTTCTCACGGTTTCATCGAGCAACTGCATGGCCTCTGCGGGACGAACGGGCAAGTCGGGGGCAAGAACCGTGGCGCGGGGCATGAACTCGCGCAGGAGGGTGGCCGTGTGCGTGGAGCCGGCCGACAAGAAGCCGTGCACGTAGAGAATTTTCTTGCCTTCCATCAGTTGCGGAAAGCACTTGCGATGATTGGTTTCCATGATGACAACTATACTGGTTCTATGGGATAAGAAATGACAAATTCAGCTCAAAAAAGCCCATTTCATCGGGTTACGCCAACGCCGCGCGCACCTCATCGAGACTATTGGCCACGATGATATGGTCGCGCCAGTTGCCGCGGATGAGTCCGCGCTGCTGCAAATCATCAAGCAACGCGATGAGCGACTGCCAGAATCCTTTCATGTTATAGAGCACCACGCGCGACTGATGATAGCCTATAGTGGCCGAGGAGACCACGCTGAACACCTCATCGAGCGTGCCCACGCCGCCCGGAAGGGCAATGAACGCATCGGCATGTGCCACCATCAAGTCCTTGCGGTCGGAAAGATTGTCGCAAGGAATGTCCACATCAAGATAATTGGAGCGGCGTATGCCCTGCTCGATAATGCTCGGCACCACGCCGATGGTGCGCCCGCCATGCTCCTTGACTGCCTTGGCGGCACACTCCATGAGGCCCGAATTGCAACCGCCGAACACCAAGGTGTGGCCCTCGGCAGCCATCCACGCGCCCAGTTCCTCGGTCATTCGGAAATAATCGGGGTCGATATGGTTGTTGGCCGAACAAAACACTGCTATCTTCATAGGTCTTACTGCTTTTTGATTACGTATTGCAAAAGTAACGCTTTTTTTTGATTGGCAAGGCGTTTGCCCGCATTTTATGACGCGCCCCGCCCCCTACCGCCGGCAGCGGAAGCCCCCGCACGGATGGCAGAAACGACAACTTGCCGGGCAAGGAAGCGAGCAACGACCGCCCAAGGAAGTTCCCCTCGCACGGCAAAGATGCGGGCAGGGAAAACAAGACGTTACCTTTTGCGGCGCAAAACCATACGTTTGGCCTTGCAAAACCATACCTTTCGCACGCCAAAAGGTAACGTTTTGCAAGGCCATGCGCCCCCGCCCATCTGCCTGCGGGGTAAATCATTGCGTCTCTGCACTTTGCCATTTGGCAAAATTACCGTACCTTTGCAGCCACAAAAAAACGTAAGACCCGAATGAAACACCCATTGGTAGAGAAGAGATACCGCATCACTTTCGTACTCATCACGTCGCTGTTTGCCCTCTGGGGCTTTGCCAACGACATCACCAATCCCATGGTGGCCGCCTTCCAGACGCTCTTGGAGCTGTCGGCAGCCAAGGCATCGCTCATACAGTTTGCCTTCTACGGCGGCTATGCCACCATGGCCATACCCGCCGCGCTGTTCATTCGCAGGTACAGCTACAAGCGCGGCATACAAGTGGGGCTGCTGCTCTATGCCATTGGGGCATTTCTCTTCATCCCCGCCGCGGCCTATCAGCAGTTTTCCTTCTTCTGTCTGTCGCTCTACATCCTCACTTTCGGGCTGGCTTTTCTTGAGACAACGGCCAATCCGTTCATCCTCTCGCTGGGCAGCAAGGACACCTCAACGCGCCGCCTGAACCTTGCGCAGGCCTTCAACCCCATCGGCTCGCTCTGCGGCATGGCCATCGCGTCGACCATAGTGCTGCCCCGGCTCATCAGCGACCAGCGCAATGCGGCGGGAGACATCGTCTATCATGTGCTGCCGGAGGCAGAGAAAGCGGCCATCCGGCTGCACGACATGACCATCATCCGCGACCCCTATGTGGTATTGGGCATTGTGGTGCTGGCGGTATTGGCCATTGTGACGGTGGTGAAAATGCCCGCCATGACGGGAAAAGGCGAGCAGCTGGACGCGAAGGCTTCGCTGCGCCGCCTATGGAAGAACCGGCTCTACCGCCAGGGAGTGGCAACGCAGCTCTTCTACGTGGCCGCGCAAATCATGGTGTGGACGTTTATCATACAGTATGCCGACAATCTGGGCATAGACAAGGCCACGGCGCAGATGTATAACATTGTGGCCATGTCGCTGTCCTTGACCGGTCGGTTCGTGGGAACATGGCTGATGAAGTACGTCAGTTCGCGCAAGCTGCTCACAGTGTTCGCCGTGGGCGCGACACTGGCCACGCTGGGGGCTATCCTCATCGTGGGAATGGCGGGGCTTTACTGCCTCGTGGCCATCTCGGCTTTCATGTCCATCATGTTCCCGTCTATCTATGGCATTGCGCTGGAAGAGGTGGAGCAACGCGACACCACGCTGGGCGCGGCGTTCCTTGTGGAGGCTATCGTGGGCGGAAGCATCCTGCCGCCCGTGCAGGGATGGATCATCGACCAAGGAACGGTGTTCGGCCTGCCCGCAGTAAACTTCTCGTTTGTATTGCCGCTGATTTGTTTCGTCATCATCTTCCTCTATGGCCGCCAGGCCATGCGGAAGCAGGCATAACAAGAGGAAAGGGTTAAGGGGCAAACAAGCCCCTTTTTCTTTTCCTAAATCAAAGACAAGAGGCTATGGGCTGCTTGTTCAGCTCCGCAAGCGCGCCTTTTGCTTCCCCGCAAGGCAAGGAATTAAGGCGGAAAACGGCTTATTCAGCTCCGCAAGCGCATCCTTCCCCTTCCCATAAATCAAGGTTTAGCATCTTGATGTTAATGACTTCATTCGCACACAGTCCTTTAATGCTTCCCCACAAATCAAGGTTTAGCATCTTGGGGACTATTCGCCCATGCCCTAAAAAGCCTTTTCGCCACCTATAAATCAAAAACAAGCGTCCTTGTATTCAAATGGATGCACACAGACGAAGAAGCCCTTTCCCCCGTGTCTATAAACCAAGAACAAGCCTCATTGTCTATACAAGCATGGCCGAGAAAGCGGTGTGGCATTAGCCTCGGTGTGCCACCACAAGGAAAGCGAGGCGGAAACAAGGGACGCAAAACAAGTGCAAACACGCCCATAGGCACACGCCGCGCCACAAGTGGAAAAGCAACGGCACAAAGAAAGAAGCGTTGCTGCACGAATAAAGGAGTATTGCAGCACGAAGAAAGCAGCGTTGCTACATGAAGACAAGAACATTGCTACATGAAAAAAGGCGGGAATAAATCCCGCCTTCTCTCATTCATATCATTAACTTACCGGGGATAATCCCCGTCAAACACTGCTTTCGGCTTACTTCTGCACGAACTTCTTGCCATCGCGGATAACCACGCCACGATAGTTCTTGTTCACCTTCACACCACCGAGGTTGTAGGTGTTGCCGTCCTCGCCGTAGTTGGAGTCTACGCCGTTGATACCATTCGTACCAACGAAAGCAGCCTCAACAAACTCCAGCTCGGGAGCATCGTTCATGTAAGAATTGTACCAAAGCGTCACATCGTACAGGTCGCCATCGCTAACGAGAGCATCCACGTTGATGTTCTCATTCTCGTTCTTGACAACGAAGCTCTGTCCGTCCTTCTTGACGAAGTAGGTTCCGGCATCGCCGTAAGCGATGGTCACGCCACGAAGCACCACGAGGTCGGCCTTGTGAGTGTTTATGTCATCGAACGTAGCCTCAGTCGGGTCGTACGTAGTCTCTGCGCTTTCAGTCACAGTGAGATCGTTCATAGAGGTCACATTGTCGATGTCGCGCAACTGCGGGATACCAGCCTCAGCATAGAAGTTCATCTTCACAGAACCAGAGACAGTGCTGTTGAGCGTGAGCGGCAGCGATGTGCCATAGAGAACCACGGCCTTACCGTCCTGACGGAGGGCGATGTCGTTGATCTCAGAGTTGTAGAGGTTCTGGCGAACGTACACCACCTTGGCATCATTGAGCACCAGGCGGATGTTGTTCTGACGATCCTCACGTGCGTTAAGCTCGGCGATGGTAGCATCAGTGTACTCCACAGACTGGGTAACCTGCAGGTCTACCACCTTCAGCGATGCGGTCTCGGCGGCATAACCCGTGCCGGGAGCGTTGAACCAAGCCGTGATGCTATACTTCTGGGAAGCATCTCCAAGTGCCTC
Organism: uncultured Prevotella sp.; assembly: GCA_964640675.1. Taxonomy (GTDB): domain Bacteria; phylum Bacteroidota; class Bacteroidia; order Bacteroidales; family Bacteroidaceae; genus Prevotella. Next base: position 4,119 of record CAZXFP010000005.1, on the reverse strand, counting down.
GGCGAAGAACTCGGGGTTGTTGAGCTGCACCATCTGATAGTCTGCCGTGTAAGCATAGTAGACATCATCGTTGCCAAGAATCATCATATCCTTCAGCACCACGAGGTCGCCGGCATAGTTCTTCACGTCGGCCACAGCGGTCTCCACAGGATCATTGGCCGGAGTCTCGGCCTCAACGATGGTCAGTGCGCTGGCGTTGGTCAAGCCCTCAATATCGGTAGCAGTGTAGATGCCATCGGCATAATTCACCTTAAGCGTCACAGCACCGCTCACCGTTGCGCCCAACGGCAGGTTAAGCGCGCTCGTAAACACGTCGAGAGCCTTGCCTTCCTCACGGAGGATGGCCACGTTGTTGCCCTCTGCGTTCTCAACATAGACCACCTTGGCGCCGTTCAGCGTCAGACGAGCCTTATCAACGCCCTGCTGAGCATCGTGAAGCTGTGCGATGGTCGTCTCCTGACCCAAGTCTACCTTGGTAAGCTCAATGTAAGTGAGCGTATCCTGCTGGTCGTAGAGAACGACAGCGCGGTAAACTTGATCGGCATCCTCGCTAATCAGCTGACCTGCATTGTAGCTGTCAATCTTGAAAGCCTTGCGGTTCACACCATCGGTGAGGAAGTAACGGTAGTTCTCCTCTTGGGCAATCTTCACAGCGGCAATCTCAACGACGTCGCCCTTGAAGAGTCCGTCCTGCACAATGTTGGCAAGCGTTCCGGAAATCGCGCGCTTACCGGCGTAAGCTCTAACGCTAAGCGTGTTGCCGATGGTCTCGCCATCGATGTTGTAGCCGCGCAAGAAGCCATCCTCGTAGCGAACGTTGATCTTCAGCGTACCGTTGACCAAGTCTTCCTCATAGAGATTCACAGAGTTGTCCATTCCGTAGAGGTCGATGGCCTTGTCTCCCTCGCGGATAACGAGGTCGTAAGAAGCTACATTCCAACTACCATCCTCTGCCCAGTTGGTATTGCGGTATGCCACAGAAGCATCGGTGAGCTTCAAGATAACGTTGTCCACATCCTGCTGCAACTCGTGGAGCTGAGCGATGGTGTACTCCGTGAAGGTCACGGCTTCCTTGGTGAAGGTCTTCTCAGCCACGTTGCTGGTCAAGCCGTTCAGCTCGGCAATGGCCTTAACAGTAGCAGTCTCGGTGATGGTGAACGGCTCTATGTAAAGAGTAGACTCCGTTGTAGGCTCGCTGCCATCCACAGTATAATAGATGTTTGCACCCTCGGCAGCGGTAATCGTTACCGTTGCGCTCGTGCCGAACGTCTCGTTGCCAGAGATAACAGGAGCAGCCACACCCTTCGTCAGCTCAACAAAGTTCAGCGTGTCGGGGGTGAGATAGAGGGCAATGATGTCATAAACCTGATCGGCATCCTCGCTAATCAGCTGACCTGCATTGTAGCTGTCGATAACGAAAGACATGCGGTTCTCGCCATCGGTAACGAAGTACTGGTAGTTCTCCTCCTTGGCAATCTTCACGCCTTTAAGCTTCAAGAGGTCACCCTTGTAGAGACCATCCTGCGCAAGGTTGGCAACCGTAGCGTCCATTGTGCTGCGGCCAGAGCTGTAATCGGGCTTAACGCTCAACTTCGAAGCATTGGTCTCGCCATCGACATTGTAGCCGCGCAAGAAGCCATCCTCATAGCGAACGTTGATTACTATCGTACCGTTGGTCACGTCTTTTTCGTAAAGGCCAACATACTTGTCAATCTCATAAAGGTCGATAGCCTTGTCGCCCTCGCGGATAACGAAGTTGTAAGAACCAACATTCCATCCATCGGCGGCAAAAAGGATTTCTCTGTATGCCACAACAGCATCGGTGAGCTTCAAAGTAACGTTGTCTATATTCTGCTTCAACTCATGGAGCTGAGCGATGGTGTACTCCGTAGCAGCCGGAACTTCCTTATTGAATGTCACCTCGGCTGGATCGCTGCTCATGCCATTAACAATGGCGATGGCCTTGACAGTAGTAGTTTCCGTAATAGTGAACGGCTCTGTGTAAAGGGTAGACTCCGTTGTAGCCTCGTTGCCATCCACAGTGTAATAGATGCTTGCACCCTCGGCGGCGGTAATGGTCACCGTTGTGCTCTCAGTAAACGTCTCATCGCCAGAGATGACGGGAGCGGCGGGCTTCTGAGACTTGTTCACCAACTGCGTAATCTGCAGCGAAGCAGAAACCATGCCCGAACCAGGAGTGTTGAACCATGCCACAATGTCAAACTTGGCATTGGCATCGGCATCGAAAATGCTCTTATAGTCGCTTCCGTTCGACAAATAAACGTAGCTATTTCCGCTCAGCACGAAGTATGCGCCATTGCCCTTACCTAAATCATTGTTACTGTCGCAATAGATGCTTACGTTCTCGAGCTTAAGGTAATCGCCCGGATAGTTCTTCACGTTGGCCACCGTAGTGACAAGCGGACTCTCCTCGTAGTAATCGGGATAGCCAATCTCCAAGTTGTTCGTGTTGGTCGTTCCCTCAATATCAGAAGTGGTGATGATACCACCATTGTAGTTAACATTCAGTGTTACCGTACCGTTTACCGTACCGTTGAGAGGAAGATAAACCGAAGAATTCAGAATGTCGATGGCCTTGTCGCCCTCGCGAAGGATGATAGTATACTTATCATCAATATTGTTATACACCACCTTGGCATCGGTCAGACGCAAAGTAACGTTCTCCATGCTCGTTTTCTGCTCATGGAGCTGTGCGATGGTATACTCCGTAACGGTCGGAGCTGCCTTGGTGAAGGTCTTCTCTGCCACATCGCTGCTCACGCCGTTCAGAACGGCAATGGCCTTGATGGTCGTGGTCTCAGTCAGATAGATGTAATCATTGTAAACCGAAGACTCTGTGCTCGGCGTGCGGCCATCGGAGGTCCAATAGATGGTTGCGCCCTCATCGGCCGTGAGATACACCAACTGGAAGCCCGTGAACGTCTCGTCACCGGTGAACGTGGGAGCAGCCGGTTTGGCTACGGGGTCAACGGGAGCTTCGCCGTCGAAGATCACCTCAACCTCCGTAATCTGACAGTCGGACGTTGCATTCAGCGTCACCTCTGCCTTGTTAAGGCCACGGGGGGACCATATGCCATTTCCTTTGAAGTCATAGTCCCAGTAGTTGTTGCCACTGTCTTTCAGTGCGGCACCGGAAGTTCCACCACCCGCAAACTTCATTTTGACATTGGCAATTTTGCCAACGGAACCGCCATCCGTAGTGAACGTGATGCTCGTTCCTTTTGTGATTTGGTAGCTGTCGCCACCACTCAGCGAACCTTGCGATACGGACATAGTGATGCCCGACTTGGTGATGGATGAGCCATCGGTCACATCGGTCGCCGGACTGAAGGTGACATAACCTTCACCCCAAGCCACGTTGCAGACCAACGCCAGTAGCGTCAACCATACCATTCGTAATGCTTTGTTCATAAAAAGATTGTTTTATGGGGTTCCTCTTGCAGCCTCCATTGGTTAGGTGGAAGCCTTTAGCACAAGTATCACCCGTGTTAATAATAAAGGTATTCCGTTCTTACGGGTCGCCCCCGCGGGGCAAAAGGTCAAGGCTGACCATTCTTGGCGCGGCATTTGCAATCCATCGTCACCTCATCCGGCAAAGGACTGAGCCACGAGGCCGCTCTGCGCTCCCCGCCCTGCTGCTTCATGGTTGCACCTTTGCAAGAGGGGGAAACGTTGCAAAGTTAACAAAGGCTAAACACTTATTTGGCTAAAAATAGAAAAAACGATTTCTTTTTTGCGCAAAAAAGAAATTATAAACGACTTTTCGGAACGTTACTTCCTCCGATTTCCTAAGATTTCTACATTTCTTCGGCGTTTCAAATGAAATTTTTTATGCACAAAATATGTCCTTCTTCACTTCCTTTAACCTATTTCTGTAATTCAAAAGCAAGCCTGCAACTTCGCAAAAGTGCTTGTTTGCTGCCAGCATTAGTGAGTTTCCGCGTTCCAAAGGCAAGCCGACAAGCCGCCCAAAGCCCCTGCCTCGCGTCCAAACAAGGTATGCCCACACAACCAAAAGCCCCACCCGCGACCCACACAACTCCCGCGCGGCAACCCTAAAAATGCCACAAGCAATGCCACAAACACACGCCCACGCCA
>CAZXFP010000004.1:54548-111483 GCA_964640675.1 uncultured Prevotella sp. | reverse complement strand
ACAGGCCTAAAAACAAGCAAAAACACGGAATTTCCAAAATATTTCCCTGAAAAATTTGCACGGATAAAATAAATAGCGTAACTTTGCACTCGCTTTCAAAAAGCAATAGCACAGAGCTAACACGGTGGATGTAGTTCAGTTGGTTAGAGCGTCAGATTGTGGTTCTGAATGTCGTGGGTTCGAGTCCCACCCTCCACCCCAACAAAACAAGAAGGAAATTTGCACAAAAGCAGGTTTCCTTCTTTTCGTATATAGACATTTCCGCACACCATTCTCCCTCCCTCGTCACGGCGCATAGTAAAAGGACTGCCTTTGTTTGCACTGTTCGCCTCCACAAGGCTGTAGCCTCATCACGGCGCATAGTAAAAAAACAGCGCATACCAAATAACTATGCTCCCCCGCCACAGTCTTCCCCACCATCCGACTTCTCCTTTTATCCACACCCCCGCAACTCTCCCCTCCCTCCCATATCTTTCAGTTATATTTAGAGAGGGAGCGTCACCGCAAGGATGGAGGGATTGACGGCAAGGCCATATCTCTCGGTTATATTAAGGAATAAGACTATGAAGTATCGGAAAACGCCTTTTTAAACTTGACCATATCTCCCAGTTACATTAAGGAGAAAACCGAATCTTGTTGGAGCAGCAATGGTGACTGGTGCTGCAAACCTCTCAATTGTATTAAGGAGGAAGCCGAACCGTCTCCCACAGAAGCCGCCGGCCGCAATGCGGGTTCTCAGTTATATTAAGGAGAAAGTCGAATTCGGGCTGAAAAAACTTCGGGGAGAGCCCCCTGTCGCTCTATTAAAATAAGGAGAAAGCAAAAATCTTGCTCTTATCGCAAGACATTCCAAAACTTTTCACTACCTTTGCCACAGAATCCAAACCCAGATAGTTCACCTCAGCGAGAGTCCTTTGCTGTTGTTCCGTCAAAGGTTTGGATTTTTCTTTGCCCACACTCCGCCCCTTGCCCTGCGCCATACAGCCCTGCCACACGCTATGACCACCTATCGAAAGAAGCAATCCCAAATGTTGCAATATGAGCATACGGCCAGCCACACGGCAACCACCATCGGAACAGAAACCACAAACACGCGACGCCACCTCATGGCCACGCTTCCATTCAAAGCACACACCTACAACAATCAGCGCAGCCATAAAAGACCACGATGCCCCACACAAGAAACAAAGTTCCCACTGCAAGCGTTGGCAACAGGAAGAATACAGGCCACACTCCCCTCCCATAAAAAACAAGGATTCCACCACAAGCCATCAGCTTGCAGTGGAATCCTCCGCCATCAAAGGCGTTCTGCCTCTTAATGCAGCAACTTGGCCAACACCTCATGCAGCTGCTCGCCACGCAAGTCGGCGGCCACAATCTTCCCCTCCGGGTCTAAAAGCACGTTGGAGGGAATGGAGCGCACGCCGTAGGCCTCGGAAGCGGCACACTGCCAGCCCTTCAAGTCCGACATTTGCGGCCACGTCTGCCCCAGCTTCTTCACTGCTGCAGCCCAAGCCTCCTGCTTGTTGTCGAACGAGACGCCCACTATCTCCAGTCCCTTGTCCTTGTATTTCTCATAGGCCGACACCACATTGGGCATCTCCTGACGACACGGGCCGCACCAGCTGGCCCAGAAATCCACCAGCACATACTTGCCCTTGCCTGCCCACTGGCTCAGGCTGACCGTCTTGCCGTCAAGGTCGGCCATCGTCAGGTCGTGGAACATCTGCCCGGGGCGGCGCTTCTCCAGTCCGGCAAGCAACTTCTTGGGTGCCTCCATCTCCGGTTCGGCGTAGTAGCCCGTCGACGGATCGCACACCGCCTTCAGTTGCTCGTAGCTCATCTCGTACATCACCATCGGCACATACTTGGCCGGTGCCTTCGAGGCACGCGCCTCTGCCGACATATTCAGCAACATATCGAGCTGCACGGTAGACAGCGAGTCGGCCTCGCGCTCAATGCTGCGCAGACGGGCAACACTCTGTTCGGTCTCCTCACCGCCGGCCACCGACTTGTATTCAGCCACCAGCGACTGATACTTCTGCGCAATCTGCTCCATGCGAGAGCCGAAATCATCGCCCGCAGGCGAAGCCGCCGCCTTGCCGGGCTGCTGCCCGCAGGCCATCATCACTTGGCTCAAGAAAGCCAATGCCAACACTGTTTTCTTCATATTCCTGTTCCTTTCTTCTTGGTTTCAAGACATTTGACAAGTTGCAAAAGTAAGAAAAAACGCCTATAACAGCATCTATTTCAGATAAATTAACTACCTTTGCAGCGCAATTGGCAAAGCCATTGCCCAGCAACACAGGGGTACTTGCTCAACCCCCTTTAACAAAACAAGACAATGAACAGAACAAAACAACAAGTGAGTGTGCTGTTTATGCTTTTCAGCATCCTCTTTTGCGTTTGCCTCATATCGGCAAACATCCTTGAGACAAAGCAAATCTCGGTTTTCGGCATCAGCCTTACAGGCGGGTTTATCGTATTCCCCGTGAGCTACATCATCAACGACTGCGTGTGCGAGGTGTGGGGCTACGGCAAGACGCGGCTGCTCATCTGGACGGGATTCATCATGAATTTCTTCTTCGTGTCGCTGGGCGCGCTCTGCGATGCCATCCCCGGCGCGCCCTACTGGGACAACGATGCCGGCTTCCACGCCATCTTCGGCCTTGCCCCACGCATCGCGCTGGCCTCCTTTGCCGCGTTCATCGTGGGCAGCTTTGCCAATGCCTACGTGATGAGCCGCATGAAGCTGCGCGACGGCGAGCGGCGTTTCTCCGCGCGCGCCATCCTCTCCACCATCGCCGGCGAAACCCTCGACTCGGCCATCTTCTTCCCCCTGGCGTTCGGCGGCGTAGTGCCTGCGGCCGAGCTGCCCAAACTGATGCTGTGGCAGGTGGTCTTCAAGACGCTCTATGAGGTCATCGCGCTGCCCGTCACCATACGCATTGTACGCTCGCTCAAAGCCCACGAGGGCGAAAGCAGCGACCGCGGAGTGAGCTACAACATCTTCAAGATATTCGAAATCCAAGGCTGAAGCACCCCGCAAAGCCCGTCTGCCACAACGGCCATCAAGCCCTCGCAAAGGGCTGTGTACAAGGAGGTTTGCAAAAGGTATGGTTTCGCGTGCCAAAACCATACCTTTCGCAGGACAAAACCACACCTTTTGCAACGCAAAACCATACCTCTTGCACGCGAGCAGGGCAAGAAGGCGCACCCAACCCACAACAACAGAGACAACATGGAATACCAAAACAGAGAAGAGGAGGGACTGAAACAGCTGGGCAGCAACACCCGCTACAAGATGGACTACGCCCCGGAAGTGCTGGAAACTTTTGAGAACAGGCATCCCGACAACGACTATTGGGTGAGGCTCAACTGCCCCGAGTTCACCAGCTTGTGCCCCATCACGGGGCAGCCCGACTTTGCCGAGATACGCATCAGCTACATTCCCGGCCGCCGGATGGTGGAGAGCAAGAGCCTGAAGCTATATCTTTTCAGCTTCCGCAACCACGGCGACTTCCACGAAGACTGCGTCAACATCATCATGAAAGACCTTGTCAGGCTGATGCAGCCCAAGTATATCGAGGTGACGGGGCGATTCACGCCACGCGGCGGCATCAGCATCTGGCCCTATGCCAACTACGGACAGCCGAGCACCAAGTATGAGACGCTGGCCGAACAACGGCTGATGAGCCAAGAGTAATTCCCCAAGCACAACGCATTTCCTGCCCACCGCACTGGCAGAAAAAGCCAGGGACGGCAGCCACAAAGCCGCCCGCGCGCGGCAGTCCACACGCGGCCGCAAGGGGGTATTTACGCCATCGGGGCTTGCCGGAAGATGTTCCGGCAAGCCCCGATGGTCATATCATGCGCCCCGAGCGGCTTCCGCGCCGCGCCGCTCAGAGCTTTTCGCCCTGCGCCTGCTTGTCAGCGGCCTCCTGCGCCTTGCGGTTGGCCTCGGTCGCGCTGGCCTTGCGGTGATACTGCATCACCTTCTTGCCAAAGAGAGCAGCCATGGAGTCGGTCGAAAGGTATACCATTTTTCCGTCATCGTGCCCCACCGAGTCGGCGGGAATACGGTTTCCCTGCTCGTCCACAGTATCCTTATATATATAAAGCCACCCATTGAAGATGTGCCAGCCCGTATATACCGTCACGGCGGGATACTCCACGGGGCTTTCATCCTCCAGCGTGTTCTGCTTTTGCACGTATCCCACGGGCGAGGCAAGGTGGTGTGCCTTGAGCGTGAAGCCATACTCGCGGGGCACAAAGAGCACCTGCTTCATCGAGTCGCTCATCTCTGCCATAATCTGCTCTTCTGTCTTGGTTGCGCTGGGCTTCAGTTTCGGCAGCACCTGAAACGTCCAAGTGCCCTTGAGCTGCTCCAGATTGATCACCTCCAAGGCCTCGTGGGCATTTTTCGGGTTCACCACCACGGCCAGCTCGTCACCTATCTCTATGTCGCCAAACACCTGCTTGCGCTTCATGGCATTGACAATGTTGTAGCGCACGGGGTCGCCGCCCTCATTGCGCAGCACCACTATCACCGAGTCGGAGCATCCGTCGCAGGCCAAGCCGTAGACCGTCTTGTCGCCTTTCTGGCGCACTTCCTTCGAGATAGCACCCTGGTCGCCCGTGGCGGCAGTGTCGTAGCAACTTGCAAGCAAAACGGCCGCAAGCAGGAAAATGGGAAAGAGTGTTCGTTTCATTTTGCTCAATTAGACTGCAAAGATAGTCAAAAACTGCTAAAAATGACAAGCAAGAGTGTGTTTTTGGGAAATTTTACCTAATTTTGCAGCCTATAAGCCTACGTTTTAGGCAGCTTTTATGGTCAAGAAGTAATTGCATTCAGTTATATGAAGAAGAAGATTCAGTTCAGTCTCGTCTATCGGGATATGTGGCAAAGCTCGGGAAAGTTCCAACCGCGCAAGGATCAACTGGAGCGAATCGCCCCCGTCATCATCGACATGGGCTGCTTCGCCCGCGTAGAGACCAACGGCGGTGCTTTCGAGCAAGTGAGTTTGCTGGCCGGTGAGAACCCTAACGATGCTGTGAGGGCATTCTGCAAGCCTTTCAACGAGGCCGGAATCAAAACCCATATGCTTGATCGCGGCTTGAACGCCCTGCGTATGTACCCCGTGCCCGATGACGTTCGGGCACTCATGTATCGCGTCAAGCACGCGCAAGGTGTCGACATTCCCCGCATCTTCGATGGTCTGAACGACATCCGCAACATAGCTCCGTCCATCCGCTGGGCCAAGGAGGCAGGCATGACACCGCAGGGAACGCTCTGCATCACCACCTCCCCCATCCACACGCTGGAGTACTACTGCCAGCTGGCCGATGAGGAAATAGCAGCCGGCGCAGAGGAAATTTGCCTGAAAGACATGGCCGGAATAGGCCAGCCGGCATTCCTCGGACAGCTCACGAAGATGATTAAGGAGAAGCATCCCGACATTATCATTGAGTATCACGGCCACTCCGGCCCCGGAATGTCAATGGCCTCGGTTCTTGAAGTGTGCAAGAACGGTGCCGACATCATCGACACCGCCATCGAGCCGCTGTCGTGGGGAAAGGTTCATCCGGACATTATCTCCGTGCAAAGCATGCTCAAGCACGCCGGATTCGATGTGCCCGAGATAAACATGGATGCCTATATGAAGGCACGCGCGCTGACGCAGGAGTTCATAGACGAGTGGCTTGGCTACTTCATCAACCCGCAAAACAAAATCATGAGCTCGCTTCTGCTCGCCTGCGGACTGCCCGGCGGCATGATGGGCTCGATGATGGCCGACCTCGGCGGCATACGTACCAGCATCAACAACCTGCGCCGCAAGAAGGGCGACCCGGAGCTTACAACCGACGACTTGCTCGTGAAGCTCTTCGATGAGGTGGCCTACGTGTGGCCGCGCGTGGGCTATCCACCACTCGTAACGCCTTTCTCGCAGTACACCAAGAACATCGCGCTCATGAATCTCCTCACGCTGGAGCAGGGCAAAGGCCGCTTCGTGATGATGGACGACTCCATGTGGGGCATGATTCTCGGACGCAGCGGACGCGTGCCGGGCGAAATCACACCCGAGCTGAAAGAGATTGCCAAGCAGAAGGGGCTGGAGTTTACCGAGGCCGACCCGCACACGCTGCTCAAGAACGCCCTCGATGACTTCCGGAAGGAGATGGACGACAACCATTGGGACTACGGACAGGACGATGAGGAGCTGTTTGAGCTGGCCATGCATCCGGAACAGTACCGCAACTACAAGAGCGGACAGGCCAAGAAGAACTTCCTTGCCGACCTGCAAGCCGCCAAGGACAAGGAGGCAGGCTCAAAGATGAGCATCGAGGAGGCCACGGCGTTCAAGCACGCCAAAGCCGATGCCATCGTGTCGCCCGTCAAGGGACAGCTGTTCTGGGAGTTCCAAGGCGATGGCGAGGCCGCTCCCGCCGTGGAGCCGCACATCGGAAAGGAATACCAAGAGGGTGATACGTTCTGCCACATCCAAGCTCCATGGGGCGAGTTTGTAGCCGTTCCCGCCAATCTGGGCGGAAAACTGGTGGAGATAAACGCCAAGCAGGGAGCCAAAGTGCGCAAGGGCGATGTCATAGCATACATACAGCGTTCCGAAAGCTAACCTTTCGGGCAGCAAAAGGTCACAGATTAGACGGCAAAAGGTAACCTACCGCTAAGTGCCGCTTAATCTGTGACTTAGCTTTTTCCCACATTCCGCCCCACACCACCACGGGGCACATCATTCAAAAGATGATGGACTATCAGAGAATCATAGACCTATACTATCCCGAGGAGAACGAGCTGAGAGCCATACTCCTCACCCACAGCCAGCAAGTGGCGCAACGCGCGCTGCGCATCGTGGCCACCCGCAAAGAGCTGAATTTGGACAAACAGTTTGTGGAAGAGGCCGCCATGCTGCACGACATCGGCGTGTTTCTGTGCGATGCACCCGGCATTGCGTGCCACGGCACCGCGCCCTACATTCTGCACGGACGTTTGGGAGCGGAACTCCTGCGCAAGGAAGGCTGGCCGAGGCACGCCCGCGTATGCGAGCGGCACACCGGCGCGGGACTGACGAAAGAAGCCATTGCCCTGCGGAACATCCCGCTGCCCCACGAGGACTTCCTGCCTGAGACAATGGAAGAAAAGGTGATCTGCTATGCCGACAAATTCTACTCGAAAAGCAATCTTACACACGAGAAAACCATTGAACAGGCCAAGCGCAGCCTTGCCAAATTCGGAGAAGAGGGCGTGGTGCGGTTCTGCGAATGGCAGCAACTCTTCGAGCCAGACCTCACTTAACGCCGTGCGCCAACGGCGTCCCGCACCGCCCAAACCGGCACACCCGCCCCATACCTAACAACTTTTCCCGCCCCCAAACGCCAAGCGATTGGACAGCTTTTCCCACATGAAGATTGAAGATTTACGCACACTCTATGGCCAACTGCCGCAAGTAGGGGCACTGGCCAAGCTGCTTGCCGACAACAAAGTGCGCCGCATCAGCCTCAACGGACTCACTGCCTCCGCCCCGGCACTGTTCTTTGCCGCCTTCGCCACACGGCATCCGCACACCATTCTCTTTATCCTCGATGATGCCGATGCGGCCGGTTACTTCCACAACGACCTCAAAGCCCTTGGCATCAACGCACTCCTCCTGCCCTCTTCCTATCGCCGCGCCGTGAAATACGGACAGCGCGATGCCGGAAGCGAGATTTTGCGCACGGAGACACTGGCCGCCCTGACGGCCAAAAGGCCAAAAGGCGAGCCGCTCTACATCGTTACCGAGCCATCGGCACTGGCAGAGCGGGTAGTGTCGAAAGCCAAACTGACCGACAGCACCATCAGTCTGAGCGTGGGACAGGAGACACAAATCGTGGCACTGGAGAAGCAACTGCGCGCGCTGGGATTCCAAGAGCAGGACTATGTGTACGAGCCGGGGCAGTTTGCCGTGCGCGGCAGCATCCTGGATGTCTACTCCTATAGTTCCGAATATCCTTTCCGAATCGACTTCTTCGGCGATGAAATCGACACCATACGCACCTTTGAGGTGGAAACACAGCTGTCCTTGCAAAAGCGGGAGCAGGCCGAGATTGTGCCCGAGCTGTCGCAAGGCGGCGAGGAGCTGACCCCTTTCCTGCAATTACTGCCCCAAGACACCGTCATAACAACAAGGGAGATGGGCTACGTGGCCGACACCATCGGACGAATCTTCAACGATGGCTTCTCCGCCAACGCCCTTACGGAGCAGCTGGAAGGGAAAAGCGAGATGGAGCAGGAGACCATCCGCCAGCAAATGCGGGCAGAAACGAAACTCATCGGACGCGCCCAGTTCCTCACAGACGCGGCAGGTTTCCGCCAAGTGGAGCTGGGGGCAACGCCCGGAAACGAGGCCGATGCGTCCATCAGCTTCCACACCACGCCGCAACCGCTCTTCCACAAGAACTTCGAATTGCTCATCTCCACGCTTATCGACAGCATATCAGGGGGCAAAAGAGTCTATATCCTGGCCGACAGCCAAAAGCAAACCGACCGACTGCACGACATTTTCGACTCCAAAACAGCCGAGAGCGGCATCGGCTCGCTGCCCTTCACACCCGTAGATCACACTCTGCACGAGGGCTTCAGCGATGCCGACATCAACGCGTGTCTCTACACCGACCATCAAATCTTTGACCGATTCCACAAGTATACGCTACGTTCCGACAAGGCAAGGCAGGGCAAAATGGCTCTCACCTTGAAAGAACTGCGCGAGATGGAACCCGGCGACTACGTGGTGCACGTGGACTTTGGCATCGGCAAATTCTCAGGACTGGTGCGCGTTCCCACCGGCGACAGCTATCAAGAGATGATTCGGCTGGTCTACCAACATGGCGACATCGTTGACGTTTCCATCCATTCGCTGTACAAAATCAGCAAGTATCGGCGCTCGGACGCGGGAGAACAGCCCCGCCTCTCCATACTTGGCTCGGGGGCTTGGAACAAGTTGAAGGAGAAGACCAAGAAGCGAATCAAGGACATCGCACGCGATCTGATCAAGCTCTATGCCCGCCGCCGTCATGAGAAAGGCTTCCCCTTCTCGCCCGACAACTACCTGCAACACGAACTGGAAGCCTCTTTCCTCTACGAGGACACGCCCGACCAGCTGAAAGCCACGCAGGAAGTGAAGCGCGACATGGAAAGCGCGAGGCCGATGGATCGCCTCGTTTGCGGCGACGTGGGCTTCGGAAAGACCGAGGTAGCGGTGCGCGCAGCATTCAAAGGCGCGTGCGACAACAAGCAAGTGGCCGTGCTTGTGCCCACAACGGTGCTGGCTTTCCAACACTACAAGACTTTCCAAAAGCGGCTAAAAGACATGCCTGTGCGGGTGGATTACCTCTCCCGCGCCCGCAGCGCAAAGGAAACGCGCGCTGTCAAGGCCGATTTGGAGGCGGGAAAAATCGACATTCTCGTGGGAACACACAAGCTGATAGGCAAGGATGTGAAGTGGAAAGACCTCGGACTGCTCATCATCGATGAGGAGCAGAAGTTTGGCGTGGCCACAAAAGAGCGGCTCCGGCAGATGAAAAGCAACGTGGACACGCTCACACTGTCGGCCACGCCCATCCCGCGGACGCTGCAATTCTCGCTCATGGGGGCACGCGACATGAGCATTATGCGCACGCCGCCACCCAACCGATACCCCATTCAGACGGAGATAGGGTCGTTCTCGGGAGAGCTTATAGCCGATGCCATCAACTTTGAGATGAGCCGTGGCGGACAAGTGTTCTTCGTCAACGACCGCATATCGGCACTAACGTCCATCGCAGACATGATTCACAAGCACATTCCCGACTGCCGCGTGGCCATAGGACACGGACAAATGCCGCCCGAAGAGCTGGAAAAGGTGGTGATTGGCTTCATGAACTACGACTACGATGTGCTGCTCTCGACCACCATCGTGGAGAACGGAGTAGACATTTCCAACGCCAACACCATCATCATAAACGATGCCCACCGCTTCGGACTTTCCGACTTGCACCAGATGCGCGGACGCGTGGGACGCTCCAACCGCAAGGCTTTCTGCTATCTGCTCGCTCCGCCGCTGGCCGACCTCAGCCCCGAGGCACGCCGAAGACTCGAGGCCTTGGAGACATTCTCCGACCTTGGCAGCGGCTTTTCCATCGCCATGCAAGACTTGGACATACGCGGAGCGGGCAACTTGCTGGGTGCGGAGCAAAGCGGTTTCATGGAAGATTTGGGCTATGAAACCTACCAGAAGATTCTCACACAGGCCGTAACGGAACTCAAAAACGATGAGTTCCAAGACTTATATGCCGACCAAATGGCACAAGGAGAGACGCTTTCGGGCAATGACTTCGTGGACGACTGCGCGCTGGAAAGCGACTTGGAGATGTATTTCCCCGACAATTACGTGCCCGGCTCATCGGAAAGAATGCTCCTCTACCGAGAACTCGACAACATAGAAACCGACCACGAGCTGGCCGCCTACCGACAACGGCTCACCGACCGCTTCGGCATCATTCCCCGGCAAGGCGAGGAACTGATGCAGGTGGTGCCGCTGCGGCGCGAGGGAAGGCGGCTGGGCTGCGAGAAAATCATCCTGCGGCAAGGCCGGATGCAGATGCAATTTGTGTCGAACGTGAACAGCGTGTTCTACAAAAGCCAGGCTTTCGGACGCGTTCTCGACTACATCGGCTACCATCCGCGCCGCTGCAATCTGAAAGAGAAGAACGGAAAGCGATCAATGGTGGTGACGCAAGTGCCAACGGTGGAGGAAGCCGTGGCCGTGCTCAAAGCCATCAACAGCTTAGATACCAACAACGGGGAAGCGTAAAAAGAACGCCTCCCCGCCCATCTCCCCTCCGTTGCGCGCCCCAAGGCACAAAACGGAAGGGAGCAAACACTCCGCAGCAACGGAAAAGGGACTATTGCTGCTCGCAAGCCGAGTGCTCATCGCACTCCACCCTACCCGTTCCGTCTACCACCCGCGACTGATAGCCTGCCTTTTCCAACGCCTTTTGCAGTTTCTCCACGCTGGTCTTGTCGGCATCGTAGGTCACGGCAACCTGCTGTTCGGGCACGCTGGTCTGCACATCCTTCACTCCCTTGACGAATCGCAGCCCCTCCTTGATACGGTTCTCGCAACTCTCGCAATGCATGGGCGGAGTTGTTGTCAGCACCACGGTCTTGATGTCCTTGGCCGACACGGCGACAACGGCCACCAATGCCAGCAACATTCCCAATAATATTCTTCTCATTTCTTCATCAATTGCTCTGCGGATAAAACGCAGCCAACCCTCTATTTATTATTGAGAAAGCCATGCAAAATCCTTAGCGGCGAAGCCCCAAGAACGTGAGACTTCGCCGCCAAGGCTGCCTTTATGATGCCAAGGCGCAGCAAAAAACGATTCTCAGACGCAAGAACGGGCACGCATTCGCGCTGCCTCCTTGCGGGCTCGCCGCCCCATCTCTCCACCGCCGCTAAGCCACTGACGCACAGCGCACTGGCAAGACGTTACCTTTTACAAGCCAAAACGTCACCTTTCGGGCGGCAAAAGGTGACGTTTTGCAGGCCGAAAGGTGACGTTTTATGCTGCGACAGGTATGCTTTCCTGCGGCCGGCTCACTCGCCCGCCTCGCTCTCCTCTATGTTCTTGCGCGCTTCCTTGGACAGTTCGGGATAGCTGATGCGCGTGTGATAGATGGCCTTCAGTCGGTCGGTGAGCACTTTCTTGGCCGTCTGAATGTCGCGGAAGGTGATGGGGCAGTCGCTGAAAAGCCCCGCCTGCACTTGATCATCGATGAGTCTGCTCACCAACGCGCCAATACTCTCGGGCGTGTACTCCTTCAAGGCGCGCGATGCTGCCTCCACCGTGTCGCACATCATCAGGATGGCCTGCTCGCGGGTGAAGGGATTGGGGCCGGGATAGCGGAACAGTTCCTCGTCCACGTCCTCTTCGGCGTGCTTGTTCTTGTATTGTATGTAGAAATAGCGCGTCATTCCCGTGCCATGATGCGTGGCAATGAAGTCGCGGATGGCCTGCGGCAGATGGTGTTCCTCGGCCAGTCGCAGTCCCTCGGTGACGTGGCCGATGATGATGGCCGCGCTCTCCACCTCCGTCAGCTTGTCGTGGGGGTTGAATCCGGCTTGATTCTCTGTGAAATAAACTGCCTTTCCCATCTTTCCGATGTCGTGATAGAGCGCGCCGGTGCGGATGAGTTGTGCCTTCGCCCCCACCTTGTTGGCAATCTCCGCACCAAGGTTGCCCACGGTGAGGGAGTGCTGGAACGTGCCGGGAGCTTTCTCGCTGAGTTCGCGCAGCAGCGGGTTGTTGGTGTTGGACAGCTCGAAGAGCGTCACCGTGGAGGTGAATCCGAACGTCTTCTCCACGATGAGCATCAGCGGATAGGCGAAGAGCAGGAAGAAGCCGTTGATGGCAAAATGGTAGTACATCGCATGATCGAGCTTCGAGAAGTCATCGGCCTGGATGAGCTGCAGGGCAAAATAGACCAGCGCGGAGGCCGCCGTGACAAGCAGTGCGGTGAGGAATATCTGGCTGCGCTTGGACAGCTCGCGCAGCGAATAGATGGCCACAAGTCCCGAGACAAGCTGCACGATGATGAACTCATACTGATACTTCACGGCCACGGCGCAGATAAGCGTGGACGTGACGTGCTGGATGAAGGCCGTACGGGAGTCGATGAACACGCGCCCGAAGATGGGAGCCATGGCAAAGGGGATGATATAGACGCTGAAGAAGGGATGCTTCATCATCAGCGAGGTGAGCACGGGGAAGAGCATGAGCATCGCATAGAGCATGGCGATGGCTCGGGGCTTCTTGAAATAGTCTTTGCGGAAGAGGGATAGATAGAGCGTGAAGAGGGATACGAGCAGAAGCACGTAGATGCCTTGCCCCACCAGAGTGGCCCGCACCTCCGACTTCGATGCGCCCTGCTTGGCCATTGCCCGCTCATAAGAGTTGAGCACAAGCACCATCCGCTGGTTCACGATGTCGCCCTGCGTGATGATGCGCTGGCCTTTGAGCACCATTCCGCTGGCCTGGGTTATCATGCTGAGGTTGTCGTTCAGCTCCATCTCGCTGCGCTCATGGTCGTAGCGCAGGTTGGGGGTGATGTATTCGTCAAGGTTGCAAGCCTGCAGCTTGGCGCGTTCGGGGGAAAGCCGCCTGTCGAGGAAGATGTGCTGGTAGGCTCCAAGCGTGGTGTAGAAGCTGTCGGTGGGCAGGCTCACGGCCTCCTTTCCCGTGACGAGGCGTATCGTACGGTTCGTGTCGCGCGATGACTGCGGCAGCTGCATGGGGTCGATGACGCCCCGCTGATAAACTTCGTGCAACCGCTGGGCTATAATCTCTGCATAGTTGCCCGTCAAGCCCGGCATTCCTCCCTTGAACTTCTGCATGAAGCGCGCCACGGCCTCTTCCTCTACGCTCGTGTCGTAGTTGAAGTAAGGCTGGAACAAGTCTTTCACGGAGTCCCGCTCCTGCCGCAAGGCCTCGTCCGACTTGAATACGGGGAAGTCGAACGGGGCGATAAGTTGCCCGTAGGCCCACGGTTGCCCCTCGCTGTAATGGAACAGCTTGCTCTCGCCGCGTGGAAGAACAAATACAATAAGTGCTACGCTGGCCAAAACCAGCACCGTCCGGGTGACCATCCCCATCCAGTTCGTATCGTCAAAGCTGCGGAAATCTTTCATGACACTATGCTTTTATATTCCAAAATAGTATTGTCCGGCCATGCCAATTGTATTGCTCGGCTGCGCCGAAGATAGCTATTACTCGGCGAAATTACGCAATTTTTATGGGATAATCGAAAAAAAGCATTACTTTTGCCGAAAAATTAGGCTATCCACGCTTTTAGATTATGATAGAAGAGAGAAAAGTTGGGGAAGATTCCACCCCTTGCGTAAGAGTGCGTTTCGCACCAAGTCCCACGGGAGCACTGCATATTGGCGGTGTGCGCACGGCTTTGTTCAACTATTTGTTCGCACGCCAGCACAACGGTTCGCTGGTGTTTCGCATTGAGGACACCGACTCCAGCCGCTTCGTTCCGGGCGCGGAAGAATACATTCTGGAATCATTCAAGTGGCTTGGCATTCACTTCGACGAAGGAGTAAGTTTCGGCGGAGACCGCGGCCCGTACCGTCAAAGCGAGCGCAGAGACATATACAAAGAGTACGTACAGCAACTCTTGGACGCAGGAAAAGCATACTACGCCTTCGATACGCCGGAGGAGCTTGACCGCAAACGGGAGGAAGTGAAGAACTTCCAATACGATGCCCACACGCGACTGACGATGCGCAACTCGCTCACAAGGTCGGCCGAGGAGGTGAAACAGCTCATCGATGATGGCCAGCAGTATGTGGTTCGCTTCCTCGTAGAGCCGGGACAAGAGATCGTTGTACACGATATGATACGCGGCGATGTGCACGTGAAGAGCGAGATACTTGACGACAAAGTGCTCTATAAGAGCCATGACGAGCTGCCCACCTACCACCTTGCCAACATCGTGGACGACCATTTGATGGGCATCACCCACGTTATCAGAGGCGAGGAGTGGCTGCCCAGCGCACCGCTGCACGTGCTTCTGTACCGCGCATTCGGCTGGGAAGACGAGATGCCACGGTTCGCCCACCTGCCATTGCTGCTCAAGCCCGAGGGAAAAGGCAAGCTGTCGAAGCGCGACGGCGACCGTCTGGGCTTCCCAGTGTTCCCTCTGGAGTGGCAAGATCCCAAGAGCGGCGAGCTGAGCACGGGATTCCGGGAGAGCGGCTACTTCCCCGAGGCCGTGGTCAACTTCCTTGCCCTGCTGGGATGGAATCCGGGAACGGAGCAGGAACTCTTCTCGCTCGATGAGCTGGTGAAGGCATTCGACATTGCCAAATGCTCGAAAGCGGGTGCCAAATTCGATTACAAGAAGGCCGTTTGGTTCAATCACGAATACATTTTGCGCAAGGACGACGAGGAGATTGCGCGCCTTTTCGCACCCATTGTGGCCAACAATGGCGTGGAGGCAAGCATGGAGCAGGTGCGCCAAGTGGTACACATGATGAAAGACCGCGTTGACTTCGTGCATGAGCTGTGGCCACTTTGCTCGTTCTTCTTCATCGCGCCCACCGAGTACGATGAGAAAACGGTGAAGAAACGCTGGAAGTCTTGCTCGGCACAGCAGATGACCGAGCTGGCCCAAGTGCTGCAAGACATTGACGACTTCAGCATTGAGGGACAGGAAAAGGTGGTCATGAAGTGGGTGGAAGACAAGGGCTACAAGCTCGGCGACGTGATGAACGCCTTCCGTCTGGCTCTCGTTGGCATCGGCAAAGGCCCCGGAATGTTCGACATTTCCGCTTTCCTGGGCAAGGAGGAGACACTCCGCCGCCTGCATCAGGCCATCAACGAGCTGGGAGAAACAGAATAAAAAGAGACTAAGGGGGAACTGGAAAGCCGGCGCGTTCTACAAGGCCGCCCAGCGCGCCACGCTCTCCGCCCCCCGTTCCTCTTCCCCTCTGGCAGCAACCTCCCCACCCCCACCCCGCAACTCCTAACTAATAAAGAAGTCATGTACAACTTTATCATGCACGCCGTGCAAACAGGTGTACGCATTGCCGCCCTCTTCGATGGGAAAGTGCGGAAGATGTGGCATGGCGAACAGGCTGCGCTCGATGTGCTCCGCAAGCAAGTCGACCCCCAAGCCCACTACATTTGGTTTCATGCGGCATCGCTCGGAGAGTTCGAGCAAGGCCGTCCCTTGATGGAAGCCATACGCCAACGGTTTCCCGAATACAAAATCCTGCTCACTTTCTTCTCACCTTCCGGCTACGAAGTGCGGAAAGACTACAAGGGTGCCGACATCGTAACCTACCTCCCCATCGACACCGTGGGCAACGCGCGCCGCTTCCTGCGCACCGTGAAACCCGTCATGGCATTCTTCATCAAGTACGAGTTCTGGTACAACTACCTCCACATCATGCGCCACCGCAACGTTCCCACGTACAGCGTGAGCAGCATTTTCCGTCCCGAACAGATTTTCTTCCGCTTCTACGGCCGACAATACGGCCGAGTGCTCCGCTGCTTCACCCGCTTCTTCGTGCAGAACGAGGAGAGCAAGAGGCTGCTGGGCGGCATCGGCATCAACGATGTCGACGTGGTGGGCGACACCCGTTTCGACCGCGTCTTGCAGGTGCGCGACGCCAGAAAGCGGCTTCCGATTGTGGAGAGCTTCGCCGGCAACAGCCAGCGCGTGTTTGTGGCCGGGTCGTCATGGCTTCCCGATGAGGAAATCTTCCTCCATTACCTCAACGCTCATAAGGACTGGAAGATTATTATCGCCCCGCACGTTATCAAGGAAGAACACCTGACGCAGATAGAGTCGCTGCTGAAAGGCCGCAAAGTGGTTCGCTACACGCAAGCCACAGAGGAAAGCGCGGCCGAAGCCGAAGTGCTCATCATCGACTGCTTCGGTCTGCTGTCCTCAGTCTACCACTATGGCCACGTGGCCTACGTAGGCGGAGGCTTCGGCGTGGGCATCCACAACGTGCTGGAAGCCGCCGTGTGGGGCATGCCCGTCATTTTCGGCCCCAACAACAAGCACTTCCAGGAGGCGCAAGGACTGATGCAGGCGGGCGGCGGATTCGAGATTGCCGACCAAGCCAGCTTCGACCACTTGATGGAACGCCTCGCTGGCGACCCGCGACTGCTGCAAAAGAGCGCGGAAAAGGCGGCGGCATTCGTCGAGCGGCTCACCGGCGCCACGCAAAAGGTGCTGGACACCATAGCCCCGCTGCTTTCCAAGCAAGAGAAAGCGCACCAATCATAGTTCCCCCGAGAAAGAAACATGAGATACCAGATTACCTGCGACAACTGCGGAGCGCAGTTTCTCATCAACGCCCAGCCCGGTCAGACCATCGAATGCCAATGCCCCGACTGCCAAGGCGTAATGCGGATAACACTTCCCAATCCCGCCAAGGGAGAGCACTATCAGCCCCCGCGCCACAACGGGCAAGACAATCCCTACACCCGGGAAGCCCACACCGTGGACGGTGTGAACCACCCCAACCGGCAGAAGGTGTGGATAGTCATCGCCCTGCTGGTGGTAGTGGCCGCCGCAATCGGCTTCGCCATGTTCCATACGTCCGGCACGCCCGCCCCACCCCCCGAGCCTGTGGCACTGGACACGATACCCTACGAGCAGCCCGTGCGCGAAGAGCCGCCCCAGCAACAAGTGGACACCATCGTGGAGCAGACCGACATACCGGAAGAGGAGGAAATTCCGCTGACGGAGGAGGAATTGCAGACCGCGCCGGAAGCCACCGACACCATTGCGAGCGAATAGCGCGCAAGCGCGCCCTTGCCCCGTGGGAACGCGGGATTTGCGCCCGCGCACAGCATGAATCATCCCCAAGAAAACAAAACGTTACCTTTCACGTGGTAAAACGTCCCCTTTCGCACGGCGAAAGGGGACGTTTTGCATTGCAAAACCATACCTTTTGCCACACGCCTGTTTCCGCCCCACCACCAAGCGGGCACAAAGCCCGGAAGAAAACCGCCCACAAAGCCTGACCACCAAGCGTTAAAATACGGAAAAAGCGTGGCATTTAGGCATTATTTCCGTAATTTTGCACTCTCTAAGAGTAGCGCGCCCCAAGGCCAACGCGCGTCAAACGCCGTTTGATTCGCAAGCCAAGGCAAAGCCTACCTAAGACATTAGGGTACATGAGAAAGAATACGGCCATCATACTGCTTATCATCGCGGTCGCCTTGGCGGCGGCCAACATTGCCGTACCGACACTTCCGGTCAACACACGCCAGCACACCGACACGCCAGACCACACGGCCTGGGGCGACACCGCTATGCCCGCAGACATAGGCAAAGCAATGGCGGCAAGCCATACGGAAGAGACCGACACGGCAGAGATGGACAGTCTGAAACAAGCCATACTGCAATACAACCAGCACGTAGACGACTCGCTGCGCGCCGACAGCGCGCTCAAAGCCAGCCAGAAAGGCATTGACGCGCCGGTGAAGTTCTCGGCCGAGGATTCCATCGTCTACGATGCCACCAACGGTGCAGCCCACCTGTTCGGCGCGTCCAAAGTGGACTATCAGAACATGAAGCTGGCCAGCGACAAGGTATATATGAGCCTCGACAGCTCGCTCGTTCGCGCCACAGGATCAAAAGATTCCACGGCCAAGGACGGTCTGCGGGGCGCGCCCGTGTTCTCGCTGGGAGACACGAAGTACGAAAGCGACACGATGGCCTACAACTTCAAGACGCAAAAGGGCTTGATTCGCGGTGTCTACACCGCACAAGACGATGGCTTCATGCGTGGCGAGATAGGCAAGCGCGACTCCTCGGGCACGATTTACCTCAAGCACGGCCGCTACACAACGTGCGATGACCCGCATCCCGACTTCTATCTGGCACTCTCCCGCGCCAAGGTTCGCCCGGGAAAAGACGTGGTCTTCGGCCCCGCCTATCTCGTTGTGGCCGATGTTCCGCTGCCTTTGGCCATCCCCTACGGCTTCTTCCCCTTCACCAAGAAATACAGTTCGGGCTTCATCATGCCCAGCTACGGTGAGGAAAGCGACCGCGGATTCTATCTGCGCGATGGTGGCTACTACTTCGCCATCAGCGACAAGTGGGACTTGAAGCTGCTCGGCGAAATCTATACGGAGGGAAGCTGGGGCGTGAGCGCGGCGAGCAACTACCGCAAACGCTACCGCTACGATGGCTCATTCTTCGTCAGCTATCAGGACACGAGGACGGGCGACAAGGGAATGCCCGACTATTCGGCACAGGAGAGCTTCAAGATTCAGTGGAGCCACAGGCAAGACTCCAAGGCCAACCCGTTCAGTCAGCTGTCGGCAAGCGTCAATTTCGCCACGTCAAGCTACGAGCGCAACAACCTGAACAGCATGTACAACCCGCAAACGCTCACCCAATCGACCCGCACATCGTCGGTTAGCTACAGCACAGGGTTCTCCTCGCTCGGCCTAACGCTCAGCACCACGGCCAACTTATCGCAGAACATGCGCGACTCCTCCATAGCCCTCACGCTGCCAGACCTCAACATCAGCGTGGCAAGATTCTATCCTTTCCGCCGCAAGAACGCCGCCGGCAAGCAGCGTTGGTACGAGCGCATCTCGATGAGCTACACGGGACAGCTGAGCAACAGCATCAATACCAAGGAGGACAAGCTGCTCCATTCCAGCCTCATCAACGACTGGCGCAACGGATTCCAGCACAATATACCCATCCAAGCCAACTTCACGCTCTTCAACTACATCAATATCACGCCGTCGCTGAGCTTCACCGACCGTATGTACACGAAGAAAATAAACCGCGCATGGGACAGTTCGTCCATGACGGAGGTCACCGACACGGTTCATGGCTTATATAACGTCTACAACTGGAGCTTGCAGATGAGCGCGAGCACGAAGATTTACGGTTTCTGGACGCCGAGCCGGAAGATATTCGGCGACAAGATACAGGCCATCCGCCACGTTATCACGCCGGAGGTGAGAATATCCTACGCCCCCAACTTTGGCGCGCGGCGTTACGGTTACTACGACAGCTACCAGTATACCGATGCCGATGGCAACGTGAGACTGGTGGAATACTCGCCATTTGCCAACGAGCTGTACAGCGTTCCGGGAAGAAACAGAACAGAAATGATCTCCTGGGACGTGAGCAACAACATAGAAATGAAGGTGAAGAGCGACAAGGACTCCACGGGATACCGCAAAATCAGCATCATCGATGAGCTGGGATTCAACATGAGCTACAACGCCGCAGCCGACTATCACCGCTGGAGCGACATCGGAATGAGGCTCCGTCTGAAATGGTGGAAGAGCTACACCTTCTCGCTGAACGCGCAATTTGCCACCTACGCTTACGAATTGGACGACAACGGCAAACCCTACGTGGGCAACCACACCGAGTGGGGCTACGGAAGGCTACCCCGCTTCCAAGGCATGAGCCAGAACATCTCGTTCACACTGAACCCCGAGAAACTCAAGAAATGGTTTGGCGGAGGCGACAGCAGCAATGCCGATGAGGAAGACGACGACGAGGGCATGGACACCAACATAGAGTCGAACGTGGACGATGACATGGAGCGCGGCAAGCACGGCGCGAAGAAGCGCAAGGGAGGCATTGCCGAGACCGATGCCGATGGCTACATGACCTTCAATATGCCTTGGTCGCTCACCTTCGGATACGGAATCACGATGCGCGAGAACACCAGCGGCAAGTTCAACACGAAACGGATGCGCTACCCCTACAAGTTTACGCAGACGCTGAACGTGAGCGGCAACGTGCGCATATCAGACGGATGGAACATCAACTTCTCATCGGGCTACGACTTCGAGAACCACGAGATGAGCATGACAACGGCCAGTCTGTCGCGCGACTTGCACTGTTTCAACATGAGCGCATCGGTGGTGCTGTCGCCATACACGTCCTATAACTTCACCTTCCGTTGCAATGCGGCCACGCTCACGGATGCCTTGAAGTACGACAAACGCTCCGGCGTGAGCAACGCCGTGCAGTGGTATTAACCATCGCCCCTGCCGGCACGCACTTGAAAGCGCACTTTCTCCAAGCAACAACCAGCATTCCCCTAACCGTTTGTCCATCAAACGATTAGGGGAATATTTCGTTTCGCACTCCAAGACCATACCTTTTGGCGTGCAAAAGGTATGGTTTTGCCTCCCGAAAGGTATGGTTTTGCAAGGCAAAAGGTATGGTTTCAGAATATGAATGATTTGGCTTCTGTGCCCGACAAATAAAACTCCTATGACTGAAACTCCTTGCTTTGCAATATAAACATATTGCATTATAATAATAAAAGGAGCAATGCTTCGCATCGCCCCTTGCCTTTCTGTCTTCAAAACAGTTGATTCCTGCCTCGCCCCACGGCTTTCCCACCGTCCACAACTGGGGCTTAGGCATCAGATTTGCGCCAAGTCCACATAGCCATGCATGACGGCATAGACCGTAAGCGCGGGCACACTCTTCAGTCCGAGCTTGTCGGAGATGTTCTTGCGGTGCGTGTTCACGGTGGTGAGGCCAATGTTAAGCCGGTCGGCTATCTCCTTGCTCATCATGCCCCGCGCCACAAGCGAGAGCACCTCCACCTCACGATTGGTCAGCGCAGGACGCGCCGCCGTCTCCTGCATGGGCGGCAGATTGCGGCCTCCGGCGTGCCCCTGCCGCAGCAGGGCGAGCATCTCGCGCACCAGTTCCTCCTCGTCCACCCCCACACAGAGGCTGCGGAAGCGCGGCAAACGGGCGTGAGGATCTTGCGAGAGCGTGAGCACGAGAGTCTTGCGAAGCCGCTCCGTGAACCACACACTGTGGGCCACAACCACCGACTGCGCCACAAAGTAGTGCACACACCGCTCCCCGCCAGCCTTGAGAAACTCATCGAAGGAGCGGTAAAGCTCCACCGACATCATCGGCATGACGCCTTGCAACACCTGCCTGAGTCCCATCATGGCGAGCGTGTTTGGGTCGATGATGGCCACACGGGGGCGAAACGCACCCATCATACTGTTTTCCATAAGGTGCAAATTTAGCTATTTCCGCGCATACGGGCAAAGGCATTGCCCACTTTCTTCGCCTTTTTGCGAGCTTTCTTACCATTTCTCGCTACCTTTGCATCACTCAAAGGCACGTCATTTTGAAACAGAAGCGCAATCATATCATCATACCCGAGGGACTGCAAGGCAGCCTTTTGCTCCACGCCTGCTGCGCCCCCTGCTCCTCGGCCATCGTGGAATGGCTGACGGCACACGACATCCGCCCCACCATTTTCTACTTCAACCCCAACATTTACCCGCTCCGCGAGTACGAGACGCGCAAGGAAGAGAGCCAAAGACATGCCGAAAGCCTTGGGCTGAGCTGGATAGACGGTGACTACGACCACGCCGCATGGCGCGCGGCGGTGAGGGGAATGGAGAGCGAACCCGAGCGCGGACTGCGCTGCGGGCAGTGCTTTGCCATGCGCCTCACGGCTTCGGCACGCATGGCGGAGCGGCTGGGACTGCGCTTTTTTGCCACCACGCTGGCCTCATCGCGCTGGAAAAACCTGGACCAGGTGAACGCTGCGGGGCTGCAGGCACAACAAGCGGTGCCCGGAACCACCTTCTGGGCGCAGAACTGGCGCAAGGACGGACTGCAAGAGCGGCGTAACGAGCTGCTGCGCGAATATCAATTCTACAACCAGCTCTACTGCGGATGCGAGTTCAGCCTGGCCTCTTCCATCGCCATGCAGCGGCAAAAGGAGGCGGAAGAAGGGTAACGGCAGGCCAAGAAACGCCCCCACGGCTGGCCGCCGAGCCGACAATCACATGAGGGGGCTGAGCAAACGGACGAGCGACTCCCACAATCGCTTGACCAGATTGCCACTGTTGATGGCGGGAAGCTGATGGAGCGGAATGCAGCACGACTGGTCTGAAAGGAATATTTGCTTCACCCGGAGAGCCATCGGGCGGTCGTAGAAGAACACACAATCCTCAAAATCATGCTCAAGACTTCGGAAATCGACATTGGCAGAGCCGATGGCGGCAAGGCTGTCGTCGCTCACGAGCAGCTTGCTGTGGTTGAAGCCGCCATCATAGAGCAGCACCTGCACGCCCGCCTCAACGGTTTCCTTCACAAAAGAGCGGGTGGCCCACGTCACAACACGCGAGTCGCTGTTGCGGGGTATCATCAAACGCACATCGACACCGGACAGGGCGGCCGCCCGAAGGGCAAAAAGAATAGGCTCGGTGGGCAGAAAGTAAGGGGTCTCGATGTAGACATAGCTGCGCGCGCCATGCAGTATGCGCACGTAGCCCTGCTCTATCGCCGGCCAAGGGTCGATGGGATTGCTCGTCACCACTTGTGCCACGCAAAGCGTAGGCGGCATGGTGAACTCGGGATAGTAGCGGCGGTCAGAGATGAGCGTGCGGTCAACGAAGTACCAATCCACAAGAAACGCGCGCTGCAAACCATAAACCGCACCGCCATGTATGCGCACCATCGTGTCGCGCCAAGGCTGTGAGGCCGTGCCCTTGACGTAACGGAGGGCAATGTTCATACCTCCCGCATAGCCCACGCGGCCATCAAACACGGCTATCTTGCGGTGATTGCGGTAGTTGGCCTTACTGGTGAAGGCGGGAAAGCGCACAGGCATGAAGGCATGGACTTCCACTCCGCCCTCCCGCAGACGCTCAAAAAAGCGGTTGGAGGTGCTCCAGCTGCCCACATCATCGTAGATAACACGCACCTCAACGCCCTCCGCCGCCTTGCCGATGAGCGCATCGGCAATGAGATTGCCTAAGGGATCGTCGGCGATAATGAAGAAGTCGAGGTGGATATGGTGCTGCGCCGCAGCAATGTCGCGCAGCAACGCGGGGAAAAACTCGTAGCCATTGAGAAACAATTCTGTCTCGTTGCGCTGGAAAGGAAAGCCCAATCCCTGCCCGACAAACAACTGGGCGAGCGGCTCATAAGGCTTGGGCACCTCCAAATTCTTCTGCTCCACAAACTCAAGCATGGAGCGTTTGGTGAGCTGATCAAGACTGTTTTGCGAGATAACGCGCTCCTTTCGCACGTTCTGCCCGAAGAAGAAGTAGAGCACAATGCCCACAATGGGCATGAACATCAGCACTAACACCCATGCCATCGTCTTCGCCGGCTGACGATTGTCGAGCAATATGGTGACAATAGCTCCCACCGACAGCGTCATATAGACGGCTAAGAATATCCAGTGCAGGTAGTCCATCGCGCGTTATGCAGGATTTGACTTTCCTCCGCCGTCCCTCTCGCGGCTGTCGTGGCGTTGCTTGCGCTGCAAGTAGGCCAGTTCCTTGATGGCAAAGTCGCTCGTCTTGGGATGACGGAGCATCTTCTCCAACTCACTGATGGCTTCTTTGTACTGCTTTCTGTCCACCAGCACGCTGGCTTTGCGCCGCAACAGGAAGCAGAAAAACTCCTGATAGCGGGAGTCTTCCATCAGTGCATGGTCGTCTTTAACGTCCTCTTGCTCACCCTCCGCCGCATCATGGCGCACATCTTCCAGCAAAGACTCAATGTAAGAGAGGGCGCGCGGGTCGCCATTGCAGACAAGATTGTTGACCAGCTCTTCCAAATAAGGATACTGACCCGAATGTACGAGCAGGGAAAGATAGTAGTAAGCGCGGTCATACTGTCCCAGCTCATCATAGCAATGACCCAACATGAAGCACAGTTCGTAGAAGTTTTGCACCTCGCCATCGGAAAGACTGTCGGCCTGCGAACGCCATCCCGCAAAGGCATTGCGCAGCCAAAGCAGTGCCTCAAAGTATCTTTTGTCGAGGAAAAGCTGCCTTCCCCGATAGAGAGACTGCGCCATGGGGCGGTCGGCAATGCCTGCAATGAACCGCTGTTCGTCCGACAATCCGCGCTGATTGTTCTCCCGCAGCTTGTCCAAAGCATCGGCACACATAAACCGAAGCTCCTCCGCGAGCTTCTTGTTGTCGGCCAAATCATAGGCAAGCATGGCCGTACAGGCACGCGGCAGACGCTCATCCTCACTCACAGAATGCTCCAAATCGAGCGGGCGGGGAGAGAGAACGGCGGTGGCCTGATAGTAAAGGGCTGTCTCCGACTTTCCTTTCGATGCCAAAGAGACGGTTAGATAGCGTCTCAAATCGGGTTCGGAGGGCAGGAAAAACGTCAGGCTGACAGTGGCGAAGTGCCTTGCAAACTTGCCGTCGGCTATCAGCGCGTCGGACAAAAGGTAGTCCGCCATGGCCTCCCGGCGCGATTTGTCGCCCTCCGCGTCCACATGATAGTCGATGCCCGCGCCCGTTACGTCGAGCCGCGATGGAATAACGCGCTCCAAATCCAGCGCGTGCGCCACCCAGTTGCCCAGTGTCACGCGGCTGTCGGTGCTTTCCCGTATGCCCGTCTCCGCATCCTGGCGCAGCAACTCATGCTCCCGAAGCATGGAAAACATACGGTTGGCACGGGCAAAACTTTCCTCGGAGGTAGCCGCTCCGAATGCTTTCTGCCGCTCAACCTCCGCCTCCAGCCACTTCTGGAACAAGCCATTCCACGTGAACATCTCCATCATTGTGTCCGCAAGCACCTCCTTGGCGTTTTTGGCATCAAGATGCAGGATGGCCAAAGCGTGTATGTCGGCCACATGACGCTGCGTATCGAAATTATAAACCAAACGTACCCGGTCGGAATTGAGGTTGGCTTGGTTGCACACTTGCCTCACCACATCGAGCTGTTCCATCTTCGCCGAGTGGAAAGTGGGGTAACAAAGCCACACCGCATCTGTATCCTTGGCGAGCCGGATGACAAAATGCCCATTCTGATAGTCGAAGCGCAGCACCTTGGCATCGGCCTCATTGACCCACTTCAGTTTGCATCCCATCGACCGCAGGGCGTGGTTCAGAATCCTGCGGTTCGACATTTGCGGCGTGCCGCCAAATCTTTTGGCGTGCCTCATCAAAAGTTTTAGTTTGTCGTAAATCATACATCTGTCTTTTTCCATCGCCCTCTGCCTTGGCCTAAACACGGCAAAAGGGCAATCCTCCTTATTATATTACACGATGTCGCTTCCCAATCTCTGTGCCAAGGCGTTGCGCACGGTTTGCATGTCCTTTATCTCGGCCATGATGCGCAGCATCTCTTCCGTGCCCACACCATCGGCCGTGGCCTGCCTGAGCCGCGTTTGCAGCTCCTTCAAGTGGTGCTCCACGTAATCAAGACGGAAGTCAAGGATGAGATGCGCCACACTGTCGCGCAGCCGCTCCTCACTTTCCTTCAGTTTCAAGCTGTCAGACAGCTGGTAGGCATCGGCACTCAGGCTTGCCGCCATCTCGGAGATGGCCACATCGGGATGATGCCGGAAGTACTTCGCCGAGTCGAACTCGCCCTCTGCCGAACGGTCGGCCGCCTCATGAAGTATCTGGTTATAGACGGGCTGGCTGAAGGAAAGGTCATCGCAACCCAAGTCGTAGGCTATGTATTGCGCCACGGTGAGATCGTAATGCTGCCCAGTAGCCTCGTCCTCCACATTGCGGATGATTATCGTTCCGCCATGTTTCACCACCACCTCGGCCAACATCCGCTCCACCTTGGAGGCCTGCTGCATGGGCGATGCCACCACGGCGGGCGCGGGTGGCGGCTCGGCGGCCTGCCTGCGCTGCTCCTCACGCGCCTTCTGCTCCTTGCCCTGATAGATGAAACGGTTCATCTGCCCGATGAGCACGTCTTCCTTCACTCCCGTTCGCTCCGCGCACTCCCGCAAATAGCTCGACCGCACGATGGGATCATGTATGACGGCGATGCTCCGCACAATCTGGTTGATGGCCTCGGCACGCCTCACGGGGTCGGTGACACCGCCCAGCAGGGCATTGATTTCAAAGACGATGAAGTCCGTACTGTGGGTATCTACATACTCGCGCAGGCTCTCCGCCGTGTGCTTGCGGGCAAAATCATCGGGATCTTGCCCATCGGGGAGGAAGAGCACTTTCACGTTCATGCCCTCGGAGAGCAGCAGGTCGGTGCCCCGGAGCGCGGCTTTGCGCCCGGCCTCATCGCCATCGTAGATCAGCGTCACATTGGGCGTGAAGCGATGGATGAGCTTTATCTGCGGAATGGTGAGCGCGGTGCCCGACCCCGCCACCACGTTGGTGATGCCTTTCTGGCTCAGACTGATCACATCGGCCTGTCCCTCAACGAGCAAAGCCTCCGACCGCTTGGCCATTTCGCGCTTGGCCAGGTCCATTCCGTAAAGCTCATTGGTCTTGTGATAGACTTCGGAGTCGGGCGAATTGACATATTTCATGTTCACGCCATGCGTGCGCGAGTCGAGCACACGCCCCGTGAAGCCCACCACCTTGCCGCTCACGGTGGTCCAAGGGAAGATGACGCGCCCTGCAAAACGGTCTACAAGCGAGCCGTCATTGCGCTCGTAGCACAGCCCCGACTTGACAAGAAACTCCCGCCGGAAGCCCTGCCGCAGAGCCGCATCGCACATGGAGTGGCCCGAACCGAGACAGAAGCCGAGCCGGAACTTGCGGATGGTGTCATCGCGGAAGCCGCGCTGGCGAAAGTACTGCTTGCCTATGGCCGTGCCATCGGGGTCGTTGTGGAGCGTGTCCTCAAAGTACTTGGCCGCCCACTCGTTCACCAGCAGCAGCGAGTCGCGCTCCGTGGCCTGCCGCCGCTCATCGTCCGTAAGCTCACGGTCTTGTATTTCGATGTGGTAACGGTTGGCAAGCCAGCGCAAAGCCTCAGGGTAGGTCTTCTGCTCGTGCTTCATCACGAAGCCCACAACGCTGCCGGCCTCGCCACACGAGAAACATTTGTAGACGCCCTTCGATGGACTTACCGAGAAGGAAGGAGAGTGGTCGTCATGAAACGGGCACAATCCCACATAGTTCGCCCCGCGCTTGCGCAGCGAGACAAACTCGGAAATGACCTCCACGATGTCGGCCGCGTCCATTATCTTGTCTATCGTCGATCTGTCTATCATCTAATGCAAAGTTACGAACTTTTAATCAATAAACAACAAAATACGATTTTTTAACAGGCACGCGCCGCCCCACGCCCGCCCGAGAGCCTCATCCCCTGCCCCTTCTCCGCCTCCTGCGCTTCCCCAAAAGCCGCCCTTCGCCATCCTTACCCACACCTTCCGGCACGCCACCACCATGTCCCAGCTTTCTGCAAGCACACAGCCCGCCAACACGCCCGGGAAAGCGCGCCAAGCGCACGGTAACCCATTGTGACACATAAGGTTAGGAAACGCGGACAAAAATAAATTAAAAACTCCGAATTTTTAATTTATTTTTCCTCGGTTTTTAATTTAAAAATTCCAAGTTTTTAAATTAAAAATAATCGCCGTAGTTTACCTTTCGCCAAACAGTCAAGGAGAAAGGAGAAAGAGAGAGGGAAAAGCCGACAGGCTCAAAGTTTTTTCGTACCTTTGCAGATGATTACGAAAAACAACAATAAAGGGAAAATGACAGAACAGCAAAAAGAGAGAAAGCAAAGCACACAAGCCACCGGCGACATCACCTACCACCACTCCATGCCCATACAACTGCGCTTCACGGATGCCGACCGCTTCGGGCACGTGAGCAACAGTGTATATCTGCAATACTACGACACGGCCAAGGTGGACTATTTCAGCAAGGTGGGCGCGGCCATCTTCGACTATAGCCGCACCCTTATCGTGGCTCACATCGAATACAACTTCATCTCTCAAGTGTTCACCACCGATGATGTGGCCGTGGAAAGTGCCATCACGCACATCGGCCACAAGAGCGTGAGGCTCTCGCAGCGGCTCGTTGACCGCCGCACGGGTGAGGTGAAGTGCGAGGGACACAGCGTGATGGTGTGCTACGACATGGAGCGCAAGGAGACCGTTCCCGTGTGGCCGCAGTGGATAGAGGCCATCAACGCCTTCGAGGGACGCGATCTGAGACAGCAATAAGCACGCCGAGAAAGAGTAAATTCCCCCGCTTAGGAAGCAAAGACTCCCCACCCTTGGGGCTAAGAATCTTCATTTCGGGAAGACAAAAATAAAAGCCGCTGCCCCAAAGGGACAGCGGCTTTCACCTTTTACCATGAAAATTTACTTACGCAAGCCAAGAGCTTTCACGATGGCACGGTAACGCTCAATGTCGCGATCGTACAGATAGTTGAGCAAAGCACGACGCTTACCCACGAGCTGGGTGAGCGAACGGGTGGTGACGAAGTCCTTGTGGTTCTTCTTCACGTGCTCCGTGAGGTGCTTGATGCGATAGGTGAAGAGCGCGATCTGGCTCTCTGCAGAACCCGTGTCTTCGGCCTTCTGCTGGTGACCGTACTGTGCGAAAATCTCTTGCTTCTTGGTTGTGTCTAAGTACATTTTGTTTTGATGA
Source organism: uncultured Prevotella sp. (assembly GCA_964640675.1). Lineage (GTDB taxonomy): Bacteria > Bacteroidota > Bacteroidia > Bacteroidales > Bacteroidaceae > Prevotella. The sequence continues at coordinate 82,542 of CAZXFP010000004.1, read as the reverse complement.
ATTGTTATTGCACCATTACATCCTTCCGTCGCGTCCGCCCCCTCATCATGGGTGCATGGCGGCGTCGAATGCATCGGATTTTCCGAAAGTGCGGGTGCAAAGTTACGAATATTTTCTGAATACTGACACACCCAAACCGAAAAAACTGTCAAAACACAGATAATTCGGATTATCTTCGTACCTTTGCATCCGAATTTCCAAAATTCGATAGTTTTAAGGTAAGATGCAAGATATTCGTAACATCGCAGTCATTGCGCACGTCGATCACGGCAAGACTACACTGGTCGACAAGATGATGCTCGCTGGCAAACTCTTCCGTGAGGGACAGGACAACAGCGGCGAAGTGCTCGACGCTAACGACCTGGAGCGTGAGCGAGGGATAACCATTCTGAGCAAGAACGTCAGTATCAGATGGAAAGACGTGAAGATCAACATCCTCGACACACCGGGTCACTCCGACTTTGGAGGCGAGGTGGAGCGCGTTCTCAACATGGCCGATGGCTGCCTGCTGCTCGTTGACGCCTTCGAAGGGCCGATGCCGCAGACGCGATTCGTGCTTCAGAAAGCCCTTCAGCTTGGTTTGAAGCCCATCGTGGTGGTCAACAAGGTGGACAAACCTAACTGCCGGCCTGATGAGGTCTATGAGATGGTGTTCGACTTGATGTGCGATCTCAACGCCACGGAGGAGCAACTCGACTTCCCGGTAGTATATGGCTCGGCCAAAAACGGCTGGATGGGCGAAGACTGGAAGGCTCCAACGGACAACATCGACTACTTGCTCGACAAGATTTTGGAAGTGATTCCCGCACCGAGGCAGCTGAAAGGCACGCCGCAGATGCTCATCACGTCGCTCGATTACTCCAGCTACACCGGACGAATTGCCGTAGGCCGCGTCCACAGAGGTACGCTGCGCAACGGCATGGCCATCACCATCTGCCACCGCGACGGCACGCAGGAGAAGACAAGAATCAAGGAGCTGCACACGTTTGAGGGCATGGGGCACAAGAAAACCGACTCTATCGACTCTGGCGACATCTGCGCCGTCATCGGTCTGGAACGTTTCGAGATTGGAGACACCATCTCCGACCCGGAGAACCCCGAGCCGCTGCCCCCCATCGCTGTGGATGAGCCTACGATGTCGATGCTCTTCACCATCAACGACTCACCTTTCTTCGGCCGCGAGGGCAAGTTCTGCACCTCGCGCCACATCGGCGACCGCCTGCAAAAGGAGCTTGAGAAGAACCTCGCCTTGCGTATCAGCCTCGTTGAAGGCTCCATGGACAAGTGGATTGTCTCCGGACGCGGCGTGCTCCACCTCAGTGTGCTCATCGAAACCATGCGCCGCGAGGGCTACGAGCTGCAAGTGGGCCAGCCGCAAGTTATCTTCAAGGAAATCGACGGACAAAAGTGCGAGCCGATAGAGGAGCTTACCATCAACGTGCCCAACGACTTCTCATCGAAGATGATCGACATGGTGACCCGCCGAAAGGGCGACCTGCTGGGCATGGACACGGAGGGAGAGCGCGTCAACATCACCTTCGAGATACCCTCGCGCGGCATCATCGGCCTGCGCACCAACGTGCTCACGGCAAGCCAAGGCGAAGCCATCATGGCACACCGGTTCAAGGAATACCAGCCCTACAAGGGCGACATCGTGCGCCGCACCAATGGTTCGATGCTCGCACTCGAAGCCGGCACGGCCTATGCTTACGCCATCGACAAGCTGCAAGACCGCGGACGCTTCTTCATAGACCCGGGAGACGAGGTCTACGGAGGACAGGTCGTGGGCGAGCACGTACACGACAACGACCTGGTAATCAACGTAACGAAGGCCAAGCAGCTCACCAACGTGCGCGCAAGTGGCAGCGATGAGAAGGCACGCGTTATCCCGAAGGTGGAGATGAGCTTGGAGGAATGCCTGGAATACATCAAGGCCGATGAGTATGTGGAGGTCACTCCGGAGAGCATCCGCATGAGAAAGATTATCCTTGACCACCTTGAGCGCAAGCGCGCCAACAAGGAATAAGCCTGCAAGAGACGCAAAAGCGACAAGCAAAATACGCGGAAGCGACCAACGAGAATCGCGGAAGCGACACATAAGCGAAAGGGGAATGGAAGTCATCCGTTCCCCTTTCGCTTTTTCTTACCATTAAAATCCGAGCATAGAAAAAACTACCACGGATTATGTTTTCACGGCGGCGAAGAGACACAAGGGTTAAAAACCAAGCATAAAATCTCAACCTCACTTGCCAAGACAGCACTTCCGCTGCTCTCACCGCTACTCCAACATTGGCCAACGCTTTTCAGAATGCACGCCCGCAAGGCTTCTTGCGCGGATGTTTTATTGCCGCCCTGTCATCAGTTAACCCGCTTACTAACAGCAACTTCCTCCTTCCCCGCCCCTCTTTCCCGCCATTCCGCAGAGAGAGGGCACACAGCCGATGGAGCAAAACCATACCTTTTGCCTTGCGAGACCATACCTTTCGCGTTGCAAAACCATAGGTTTGACAACGCAAAAGCATACCTATTGCACCGCGCCCGGCTGGCCTTTCAGCGCGAGGAGCTTCTTTCTGAACGCCAGCCAGTAGAGTATGCCCGCCACGGTGAGGCCAAACGGGAAGGCAAACCAGATGCCGCGCAAGCCGAATCCCATCTCTATTCCAAGCAGATAGCCCACGGGGAGGGAGACAACGAAATAGGAGAAGATGGCTATAAACATGAGCGGCCGCACGTGAGACAGGCCGCGCGATGCGTTGGCGAACACAATTTGCATGCTGTCGCCAAACTGATAGACCACAAAAGGCAGGAACACCGTAGACACAAGCATGGCCACCTCGGCATTGTCGGTGAAGAGATAGCCGATGACATGGCGCGAAAGGAAGAGCGGAATACTGATGGCTACGGACAGGGCGAGCACTATATGGAGCGCGGCATAGGCCGTCCGCCCTGCCCGCACATACTCCCGCTGACCCACGAAATAGCTCACGCGCACGGCCGTGGCCGCACCAACGCCATAGTAGACCATGTATCCCAACTGGCTGATGGTGAGCATCACCTGATGAGCGGCAAGCTGTGTGGTGCCCAGCCAGCCCACCATGATGCCCGAAAGGCTGAATGCAGCCGTCTCCGTGCCCATCTGTATGGCCAGGGGAATGCCCATCCGCAGCAAGCTCTTCATGTCCTTGCCATTGATTTTGCCCGCCTTGAAGCCCAAGGCATAGTCACGATACTTCCTTTGGAAGAAGAAAACGCAGGCCAGCATTGCCATCATCACCATACGGGAGAAGAGCGTGCTCAGCCCAGCACCTACCAGTCCCAGCTCGGGCAAGCCGAAAACGCCGTAGATGAGCACCCAGTTGCCAAATATGTTGAGCAGGTTTCCCAAGATAATCACCACCATTGGCAGGGTCGTATCGGTGATTCCATCGGCAAATTGCTTGTAGGCATTGAAGCCACAGACGAAGGGAAGCGACACCAGCTGTATGATGAAGTAGGGGCGGATGTGGGGCAACAGTTCCTCAGGCTGCCCCAGACGACCCACATTCAAGTAGACAATGCCGCACACCACCATCAGCACTGCGGCCAGAAGCAGGTTGGCCAGCAGCGCATTGCGCACCACCTCGCCCACTCTGCCATGCTCGCCGCGCCCAAAAAGCGTACCCACCATGGGCGTAATGGCGTAGGAGAAGCCGAGGGCAAAGATAAGCACGAGCGTGAAAACGGTGTTGACGAACGCCGCGGCGGCCAGTTCCACAGTGGAATGATGACCTATCATGAGCGTATCGGCAAAGGCCAGCACGATAGTACCAAGCTGTCCGACCACGATGGGTGTGCCCAGGCGACCCAAAGTTTGATAATAGGGCACATAATTCCGCATTCCCATCATGCCCCGGCCTCCTCTTCCGCCGACGACGGCGCATCGTCAAGGTTTCTCAACTGTTTCTTTGGCGTCACGCCAAGCGACTTCAGCCCCTCCACACGGCGCATCACGTTGCCCTTACCCTCATAGAGCTGCTTCCGCGCCTTGCCAAACGCATCGGACAAACGGCTGATAAGGTCGCCCATACCGGAGAATGTATCCTCAAAGACCGCCACTTTATCATACAAATCGGCCGCCGTCCGGACTATCTTCTCCACGTTTTTGTTCTGCCGGTCGTACTGCCAGAGGTTGTAAGCCAGCTGCAACGCCATGAGAAGGTTGCTCGGCGAGATAATGATAATGTGCTTCTGATAGGCATAACGGCTCAAATCGGCCTGGCTGCGCATGGCCGCGATGTAGGCAGACTCATTGGGCATGAACATGAGCACAAAGCCAATGGCATCGCTCACGAGGCCGGCGTAGTCCTTGGCCGCCAGTTCGTCGACGTGCTTGCGCACACTTCGCACGTGCTCGCGCAGCAATCGCTCGCGCTCGGCCTCATCCTCGGTGGCCACGGCGTTGGTATAGGCCGTGAGCGACACCTTGGAGTCGATCACAACACTGCGTCCTTCGGGGAAGCGGACTATCACATCGGGGCGGAAACTGTTGCCCTCGCTGTCCTTGGTGCTCTCCTGCACGAAGTATTCCTCGTCTTTCCGCAGTCCGCTGTTTTCCAAAATGGTGGCCAGCACCATCTCTCCCCAGTCGCCCTGCTGCTTGCTGTCGCCCTTCAAGGCGCGGGTAAGGTTGGCCGCGTCCGACCCTATGCGCTGCGTTTGCTCCCTTAGCGAGCTTACGGCCTGCTGCTGCTCCTGCTGAAAGAGCTTCATGGCCGTGGCGAAAGTGCTCTGAATGTCCTTCTTGTTGGCCTCGCTCTGCACGCGGCTTTCCTCCACAGACCGCTTGAAATCGGCAAACTGCTCCTTGATGGGCTTCAGCAGCTCATCCATTTGCATACGGTTGTTCTCCTGCAAGGCGCGCTGCTTGTCGGCCAACTGCTCGGCGGCGTTCTTCCGCATCTCCTCGCGCAGGGTGTCGAGCTTCTGCGCCCACTGCCGGTCGTTCTCCAAACGCATCTCGGCGGCGTGCTTCCGCTCATCGGCCAGCTGACTTTGGAGCGACTGTATCTGCTTCTCGTGAGCCTGCCTCACCTCGGCCAGCTGACTATCGAAGCCGCTTTTCAGTTCCTTAGTTTGATTGGCGTGGGCTTCCACCAGCGATGCGCGCTCCCGCTCCAGCAGTTCGCGCTCGTTGTCCATGGCTGCCTCATCGGCCGCTTTCTGCCGTTCGAGTGCGGCGCGAGCCTCCTCCCGCTCCTTGGCCATCTGCCCGCCAAGCCGCTCCTGCTCCGCTTTCAGCTGCGATTCCAAATGAGCGGTCTCGGTTTCCAGCACCTTCACGCGAGCCACAAGCTGCGTGTTCTCCGCCATCCGCTCCCGTTCGGCTTTCGACGCCTGCTCCAACTCACCCCTCAACCGCTCTGCCTCGGCGGCCACCACGGCACTCCGGCGCACCTCGCCACCACGCTTGCCACGCTCAAGCAGCACGCCGGCCAGACAGCCGGCCACCGCTCCCAGCACCAACGCTATGATTAGCTCCATCATGTTCTTATGATTTAATCCCTATACATTTAGTTTCAAGCTTACAAAGGTAGGCCTTTTTTTCGAGATGCCCAAGCCCTTGCACGCAAAGAACCCCGGCGGCGCAACGGCAGCAAGGAAAGGCGAGGAAGCAAGAGGTAAGGGATGGCGATTATTTTTAATTTAAAAATGCTGAAAAATTAAATTAAAAACCAGAGAAAAATAAATTAAAAATCCAGCATTTTTAAATTAAAAATAATCACAATAGGTAACCTTTTGGAAGCCAAGCGATTAAATACCACTTTGCGGCAGCACACCACCACCCTCTCCGGAGCTTCGTGCCCGGCGGCGAGAGTGCCCAAAGCAATGGCGGCAACGCCCACCGAGAGCCGTGCGTGGGACAAGTTTCATCAGCCCCGTTTGGCCGTATGGATTCTTTTTAGTAGCTTTGCAGACAAATTTTTCAAGGTCAAAGAGATGATTAAAAACATTGTTTTCGACTTCGGAAACGTACTGGTGAAGCACGATTTCATCGGTTATTTTGCCGAATACTTCCACAGCGAGGAGAAAGCGCGCAACTTCTTCAAGCAGGCTATCCCACAGGAACTGAACAACGAAATGGATCGCGAGCTGCATCCCTTTCGCTACCACATAGAGCGGCAACAGCAACTGTGGCCCGAATATAAGGACGCACTCGACCTGTTCGACATCCACTACGCCGATTTCTTCACGGAAGAGATGCCGGGCATGAGACAGCTGATGGCGGAACTGAAAGCCGAGGGATACAGACTGCTGGGACTGAGCAACTGGTCGAGCAAGGTGAATGATGTCATGGCAAAGTTTCCCGACATATTCAGTATGCTGGAAGGCAGCCTCATCTCCCACACCGTTCACCAGCTGAAGCCCGAACCCGAAATCTATGACACGTTTCTGCGCAAGTTTGGCGTTGAGGCTGGCGAATGCGTGTTCATCGACGACCGCCCCGCCAACATCGAGGGATGCCGCAAAGTGGGCATGCACGGCATTGTGTTCAGCGACACCGAGCAGCTGCGCAACGACTTGCGGCAACTGCTGGACGCACAGAGATAACCGCCAACGGGACGTACCACCCGGCACGGACGGCACGCCCGCCAAGAGACAACCCTACAACAAACCGCAAGCATGGAAGAACCCGACTACAAGCACCCCTCCGAGAGTTTTCTGCGGAGCATAGACGTGCTGACGATTCTGCCACAACGAGAGCCATTCGTGATGATTGGCACGATGACCGGCTACGATGAGAACACCACAACCACGGAGACGCGGATTGAGGCAGACAACATTTTGGCCGACAACGGCGTGCTGTCAACGGCGGGAATGATGGAAAACATTGCCCAGACAAGCGCGGCACGCATAGGCTACGAGAACAAATTCATACGCAAGAAAGGCGTGCAGATAGGCGTAATAGGCAGCTTCCGGCATCTCACAGTGAACGGGCATCCACGTGTGGGCGACACCATCCGCACACGGGTGACGGTGGTTCAGGAGCTGATGGGGGTGACGCTGGCCACAACGGAGGTGACCATGGGCGGCAAAACGCTGGCCACGGCACAAATAAAACTGGCCATACGCAACCAAGACAAGGAAGAAAAGCCATGCGCGAACTGAAAACATCCAAAGAGTTTGCCATCAGATTCAGCGAGGTAGACTCCATGAACGTGGTATGGCACGGCTCATACGCGCTCTACTTGGAAGACGCGCGCGAAGCCTTTGGCGCAGAGTACGGACTCGACTACATGAGCTATCGCAACAATCAATGCTACGCCCCGATAGCCGAGGAGCGCATACGCTACCTGCATCCGCTCACCTACGGAATGCGGCCGCGCATAGACATCACCTACAAACCGTCGCTGGCGGCCAAGGTGGTGTTTGACTACGAGATACGCGACACGCGCGATGAGACGCTGATAGCCACAGGGCACTCCGTCCAGCTCTTCACCGACTTGCAGTACCAACAGCTGCTCTACCGCCCCGACTTCTACATTAGGTGGCAGGAAAAGTGGAAAGTGCTGGAATAACCGAGCAGAAAACGAAAGACAAATCATGCGACTTGCAGACTACTTATACACCATAACCCGCGCCGACAGTGCCGAAAAGACCTATACGGTGAGGCTTCTGAACGACTGCGCCATCTATCGCGCTCACTTTCCCGGCGAGCCTATCACGCCCGGCGTGTGCATCGTGCAGATGGCGAAAGAGCTGATGGAGCTTCACACGGGGGCACACTTGGAGATAGCAAAGGTGAAGGACGCACGCTTCCTTTCCGTGCTCTCGCCCACAACGACCAGCGAGGTTACGTTCAAACTCAGCAACATAACGCCCGCAAACAATGGCTTGGGCATAGCAGCACGCGTGGAAGTGACGGCCAGTGGGGAAACAAAGGCAAGGATTTCTTTTGAACTTGCAGTGGCGGCACGCAACTAACGCCCGCGCCGAAAAGAATAAAGCCAAGGCTTTTCCTGCACGCAGGGATAGCCTTGGCTCTTTTATTGGAGTATCTCCCGTAAGGGAATCATGACGAAATCGCGCTCCGTCATGTGCGGATGAGGAATAATCAAGTCGCCCTCATCCAGCTGTATGTCATCGTAAAGAAGTATATCAATGTCGATGGGACGGTCGGAATAGCGGCCATCCACCGACTTATGCGTTCTTCCCAAGTCGCGCTCTATCTGCTGTGTGGCACCAAGCACCTCGCGGGGCGTGAGCCGGGTACTGACAAGGGCGCAGGCGTTGAGAAACAAATGGTCGCTCTGAAAGCCCCAAGGCTCTGTTTCCAAGAAGCCCGACACGCGCTCCACCGTGCCCACACGCTCGCCAAGCAGGGCGAGAGCGGACAAAAGGACTTGCCGGCGGTCGCCCAAATTAGAGCCGAGGGACAGATAGACCTGATGAGACAAGGCTCTAATCGTTGATGATCAACAAGCTGTCGCCGAAGCAACCAAACTGATAGCCGTGCTCAACAGCCTTTCCGTAAGCCTCCATCACAAGGTCGTAGCCACCAAAAGCAGCCTGGCTCATGAGCAAAGTGGAGTAAGGATGATAGAAATTGGCCACCAAGCAATTGGACAAACCAAAGTCGTAGGGCGGGAAAATGAACTTGTTGGTCCACCCCTCAAACTCTTTCATCAGCCCGTCTGTGCCCACAGCGGTCTCGGTGGCTTTGAGTACGCTCGCGCCAATGCTGCAAACGCGCTTGCCTTGCGCCTTGGCCGTGTTGACAATGCGGCACGCCTCGGCACTGATATTCATCTGCTCGGAGTCCATCTTGTGCTTGGTCAAGTCCTCCACCTCAATCTTGTGGAAGTTGCCCAAGCCGCAATGCAGGGTGATATTGGCCACATTGATGCCGCGAATCTCCATCTTCTTGAGCATCTCGCGCGAGAAATGAAGTCCCGTGGAAGGCGCGGTGACCGCTCCCTCGTGCTTGGCATAGACGGTCTGGAAGTACTCCATGTCGTCAGCGGTGGCATGGGCGAAGTCCTCACCCTCCTCTTTCGGACGGCTGTCAATAACGTATCGGGGCAGCGGAGCCTCGCCCAGGGCAAACAACTCGCGCTTGAACTCATCGTGCGGGCAGTCGTAGAGGAATCGCAGGGTGCGTCCGCGGGAAGTGGTGTTGTCGATAACCTCGGCCACCATCGTACCCGACTCATCGAAGAAGAGCTTGTTGCCAATGCGAATCTTGCGCGCCGGCTCAACAAGCACGTCCCAAAGGCGCATCTCGGCATTGAGCTCGCGCAGCAAGAACACCTCTATCTTGGCATCGGTCTTCTCCTTTGTGCCATAAAGGCGCGCGGGAAACACCTTGGTATCATTGAAAATGAAGGTGTCGCCCTCATCGAAGTAGTTCGCAAGGTCACGGAAAAGGATGTAATCGCCCTCTATGGGGGTTCCATTCTCATCGGTATGGAAGAGGTCTATCTTCTGCGACTGCTTGTGAAGCACCATCAGTCGCGCCTCATCGGGACGCACCACCTTGAACTCGGCGGTCGTTCCATCGGGGCGGTTCACCGTATGGATGGACGAATGGGGATAGAGAGCCACCTGATTTTGCGGCAAATCGAATTTGAACTGCGATAATTTCATATTTTATTTGCTTTCTTTTTCTATTGTTTGTTGCGACAACCACTCTTCGATATGGTCGTAAGCGATGCACTCCTCCACACGTATGTCGCCCACGCGGGTGCGCCGGAGTGCCGTAAGATAAGCCCCGGAGTCGAGCGAACGCCCAATGTCGCGGGCCAAAGCGCGGATGTATGTGCCTTTGCCGCATACGACATGAATGGTCGCCTGCATCGAAATGGGGTCGAAATGCTCAAGCGTTATGTCGTCAATGCGTATGTGCTTGGGCTTCAACTCAACGTGCTCGCCCTGTCTGCGGTAGCTGAACGCGCGCTTTCCATCCACTTTCACGGCACTGTATGTGGGCGGCACTTGCTCAATATCGCCAACAAACTGCTGCAAAGTGTCCTGCAAACGCTGCAAAGTGATGTGGGATGTGGGGAAAGTGGCACTGACCGGGTGCTCCCGATCATAACTTACCGTAGTGGCACCGAGCTGCAATGTGGCCGTATACTCTTTGGTATGCTGCTGCAATTGCTCTATCTGCTTCGTCATCCGACCCGTTGCAAGCACGAGAACGCCCGTCGCAAGCGGGTCGAGAGTGCCGGCATGACCCATCTTCACCTTCCCTCCGTAGGCTTGGGAGCAATGGTATCGCACGTGCGCCAACGCCTTGAAGCTGGTCACGCCCCAAGGTTTGTCTATGGCGATGAGTGTTCCTTCCTTGAAGTTTAATGCCATATCGCGCGTTTAATCGACCATTTGCAGTGAGTTGCCCGTGAGCAACAGCACGATGATAATCAAGCCTACAACGATACGATACCAGCCGAAGAACTTGAATCCGTACTTGGTGATGAAACCAACAAACCACTTCATGGCGAAGATTGCCACGACAAAGGCCACCAAGCAGCCCACAATGAGCATCTTGATGTTGTGCTCCGTTACCCAAACAGCTTCCTCACCGAACATCTCAATGAGGTCGAGCAGCGTGGCACCGGCCATTGTTGGCACGGCAAGGAAGAACGAAAACTCCGCCGCGCGCTTACGTGTCAGCCCCTGTTGCATACCTCCGACGATGGTGGCCATGGAGCGGCTCACGCCGGGAATGACGGAAATGCACTGGAAAAAACCTATCTTGAAAGCGCGACGCTCATCCACTTGGTTGGCCTCGGTGCCTTTATTGAAGATGCGATCGCAAAACAACATGAACACACCGCCCACCACAAGCATGATAGCCACTACGTGAACGCTGTCAAGAAGCCAGTCGAGCAGACCGCTTTTCTTCGCCAAAAGTCCGATGACAACGGCGGGAAGAACGCCCACAATGAGCAGCCAATAGAAACGCCACTTGTGCTTCAGCCGCTGCAAAGCCGTGCTTCCGGCCGGCGCGGGCGTATGATCGAGGCGGAAGAAGCGTCGCCAATAGAGCATGACGACCGACAAGATAGCTCCAAACTGAATGATGAACGTGAAGGCATGGACGAAAGGATCGCCCTGCGGCACGCCCAACAGGTCTTGCGTGATGATCATATGACCCGTGGAAGAGACGGGAAGGAACTCCGTAAGTCCCTCCACGATGGCAATGATGATGGTCTGAAGCAGCGTCATTTGTCCTCGCCCGGTGTTTGAGTGGTCGAAACAGCCACCTCGCCATCCTCATCCTTCACGCGGGGACGCACAAGGATGGCGGCAACGATGGAGACATAGCCCAGCAATGTCACCACCGGGGCTACCTTGATGCGCATCGCACTGAACACCTCGGGATTGAATTCTCCCGTCGTCGACGCGCCACCGCTCATCAGGATGAAGCCGATAACCACCACGGCCACCCCTACGGCAAGCAACAGATAGTTGGTCTTGCCAAAAGCAAAGTTTCTCTTATCCATAAATTTCGAATGTGTTTTATTGTTTCCATCGCCCCGCCGCCTCCTGGCCAAGCTGCCACGAAGCCGCGGCGCGGAGCTAAATCTTGTAAAGGTCGCCCGCCTTCATGCGCAGGAACTTGTTCACCGACAGCCACGCGCAAAAGGTGGTGAGCACAACACCCACAGCCAGCACAATGACAGCGGTGAGCGTCATCACCTCCCAATCGATAATCGTGGTCATCTCAGGCTCATATCCATAGAGCGCGAACATACCCACGCCCAGCACCACCAGCGCAATGGCCGCCGAGAGCAGCCCCAGCCCCACGGCCTGACGCAGGAACGGCAGACGGATGAAGTTCCACGAGGCACCCACAAGTTTCATGGTGTGGATGGCGAAGCGGCGCGCATAGACGCTCAGACGGATGGTGTTGTTGATGAGCGAGAACGAGACAACGGTGAGCAGCGAGGCAATGATGAGCAAAACAATGCTCACCTTGCTGAGCATCTTGTTGACACTGTTCACCAAATCCTGCCTATAAGTCACCTCCGACACGCCCTTAAACTGCCTCAGATCCTTGGCTATGCGCCGTATGGAGTCGTTGTTGGCATAGCTGGCCTTGAGTTTCAGCTCTATCTCGGCCGTGAACGGGTTCTCGCCGGCAAACTCGGCGGGATTCGCCCCCAGCTCTTTCGTTCCCTCCTTGAGTGCCTGCTCCTTGCTGGTGTAGGACACTTGGGTGATATAGTCGTGCTGCTCCACCTTGCGACAGATGGCCGCACACTCCGAATTGCTGAGATCCGGCTGCAGAATCATGGTCACGGTGAGGTTCTCCTTCACGTATCTTGAAAGATTGCGCCCCGTAAATACGGTCAGAACAACTATACCAATGAGCACCAGCACCATAGCCGTGCTGATACATAGGGTAACGACCTGCAAACTGTGACGGTTGCCGGCCTGATTGCGTCTCTTCTTCATCGTCGAAACAAACTTATACTCAAATCTTCTTGGCACTATGAGCCAAAGTTGTTGCAAAGGTAGCGCAAAATAGCAGATTGGGCAAATAAATTAACGATTATTTAAATCCCCGCACGCTTAAGAGGGCTGGTGCGCCGCGAAGCAACTTTCCCCACGCCGCACGCCATGCCCGCCACCGCATCCCGCCCCGCCGCGGGGAGGCGGCCAAAGAGCGGCACGGCAGCGCGGCAAAGCCACCCACGAAAGGCGCACAATGGCAAAGAAGAATGGAAAAGATTGGCCATTAGAAAAGATTATTGTACTTTTGCAAGAAATATAAAAAAGTAAAAGCCAAACATTATGTCAACGATTCTGTTTCCATCGCCCATCTACGGCCCCGTACACAGCCGCCGGCTGGGCATATCGCTGGGCGTAAACCTCATGCCGGCCGATGGAAAGCTGTGTACTTTCGACTGTATCTACTGCGAGTGCGGATACAACGCCGACCACCGCACGCACACGTCCTTCCCCACCACGCAGGAAGTGGCCGGCGCGCTGGAAGCCAAGCTCAGGGAAATGAGCGACAACGGCACGCGACCCGACGTGATTACGTTTGCCGGGAACGGCGAGCCTACCATGAACCGCCACTTCCCCGAGATCATCGATGAGACCATCCGCCTGCGCAACGCCTACTGCCCGGAGGCCAAAATCTCCGTGCTGAGCAACTCCACGTTCATACACCGCCCCGACGTGCACGCGGCTTTGATGAAAGTGGACAACAACATCCTGAAGCTGGACACGGCAAACGGCGACTACATCAAGCGGCTCGACCGACCCACGCAGCCTTCCTACAACGTGAGGAGCATCATTGAGAACATGAAATCATTCGGCGGACGCTGCATCGTGCAGACGATGTTCCTACACGGCGAGACCGATGAGGGAGAGGACGTGACCAACGTGGGCGAAGAGTACGTGCAACCGTGGCTGGAGGCCGTCAAGGAGATAGCACCGAGGGAGGTGATGATATACACCATCGACCGCGAGACGCCCGGCCAGCACCTGCGCAAAGCCACGCACGAGGAACTGGACGGCATACGCGACCGCGTGAAGGCAATGGGCATTCCCTGCACCGCTTCTTACTGACACTTCCCCTACTGAATTCCGCGCTTCAGACGGCGCATAACAAAAGGTATGGTTTTGAGCTGCAAAACCATACCTTTTGTTATGCAAAACGTATCCTTTTGCACGCCAATATGTAACCTTTCACTTTGCGGCAAAACACACCACCCTTTCCAGCACATATTTTCCCGTTCCCCTCCCTGCTACATTCTCTCTTTGCACTGCGCCTTTCTCACCTTCCCTGCAGCATCCTGTCACTTGGCTACATACGCCTTCCCATGCCCATCCGTCCACACTCCCCTTCCCCGAACGCCCCCTGCACGGCCATCCCTGCGCCGCCCGGACAAAAACACCAAAGGGGAGTCACCTCACGGCGACTCCCCTTTCGATCCTTTACAAGGATTAGGTATGAATTAGATTTTACTGATAATTCCTTCCTTAGTGCCTCGCACGAACTCCACAATGGTGCGAATCTCGGGCGAGTCGGGCACTTGCTCGTCTATCTGAATGCAAGCATCAAACACGGAAGTCTGTCCGTGGAAGAGCAAGCGATAGGCATTGGCAATGTGCTTGATCGTCTTCTCATCTATGCCGCGTGCGCGGGCAATCGTGGTGTTCACGCCCTGATAGTCTACGGGGGTGCCTCCGGCGATGATATACGGCGGAACATCCTTGGAGAATGTGCTTCCGGCCTGAATCATCGCGCCCTCACCCACGCGCGTCCGTGCGTTGGCGATGACCGATGAAGAGAAGATTGCGCCATCATGGATGTCGCAGTCGCCCGCCACCTTCGTGCCGTAGCCGAACACGCACGAATCGCCCACCTTGGTGTCGTGCGAGATGTGCACGCCCTCCATGAGCACATTGCGCGACCCTATCACGGTTTTGCCACCCTCGTAGGTACCGCGGTTGATGACCACATTTTCACGGATGACGTTGTTGTCGCCAAGAACGACCTGCGAGTTGGCACCTCTGAAATTGAAGTCCTGCGGCAACGCGGCCACAACGGCTCCCTGATGAACCTTGTTGCCATTGCCCATGCGCGTGCCATTGAGTATGGAGACGAAGGGGAAGATGATGCAATTGTCGCCAATCACCACGTCGTCCTCAATGTAGACGAACGGAAATATCTTGCAGCCGTCGCCAATCTTTGCCTTTGGCGATACTTCGGCTTTTGGACTAATCTGACTACTCATAATCTTTTCTTTCTTGATGGTTGGTTTATTTGCTTCCTCCGCCAAGGGCATAATAGAGATTGACGATGGACTGGAGCTTCGTGAACTGATCCTGCACCAGCGATATCTCGGCGTTGAGCAAGCCCTGTTGTGCCGAAATCACCTCAAGATAGGTGCTTGAGCTTTGCTTGTAGAGCTGCTCGGTGTCGGCCACGCTCTGCTTGAGCACCTTCACCCGGTGGCTCTCCAGCTCCTCGCTCTCCTTGGCAGAGTTGTAGGCCACAAGGGCGTTGCTCACCTCTGAGCCAGCCGCGAGCACGGAGTTCTGCCACGTGTTGTAGGCCTGCTTGTAGCGATCCTGCGACACACGGAGGTTGGCAGTGAGCTGTCCGCGCATGAAGATGGGCTGCGTGAGCGTTCCCACGGCCTGCAAGAGCAGCTTGCCGGGGTTGACAAGTCCCTGCCCGTTCGACCATCCGCCAGTGCCGGTGATGTTGAGCGAGGGATAGAACTTGCTGCGTGCGTTCTGCACGTTGTGGAAGCAGCTGGCAAGAGCCATCTCGTTGGCGTGCACGTCGGCACGATTGCTGAGTATCTCCACGCCTACGCCACCGGCAAAGCTCTCCGGAAGGCTCTGTCCCTCCAGCTTTCCGCGTGCAATGGCATGAGCCGGCTCGCCAAGCAGCAGGCTGAGCGAGTTCTCAACCTCACGTGTCTGACGCTTCAAGTCTACGCCTTGGTTCTTCACGCTGTAGTAGGCGGCCTCTGCGCTCTGCACGCTCGTGGAGCGGGCGCGGCCGTAATCCATCTGGAGCTTCATCATGTCCCAAGTGTCCTTGGTGAGTTTCTCCATGTCGGTGATGATTTCCATCTGCCGGTCGAGCATCAGAAGCGTATAATAGAGGTTGGCCACGTTGCTGATAAGGCGCGTCTGCACGGCCACCTGATAGTCTTTTGCCTGAAGGAGCGACATTGCCGTGGCGCGCTTCGAGGAGCGGAGACTTCCGAAGAGGTCTATGTCCCAGCTGGCTACAACGGGCAGCGTGTAGCTCTTCGAGGCCTCCACATGGTCGCCAAAGTGCGAAATGGTGCCCGTGGGGCTGAGCAACACGGAGGGAAGGAACGACAGCTTGGCCGCCTTGAGTTGTGCCTCGGCCATGTCTACGTTGAGCATGGCATTGAGCAAATCGGGGTTGTTGGTGAGTGCTTTCTCGATGAGCGTCTGCAACTGCGGGTCGGTAAAGACGCTGCGCCACGGCAAATTGCCGAAGTCGTTGCTTCCCTCAAGCGTCGCATGATCATCGACGGGGTCGCGCACGATGCCGTCCGTCTTCACTTCCGGACGCTCATAAGTGCCGTAAAGGCTCTTGCAACCCGTCAGCGCAAGCGAGGCCAGGCAGACGGACATCAGCATCCGGCCGCCGGTCATGCGCATCATGTTCTTTATTTTCATATATGTAATCTTCGTTTAAGTTCGTTGTTGTTTTCCCCGGAAGCCCCGCCCCATTCCCCACCGATGTGGGAAAAGGGGCAAAGACTGTGGGATTTCATTACATCGGCTGGTTCTCCAACTTGTAATCTTCCATCGGGCCATGAGCGTACTGCTCCAGCTCGCGTGCCACTTCCTCGTTCTCCTCATCGTCGAACTCGAGCGGCTTGATGCGCTCCTGCAGCCACTGGAAGATGACGAACAGGGCGGGCACCACGAAGAGCTGGCAAAGCGTACCGATAAGCATACCGCCCACAGCGGCTGCACCCAGCGTCTGGTTTCCGTTGCGGCCCACACCGCTGGCAAACATCAGCGGCAACAGACCGATAATCATGGCCAAAGAGGTCATAAGCACAGGACGCAGACGCGCTCCGGCACCAAGGATGGCGGAATATTTGAGTGCCATACCCGTGCGGCGACGCTCAAGGGCGAACTCTACGATAAGGATGGCGTTCTTAGCCAGCAGACCAATGAGCATGATGAGCGAGATCTGCATGTAGATATCGTTGCTATGGCCGAAGAGCTGAGTGAACATAAAGGCACCAGCAAGACCGAACGGCAGAGAGAGAAGCACCGAGAACGGCAGCAAGTAGCTCTCATACTGAGCGGAAAGAATCAAGTAGACGAACACCAGACAGAGCGCGAAGATGAGCGCGGTGGAGTTGCTCGACTCCTGCTCGGAACGCGTAAGACCAGAGAACTCGTAGGTGTATCCTGCCGGCAAGGTCTTCTGAGCCACCTCTTCCACAGCCTGGATGGCCTGTCCGGAAGAATATCCGTCGGCCGGAGTGGCGGTGACGGTAATGGCGGTGAAGAGGTTGAAACGGTCAATGGTAGCCGGGCCAAAGGTTTGGTGCAGCGTCACGAACTCACTCACGGGCGACATGCCGTTGGAGGTGCGCACATAGATTTGGCTCAGCTTGTCTATGGTCATTCGGGTCTCAGGTGCTCCCTGAACATACACACGGTAGAGCTTACCATAGGCATTGAAGTTGCTGGCATACAAGCCACCATAGTAACCTTGCAGCACCGACAGCACGGCCGAGGGAGAAGTTCCTGCCTGCTTGGTCTTGGCCACATCCACGTCAACCATGTACTGGGGGTTGTTCGGGTTGTACGAGGTCATGGCGTTCTGAATCTCCTGACGCTCATTAAGAGCTTTGAGGAAAGTCTGCGTAGTCTGGAAGAACTTGTTCAAATCGCCACCCGTACGGTCCTCCATGGAGAATGTCAGACCGTTCGAGACAGAGAATCCCGACACCATAGGCGGAGCAAACGCCAAGATCTGCGCACCCTTAATGGTGGCCGTCTGCTTATAAATCATGCCCAAAACCGAGTTGGACGCTGCCGGATCGATGAACAATCCCGCAATGCCAGCACCGCTGAAGACCGACTTAACGCGATCCCACATGCCCCATTTACGCTCCTCAAAGGATTTCAGTTTAACGATAAAGGTTGCCTGATTTGAGCCAACACCAGCAATGAAGTTATATCCCGCAATCATCTCGCGGCGCAAAATCCACGGATTGCTGGCCAGCATGGCATCCACTTGTCGTGCTGTCTCAAGCGTCTTCTCCTGTCCTGTGGCCGGAGGAAGCGTCATCATGACGAACACAGTACCCGTATCCTCATCCGGCACAAGTCCCGTCTTGGTCGTTCCCATGAAGAACACCAAGGCTACGACACCCACAATCACCGAGCCAACGGTCACAATGCGGTTCTTGATCATACGCTCAACGCCCTTCTTATACTTCTCGGTCATTCTTTCGAACGTATGGTTGAAGCCCGCATGGAAGCGGCTGATGAACGTAGTCTTACCCTCATGTCCCTCCTCCTCGCTCTTCGGCTTCAAGAAGATGGCGCAAAGAGCCGGTGACAACGTCAAGGCGTTGATGGCGGAGAGCAAAATGGAGATGGCCATCGTAATACCGAACTCACGGTAGAACGTTCCGCTCGTGCCACCGATGAACGACACGGGGACGAACACGGCCGACATCACAAGCGTGATGGAGATAATGGCACCCGAAATCTCATTCATGGCATCGATACTGGCCGTAAGCGCGCTCTTATAGCCCAAGTCGAGCTTGGCGTGAACGGCCTCAACCACCACGATGGCATCATCCACCACAATGGCAATGGCCAGCAACAGTGCCGAAAGCACCAGCAAGTTGATGGAGAAATTGAATATCCAAAGGAAGAAGAACGTACCCAGCAAGGCCACCGGGACGGCAATCATCGGGATAAGCGTGGAGCGGATGTCCTGCAAGAACACATACACCACGAGGAACACCAGCAAGAGCGTGATGAACAACGTGAACACCACCTCCTCGATAGACGCATAGAGGAACTCCGTAACGTCCTGCTCGATGGTGTACTTCATGCCCGTTGGGAAGTTCTTGGACTGATTCTCCAGTTCAGCCTTCACGTCCTTAGCTATCTGCGTGGCATTGGAGCCGGCAATCTGCTGCACCATACCCATCACAGCGGGATTACCGTTGTTGGCCACCTGCACGTTATACATCTGCTGGCCCAGCTCTATCTCGGCAACATCTTTCAGACGGAGCGTCTGACCATCGGTAGTACTCGTCAGAACGATGTCCTCATACTCCTTGGCAGTCTTGAAACGACCCTTGTAACGCAAGGTGTACTCATAAGCCACCTTACTCTGCTCACCCACAGAACCCGGCGAAGCCTCAACGTTCTGCTCTGCCAAGGCCATCGTAATGTCGGACGGCATGAGACCATAGGTCTTCATCTTGGCCGGATCGAGCCAAATGCGCATCGTGTAGTCGGCGGTGGAAGGACACTGCACGTCACCCACACCATTGATACGCTTCAATGCCGGCACAAGGTTGATATTATTGAAGTTGGTCAAGAACTTGGTGTCATAACGTCCGTCATCGGTTGTGAGTGAGTACATAATGACGTTTGAAGTCTGACGCTTCGACACTGTCACACCCGATTTCGTCACCTCAGCCGGCAACAAGGCCTGCGCCTGCTGCACACGGTTGTTGACGTTGACGGCAGCCATGTCCGGATCAGAACCCTGCTTGAAGTAAACGGTGATCTGAGCTGAGCCGGAATTGGAAGCCGAGGAGGTCATGTAAGTCATGTTCTCCACACCGTTGATGCTCTCCTCCAACGGCGTAATCACAGAGTTGAGCACCGTCTGGGCATCAGCACCCGGATAGTTGGCCCATACGCTGATGGTTGGCGGCGCAATGTTCGGATACTGCTCAATAGGAAGCGATATCAAACCGATGAGACCCAGCAACACGAAGAAGATGGAAATCACCGTAGAGAGTACCGGCCGCTTGATAAAATTAGTAAATGTCATATTATTCTTATTTTATATGTTACCTTGCGCGGGGCTTTCTCCCGCGCGTTGGCACTCCCAGGGTTTACTTGTCCTTTCCGGTCATCGCCTCAAGGAAACCTGCCGACGAGCTTTGCTTGGCACCCAGCTCGGCCGACTTCTTCAGCGCGGCCTCATACTCTGCGGGCGTGATAGGCTTGATCTGCTGTCCCTCGCTAAGGGCATTGATGCCTTTGACCACAACGCGGTCGCCCATCTTCAGTCCACTGGTGACAATATAGTTGTTGCCATCGTTCTGCGTGCCCACAGTGATCTCGCTGTAGTGCACCTTGCCATTGCCGTCAACCTTGTAGACAAAATACTTGTCCTGCACTTGCGACGTGGCCTCCATCGGAATGAGCATGGCACTGTTCTCTGACTTAGCCACAACAATCTGTCCCGAGCCGCCACTCTTGAGCAGACGCTCCGGGTTGGGGAAGCGGGCAATGATGGAGAGTGCACCCGTGGTGGCATCAAGAACACCCGATGTCTTCACCACCGTACCCTGATGGTTGTAGATGCTGCCATCGGTCAGCTGCAAGCTCACGGGAGGGAAGCTGCTGATGGCTCCGGCGAGTCCGTTGTTGCCGCGCGTGAGCTTCAGCACGTCAGCCTCCGACATGGAGAAGTAGACCTCAATGGTGGAGATGTCGCTCACCGTCATCACCGGCTGTGCCGAAGAGGGGCTTACGAGCGCGCCCTCATCGTAGGGCAGACTGCCGATAACGCCCGTGGCGGGGCTCTTCACATAGCAGAAGGAGAGGTTCTCCTTGGCCGTGGCAAGCTGTGCCTCGGCAGAAGCCACTGCGGCCTCGGCCTGCTTCAAGGCAGCATTGGCCGAAGTCACGCCGCTCTGTGCCTGGCGAACCGTTGCCTGAGCGGTCTCATAAGCGTTGCGGGCAGCCTGCAACTCGAAGTCGCCGATTACCTTATTATTAAAGAGATTCTGGCTGTTGGTGTAAGTCAGCTTGGCCGTGGAAGCCTGAGCGTTGGCCGAATTGAGAGCAGCGTTGGCCGTGGCGATGCCCGCCTGTGCCGAGCGCACGCCTGCCTGAGCCTGACTCACTCCTGCCTGGGCTGCGCGAACGGCTGCCTCATAGGTAGAATTGTCGACAACGAAAAGCAATTGACCTGCCTTGACGGCCTCACCCTCATGCACACAGAGCTTAGTGATAAAGCCTGTGACCTTCGGACGCACATCTACGTCTTGAACACCCTTAATAGACGCGGGATAAGTGGTCTTCAACTGGGCGTTGGCCGGGCCGATCGTCACCACGGGATACTCATCGCTCGTGGGCAGACCTTGCTGACCTCCACCACAACTCGTAAGCGCTGCTACTGCCATTGCAGCAAACAGCAAGAACTTGTTTTTCTTCATACCTATAATTAATTCCTATTTTGTTGTTCCTTTTGTCGATTATTCTCTTCTAATCTTGATATTTTGAACCCTTTTCGTGAACGGTTGACTGAAAACCGACAACGCTTCGCGAGTTTTCAGCGGTGCAAAATTACCCATTTCTCAATAGACAAATGCACAAAAAAAGCATTTTTAACGATAATTATTGAGAGTTAGCGCACACATTTTCTGCCTTTTCCCAAGCGCGTTTTGCCCTTTTTGGGATGCCCGGAAGACAAACCTGCCCCACCGCGCCATTCATCGCAGTGGGACAGCCCTCAGCCATTGCCAAGAAATGTGGCGAAAACGGTTGCCAAAACCGCAACCTCCCCAAAGTGGCTACGCGTTGTCCGCAGCCTCCCCGTCCACTGGAATGCCCATCTTGCGTGCTTTTTCTCGCAGCAAGCGCATCAGCGGCTCGCGCTCATTGGGCACCACATTGTCGAGCACGGCATCCTTCAAGGCTTTCTTCAGCTCGCCCACCTCGCGCGAGGGATGCAGATGGAAGAGCGTCATAATCTCGTTGCCATCAATGACGGGCTGCAACAGGCGTATGTAATCGCGCTCCTTGAGATCGGCTATCTTCTCGCGCACCACGCGGAAGTTCTCCAAGAACTGACGCTTGCGCACCTGATTCTTGCTCGTGATGTCGGCCTCGCACAGCGTCATTAGGTCGTCGATGTCCTCGCCCGCATCGTTCACAAGGCGGCGCACGGCCGAATCCGTCACCACATCATCGGCTATGGCAATAGGCCGCATGTGCAAGTCAACGAGTTTCTGCACGTATTTCATCTTGCTGTCCAAGGGCAACTTCAGCCGGCGGAACATCTCGGGCACCATCCGCGCCCCAATGCCGTTGTGATTGTGGAACGTCCAGCCCTGCAAGTTGTCCCACCGCTTGCTCTTGGCCTTGCCAATGTCGTGGAAAAGGGCTGCCCAGCGCAGCCAGATATTGGGCGCGAAAGGCTCACGGGGCGCATCGCCGTCCTGCCCCTCGCGATACTGCCGCTCCTGCGCCCGCGCCACGTTCTCCAGCACCTCCAGTGTGTGGTGGAAATTGTTCTTGTGGGCACGGCCGGCGCGCGTCTCCACAATGTCGAGGGCGGCCAGCTCGGGAATAATCAGCCGGAGAAGGCCACACTGATGCAGCTCAAAGAATCCCTTGCTGGGATACTTGGAGGCCATGATTTTGCACAGCTCATCGGCCACACGCTCACCGCTGATGATCTTGATGCGCTCGGCATTGCGCGAGAGCGCGGCAAAGGTTTCCTCATCAATATAGAAATTGAGCTGCGTGGCAAAGCGGATGCAGCGCAGCATGCGCAGCGGGTCATCGGAGAAAGTAACATCGGGATCGAGCGGCGTGCGGATAATGCCGTCCCAAAGGTCGTCTATGCCGCCGAAGGGGTCTACCAGCTCGCCAAAGCGCGCCTTGTTCAGGCAGATGGCCATGGCATTGATGGTGAAGTCGCGGCGGTTCTGGTCGTCCTCCAGCGTACCATCCTCCACGATGGGCTTGCGCGACTCGCGGCGATAGCTCTCCCGCCGCGCGCCAACAAACTCCACTTCCATTCCCCGGAACTTCACCTGCGCCGTGCCAAAGTTGCGGAACACGGCCACATGGGCACGCTTGCCCAGAATCTTCCTCAGCTCCTCGGCCACGGCAATGCCGCTGCCCACCACCACCACATCGATGTCGTTTGACGGACGCTCAAGGAATATGTCCCGAACGTAGCCCCCCACCACGTAGCACTCCACGCCCAGTCGGTCGGCAGCTTCGGAGATATGATGAAATATGTCTTTGTCGAGCAGCTGCGCCAGCTCCTCGTCGGTATATTCGCGCATAGTCTTGTCTTTATTTGGGAGTGCAAAGGTACGCATTTTTTTCGCATTCCGTGTTGCTTTTTCGCAGTTTTCAACAGTCCTTTATGCTGCCTTTGGCGCGGCTATGCACAACCGCCAATATGCCTGTGAATTACGGGGGAAAAACAAAACGTGCGGTCTCGCCTTGCAAGACCGCACGTTTTGGGCTGTAAAACCATACCTTTTGGCGGGCAAAACGTATGGTTTCGCACGCCGAAAGCACCGCTTTGCCCATGCAGCAGTTAACCATCTAACAATCAATACCTTATATTTCAACAGTATTTAAACCTTCACTGCGCATGAAAATGCCGGAATAGACGCGCCCGGAGGCCCTCCCCAGGCGGCGGGCAGAGAAGTATTGGTCGGCATGGTGATAAGTACACACGCCGCTATTGAAGATATTCTCCGCCCGGAGGCCCGCCTCCAGCAGCTGCATTTGGTTGCAGAGCGGCAAATCGATATGCCATTTGTCGTGGCGGGCGGCTATCTTGTCCATCTCGAAGCCCTCGGCGGCAAAGTGGCCGTAGACCTCCTGCCCCACCTCGAAGGCGCGCAGCGAGATGCCGGGGCCAATAGCGGCCACCAAGCGGGACGGCCGCGAGCCATAGACGCGCTCCATCTCGGCCACCACACGCATGACGATGCGCCCCACGGTGCCTCGCCAGCCCGCATGAACGGCGGCCACGACACGGCCAACGGGGTCGGCCAGAAGCACGGGGATGCAGTCGGCCGTGGAGACACCTACGCAAACATCGGGCAAGCTGGTCATCACGGCATCCACTCCCTCAAGCTGCGCGGCACGCCCGGCAAGCGGCAAGGAGAGGAATTCGCCATCTATGGCGCGCACCCGTATGCCATGCGTCTGGTGAGGAATGATGATGCGGTCGGCCGCAAGGCCAAGCCGGCGCGCCAAGAGCTGTCTGTTCTCGGCCACATCGGCGGGATTGTCGCCGCAATAGGCGTTGACGTTCATTGCCGCATAGCTGCCCTTGCTCACTCCTCCCGCACGCATGGTAGAGAAAGCGGTCACCCCCGGGGGCATGGAATAGCCGAGCAGGGGCACAGCCTCATGGGCAAGGCAAGGCTCAGTCGACATATTCGAAGTCTTCCAAGTCGTCGGCATCATCGCCTTCGAGCAGCTCGGCCTCCTCCTCATCGAAGCCCTCGTCCTGATAGTCGGCCGCATTGATGTCGCGATGCACGAGCGTGTCCTCGGTCATCACGGCTTGCAGCTTGTTGCTTTCCGCGTTAAGCTCACGCCAGAGCGTGTCCTTCAGCTCACTGATGCCGAAGCCCGTGACGGCCGAGATGAACACCACGGGGAGATCATCGGGCAGCGTCTCGGAGAGCATCTCTATGAGTTCCTCATCGAGCAAGTCGCTTTTGGTCACGGCCAGTACGCGGTGCTTCTGCAAAAGCTCGGGGTTGAAGTTGCGCAACTCGCCCAGCAGAATCTCATACTCGCGCTTGATGTCGTCCGTGTCGCCCGGCACCATAAACAGCAGGAGCGAGTTGCGCTCAATGTGGCGCAGGAAACGGAGGCCAAGCCCCCTGCCCTCGCTTGCTCCTTCTATGATTCCGGGAATGTCGGCCATGACGAAACTCTGGTTGTCGCGGTAGCTGACAATGCCCAGAGACGGCTCCATCGTGGTGAAAGGATAGTTGGCTATCTTGGGCTTCGCGCTGGAAAGAGCCGACAAGAGCGTGGATTTTCCCGCGTTGGGGAATCCCACCAAGCCCACATCGGCCAAGAGTTTCAGCTCCATCACGACCGTCATCTCCTGCGCCGGCTCACCGGGCTGGGCGTAACGGGGTGCCTGATTGGTGGCCGTTCTGAACTGGAAGTTGCCCAGTCCGCCACGTCCTCCCTTGAGCAGGAGCACGGTTTGGCCATCGTAAGTGACATCACAGAGATACTTTCCCGTATCGGCGTTGTACACAACCGTGCCGCACGGCACATCAATATAGATGTCCTTGCCGTCCGTGCCGTGGCATTTGTCGCGCCCGCCGTTGCCTCCATGCTCCGCGTAGATGTGTCTTTGGTAGCGCAGATGGAGCAATGTCCAGTAGTTATGGTTGCCCCTCAGGTAGATGCTTCCGCCCTTTCCGCCGTCGCCGCCATCGGGTCCGCCGTTCGGATTGTACTTCACGTGCCTCAAATGCATCGAGCCTTTGCCGCCTTTTCCTGACCGGCAGCGAATCTTCACATAGTCTACAAAATTTGATTCCATTGCTTTGGGATGTTCTTGGGGAATGGGATAGAGTGGATTTGTTTGCGTCTCAAACAGTGCATAATGGGTTTAATGGGCGCAAACGTCCATTAAACCCACCCGTTTCTTTAAAAACAGCAAGTCGCGGAAAAGCTTTGATTACTTCTCCTCAAGACCGTCGACGACCTCGCAAACACGATTGAAGATGTCGTCGATGCTGCCCAGGCCCTCCACATGATGGTGGATGCCCTCATTGCCGTACCAATCGATGAGCGGTGCCGTCTGCGTGTGGTAGACGGTGAGGCGCTTCTTGATGGTCTCCTCATTGTCATCGCTGCGTCCAGCCTGCTGTCCGCGGAGCAACAGACGCTTGGTCAGCTCGTCCTCGGGCACAAACAGCTCGATCATAGCCGCCACCTCGTGGCCACGGGAGGCGAGCATCTTCTTCAAAGCCTCAGCCTGCGCGATGGTGCGGGGGAAGCCATCGAAGATAACACCTTTGTGGCTCTTGCCGAAACCATCGTATTCGCCGGCAAGGATGTCCACCATCAGCTCATCGGGGATGAGCTGTCCCTGCTCAATATATCCCTTGGCGGTCTTGCCAAGCTCCGTTCCAGCCTTGATTTCGTTGCGCAACACATCACCCGTGGAGATGTGGCCAAGGCCGTATTTCTCAATCAGCTTGTCGCTTTGCGTGCCTTTTCCTGCGCCAGGCGCGCCAAAAATTACGATATTCTTCATTTTCTTACGGTATAAACTCTTTATCATTGATTGTCCACAAGCGTGTAAATGTCACGCAAGCCACGCCCCAGCTGGTCGTAATCAAGGCCATAGCCCAGTATGAAATCGTTGGGAATACGTATGGCGGCATACTCCACGTCGAGTGGCACCGTCAGTTTGCCCGGCTTGAGCAGCAGCGTGCAGATGTGAATGCTTGCGGGATGCTGTTGCTCCAGCGTAGCAATCATCTCCTTCATCGTCCGCCCCGTGTCCACAATATCCTCAAGAATGATGACGTTACGGCCGCGAATGTCGGTGTTCAAGCCGATAACCTCCTTCACTTTGCCCGTGGAGTCGGTGCCCTCATAGGACTGGAGGCGCACGAAAGAAATCTCGTTGGGAATTGTGATGCAGCGAATCAAGTCTGCTGCGAAAACAAACGCTCCGTTAAGTACGGCCAAAAACACGGGATCCTTGCCTCGCATATCATGGTTTATGCGGTCGGCGATGGCGCGAACGCGCCTCTGAATCTCCGCTTCAGGAATGGAAACCTCAAAGGTTTTGTCCTTAATTGTTACTCTGCTCATGACATTGCATTGTTTATTTTCCGCAAAATTACGAAAAATATAGCAAATAAGCCACGCCCACTCTGATTATTTTTGTAATTTTGCATCATTATGAAGATTTTCACGAGTGCCCAATTGCGTGACTTGGACAAATATACGATTGACCAAGAGCAAATCAAGTCGATAGACCTAATGGAGCGTGCGGCCAAAGTTCTTACGATGGCCATCGCCGAGGAGTGGACCGACCGCACGCCAGTAGTGGTGTTTGCCGGACCGGGCAACAACGGAGGCGACGCGCTGGCTGTGGCGCGGATGCTGCTGGAGCGCGGCTATCAGGTCAAGGCCTACCTTTTCAACACCTCCGGCCGAATCTCCGCCGACTGCTCCACCAACCTCTCGCGGCTTCGCGATGGCATTCACGCGGAGGCACTCGTAGAGGTGAACACCCAATTCGACCCGCCCGACCTGCCCAAAGGCACGCTTGTGGTGGACGGTCTCTTCGGCTCGGGACTCAACAAGCCGCTCACCGGCGGATTCGCATCGCTGGTGAAGTACATCAACCAATGCGAAGCCACCGTCGTTAGCATTGATATGCCTTCGGGACTGATGGCCGAAGACAATACATATAATGTACGCGCGAACGTAATACAGGCCGACTTGACGCTGACGCTACACCAACGCAAGCTCTCATTCTTCCTTGCCGACAACCAGCAGTTCATCGGCCGCGTGCGCGTGCTCGACATCCGCCTGAACCAAGACTACATTGCGCAGGCCAGCACACAGTATGCCATGGCCAATGAGGAAGCCATCAGGGTGCGGATGCGCCACCGCGATGACTTCGCCAACAAGGGCACAATGGGCAAACCCGTGCTCATTGCCGGCAGCTATGGCATGGCCGGGGCGGCGATACTGGCCTCGCGAGCCTGCCTGCGCTCCGGCGCGGGCAAGCTGACCGTGGTCACGCCCCGCCTCAACTATGCCATCATGCAGATGAGCGTGCCCGAGGCCGTGCTCCAGATGGATGCCGACGACGCGGCGTTCTCCGAATCCATCGACACCAGCGGCTACGATGCCATGGCCATCGGACCGGGCATAGGACAGCAGGAAAGCACCGCCATTGCCATGATTACGCAGATACGGCGCACAACGTGCCCCATCGTGGCCGACGCCGATGCGCTCAACATACTCGCAAGCCACCGCACGTGGATGCAGCAGCTGCCGAAGAACATGATCATCACGCCCCATCCGCGCGAATTCGACCGTTTGCTCGGCTCCACACCCGACAATGACTACCAGCGACTGAGGCACGCCATGGAGACGGCGCAGAGCCTGCACGCCTACATCATACTGAAAGGACACTACAGCGCGCTCTGTATGCCCGATGGGAAAGTGGTGTTCAACACCACGGGCAACAGCGGAATGGCCACCGCAGGCAGCGGCGATGTGCTCACGGGAATCATCCTCGGTCTGCTGGCGCGGGGATACAGCCAGGCCGATGCGGCCATGATGGGAATGTACCTGCACGGTCTGGCGGGCGACTTAGCCGCAAAGGCGGTGGGAAAGGAAAGTCTCATCGCGAGCGACATCATCGACCACCTGCCGAAGGCTTTCCTCAAAGTGACGGAATAGCCCCTCAGCGCGGGCAAAGCACTGCAAAGAGAGGGCAAAGGAAACAAAAAAA
>CAZXFP010000004.1:0-54448 GCA_964640675.1 uncultured Prevotella sp. | reverse complement strand
TAGCCCCTCAGCGCGGGCAAAGCACTGCAAAGAGAGGGCAAAGGAAACAAAAAAAATCACGCGATATGGGCGCGGCCGAAAGGTCGCGCCCGTGTTTTTTACAGCCATAAAACGGCATTCTGCCGACACACACAAGACCTCGACACCCCCGTTTTCACACCAAACAGACTTCCACCCCGACAAAGCGGCCATCGGTCATCAGCCCCAACGCAACGCCGTCCCCCCCCTTTCACAGCAGCCCTTCATATAAACCACAACCAACTGTATATCAGCTGGTTGCCAAAAGGTATGATTTTGGTTTGCGAAACCATACCTTTCAGCCGCCAAAACCATACCTTTGACCCTGCAAAACGTGACGTTTCGCGGCAAGCGCAGCATATAAGGCATAAAAAAACAAGCCATTGAGCCAACCTCGATGAAAGGTTGCGCCCAACGGCTTGCCGTCCGTTACTGTTCTTAATTA
The DNA here is from genome assembly GCA_964640675.1 of uncultured Prevotella sp. GTDB lineage: Bacteria > Bacteroidota > Bacteroidia > Bacteroidales > Bacteroidaceae > Prevotella. Next base: position 53,985 of record CAZXFP010000004.1, on the reverse strand, counting down.
ACTATCTCTTTCTGTTCAAGCTCTGTTTTTCCACGCCGAAAGTATTCTCCCAGTGATGATTACTTCGGCATAAAAGCTCCCGGCTCAAGCCCTTTCCTCCTACACCAGCTGATAAAGCAGGAAGAGCCAGTGAGCCATCAGCGCGGCAAAAAGTCCGCCGATGGTGTGCGAGAGAATGGCCTTCGAGGTAAGCTCGCGGTAGCCGATGGCATCGAGCATGGCCGTATGGGTGCTCAAATATCCGCTCCAGCACATTCCGATGGCCGTGCACACGGCAATGGCGTTGCCGTCTATCCAGCCCTGCGCCACGAAATTGGGTATCAAGCTCAATGCCGCGCCCACCGCTCCAAGCGCGGTGATGGGGAAAGCAATCTGATGCGGGTCGCTGAAACCGAAGAGCGGCTCAAGGATGAAGCTGATTTTGTTGGCCAAGGCAGGCAGCAGCTCTATGCCCTCGTAGGCTTTTCCGGTGAACGTACCATCGGGGCTTGCGCCAAAAGTGAGAATCATCACCAGCGTGGAGATGATGAGCACGCCCGGAATAATCGACATTCCCACCTCTACACCGGTCTTTCCGCCATCGAGCAGTGAGTTGAGCGTGCGCAGGAAGAGCGATTTCTCCTCCTTGTGGACAGGCCGCTCGGGCATCTCCTTGAACTTCTGCGAGTCCAGCGCGTTCTCCTCCTTATACTGCGGGTAAGCCTTGATCACGAAATGCTGCATGCAGCGGGTGGAGACCACGCAGCCGAAGCAAGCACCAATGAAGCCTATGAACGGCTCCACCATATAGCCCTGCCCCATCATGAAGACGATAACGATGAGTCCCATGCCAAATGCCGTACCGAAATTGGTGAGGGAAATGTACTGGAACTTTTTGAAATAACCGCTGAAATGCACGTCTTTCGCCAGCGTGATGATGGCCGGATTGTCGCTCAGAAAGGTGAGCACGGCACCCAGCGAGGCCACTCCAGGCAGATGGAACACAGGACGCATGAGCGGGCGGAGTATCTTCTCGATCAAGTCTACCACGCCAAACTCCACAAACAGCTTACCCAGCGCACCCGTAATCACGCAGATGGCCATGAGGTAGAAGCAAGTATTGAGCAGCAAATCATGCGCCGTGTGCATGATGGTGTTGAGCATCTGTGCCGTACCCATACGGTATCCGATGTGACCGAACAGCGCAGCCACGAGAACAAGGCACGTAAGGCCTTTCGGGACACGACTCCACACGCGCGCCAGCATGCCCGGCGCGCACTTTTCTTCTTGTTTAGATTCGTTTTCCATGAGTTTTTAGAAATTGACGGCTGCAAAAGTACCAAATGTTTTGCACCAAGCCAAGGTGAAATACATAAAAAATAAAAATTGACAAGATAAATTTTGCGATTACGTCTTTTCTTATTATCTTTGCATCATTATCATTGTTGAATCCCAATAACCTGTTGGACGGTATGAAAGATTTCCTCAAATACGTTCTGGCCACGGTGGTGGGCATGGTGCTCGTTGCCGTTATTGGTGGCTTTTTCATGCTTGCAAGCCTGCTGGGCATGGTGGCCGCGCAAAGTCAAACCACTCCCATCGCCGACAATTCCGTCTTGGTGATCAAGCTCTCCGGCGCGCTTCAGGAGCGCGACAACAGCAACGTGATTTCCTCATTGATGGGCGACCGCGCCCCGCAGCTCGGACTTGCCGAGACCGTATCGGCCATCCAAAAGGCCGCCAAGAACAAGAAGGTGAGCGGCATCTACATCGAGGCCGGCGCGTTCATGCCCGACTCCTATGCCTCACTGGCCGCCCTGCGCCGCGAACTGCAGAATTTCCGCAAGGCAGGCAAATGGATTGTGGCCTACGGCGACACCTACACGCAGGGCGCATACTACCTTGCGTCCGTGGCCGACAAGGTTTACCTGAACCCGCAGGGACAAATCGACTGGCACGGACTGGGCGCACAGCCGTATTTCGTGAAAGATCTGCTGGCCAAGCTCAACATCAGGATGCAGGTGGCTAAGGTGGGAGCCTACAAGAGTGCCACGGAGACATACACGGGGGAGCGGATGAGCGATGCCGACAGGGCACAAACCACCGCCTACCTCGCAGGAACATGGAAGAGCGTAGTGGACGCCGTGGGGCAAAGCCGCAAACTGACGGCCGCACAACTCAACGCCTACGCCGACAGCCTCATCACGCTGGCCGCGCCGAAGGACTACCTGCGGATGCGGATGGTGGACGGACTGCTCTACACCGACCAAGTGAAGCAGACCATCAAGAAGCGTTTGGGGCTGAAGGGCGATGATATGATTTCGCAAGTGAGCATCAACGACTTGCTGGCCGACACGGAAAGCACGCAGGAAGGTGGCGATGAGATAGCCGTCTACTATGCCGTGGGCGAGATTGTGGATGGTGCTGCGGCCATTCCGTCAAACAGCAGCCGCATCGATGCACAGAAAGTGTGCCCCGACTTGCAGAGACTGGCCGACGACAAGAACGTGAAGGCCGTTGTTCTGCGCGTCAACTCGCCCGGCGGCTCAGCCTACGCCTCGGAACAGATATGGCATCAGATAACGGAACTGAAGAAAAAGAAGCCCGTAGTGGTCTCCATGGGCAGCTACGCGGCCTCGGGCGGCTATTATATCAGTGCCCCGGCCGACTGGATTGTGGCCGAACCGACCACGCTGACCGGCTCTATCGGCATCTTCGGAATGTTCCCCGACGTGAGCGGGCTGCTGACCGAGAAGCTCGGACTGAAGTTTGACGAGGTGAAAACCAACAAGCACGCGCTCTTCGGCACCACCTCCCGCCCGTTCAACGCGGACGAGATGCGGCACTTGGAGGCATACATTGACCGCGGATACAAGCTCTTCCGCCAGCGCGTGGCCGATGGACGGCGCATGAGCGTGGCCGAAGTGGAGAAGATTGCACAAGGCCACGTGTGGCTCGGACAAGACGCGGCCAAGATAAAGCTCGTGGATCAACTTGGCGGGCTTGATGTCGCGCTGGCCAAAGCCGCCAAGCTGGCCAAGCTCAAGGAGTGGCATCAGACCACCTATCCTGCACCGGCAGACGTGATCACGCAACTGTTGGACATCCAAGGCGAAACAAGCGGAAACTATCTCGACAATCAGCTGCGGCAATCGCTCGGCGTTTACTATGAGCCATTTGCGATTATACGGAGGCTGAACGCACAAGATCCCATCCAAGCACGGCTTCCCTTCCTGCCCAACATACAGTAAGAATCCTCAACGGCAACTATCTTGGAAGGCGATTTCATCAAGATTCACAAGTGGCTACGGCCCATCAGCTGGCTCTATGGGCTGGGAGTGGGCATCCGCAACCAACTTTTCGACTTCGGATTGCTCCGCAGCCGCAGTTTCAGCGTGCCCGTCATATCGGTCGGCAACATCACTGTGGGAGGATCGGGGAAGACCCCTCACGTGGAATACCTCATCCGCTTGCTGCAAGACAAAGCCAAAGTGGCCGTGCTAAGTCGCGGCTACAAGCGCAAGAGCCGTGGCTATCTGCTGGCCGAAACCGACACGCCAATGAGCCAAATCGGCGATGAGCCTTACCAGATGAAGCGCAAGTTCCCCCACATACACGTGGCTGTGGACAAGAGCCGCTGCGAAGGCATCGACCGGCTGATGGGCGATGAGGCGACAAAAGACACAGACGTAATTCTGCTCGATGACGCTTACCAGCACCGTTATGTGAAGCCAGGCATCAATATCCTGCTCGTAGACTACCACCGGCTTATCCTTTACGATGAGTTATTGCCCGCCGGACGGCTCCGCGAGCCTAAAAGCGGAAAAAGCAGGGCCGATATTGTAATCGTAACCAAATGTCCGCCCGACTTGAAGCCCGTTGATTACCGCGTGCTTACCAAGGCCATGCAGCTCTATCCTTACCAAGAGCTGTTCTTCTCGTGCCTCTCCTACGACAACTTGCGCACCATCGACGGACAAAATACGCGCCCGCTCAGCAGCATCCTCAATCATCACGTGCTGCTCCTCACGGGAATAGCATCGCCAAGGCAGATGGAGCAGGACATTACCCCCTATGTCACAGGGCAAACACCCGACACAGGCACGCGTCCGCTTGACCCTGCCGAGCCATCGAGCCTCATCTCGCCACTCTCTTTCCCCGATCATCACGCTTTTACCCGCCGTGATATCAGGCGAATCAACGAGGCTTTCGCCGCGCTCCCCTCACCCAAGGTGGTCATTACCACCGAGAAGGACGCCACCCGACTGGAAACCGTAGAGGGATTGTCCAGCGAACTCATGCAATGTCTCTATGTTCTTCCGCTGAAAATCAAGTTCATGCTTGACCAGGAAGAGAAATTCAACGACAAGATTATCAGTTATGTACGAAAGAATTCAAGAAACAGCATCCTGGCTCAAAGCCAGAATGCGCACAAGTCCAAAGACAGCCATCATTCTGGGAACAGGTCTCGGACAATTAGCTTCAGAAATCACTGACAGCTACGAATTTTCTTATAAGGATATTCCCAACTTTCCCGTCTCCACCGTGGAGGGACACGCCGGCAAGCTCATCTTCGGGCGGCTCGGCGACAAAGACATCATGGCCATGGAGGGCCGCTTCCACTTCTATGAAGGCTACTCCATGAAGGAAGTAACGTTCCCCGTGCGTGTCATGCGCGAACTTGGCATCACCACACTCTTCGTCAGCAACGCCTCGGGAGGCATGAATCCCGAGTTCCATGTGGGCGACATCATGGTCATCACCGACCACATCAACCTCTTCCCCGAGCATCCCCTGCGCGGCAAGAACGACCCCACGGGACCACGATTCCCCGATATGCACGAGGCTTACAGCCATAAGCTCATCGCAATGGCCGATGAGATTGCGCAAGAGAAAGGCATCCAGCTGCGCCACGGAGTCTATGTGGGCGTGCAAGGCCCCACGTTCGAGACCCCGGCCGAATACCGTATGTTCCGCATTTGCGGCGGCGACGCCGTGGGCATGAGCACCGTTCCCGAGGTGATAGTGGCACGCCACTGCGGCATCAAGGTGTTCGGAGTGAGCGTCATTACCGACCTTGGCGGCTTCGATGTGCCCGTGGAGGTGAGCCATGAGGAGGTGCAGCAGGCTGCCAACGCCGCCCAGCCCCGCATGACCGAGATTATGCGCGAGATGATCAGACGGTCATAAGGCGCAAGAGAACAACCCAAGCACAGCAACAACAAAGAAATGGAAATCAACGAGATAGGGAAATTTGGTCTGATAGACCGACTAACGAGAAACTTGCCCGTTCATAACGCCGCCACACCGCAGGGCGTTGGCGACGACTGCGCGGTGATAGACTGCGGTGCGAAGCAGATGCTCATCAGCTCACAGCTCTTCATGGAGGGCGTGCAGTTCGACCTGACATATATCGACATGGAGCATCTTGCCTACAAAACCGTGATGGCCACGCTCAGCAACGTCTTCGCCATGAACGGGCAACCTCGCCAACTGACGGTCAGCATCGGACTGAGCAGGCGGTTCAAGGTGGAAGACCTGGACGAGTTCTACAAGGGACTGCGCACAGCGTGCGACAAATGGGGGGTCGACATCATCGGCGGCGACACCACATCATCGCTCACCGGACTGGCCATAGGACTGACCTGCATAGGCGAGGCCGACAAGGACGAGATACTATACCGCCACGGTGCCCAGGAAACCGACCTCATCTGCGTGAGCGGCGACTTAGGCTCGGCCTACATGGGACTGCAAATCCTGGAACGGGAGAAGACCGTATACTATCAGCAAGTGGACGAATATAATAAGGAAGCGCGCGAGGCACAGGCCAAAGGCGACAAAGCCAAGCTGCAAGCCCTGCAAGCGCAACGCGCCACACTGGACGATTTCACTCCCGACTTTGCAGGAAAGGAGTATCTCATCGACCGTCAGCTCAAGCCGGAGGCACGCGGCGACGTGCTGCAACAGCTCCGACAGGCCGGCGTGCGCCCCACTTCGATGATCGACATCTCCGACGGACTGGCCTCAGAGTTGCGCCATCTGTGCGAGCGGAGCCACTGCGGCTGCCGCATATACGAGAAAAACATCCCCATCGACTATCAGACGGCGGCCGCCTGCGAAGAGTTCAACATGAATCTCACCACCGCCGCACTCAGCGGGGGCGAAGACTACGAGCTGCTCTTCACCGTTCCCATTGGCGACCATGAGAAGATGGAGGGCATGGAGGGAATCCGCCAAATCGGATACATCACCAAGGAGCAACTCGGACGCTACCTCATCACGCGCGACGGACAAGAGTTTGAACTCCGCTCGCAAGGCTGGGGAGAGAAGAAAAAATAAGTTTTCCCGCGCCAAAGCGGCACATCTGCCCTACGGCCACACACGACAAGCCCGGCAATCGCAGCACGCGAAATGCCGAGGAAAAACTTTTGGCCTTGCCATACCTATGGTTTTACGATGCAAAACGTATGGTTTCACCGTCCAAAACCTATGGTATGGCAAGGCCAAACCATACCTATTAGAAACTGACTGAACAGCAAAGGGTTAGCTCTTTGCTATTTTTCATCTTGCAGTTCTTCCCATTTCTTCCTTCCAACACGCATAACTCGCTCTGCTTCAGACGAAAGTACGAGCGCAGCAATGCCATTCCCTGCTACTCAAAGCATGGGATTGGAACAGCGAAGCAAATCCTTAACAAAGGTTAAATGAGAAATTTTCCTTCGAATTGTTTGGTGGGGTGAAAATAAATAACTACCTTTGCACCCGCAAACGAAAAACAATAGTTTTGCAAATGGTACCTTAGCTCAGGTGGTAGAGCAATGGACTGAAAATCCATGTGTCCTTGGTTCGACTCCGAGAGGTACCACTCCTCCTTTCATTAGGGCGGTTCTCATTTAGAGACCGCTCTTTTTTTATACCCCTACATCCTCTTCCATAGCCCCCTTTTCCTCCATACATAAAGTCCCGCCAAGGCGTCTGCACCTATATTCTCCATCGTTTCAATAGCTTCTGTTCCTCATATCAAGCCCTGCCAAGATGGCCGCGGGTGGCCGATGGCATGAGCGCGCCCCAGCAAGGGCAGCCATTGAAGCGGGCATAGGTTAACGCCTTGGCGAGGGCAAAAGCCATTCGCGCCCGCACATTTCCTCCCCTGCGGACGCGAACAGCCTACAATTCATTACATCAGCGCACTCCGCCCAGCCGCCAAGAGACGCCTCCCACAAGCCAAAAGCCGGGCTGACGCACGTTGCCATAGTCTAAATAGCTGCGGCCAAGCAAGTTGTTGCCCTCCACATACATTGCCCATCGGCGCGCATCCCACTGCAACCGAGCGTCCCAAACGGCATAGGTGGCATAGCTATGGGGCGCACCGAGCGCGTCCACATAGCCTCCCATGCGGTGCTGAAGCCGCCAGCCCACGCGCAAAAGGAACTGCCGACAAGGGCGGAAATCGCCTTGCACAACCAGCTTGTTCTTCAAATACTCCAGCGAAGACTTGCTCACTACGCCATCGGGCGTGCCCGCACGCTGCCCCAGCCACGCATAGTCGGCCGACAACCGCTCCACTACGCGCTGCCCCGGCCACATCCGCCGCGCGTCAATACGCACCGAAGCGCGCACGCCCAAGGCTCGGATATGGCCGAAATTGACGCTTTTCCACAGCGGCGCGCCCTGTCCGTCGGTCTCTCCATCGCTTATCCAGTCTATCAAGTTGCGGTAGCGGTTGAAGAAAACGCCCACATCGCCCTGCCACACGCCGTCTGCCAAGCGCAGCCCCGCCTCCACCGCGCTCAGCTCCTCCGGTTTGAGATGGCTGTCGGCCTTATGTCCGCCCACGGAATAATAAAGTTCGGTGAACGAAGGCATACGCAACGAGGCGTTATATCCTGCATACGCCGTGAGCCAAGAGCCTATCCGGCAAGCCACATCCACGCCGGGATAGACGCGCATGGACATATCGGCCTGCGAGTTCGTCACCGCCGTAAGCCCGGCAGACAGCGTCAAGCCTCCGAAAGCAAGATTATGCTCCAAGAAAAACTGCGTGTTGGTGCGCTCCAAACCGTGGGTGTACTCCCGGTTTGTGCCCCGAATGGGGCGCGGTTTGTTCAGCAGCTCACCCAAGTTTGTACTGATGATGTCCTCATATCGCATTTCCGCGCCAAAGGCCGTGCGTCCGAGCGGCCAGTCGAAGTGAGCATTGAGGTTCAAGCCAAGCACTTCCGTGCGGTGATAGTTGAACGGCACAGCTGCCTCCGAGCCACGTTCAAGCTCAAATCTGTCCTCCTGATGATTCCAGTAGACGGCCGGGCGGAAGCGGAGCGCGCCCCTGACGTTCTCCCCTCTCAGTGCCATGAAGGTCTTGAACGTGCGCTCATACTGGTTGTCATAGTGTGCGCTGTAGTAAGTATTTGAACCTAAGCCGCGCAAACTCATCCCCGCTTGCCACCGCACGGCCACATCGGGGTCGTCATACCGTCCCTGATAAAACGCCCGCGCGGCTCGGTAGTCGCTGTTCAGTGCGCCGCTGGCCGCACGCTGGTAGCCATCACTGCGCAAGAACGAAGCCGAGAGCTGATTGCCCCAACACTCCCGCCCCGCATAGGCACGTGCCTCAGTGGCCAGATAGCCATAACTGCCAGCCTCAACGTGCCCTTCCGCCCCGCATCCGCCGGGCACTCGCGTCACAATATTGATGCCGCCAAGCAGCGAGGAAGTGCCGTAGGCTCGCGCGGCAGGCCCTTCCACCACCTCTATGCGCTCTATCTCGCCCAGAGCAACGGGCAAATCCATGGCGTTGTGTCCGGTTTGCGGATCGCAGAGGTTGATGCCGTTGAGCAAGATGGCCACCTGCTCGCTGTTTCCGCCGCGAATACTCACGTCGGAGAGCGCGCCCAAGGGGCCTTTTTGCCTGACATCAACGCCCGAAACGTACTTCAACAGGTCGTTAACACTTTGCACCGGCGCAGCCTCAATGTCGCTGCGGCGCAGTACAGTTACATTTCTTGCCTGCCGACCTACCGTCAGCGGCGCCCTCGTACCTACTATACTGACCTCGCTCATCATCACGGAGTGCTGCCGGGAGCTGTCCTCCGGCTCGGCGTGAGCCGACACAACGGGCGCGGCGGCAGCGGCCGTGCGCAGCGTTGCAACGCTCAACACCCCGATAATCACTTCCTTTCCCAGCACGTTGAAGAGGGAATAGCCGCGATTATTGAACTGTTTGAACTTCAGTACAAGGCGTTTGTTATAAACAGGTGTGTACATACTTGGGGGCAAAAGTACAAATAAAATCCCCAAAAAACTTTGCCTACGCATGGCAAAAAGAAAAAAGCAAGGAAATAATTTTGCACTTCATGAGATTTCATTTACTTTTGCAGAAAAAGAAACTCACTGAGATGGCCCAACAACGCAATACCCCCCACCGGGGATGCCTCCACTCCCGCACGCTGCGCTACGCATTTCTGCTGCTGGCAGCCCTGCTCCTTGGCGGCATTCTCTACAATCTCGTTGTGGACAAACCACGAAACGAGGAGACAACAACGCACACGGAGGAAGACATTCCGCAAGATAAGAAGTCGATTTACGACACACTCGACGTGCTGCGCGACTACCTTTGGCACGACGTAATGAAGAGTGCCAAGGCCGATTCTGCCGCCCGCGCCGAACGCGAGAAGGCCGAACGGGAGAAGAGAGAGGCCGAAGAGCGTGGCAAACAGGAAGCCAGCCCGGCCACGGACGAAGACATGGCAAGCCCGGAGGAAAGCGGCACATACTCGCCGCAGACCGTTCCCACCCCGGCCACGCCGCCACAGCCCGCCGCAGCCGCACCAAGCATAGACAAAGTGGCCGCCCCCAAAGTGGAAAGCATCGACAACAACTAATCATCCCCTGCCCCGCCAGCCCCGGAAAGACACTCCGGGGGCAGACGGGCAAGGACACAACACAACCCAAAAGGACAACGCATGAAACGCCTACTGCTACTCGCCGCCACGGCATTGATGCTCGCCTCGTGCGCCACATCGGCGCTGTTTGACTCCGAAGGGCGGCAAATCGACAAGCAACAAGCCCAAGCCATCACGGCCAACGTGGTTCGCCAGCGGCTCGAACAGCGCAAATACCGCATCTTTGCCGAATATATGTACCCGCAACGCGGCCCCGGAGTGCGGCTCAACGATGAGTGGGGAATAGAGGTGGGAGGCGACTCCATCGGCTTCTTCCTGCCCTATTTCGGACGGGTGTACATGGCCGACCCTGCCAAAGGGCCGGGAATGATATTCATTGCGCCACTGGACAGCTACGAGGAGACCGTGGCCAAGGACGGGCACACACAAATCAAGGCGTCATGCCGCTACCGTCTGGACACATATCAAGTCTACATCGACGTGTTCGACAACGGAAAGGCCGACATCGCCATACATCCCGTCAACCGGGATGCCATCCGCTACACGAGCGAGATGGACTTGCAGGGCGTGTTCTTCCCCTCGCAGGAGGCTGCAATGAAGCACAAGGCGCGCAAATAGATAACCCATTGGTTATCAAGAACTAACAGAACGATTTCCAAAAGGTATGGTTTCGCCGTGCAAAAGGTATGGTTTTGCACGGCGAAACCATACCTTTTGTCGTGTCAAACCTATGCTTTTGCACGCAGCCCAAGCCGCTACCGTTCTCTCCCCACGGCTCTCACAAGGAGCAAACAATTATGAGGGAAAGGAAGAAAGGGCAACAATCGCTCCCTCTGCGCGCCCCCTGCAGACGCAAAAACAGTCTCAAATGCCTACAAACACGCAGACAAAAAGCCACACAAACGCCCCCTACACATTGTTTACAGTCCATAAAGAAAACTAAATTTGCCGCTTCGGTTTTCCACTTCCACATTATTTATCTACCTTTGCAGCGATTTTCGGGATACGAAAGCATAGGAAACGAAATGTTTATGAAGAAAAATTTGTTTGTCAAAATACTCCTTGCAGCCACCCTGCAACTGTTTGCCATTGCCACAAGGGCACAAATCACAGGCCAAGTGGTGGACAGCGAAGACGGATACCCCGTGCCCTACGCCACAGTGGGCTACGAAGGAATGCGCCTAAGCGTGCAAAGCGATGACGAAGGACGCTTCAGCATAGAGCGACATGTGGGGCAAACCATCGTGGCGCGCAGCGTGGGATACGTGGCGGAGAAGGTAAAGGTGAGGGAAAACACCAACAACCTGACCATCAAGCTGAAGCAAGAGACAACAAAGATGGACGAAGTGGAGGTGCGCGGACGAAGAAAGCGTTACAGCCGCAAGGAAAATCCAGCCGTGGAGCTGATGCGGCGCGTCATCGAAGCCAAGAAACAGACAGACTTGGAGAACTATCCCTTCTATCAGTACATGAAGTACCAGAAGATTACGCTGGCGCGCAACGATGTGGATACCACAGGGATGACCAAGGAAAAATGGTACAGCGAAAACCTGGAACGGTCGGACTACAACGGCAAACTGGTGCTTCCGCTCACCATGAGCGAGACCGTGACGCACCATCTGTACAGCAAAGACCCGAAGAAAACGCGCGACATCATCGTTGGACAACACTCGGAGGGACTCAACAAGCTGCTCCAAACGGGAGAGATAGTGAACACCATGCTGAAGGAAGTGTTCACCGACGTGAACCTCTACGATGACCATATCCGCCTGGTGCAGTACCCCTTCCCCAGCCCCATCGGACGTACGGCCATCAGCTTTTACCACTTCTACATCCAAGACACGGTGAAAGTGGCGGGCGACAGCTGCTTCCATCTGCGCTTTTATCCCGCCAATCAGCAGGACTTCGGATTCACCGGAGACCTCTATATCTTGAAAGACTCTACGCTGCACGTGAAGCAATGCGTGCTCAACATCCCGGAAAAGAGCGACGTAAACTGGGTGAAGTCCATGCGGATAGAGCAGCAATACACGCAGCTGGAGAACGGAGAGTGGGTGCTGACACACGATGACATGTGGGCGGAGCTGAGCATTTCGGGTCTGCTGCCCAAGGCATTGGTCACGCGAACCACACGCCTGAACAGCTACAAGTTTGACGACATCCCGCGTTCGCTGCTCCGAGGCAAAGCGCGCACCATAGAAGAGGCCAACGCCCGCATACGCGATGATGCCTTTTGGGACAAGGAACGCCCCGTGGAACTGACGCAAAGCGAGCGCAACATCGACAACCTTGTCAGTCGCATACGCCAGTCGAAGGGATTCGGAATTATCATGGTGGGTGTCAAAGCCTTTGCCGAGAACTTCATAGAGACAAGCGGCGAGGGCAAGAAGAGCAAGGTAGACATAGGCCCCGTGAACACCGTGATAAGCAATAACTTCGTGGACGGCTACCGATTCCGCGCCTCTGCCCGCACCATGGCGGCACTCAACCCGCACGTTTTCCTGAAAGGCTACGGCGCATACGGCACCCGCTCGAACCGATGGTACTACGGTTCGGAGCTTACTTACTCCATCAACGAGAAGCAAAACTCACCTTTCGAGTTCCCGATGCGCAACTTGGTGTTCACGTCGGAGCGTGATGTGATGTCGCCGGCAGACAAATTCCTCATCAACAACAAAGACAACGTGTTCATGTCCATACGTACTCAGGACATACGGCAGATGTATTTCTACGACAGACAGCAACTGTCGTTCGTCTACGAGACCGATTGGGGATTCAGCATCAACGCCAGCATCAAGGCAGAGAGCAACGAAGTGGCCGGCGACCTGCACTTCCTGCCCGTCAGCGGCGGCCCCGAGGTGCGCAAGATACGCACCACCGAGCTGTCGGGAGGCATCCGCTTCTGCCCGGGACAGACGTTTGTGAACACGAAGCAGCACCGATGGCCGGTCAACCTCGACCATCCCGACATCTCACTGACCCACACCGTGGGCACGGATCGTCTGCTCGGAGGACAGTATAAGCTCAATTACACCGAGCTGCAGATATACAAACGCCAGTGGCTGGGGTCGTGGGGATACATTGATATGCACGCCAACGGTGCCATACAGTGGAACAAAGTGCCCTTCCCGCTGCTCATTATGCCGCCCACCAACTTCACTTATCTGGACAACGAGGTGACGTTTGGCCTGATGAACAACATGGAGTTCCTCACCGACAGGCAGCTTTTCGCGAGCATATCATGGGATATGAACGGCAAACTGCTCAACCGTCTGCCCCTCATCAAGAAGCTGAAGTGGCGCGAATACTTCTCCGTGAAGGCCATGTGGGGCGACCTTACGGACAAGAACAACCCCAACCTGCACCCGGAAGACCCGATGCTGTTCCGCCTGCCCGAAGGTTCTTACATCATCAACTCCACGCCTTACTGGGAAGTGGAGGCAGGAGTACACAACATTTTCAATGTTTTCGGTGTGACCTACGTCCGCAGAATGTCGTACAGACAGCACGAGAACACCGACAAATGGGGCATCCGCTTCCTGTTTAATCTGACTTTCTAAGGCGCACCATCCGCCATACCACACAACAAGGGGAAAGCCGCAGCCATCATGCTGCAGGCTTTCCCCTTGTCAATATATTAACTCTCGTCTTGAGTTATAAGTGTGTTCGCCTTGTGCTACAAGCGTGTTCGCCTTGCGTTATAAGCGTCTTCACCTTATATTATAAGAGCTTTCGCCCCCACACGGCAAAGCGCGCGCAGACCCTACACGTAGGTTTCGAGGAACTTCAGCGTGCCATCGACCGTCACCTCGCCCACCGTGGCGGGGATAAGAACCGTCTCTCCGGCCTCCAGCGTCACCACCTCGCCGCCATCGGCACACACAGTGCCCTTTCCTTCCATAGCAATGAGGATGACAAAGCTGTCCAGCTCGCTGTAGTCGAGCACCATCGGCTCATTGACATCATAGACCGAAGTGGTGAAATAAGGACACCTCACCACCTCAACGCCCTGATTCTGCTCCGGCGTATAGCGCGTCTGGTAGTCCTGCTCCACGTGGTAGTCGATGCATTCGGCGGCCTGCTCGGTGTGCAACTGACGATAGTTGCCATCCTTGTCCTTACGCTTGAAGTCATAGATGCGGTAAGTCACGTCGCTCGTCTCCTGAATCTCGGCCAGGAAGCAGCCCGCCCCAATGCTGTGGATGCGGCCTGCGGGCAGGAAGAACACATCGCCATTGCGCACCTTATACTCTGCCAGCGCGTCCGTAATGGTGTCGTCGGCCACCATCTGCTTGTACTCCTCGGGCGTGATTTGCTTCTTCAAGCCACTCCGAAGCGATGCGTCCGGGTCGCTCTCCATCACATACCACATCTCGGTCTTGCCACGCGAGAAGCCTTTCTCCTGCGCCAGCTCATCGGTGGGGTGCACCTGTATGGAGAGCTGCTGGCGGGCATCGATGAACTTAATGAGCAAGGGGAACTCGTTGCCAAACCGCTCATAGTTGGCCTTACCCACGAGCTTGTCTTTCAGCTGCGCAAGCAAGTCATTGAGCTTCCAGCCCTTATACTCTCCATCCTTGACGATAGTCTCGTTGTCTTTCACACCCGACACCTCCCAACTCTCGCCCACTTGGTCTATCTGAGCGTTGAGATGCTTGAACGGAATAATCTTGTCGCCGCCCCAAATCGTCTGCTTCAGCAACGGCTCAAACTTGAAAATGCTCATCTTTCTATTACCTATTAATATCTGTATTATCCTCTTACGGAACGCGGGAAATGCACCGCCCGCACACAAAAACGCGCCATAGGGCACAACGCCCACAAGCCTTTGGCAATGATTCTGCCCACAGCTGCCGGCTCACGCCGCACAACGCGCACGCCACTGGGCACAACGCCGGGGACAAATCAAAAGAAAACCGACCGCTTGGATGTTAACCCATTGCCAATAAAAATTGATGATTGCAAAGTTAAAACATTCCATTCAACCACCCAAATATTTCCCCGCTTTTTATCCTTCGCGCCCCTCACGGCTTGCCAAACACTTCTTCCGCCCGAATGCATTCAGCAGTTTTGCGGCACATCAACCACCCTCTCGCCCGCCAAGCCATCCGCCGGCGCACGGCAACAGGGAAACGCCCGCAAAGAGAAAGAGAACCCACTGAGAATCAAAACGTTACGCAGCGCGATTATTTTTAAATTAAAAATCCAACATTTTTAATTTATTTTTCTCCAATTTTTAATTTAAAATTCCGACATTTTTAAATTAAAAATAATTGCCAAAGCACACCTTTCACCACGCGGCAGCCAAGGAAACATCTCGCGGGGCACAAAATTTGGGAATGCAAGAAGTGCCCCCCTTGCGCCACAAAAGTCAAGAAAGCAGCCCGCCAGACACCAAAAAAGGCTCTTGGAGAAGCACCTCCGCCACGGCGGAAACGCTTGCCCAAGAGCCAGAAAAGCCACGGTTTGCCCTGCCGCAACAAGCCCAAACGCGGACTGCGGCAGCGGCGCGAAGACTATCGGGGCGACATATTCACCTTGATTTTGCCCACGTAGATGGCGTGCTTACCATTCTGATTCACGGGCACGGAGCGTCCCGAAGGGTCGGTAACGTGCTCCAGCTTGCGGAAATAAGAGTGGCTGTGGCCACCCAGCACAAGGTCGATGCCGCTCACTTCTTTGAGCAGCTCGTCATCGCTCAGCTCCTCTATCTCCCAGCCAAGGTGGGAAAGGCAGACGATCAAGTCGCAATGCTTGTCGCGAAGCAGCTTCACCATCTTCTTGGCACACGCCACGGGGTCTTGATAAACTACCGGTCCGTAGTTCTTTTGGTCCACCAATCCCTCGAGCTGGGGGCACAAAGCAAACACGCCCACCTTGATTCCCTTGCGCTTCAGCACCACATAGGGCTTCACCACATCGGCCACGGGCGTGCCCGTGAAGTCGTAATTGGAGCAGACAATGGGGTAATTGAGCATCCGGAACACCCGCGCCATGTTGTCGAGGCCGAAGTCGAACTCATGATTGCCTATCGTTCCGGCATCGTAGCGCATGAGATTCATCAGCCCGGCCTCCACATCGCCCTTGAAAAGCGTGTAGTAAGCCGACCCCTGCGAGAAGTCGCCGGAGTCGAAAAGCAGCAGGTCAGGGTCTTTGGCGCGCTCCTCTTCCAGCACGGCAAGACGGCGAACGAATCCTCCGCGCCCCGCACGGAGCGTGTCGGTGAGGTGCTCCGAGAGCGGCAAGATAGTACTGTGCGTGTCGTTCGTGTGCAGTATCGTCAGGCTCTTTTGCGCCCATGCGGCCGAAGAGAGCAGCAGAAGCGCGGCCGCCAACAACCAATGATATGTATTTTTCATCCTTATTCCTTTATTATAATACGTCCCTCAACACGCGCGTCCACTTTCTCGCCGCGCGATGCCTTGTCCACAAAATAGGCTTCTATCACAAACCGGCTGTCGCTGGCCATGCCCTTGGGGTGAGCCACGTTGGTCTTGGCCTTGAAAGCCGTCAGCTGGTCGTTGCCCTGAGCCAGATAGTCGAGCGTGGCAATGCGGTAGCTGGCCTGCGGATCTATCTCCTTGCCGTGCAGCGTGGCCGAGAGCAACTCGCCAGAGGGAGTGATGACGAGGCGCACACCGCGGCTCACGCCCTCGCCGCCACGATGCGCTATCTCGCGAAACAGCTGCAGCAGCTTGTCGCCCGTGAGCGTCAGGAACACCAGCTTGTTCTCAAAGGGCGCAATATCGAGCAAATGGCCTTTCGTAACGTTGCCCGCGGGCAGGTCGGCACGGATTCCGCCCACATTATACACACCCAATTGCGGCTGCTCACCGCACGTGCCGCCGGCCCACACCATAATGTCGGCCAGCAGATTGCTCAAATCACTCTCCGGACGAGTGGCACTCATGGCGTGCGCCGAATAGCCCACGACGGGCATCATCAGCGAGTCTACTTGATGCTTGTAGGGCGCAAGGAATGCCACAGCCCCTGCATCGGGATTGCGATCGTAGCGACTGTCCACCAAAATGCGCGTCCCCTCTACCGAACTGACCGCATAACGGGTGCCACAACCCGACAGCGCAAAAGCCAATCCCAGCACTATGGCCGGGCAAGCCGTTCTGTTCTTCTTCATAATCGGTTGCTAATCAAACTTTTGTTCTACACCGCAAATTTAGTAAAAAATACTTAATCAAAACATGACGGACAAGAAAAAAATGTGTTAAACCCTTATTATTTTCCACCCCTATTGACCTTTGGTCATGTTTTTTTTGTAACTTTGCACCCGCTTTTCGGCGTAACCGCTGGCCATGGAAGCGTCATGAGCCACGTTGCGTTGGAACGACAAACAATATTTAATTAATAAACGAAATGGATTTAATTAAAGTTGCTGAGGAAGCATTTGCAACCGGCAAAGAGGTTCCGGCATTCCGTGCTGGTGACACCGTAACTGTCGCTTACAAAATCGTCGAGGGTAACAAGCACCGTATTCAGCTCTACCGTGGCGTAGTCATCAAGATCTGCGGTCATGGCGACAAGAAGCGTTTCACCGTCCGCAAGATGTCGGGCACCATTGGCGTAGAGCGCATCTTCCCGATGGAGTCTCCCAACATCGACTCTATCGAGGTGAACAAGCGCGGTAAGGTACGTCGCGCCAAGCTTTACTATCTGCGCAAGCTCACTGGTAAGGCCGCACGCATCAAGGAGAAGCGCACCGTTGCTAAGGCGCAGTAACTCCCATGCCTCTTGGCTTGTACCGAGAAAAAATAAGAAAGGGTTCGTTCCATATCGGAATGAACCCTTTCTTATTTGTCTGAAACTAATCTCCGGCACACTCACCAAGCATCATCGGCCTCGGCGCACGGCTCTTTCTGCCGTCAGAGACTAATCTTTGTAATTGAGTCCGGCATCGTTTGTGCCACGCAATGCAGTGCGCAGGTCATCCCAATCCTGAAATCCGGCAAGGAGAGCCAGGCGGTCGAGCGTGCGGCGGGAGGGCTTCTCCCTCGACGCTTTGGAAACCCAACGCCACAAGCGGCGTAGCGAACGGGGCGCAAGACGCGCACCATGAGCCTCCGCATCCTTAGGCAACAAGCCGCTTTCAGCCACTGACTTCAAACGACGGGAGGGCATTTTGCCCCGCCCCGTGACCATTTTCGCGTTCTCTCGTTTCATATCCTAACATATCATAACGGCCGCAAAGGTATCGCAAAATAAGCATAACGCAAAATAAAGAAACCACTTTTTCACACCTTTCTCCCCACATCCGCCCGCAACACACCAGCAACCACACGACAGCACCTCCGTCCCCACGCTCTTGCAAAAGGCGCGGACACAAGCCGCAGAGCCATCATTTTCAGCAAAAGGGACTTCTGTTTAAGATATTTTTCGTAACTTTGCCCACATGAAAAAGATTGTAACGCTCGTATTATTGTTTGTCGCGCTCTGCGCCAATGCGCAAGTGGCACGCCCAAAATTGGTCGTGGGCATGGTAGTCGACCAAATGCGGTGGGATTACCTCTACTACTATTATAACGAATACGGCGATGGCGGACTGCGGCGGCTGCTCCGCGAGGGATACTCGTGCGAGAACTGCCACATCAACTACGCCCCGTCTGTCACGGCCATTGGCCATACGAGCGTCTTCACAGGCTCCGTGCCGTCCATCCACGGCATCGCCGGCAACTATTTCTACATGGACGGCAAGGGAACGGGCAACTGCTACGATGCGACAGTGAACACCGTGGGCGCAACCACTACGGGTGGCCAGCGCAGCCCGCACCTCATGCGCTCCACAACCATCGGCGACGAGCTGCGCCAAAGCACCGACTACCAGTCGCGCGTGGTGGGCGTGGCCATCAAAGACCGCGCCGCCATCCTGCCCGCAGGACATACCGCCAACGCCGCCTACTGGTGGGACGACAAGGCGGGGCACTTCGTGACAAGCACTTACTACATGGACGAGCTGCCCAAGTGGGTCGCCGACTTCAACAAGAAGAACCACACGAAGCCGGGGGCAAACCTCATCACCTCCAATGAAGGCGTTACGATGACCTTCAAGATGGCCGAGGCCGCGCTGAAGAACGAACGCCTGGGACAAGGGAGCACCACCGACATGCTCACCGTGAGCGTTTCTTCGACCGATGCCATCGGCCATACATTCTCAACAAGGGGAAAAGAGAACCACGATGTGTACATGCAGCTTGACAAGGAGCTTACCCACTTCCTCACAACGCTTGACGAGACAGTGGGCAAAGGCAACTACCTGCTCTTCCTTACCGCCGATCACGGTGCGGCACACAACTACAACCAGCTGCGGGAGCACAAGTATCCCGCCGGAACTTGGGACTATGAGGCCACCACAAAGGCACTGAACGAATATCTGAAAGGCAAATACAACCTCACGGAAGACCCCGTCCTGCCGGAGGACAACTACCAGTTCACCTTCAAGACCGACGTAGTGGCCAACGCAGGACTGCGCCTCAACGACGTAGTGGATGAGGCCGTGGAGTGGCTCAAAGGCGACAACGCCTTCCTCTACGTGGTCAACAACGAGAAAATAGGCTGCTCCAGCATCCCCGCCCCCATCAAGGAGCGACTCATCAACGGCTATTGCCGCGGCCGCAGCGGACACATCACGGTGGTGACGCGCCCGCAATTCTTCGGCGGAAAGGACGACCCAGCCTACAAGGGCACACAGCACGGCCAGCCATTCCCCTACGACACACACCTTCCGTGCATCTACTACGGATGGAACGTGCCCCACGGCGAGACAACGGCCGAGACCCACATCACCGACATAGCCGCCACCGTGTGCGCCATGCTCCGCATCCAAATGCCCAACGGCTGCATCGGCACGCCGACAACACTCAAATAAAGGAGGCGGCAACCGTAAAACAAGGAACAACAAAGAACCATGCACATTGCCATTGCCGGGAACATAGGCTCGGGAAAGACCACCCTCACGGGGCTGCTGGCACGCCGGTACGGATGGAAGCCACACTATGAGACCGTGGCCGACAACCCCTATCTGGACGATTACTACAAGGACATACGCCGATGGTCGTTCCCCTTGGAAATTTTCTACCTCAAGGAGCGGTTCAAAGACCTGCTATCGCTGGAGGGAAGCACCGAGAACATCATCCAAGACCGCTCCATCTATGAGGGCGTATACATCTTCACGGCCAACAACCACGCCATGGGATACATGGACGACCGCGACTTTGAGACCTACATGGAGCTGTTTGAGGACATGACGGACATCGTGCGCTACCCCGACCTGATGGTCTACCTGCGCTGCTCCGTACCCCATCTGGTGCAAAACATCGAGAAGCGCGGACGAAGCTACGAGCAGAAGATGCCGCTGCAATACCTCGAGAACCTCAACAGCCGCTACGAGGAATTCATCGGCACACAGTACAAGGGACGCGTGCTCACCATCGATGCCGACCCGCTCGACTTTGCCGCCAATCCCGCCGACCTTGGGCTTATCGCCGACAAAGTGGACAGGGAGCTGTACGGCCTCTTTCCCGAAGAATCCACCCAACCATCAAGAATTTAACAGACACATCATGCATATCGCCATTGCCGGAAACATCGGCGCGGGGAAGACAACCCTCACCACCATGCTGGCCAAACGCTACGGCTGGACGCCACATTATGAGCCAGTGGACAACAATCCCTACCTCGAAGACTACTACGGGGACATGGAGCGGTGGTCGTTCAACCTGCAAATATATTTCCTCAACAAGCGTTTCAGGGACGTTGTGGAAATCGCACACTCCAAGGAAACCGTGGTACAGGACCGAACCATCTTCGAAGACGCGCGCATCTTCGCGCCCAACCTGCACGACATGGGACTGATGAGCGACCGCGACTTCGACAACTACAGCAACCTCTTCGACCTCATGATGAGCCTCGTGAAGCTGCCCGACCTGCTCATCTACATACGCTCGTCGGTGCCTCACCTCATCGAACACATACAGCAGCGCGGCAGGGGCTACGAGCAGACCATCCGCATTGACTACCTGCGCGGACTCAACGAACGCTATGAGGAGTGGATCAAGTCCTACAAGGGGCAGCTGGTCATCGTGGACGGAGACAAAACCGACTTCCTCGACAACCCGCAAGACTTCCAGCGCATCACCAACATGATTGATGAGCGGCTCTACGGCTTCTTCCCGCTCGACAAATAGCGCGCCGAAGCCCGCACGCCACCACACTTTTATCAATCCATTGATTATCAACCGGTTGACAAAACCAAAAGAATCGCACTCCAAAACCATACCTTTTGCAGTGCAAAACCATACCTTTCACACTCCAAAACCATACCTTTCGGTATGCAAAACCGCCCCTTTCGTCACGCGAAAGGGGCGGTTTTGGTTTACGCCATCTCTCATCGGCCACCGCGACAGGCAGCATAACGCCAACGAAAGGAATTCTGACGGCTTTCAGCAACGGCTCAAAGCGAGGCCACATCCTCCGCGGTGCGCTCCAAGATGCTCGCCGCCAGACCGTCACCAACCTGCACTATCGACACAAGGGGCGTGATGGTGCGCGCCGTGTCATAGCTCCGCTCGTCCTCATACGAGTTGAAGTTAAGCCCCCATGCCCCCATGTGCCAGCGAATGGCCAGCATTTCCTCGTCCGTCAAGTCAAGCCCGGAGAGCAAAAGCATGATGACCGACTTCTCGCCATGACCCAAAGGCAACTTGTTGTACACCACATTGTAGCCCGGCACATCCTCCCACACGCCCATGCTGTTTTTCTTGCGCTTCAGAGCGGGCTTGTAGATGTTGGTCTTGCAAACATCGTGCAGCAGCGAAGCTATCACCACGCTGTCGCGGCTCACCTCCCGCGCCACACTGTCGTCCATTTTGCACATCCCTTCCCACACCATGAGCGCGGCGCGGCACACGTTCAGGCTGTGCTCACACAGTCCGCCGGGCACATTCAAGTGATGTCCCGCCGACGCGGGAGCCTCGAAGAAGCCGTCCTTGGCCAAGTCTTCCAGCACATAGTCCATGCCCTCGCGCCCCGTGGCACGCAGCAACGCCTCAAACTTCTCTTGATTCGCTTTCTTGTCTATATTCATATCCTTTGTATTTTTTTGATGTTCGATTTCCCGACAAAGGTACAACATTTGGCGCGAACATGAGGCCACCCGACCACATTTTCGCCCCTATGGCCACCCGCCAAGAAGCCCGGGGCTGCCACAAGCGGAATAAACATAGGACAAGAAATGAAGCCATTTAACACTTTTGCGCCAATATTTTCCCACACCCGCTTGGCGGTCAAAAAATAAAAGCGTAACTTTGCGGTGTTTTTAAGGATAATCACGTTAAATTCAAACATAATCATTATGGCAGTAAATTACAAAGAACTTGGTCTCGTCAACACGCGCGAGATGTTCAAGAGTGCCGTCAAGGGCGGTTATGCTATCCCCGCATTCAACTTCAACAACCTTGAACAGCTTCAGGCTATCATCACGGCCTCTTCCGAACTGAAGTCGCCCGTCATCCTTCAGGTGTCGAAAGGTGCCCGCGCCTACGCGAACCCGATTCTCCTGCGCTACATGGCTGAGGGCGCAGTGGAATATGCCAAGTCGCTTGGCTGCAACCATCCCGAGATTGCCCTGCACCTCGACCACGGCGACAGCTTCGAGCTGATCAAGGGCTGTGTAGACTTGGGCTTCTCGTCCGTTATGTTCGACGGCTCTTCGCTGCCTTACGAGGAGAACGTTGCACTGACCAAGAAGTGCGTGGAGTACGCCCACCAGTTCGATGTCACCGTTGAGGCCGAGCTTGGTGTGCTCGCCGGCGTGGAAGACGAGGTTTGCGCCGAGGAGAGCCACTACACCCGCCCCGAGGAAGTGATCGACTTCGCCACCCGCACGGGCTGCGACTCGCTCGCCATCTCCATCGGAACGAGCCACGGTGCCTACAAGTTCAAGCCCGAGCAGTGCACCCGCGACCCGAAGACCGGACATCTCGTTCCTCCTCCCTTGGCTTTCGACATCCTGCACGAGATTGAAGAGAAGCTCCCGGGCTTCCCCATCGTTCTCCACGGCTCATCGTCTGTGCCCGAGGAGTACGTAGATCTCATCAACAAGTACGGCGGCAACCTGCCCGATGCAGTGGGCATCCCCGAGGAGCAGCTCCGCGAAGCTTCGAAGAGCGCCGTTTGCAAGATCAACATCGACTCCGACTCTCGTCTGGCCTACACCGCTGGTGTGCGTGAGACGCTCGCCGAGCACCCGGAGTACTTCGATCCGCGCCAGTATGGAAAGGTGGCACGCAACTACATGACCGACATGTACAAGCACAAGATCATCGACGTGCTGGGCAGCAACAACAAGCTGGCCAACTGCGACTAATCCATCGGTGCGCATAGACGCACTAACGCTTTAAAGCCAATATACTTCAAGGCGGCACGCCCCCACCACGGGGATGTGCCGCCTTGACTTTTTAAAGGGGAAGAGAGAAGTGCCAAAACGGGAAAAGGATATTGCCAAAAGCAGAAAACGAAACTTCTCAAAGCAGAAGACAAGCCTTGATAAAATAGAGGACACACACCATCCAAGCTGAAAAGAGACTCTATTCAAACAGAAAACACACTCTATTTAAACAGGAAACGCTCTCTGCTTAAACAAGGAAGAAGCCCTACCCAAGCAGAGAACGAAAACTATTCTATCGAAAAAAGAGGCACTTTGAACAGAAAAACGCCCCCAAAAAGCCCCTTACTCCGCCTTTTGCACCACGGTGATGTTCTGCGGCATACCCGTAATCCATAGTCCGCTGACAGAGAAATTGATATAACGCACACTCCCGGAGGTGTTGCGACTCAAAGTGACCGATATTTCCCTTGCACTCTTTTTCCGCACATCAAACCACTCACCATAAAAGCGCGAGACATAACGCGGCGGCTTATGACCTTCCCAAACCTTGCCACTGCCATCATCTTCTTTCTTGTCAGAACCTTCATACCTCATGCCTTCCATCTCCGCAACATGCAAAGAGTAATCCACCACGCCGCCCTGACACAAGGAATAAGTTCCACCAGCTGCCGGAACTTCCAGCCTATCAGGCTCAAAAGACGTAACCAGCGGAGTGCTCTCTGAGCTATCACAAGCACACAGCGCAAGCAGCGCACACAACAAAACTAAAACATTCTTCATGACTATTCTTCTTAGGGTTAATATATACAGAAAAACTTCCAAGCATGGGGATATTCCTTCGGAGCAGAACCCACAAAATGAGGAGCAAATAAATTCTCAAGGAAATAGCCATTAAAGCCAGGCCCCCACCCATAATTTTTTACTAAAACTTGCACTGTTGGTTGCGGCGACACCCCATTACCCCCGCTCACTCTTTGCAAATGCGTTGAATTTTGATTTATAAAAGCCAATGCTATAGACTTAGCCTCATCCACCGTTCTAAGCATCCCTTTACTCTTTTCAACACGCATCGGCTTAACTGCGTCTTCAAAACACTCTACTTCGTCAGAACAAGAAACAAACCCCACAAGGGTGATTACTGCCAAAAGCCATTTTACTTTAGTTTTACTCATACTAAAAAGATTAATTTAATGTTTTCATTAATAACTCAAAAGCTTGTCGCCGCTAAGTTAAGAATTTACAAGAATAAAACACAGACCAAACATCAACATTTACCGCGTATCAAATAAATTTAACCAAAAGCACCTATTAACTCATTATTCATTAATAACTACAAAGTGCTTTAAAAGCAAAACAAACACCAAGGATAACGCTCAAAGCAGAAAAGCCCCTGCCACCCCCACCCCAACAAAAGGCGAAACAAAACGCTTCGCAGCGCAGGGCATACCTTTCGGAACGTAAAACCACACCTTTTGGTCTGTCAAACCATACGTTTTGCCGCGCAAAACCATACCTTTCGCGATGCAAAACCATACATATCGACAACTACCTTTGAATCAACTACTTACAAAAACACAACCGTCAACCGCAGAAAGCACGCCACACGGCGCGCAAAGCGGCGTGCTTAACAACCTTTATAACAAAAAACGCTATTTTAGAAAGTGTTATGAACCTGCATTTTGCCGTTTCGGACAAAATGATTAACTTTGCGGCAAAATAGCAACTATGCAAGGAGAAAACGACGAAATGGCCGCCAAAACCGACAAGCAGTTTGCCAGCGCGCTGCAAGCGTGCCGCGAAGTGTTTGCCCCAAAGCTGCACGACTACGGCGCGTCGTGGCGTATCATGCGCCCGTCCACCGTCACCGACCAGCTGTTTATCAAGGCCAAGCGCATCCGCACCATCGAGGTGACGGGCGACAACCGCGTGGGCGAAGACGTGCGCGGCGAGTTCATGGCATTGGTCAACTATGGTTTGGTGGGGATTATCCAGCTTGAGCGTCCCTGCTCCGACCGCATAGACCTCTCCGCCAGCGAGGCCCTCGCCCTCTACGACGGCCACGCCAAGGAAGCCTTTGAGCTGATGCGGCGTAAGAACCACGACTACGGCGAGGCATGGCGCGATATGCGCGTGAGCAGCTACACCGACCTCATACTCACCAAGATAGAGCGTATCAAGGAGATAGAGGACAATCAGGGCGAGACGCTCGTGAGCGAAGGCATCGCCTCCAACTATCTGGACATCATCAACTACGCCGTGTTCGGAGTGATACGCATAGACGAGGCGGCCGCAAACGCCGCAACACAAGGCGCGGAATAAGGCAGCCGGTAAGGCAATGCCGCCAAGGGGATGCGCCCCGGAAGCCCGAAGCCCACAGGAATCATGAAGCAAGACAACCGCACGGAGGCCGCCACAGAGGCCAGCACCACGAGCAACGCCCCGGAGAAGACGGGATGGAAGGTTGCCCTTGCGGTGAACGCGTGCCGCCTGCTGCTTGCGGCGGCATTCATCTTCTCGGGATTCGTGAAGGCCATCGACCCCCTCGGCACGCAATACAAGATAGGCGACTATCTGGAGGCACTGCACGTGGAGCAGCACATCCCCACCTGGGCCACACTGGCGGCAAGCGTGCTGCTGGCCGCAGTGGAGTTCTGCCTGGGCATACTCATGCTCTTCGCCATCCGCAGGCGGCAAGTGAGCCGCGCCATCGTGGCCTTCATGGTGGTCATGACCGCCGTCACAGTGTGGCTGGCGGGATGGAACCCCATTCAAGACTGTGGGTGCTTTGGCGATGCCATACACCTCACTAACGGGCAAACGCTGATGAAGAACATCGCCTTGCTGGCGCTGTCGGTGGTAGTGGCGTGGAGGCCACTGGCCATGGTGCGCTTCATCTCGAAGACGAACCAGTGGATAGTCATCCACTACACGATATTCTTCATCTTCATCTCGGCGGGGCTTAGCCTGTGGTATCTGCCACTGTTCGACTTCCGCCCGTACCATATCGGGGCCAACATCCCCAAGGGCATGGAGATTCCGAAGAACGCCAAGCAGGCGAAATTCGAGACAACGTTCATTCTGGAGAAAGACGGCGTGCGCAAGGAGTTCAGCCTCGACAGCTATCCCGACTCCACATGGACGTTCATCGACAGCAAGACGGTGGAGGTGGAGAAAGGCTTTGAGCCGCCCATCCGCGACTTCTCCATCACCGACCCGGCGAGCGGAGAGGACATCACCGCCAAGGTGCTCGGCCACAAGGGATACACGTTCCTGCTCATTGCCCCCTATCTGGAGCATGCCGACGACACCAACTTTGGCGAGATAGACCACATTCACGAGTACAGCCGTGCCCATCACTACCCGTTCATAGCCCTCACGGCGAGCGGCGAGGAAGGCGTGGCGCACTGGCGAGACCTCACGGGAGCGGAATATCCGTTCTACAACACCGACGGGACAACGCTCCAAACCATCATACGCAGCAACCCGGGACTGCTGTTGCTCCGCGATGGAGTGGTAATCAACAAGTGGAGCCACAACGCCCTGCCCACCATGGAGGAGCTGAGAAAGCCGCTGGAGAAGATAGCCTTAGGGCACATCCCGGCCAATGACACGTGGCGGCGCATGATGACTATCATATCGTGGTACGTACTGCCCCTGCTGGCACTCACCGTGGCCGACAGTCTGTGGCAATGGACGCAATGGATGAAGCGAAGAAAGCAGCGCAAGCGGGAAGAGGCAGCGGCCACCGAAGGCCAATAGCCGCGACAACGCCGCGCGCGGAGGGCTTCCCGCAACGGAGGAAAGCCGCACAAGGCATCGGCCGGAAGGCACAACAGGCAACAAACTTTGCCCCCAGGAACATCAGGCACAGCTCCCTTGCGGAGCACGAGCGGGGGCATTAAAATATGAATTTGTTTTTTAAACGTAAAAAGACATGAGAAAGAAAATTGTAGCAGGTAACTGGAAGATGAACGAAACCCTGCAGGAAGGCATCGAACTGGCCAAAGAAATCAACGATTTGCTGAAAGCCGACAAGCCCAACTGCGGCGTGGTGATTTGCACTCCGTTCATCCATTTGGCCAGCGTAGCTCCCTTGCTCGACAAGGAACTCGTGGGTCTGGGCGCCGAGGACTGCGCCAACAAGGACAAAGGAGCCTACACGGGCGAGGTGTCGGCAGCCATGGTGAAGAGCACTGGCGCAGAGTACGTGATCCTGGGTCACTCCGAGCGTCGCCAATATTATAATGAGACGGCCGAGATTCTCAAGGAGAAGGTGCAGCAGGCACTGAGCAACGGGCTGCAAGTAATCTTCTGCTGCGGCGAGACGCTGGAAGAGCGCGAGCAAGGAAAGCAGAACGAGGTAGTGAAAGCCGAGCTTGAGGGCAGCGTGTTCAACCTCACCGCCGAGGAGTGGAAGAACATCATCCTTGCCTACGAGCCTATCTGGGCCATCGGAACGGGCAAGACCGCCACGAGCGAGCAGGCCGAGGAGATGCTGGCCTACATCCGTTCGATTGTGGCCGAGAAGTACGGACAGGACGCTGCCGAGGACACGACCATCCTCTATGGCGGAAGCTGCAAGCCCAGCAACGCCCGCGAGCTGTTCGCAAAGCCCAACATCGATGGTGGACTCATCGGTGGCGCATCGCTGAAAGCTGCCGACTTCAAGGGCATCATCGACGCTTGGAAGGACTAAAAGCAACACGCCGCCACCCGGCGGCACAACAACAATCCGGGGAGACAGGCCGTCTCCCCGGAACATACGTCATCCCGCTGGCCACACAATATTACGCGCTATGAGACAAATCGCCATCACGCTCATCCTTTTCCTGCTTCCCGCGCTGGGAATACAAGCGCAGGGCACGGTCACTGTGACCCAAAGTGCCGACATCGATGCACTGGTGAACGGCAAGAAGGGCGGCAACCAAGACAAGAAAATGTCGCGCGAGGAACGCCGCGAAGCCAAGAAAGCAGCCAAAGAGCGCAAACGAATTGAGAAAGCAAGGCAGAAAAACCAGCAGCTGGTGGTGCCGACGCAGCCCAAGGGCGGAACGCAGCGTCACGAAATATCAAGAACTGCCACGCAGCCCAGCCGACAAGTCACGGCGAAAGAGCCAAAAATCACGGTCAAGGAGCCGGCAAGCGACAATGCGCGCGACTACAAACGCACCGTAATCGTCAGACGTCCGGTGCGCAGGGTCACCTCCACGGAGACCCACAAGGTGCTCCGCCGCAAGACGCTCAACGGCGCAAAGAAGGTGAAAGGCTTCCGGGTGTCGGTCTATTCGGGAGGAAACACACGCGAGGCACGCGAGCAGGCCGAGCAAGCAGGGCAGAAAGTGAAGTCGATACTGCCCGATCAGCCCGTCTATGTCCACTTCTATTCGCCCCGGTGGATGTGTCTTGTGGGCAACTTCACTAACTACGATGAGGCCAAAGCGGCCATGCGCAAGATCAGAAAGATCGGATACGGCAACGCAAGTGTCATCCGAACAATGATAACCGTCAGAAATGTCACCTACGAGAACATTGCCGACGAAATAGAATATTAATCCTATTCCATGAATCCAGAGACAGAATTCCGCGAGGGCATCGATGAACTCGCCGGACATTACAAAAGCGTGCTCACCCTGCTGGGCGAGAATCCGGAACGCGAGGGGCTGCAAAAGACCCCCATGCGCGTGGCCAAAGCCATGCAAATACTCACCCGCGGATACACGCAAGACCCACACAAGGTGCTCACCGACGCACTCTTCGCCGAGAAATACGACCAAATGGTCATCGTTCGGGACATAGACTTCTTCTCAATGTGCGAGCATCACATGCTGCCGTTCTACGGTAAAGTGCACGTAGCCTACATTCCCAACGGCTATATCACCGG
Source organism: uncultured Prevotella sp. (assembly GCA_964640675.1). Classification (GTDB taxonomy): domain Bacteria; phylum Bacteroidota; class Bacteroidia; order Bacteroidales; family Bacteroidaceae; genus Prevotella. Next base: position 24,827 of record CAZXFP010000004.1, on the reverse strand, counting down.
TCTGAGCAAGATAGCCCGCGTGGTCGACATCTTCAGCCACAGGCTTCAGGTGCAGGAAAGGCTCACATTGGAGATACAAGAGTGCATACAGCAGACACTCAAACCGCTGGGCGTGATGGTCGTTTGTGAAGCGCGGCACATGTGCATGATGATGCGCGGCGTGGAGAAGCAAAACTCCATCACCACGACTTCCTCATTCAGCGGCGCGTTCAATCAAGCCAAGACACGCGAGGAGTTCATGAATCTGCTCCGAAGCGAGACCAAACGCATCTAAGACAAGGGAATAACTATTTAACGTCCAATTGCGTTAGCGCAATAAGCGAAGACCAAACGCATCTGAGACAAGGAAATAACGGGAAGCAACACGCCCGCATCCACTCCCTCATCTGCGCTCTTTTGCTTGCGAGCAAGGAAAAACAAGGAGGAGAAATGCCCGCTGCCGCTTCCCAAACCGCGCCCTTCCGCTTGCGAGCAAGGAAAAGCAAGAAGGCGAGAGACGCAAAACTGTTCCCCGGCCAATACTGCTTTCGGCCAGAAACAAGAGAGAAAGGAAAGAGACAAATACAATAACATTACATAATAGCTTTATTATTAATTTTCAAAACATTTAGGAGACAACAAGCAATGAAGAAATTTTTCAGCATGATGGCTGCCTGCCTGCTGCTCGCAGGAGTCACCGCCTGTAACGATGACAACGAAATCGGCTACGAATACACACCTCTGACCAAGGCGGAGCGCATGGCTCAGCTGCGCAATATGCAGGGAAGCTACGAGGGAACCGTGTTCTACAACATCAACGACATATCCAACAAGGCCGACTCCGCCAACATTACGGCCACCCTTACGGCCTCCGACTCACTGATGCAAATCAACAACCTGCCCATCAAAATCATTGAGAAGCAGCTGCAAGCGAAGTATCAGGGCAAGCTCGATACCACGGCCGTGATGCCCACGCTGAACGCCCACCTGTCAATGTACCTGCCTTGGGGCTACCTGCCCTCTGATGCAGAGAAAGTGCACTGGTTTACCTTCATCCCCGGCGACAAGAACAACAGCACCAGTTTCCCCGTAAGCTACGATGGAGAGCAGCGCATGATGACCATCACCTACTCGCTGCAAAGCAACAACTACGCAAGCAACGGCGCGTACACCAACAACCGCATGGCCGTGCAGTTCATCATCAAGTCGGTGGCCATCGATGGTGCGTTCGGCGCAACCTACATCAGCGAGATCATGAACGCCCGCCTCACCAAGAAGTAAGCCGATGAAACTCGTCTCATGGAACGTCAACGGGCTGCGAGCCTGTGTGGGGAAAGGATTCAAGGAGAGCTTCGAGGCACTCGATGCCGACTGCTTCTGTCTGCAAGAGACGAAGATGCAGGAAGGCCAGCTCGACCTTAGCTTCCCGGGATATGAGTCGTTCTGGAACTACGCCGAGAAAAAAGGCTACAGCGGAACGGCCATTTTCACGCGCGTCAAGCCCACCAGCGTGACACGCGGCATAGGCATCGATGAGCACGACCACGAGGGACGCGTGCTGACGCTGGAGCTGGAGCAATGCTACCTCGTGTGCGTCTACACGCCCAACTCGCAAGACCAGCTGCGGCGGCTCGACTACCGCATGACGTGGGAGGACGACTTCCAAGCCTATCTGCACCGTCTGGACGAGAAGAAGCCCGTCATCGTGTGCGGAGACATGAATGTGGCCCACAAGGAGATAGACCTCAAGAACCCGAAGACCAACCGGCGCAACGCCGGATTCACCGACGAGGAGCGGGGCAAAATGACCCAACTGCTCGGCAACGGGTTCACGGACACATTCCGGCATCTCCATCCCGACCAAGTGACCTACTCATGGTGGTCATACCGTTTCCATGCGCGGGAGAAGAACGCAGGCTGGCGCATCGACTATTTCCTCACCTCCGACCGTCTGGCCGACAAGGTGCGCGAGGCCAATATCCACACGGAGATTTACGGAAGCGACCACTGCCCCGTGGAACTCAACATTGATTTATGAGAGAACAAGTAAGGATATACATTCTCTTGACCATCGTTTTTGCGGCACTCATCCTCTATGCGATGGTGCCGCAAAAACTTACTTACGCCTCCATTGCGCTGCGCAAGATTGCACTGCCGCAGGCCACGCAGCCTGCCGGGCAAGCCGATGCCACGCAAGGGAAGCCCCAAAGCGCGGCGGAAGCTGGAAAGCGACAGGGCAAAGACGCCCCCACGCGCAATGCCGCCACACCCACCACCCGGCAAAAGGCCAGCATCCTCTTCTTCGGCGACTCCATGCTGGAAGGGCTGGCACGCCGTCTGGACGACTACGCCGTGGCCAACGGGCACACCATGCACACCGTTATATGGTACGGCTCCACCACCGAGAAGTGGGGAATGACGCAAACGCTGCGCACGCTTATCGACGAATACCACCCCACCTACCTGCTGCTGTGCCTCGGAAGCAACGAGCTGTTTGTGAGAGACCTCCCCGAGCGCGAGGCCTACATCAAGTTGCTGCTGGCCCAGATAGGCGACCTGCCCTTCACATGGATAGGGCCGCCCAACTGGAAAGAGGACACCGGCATCAACGACCTCATAGCCCGCAACATCGGGCAAGACCATTTCTTCGACAGCCGCCACCTCAACCTGCAACGCGGAAAGGACGGCCGGCACCCCACCGCCGCCGCTGCCGCACGCTGGGCAGACCGCGTGGCCGAATGGATGCAGGGCAACAACAACGCCAACCCGCTGCCCATGGCCAAGCCCAAGCAGCAGGCGCACTGCCCCGTCAAGGTGCTGCAACCCGACTTCGAAGGTTATCAATAACAACGCCCCATGCCAAGCATCACGGAACTACTTTCGCAGCTCTTCCATTTCCTCACGTCCACCGACGCGGGCTGGACTTTCGTGGGCTTTCCGTTCCTCGGCTGCTTCCTGGCGTTCTTCTTTTTCTATCTCCTCTTGGAGCAAAGCCGCCGCCGAAGACTGCTCCTGGCCTACACCACCGCCTTCAGCCTCTTCTTCGCGTTCAAGGCCAACGGCGCGCTGATGCTTCTGCTGCCCGCCACCACCGTGGCCTCATGGTGGATGACGCGGCAAATGGCGCAGCAAGACACGCGCCGCAAGCGGCTGGCATGGCTCTGGGCCACCATAACCGTAGCCATATCGCCCCTCATCTACTTCAAACTCTCCGGGCTGATGGCCGCCTCCACCGCGGGGCTGATGGCCGACAACCTCCCCGCCGGAAAGATATTCATGCCCATAGGCATCTCCTTCTACACCTTTCAGGCCATCAGCTACGCCGCCGATGTCTACCGCCGCCGCTTCCCCGGCAGCACCCCGCTGCTGGAATACGCCTTCTATCTCACCTTCTTCCCCCTGCTCATGGCCGGCCCCATCACCCGCGCCGAGGTGCTCATACCGCAAGAACACGCGCCCGAGCTGCCCACAAGCCGCGAACTGCCCTACCAAGGGCTGTGGCTCATCATGCTGGGCATAGTGAAAAAGGTGCTCATAGCCGACTACATAGCGCAGTACAACAACTGGATTTTCGACACGCCCGATGCCTATTCGGGCTTCGAATGTGCCATGGGCGTGCTCGGATTCACGCTCCAAATCTACTGCGACTTCTCGGGATACAGCGACATGGCCGTGGGACTGGCCGCGCTCCTGGGCTTCAAACTGTGCGACAACTTCAACTTCCCCTACCAGTCCACCAGTCTGCAAGAGTTCTGGCACCGATGGCACATCTCCCTCTCCACTTGGTTTCGCGACTATGTATACATTCCGCTGGGCGGCAACCGCAAGGGCGAATGGCGCACCTACGCCAACAATCTCGCCACAATGATAGTGGCCGGGCTGTGGCATGGCGCGTCGGGGATGTTTGCCGTGTGGGGCACGCTCCACGGTGTGGGACTCGTAGTCAACAAGTATCTTGCCCGACACCTCTTCTGCCGCATCCGCGCCACGCGCATCACCCGCGCCGCCGCATGGCTCATGACGTTTGCCTATGTGGCCTTTGCATGGATATTCTTCCGCGCCGAGAGCACCGGGGCGGCATGGTCGCTGATAGCCCGCGTAGCCACCGACTTCAGATGGGCCGATGCCGCGCCCTTCTTCCTTGCCCGCCCGCTCTGGACGGCCATTGTTCTCGTGGCCTTGGAGCTGCACTCCATCCGCGAGCGCGACTATCTGTGGATGCGCCAGAAGTTTGTGGCCATGCCGTGGGTGGTCAAACTCGTCGCTGCGGCCATCGTGCTGCAAGCCGCCATCAACATGAGCGGCAGCAGCGTGCAACCGTTCATCTACAGCCAGTTCTGATTTCGCCCTCCCCCGCCGCCACTCCGCCTTTGCGCCACCCGCCCTTTTTTCCGGCACAAAAGCCATCGGCAGCCTGCGCCACCCACCCTTTCCACCCTCGCACAAGAACCTTAGACAACCATCTAAGTATCAACCACATAGCAATAGGTATACTTTCGCGCTGCGAAAGCATACGTTTGGCACGGCAAAAGGTATGGTTTTGCGCTGCGAAAGCACACCTTTTGCAAGGCATTTGCTGCTCCCCCCGTTGCAGCGGCGCAACACGAGCCGAGAGGCAACCGCCACCGGGCAAAGGGGAAACGCCATGTGGCGGCCGCCACGCTTTCCCCTATCGCTTATTATTCACAAAAAAAGAGGGACTTTGCCCCGATATAAATCCTTTTTCGTACCTTTGTAGCCTGAATCAAATCCAAAGAAGCAAGGTGAGAGAAAGTGCTTTCAGCCAAGTCATAGGCCAAGAAGACGCCATACGCCGCCTGACACAATGCGCGCGCGAGGACCGCGTGCCGCAGGCGTTGCTCTTCTGTGGCGCGCCGGGCGTGGGCAAAATGGCGTTGGCCATGGGCTTCGCCGCCTATCTGCTCACAGAGGGCACACCGTCATTGCCCGTCACGGCAAGCAACGCCGAGGCCATGCTGCGGCAGTGGGAGCACCCCGACCTCCACTTCGCCTTCCCCACCATCAAGCCCAAGTCGGCCAGCGGCGACTATAAGCCCATCAGCGAGGACTTCGCGCGGCCATGGCACGACCTCATCATACAGGGGCCGTACTTCACGCTTGAACAATGGCTGCGGCAGATGGGCGCCACCACGCAGCAAGGCATCATCACCGCCCGCGAGGGCGATGAGCTTGTGCGCAAACTGTCGCTCAAGTCGGGATTCGGCGGCTACAAGATTGCACTCATCTGGCTGCCCGAACGCGCGCGGCCGGAGTTCTCCAACGGCATACTGAAGCTGCTTGAAGAGCCTCCCCGCCACACGGTGTTCCTGCTGGTGAGCGAAGAACCCAACCTGCTGCTCGACACCATACGCAGCCGCACGCAACGCATTGAGGTGAAATCCATCAGCGAGGACAACATCGCACGGGAGCTGATGGCACGCCGGGGAATAGGCGAGGACGACGCGCGGCGCGTGGCTCACGTGGCAAACGGCAGCTGGCTGCAGGCCTTGCAGCAACTGTCGCCCAACAACGAGAACGCCGAGTTCCTGCAAATGTTTGAGACGCTCATGCGAATGTGCTATATGCGCAACGTCAAGGAGCTGCGACAGTGGAGCTTGAAAGCCGCCGACATGGGACGCGAAAAGGAGAAACGGATGCTGACCTACTTCCTCTCGCAGGTGAGGGAGAACTTCATGTACAACTTCCGCTTGCCCGAACTTTGCTATCAGACGCGCGAGGAGGAGGCTTTCTCGCGCAACTTTGCCCGCTTCATCAACGAGTACAACGTCATAGAGATTGGCGAGCTGTTTGCAAAAGCCATACGCGACATCGGCCAAAATGCCAACGGCAAGATGGTATTCTTCGACATGGCACTGCAACTCATCGTACTCATCCTACGAAAATAAAAAGAGACATCACATGATAGACTATAAAAATATGAGCTTCAAGTTGTGGCACGGATGCGGACGCGGACTTTCCGCACGCGGATGCGGCCGTCAGGACCACCAGCTGAACACCTATGACTGGCTGGCCGACGTGCCGGGCAACGACTTGAGCACCGATCTTGTGGAGGTACAGTTCAAGAACACCCGCAAAGGATACTACCACAACATCAACAACCTTGACCTGAAAAAAGGCGACATCGTGGCCGTGGAGGCCAATCCCGGACATGACATCGGCGTGGTGACGCTCACCGGCCAGCTCGTGAAGCTGCAAGTGAAGAAGGCAAACATCAAATCGCCGGACGACATACGCCGCATCTACCGCATTGCCAAAGAGACCGACATGGAAAAATACTATGCGGCCAAGGCAAGAGAGCACGACACAATGATCAAGAGCCGCCAAATCGCCAAGGCACTGAAGCTGCAAATGAAGATAGGCGACGTGGAATTCCAAGGCGATGGCAACAAGGCCATCTTCTATTACATAGCCGATGAGCGCGTAGACTTCCGCCAGCTCATCAAAGACTTGGCCGCCGCGTTCCACGTTCGCATAGAGATGAAGCAGATTGGAGCACGCCAAGAGGCAGGACGCATCGGCGGAACAGGCCCCTGCGGACGCGAACTGTGCTGCGCCACGTGGATGAAGAGCTTCTCAAGCGTGAGCACCAACACGGCAAGATTTCAAGGAATAAGCCTCAACCCAACGAAACTGGCGGGCATGTGCGCCAAACTGAAGTGCTGCCTCAACTATGAGGTGGACGACTACATGGATGCCGCGCGGCGACTTCCCAGCAAAGAGGTGACGCTATTCACACAAGACGCGGAGTATTTCCTCGTGAAGACCGACATTCTGAGCGGAGAATGCACCTATTCCACCGACAAGAAGCAGTTTGTGAACGCAGAGACTATCCACGCACGGCGCGCCCGCGAGATTATAGAAATGAACAAGCGGGGCGAGAAGCCACTGTCGCTGCAAAGCGATGGCGAGGCAAGGCAAGAGGCAAAACCCACCGACCTGCTCTCAGATGGCGACATCAGCCGCTTCGACAAGCTGCGCAAGAAGAAAAAGAAGAACAAGCGCAACAGACCGGAGCAGCCCCAGCAGGCCGAGGGACAACGCAAACAGCCCGACGGACAGCGCAAGCCAAGACCGCAAAGGCCGCAAAGGGGCGACAACCCACGCCAGAACGCCGGCAGAAGGCAGCCCAACCCGCAGCAACAGCCGCAGCGCGGCGACACGGCAAAGCCCGCACAGCCCAAGGCGCAAGCAGCAAACGAGCAACGCGAAAGCAGGAAACCAAATGCCGCCAAAGGGGAAAATGAGAACAATTAGGCCGCTCACGGCAGCCATCATCTGCCTGATGATGGCTGCTACGCTATTGTGCGGATGCCAAGAGACGCGCGTCTACGACCACTATGAGCACGTGAGCGATGATGGATGGAGCCGCAACGACACACTCCACTTCCCCGTGCAGCGGCTCTTTGCGGGAAAATACGATGTGACCCTTGGCCTGCGGCTGGCTCACAACTACCCCTACCGCAACATCAGCCTCATCGTGAGCTACCAGACACTGCCCGGCGGCAAGACCGTAGCAGACACCGTGCAGCTCAATGTGCTCAACGAGAAAGGCCAATCGGAGGGGCGCATGGGCATCACATCGGCCACCGTGCGGTGCAAAATCAAGGAGTTGCAGACTCGCGAGGGCGATTCCATCCACATCACCGTAAACCACAATATGCGCCGGGAAGACCTTCCGGGCATCAGCGATGTGGGAATACAGCTGCAATCGGCAGTTCCCCACGGGCAAGCAACACGCTGACATTCCGCCACAGTTCACCCCTCACACACCAAAACGCATACTCCCAGCCTTCAACAGCACTACTTGTTGAAGGCCGGGAGCTTTTTCTTGCGTGCCAAAGCCACGCCATGACAAACGATGGGCTACTGACGGATGAGGTTACGCCCTGCATCAATGCGCAGGAAGATGAACAACAGGATGGTGAAGCCCCACAGCGACGAGCCGCCATAGCTGAAGAAGGGCAGCGGAATGCCAATAACGGGCGTGAGACCGAGCACCATTCCCACATTGACAAACACATGGAAGAGGAACACACTCGCCACGCAATAGCCATAGACGCGGCCAAACTTGAATGGCTGGCGTTCGGCCATCTTCATCAAGCGGAGTATAAGGGCAAGGAACAACAGCAGAACGGCGGCCGAGCCGAGGAATCCTTCCTCCTCGCCCACGGTGCAGAAGATGAAGTCGGTGTCTTGTTCGGGCACAAACTTCAGCTTCGTCTGCGTGCCATTGAGGAATCCCTTGCCACGCAAACCTCCCGAACCAATGGCAATCTCGCTCTGATGGACGTTGTATCCCGCACCTGCCAAGTCTTCGTCAAGCCCCAGCAGCACGTTGATGCGCACCCGCTGATGCGGCTCCATCACATGATTGAGCACATAGTCGGCAGAATAGAAAAACACTATCGAACCTACGGCAAAGAGAGCCATATAAAGATAGGTCACAAAGCGCGTGCGGAGCGCATTGTAGATGAGGTAGCCTATGAGGACGGCGCAGAGAACCAGCTGCACCCACACAACATCGAAGGGGATGACGAACTCGGAAAAGAGAAACGAAAGCAAGGTGATGCCAAGGCTGACGCCCACCAAGCGCAAGGCGCGGGAGCGGTCGCCATGATAGACATAGATCATTGCGGCGGAAAATATCTGCACGAGGAGCAACACAACAAACTTGCCCACCGAGGTGGGTGTATCGAAAAGCATCACTTCCTCATACTTCACGCCCACGACAAAATAAATAATCATGGCCACACCCGTAAACAGCAGGCCGCCGGGCATGCCCTCCCGATAGAACATGAGGAAGAACGACAGGTAGACCAAGGCCGAGCCGGTCTCCTTCTGCCCCACAATGCAGAGCATCGGCACCACCACCACGGCACAGGCACAGGCAAAATGCTTCCACTTATGGATGTCGAAGCCGTATGTGCTCATCACCTTTGCCACCGCCAGCGCAGTGGCAAACTTGGCAAACTCGGCTGGCTGAAGCCGCAAAGGGCCAAGCACGAGCCACGACCGCGACCCCTTGATTTCGTGGGGATTGAATATCGTGGCTATGAGCAGCAGCAGGAGCAGCCCATAGACCACATAGGCAAAGGTATCATAGAAGCGGTCATCGAGCATGAGCAGCACAAAGCCCAGGCAGACGCTCGTGCCTATCCACACGATTTGCATGCCCGAGCGCGTGCCGAGCGAGAAGATGTCGGTGTCGCCATAGGTATAGCTCGCTCCGCACACACTTATCCAGCCGAAAATGAGCAAAGCCAAGTAGATACCAATCGCCCACCAGTCGAGCGATTGCAGTATTCCTTTCTGATTGTCTGTCTGCCTTGTTCCCATCATCTGTTCTCCTTTCTGCTGTCCTTGCCGTTGTCCTTGTGCCCCGGCTTGCGGTTTTTGTCATCATCGCGGCGGCGTTCCTCGCTCTGCGGTTTCACCTCATTGTCCACGCGTATGGCGGGGTCGTTCTGCGGCTGGTTGTCTTCCTCCTGCTGCTTTTTCCGCTCTTTCTCTGCCTCCGCTTTCTTCTTCTCTGCGGCCATGCGCTTGTCGCGCTCCAGTTTGAGCGAGTCCTTGATGGCCTTGACGCGCTTGAGCGAGTCGAGACGCAGCGAGTCGGCACGCGAGAGGGGTGCCTTGAAGGGGTAAGAGATGTGGCGGTTCTGTATCTCGGAGGCTTTCTTCGCATCGTCCTCGGTGAGTTTGCCGTTGATGTACTGCTCCATCATGAGCGAACCGATGGGTACGCCGTACACAGCACCCCATCCGCCGTTCTCCACATAGACGCAAATGGCTATCTTGGGCGACTCCACGGGCGCGAAACCCATGAAGACGGAGTGGTCTTTGCCGCGGTTCTGCGCCGTACCCGTCTTGCCGGCCATCGTGTAGCCGGGATGAACGCCGTGGGCGCAAGTACCTCTGATGGCCGAGGACACCATTCCCTTGACCACTTCCTCGTAAGACTGGCGACTGCCGCGCGTGTAACGCTTCTCATAATACTTGCTGTCGAGCCTCACACCGCCAATATGGCGCACCACGTGGGGCACAATGTAGTAGCCACGGTTGGCTATCGTCGCGCCAAGGTTGGCTATCTGCAACGGCGTGGCACTCACCTCGCCCTGCCCAATGGAGATGGAGATGACCGAAAGGGGATTCCAGCGGCCGAAGGCGTTGTTATAGAACTGGGCATTAGGAATCATTCCGCGCCGCTCGCCGGGAAGATCAATGCCCAACTTGTAGCCGAATCCCTGCGAAACCATGTAGTCGCGCCACGTGTCCATGGCTGCATCGAGCGTGGGATACTTGTTGCGGTTGGACAGCATATAATAAAGTCCCCAGCAAAAATATCCGTTGCACGAGGTACTGATGGCGGGTACGAGCGAGGTGGGTGAGGAATGGCTATGGCAACCCACGTGCAAGCCACGGAAAGAGAAGCCGTGATTGCAGACGTAGCGTGTGGAGTCGCCTATGATGCCTTCGGTATAATAGGTCACGGCCTGCGTGGTCTTGAACGTACTTCCCGGCGGATACTGTCCCATAATGGCTCGGTTGAGAAGCGGCTTGGCGGGATCGAGCGTCATTTGCGACTGATGCTTGCCCCGCAGCTTACCTATCATCATGCGAGGGTCATAAGTGGGCGATGACACCATGGCGAGAATCTGCCCCGTCTGTGGCTCTATGGCTACTATTGCACCGAGCTTTCCCTCCATCAAACGCTCGCCCAGAGCCTGCAACTCCGCATCCAATCCCAGCTGGATGTCCTTGCCCGGCACGGGCTTCTGGTCGTATTGTCCCTCCTTGTAGCGTCCCTTGATGCGCCCGTGCACATCGCGCAGAAGGATTTGAACGCCCTTTCGGCCACGAAGTTCTTTCTCATACTCGCGCTCCACACCTTGTTTTCCGATGTAATCGCCGGGCTGATAGTAGTCATCGGCTTCCACATCGGCCATCGATACCTCGGCCACGTCGCCCAGCAGGTGAGCCGCGATAGGCTCTTTGTACTGCCGGATGCTGCGCCGCTGGATATAAAAGCCGGGAAAACGGAATATCTTCTCCTGAAAAGCACTGAATTCCTTCACAGGAAGCTGCCCCATGAAGAGTTGCTGCGTGAAGCGGGAATAGCCAGGATTCTTCGTCCGGTCCTTGATGTCGGCCATGCGTTTGTCGAAATACGCACGTGTGATGCCCAAGGACTTGCAAAACTCAAGGGTGTCCAAGCGTCCTGCCTCCTCGTTCATCACCACCATGATGTCGTAAGCGGGCTGGTTATATACCAGCAACTTGCCATTCCTATCGGTGATAGCTCCACGCGAGGGGAACTCTATCTTCTTTAAGAAAGCGTTGGAATCGGCACTTTTGCGATAATCATCGCTGGCAATCTGCAAGGCAAACAGGCGAATGATGTAGACAACGACAATGAACACGGCCACACCACTGAGCACATACCGCCGCTTCTCCAAGTCGAAATTCTTCATCAGCGGCTCCTCACATTATCAATAACAACCACAAGCAGGAACGTAAGCACCGTGCTGCCCAGCACGTTCATCAGCCATTGCAGAGGATCGAAGAAGCTGAACATCTCCAAGGAGAAGAAAACGATGCTGAAAAGCAGGATGCTGAGAAAACTATAAAGCATGAATTTGCCCACGCCCAAGCCGGGAACATTGGGCAAAAGGTCATCGGCCGCCTCGCGCGGAACGAACGGCGCGAGCAAATGGGGCTGCAAAAAGGCAAGAAGCGTGAGCGCGGAGGCCGTGACACCGGGCGTATTGGAAAACAAATCGAGCAGCAAGCCCATGGAAAATCCCCACAGCAGCAGTATCCAACGTGGATAATGACGGCGGAAACTGAGGATGAAATAGACGTAAAGCAGCGGCGTGGCACAACCAAAAAGGTGAATATGGTTGAGCACAAGCACCTGAGCCAAGCACAAAACGACAAAGAGCACAAGGCTCTTAATCCAGTCCAAGTTCATCTTTTTCTCCTTATTTATTGCTTTTATCTATCGTCTTCTTCCTCTCTCCTTATTATATTGTCCGCCAGCCGTGCCTTTCCGGGCATCAGTTGGCATTGGGATTCTTTATCGAATCCTGCGCCGCCTCCATCAACAGCTTCTTCTCCGCCAGCTGCGGCGCGTCAATCACACACACGTCACGCAGATTGGAGAAGTCGGTGGACAAGCCTACCTGCACACGATAGGACAATCCGTCCTCCGAATTGAACACCTTGAGCACCTTTCCCACCAGTACGCCCTCCGGGAATACGGCCGAATAGCCGCTCGTAACCACACGGTCGCCCACCTTGAAGCGGGCATGACGGGGCACATCGTCCAAGTAGGCCACGTTGGAGGGTCCACCCGCCCAGTGCAAATAGCCGAAATAATCGCGTCCGGCAATAGAGCAGCTGATGTTGGACTTGACGTTCAGCACCGGAATAACGATGGAATAGTGGCTTCCCACAAGGAAAACGATGCCCACAACGCCATTGCCGCAGGCCACGCCCATGTCTTTTCGGATGCCATCGGTGCTTCCCTTGTCGATGGTGATGAAGTTTTCGGGACGATTCACGCTGTTGGCGACCACCTTTGCATGAATCAAATGGTAACGGGAAAGCTGCCTGAACTGCCCCCGCTTGAGGTAAGTGGAGTCCTTTGTCTTGTCATAGAGCTGGCCGGAGAGCGTCCGCAACTGTTCCTCCAGTTCAAGATTGCGCTTCGTCAGCTGCTCGTTGGCCTCGCTGAGGCTGAAATACGACACCAGCTTGGCCTCCTGCTCATAGACGGCCCCGGCCACATAGTTGGCCGAAGTGAACCACACGCTGCCCTGATAGCTGTTGAAACGAAACAGCAACACGACACTGACAACCTCCAAGATGATGAAGAGAAACCAGTGGACATTACGCGATAGGAACTCCGTCAAGTTGTGCATGGTCGCTTTTTACATACGAAATATTGAATGGCCTCTTTCAGACCATCCAATATTTCCTTTACTCTTACTCTGTAACTACGGAACGTCTTCCCCCTTAGCGCATAAGGAACGAGAAGCGATCCACATTCTTCAACGCGATGCCCGCGCCCGTGGCCACACTGTGCAAGGGATCGTCGGCAATGTGGAACGGGATGTTGATCTTGTCGGTCAGCCGCTTGTCGAGTCCGCGCAGCAACGCGCCGCCACCGGTGAGCCAGATACCGTTCTTCACAATGTCGGCGTAAAGCTCGGGAGGCGTGTTCTCCAACGCCGAGAGCACGGCATTCTCAATCTTGGCCACGGTCTTGTCGAGGCAGTGGGCTATCTCCTGATAGCACACAGGCACCTCCATTGGCAATGCCGTGATGCGGTTAGGGCCATGAACAACATAATCGTCCGGCGCGTCCTCACCCAAGTCGGTCAGCGCAGAGCCTACGTGCACCTTGATGCGCTCGGCCATACGCTCGCTCACTTTCACATTGTGCTGGCGGCTCATGTACTCCTGAATATCGGCCGTCAAGTCATCACCGGCCACGCGGATGGAGTTGTTGCTCACGATACCGCCCAGCGAAATCACCGCAATCTCGGTGCTTCCGCCGCCTATGTCTACAATCATGTTGCCCTCCGGAGCCTCCACATCGATGCCTATACCCAGCGCGGCGGCCATCGGCTCGAAGATGAGGTAGACATCGCGGCCATCGGCATGCTCCGCGGAGTCGCGCACGGCGCGCAGCTCCACCTCGGTGCTGCCCGAAGGCACGCCAATGACCATGCGCAATGAAGGCGAGAACAGGCGGCTACCCTCATGCATCATCTTTATCAAGCCACGCATCATCTGCTCGCAGGCCGAGAAATCGGCTATCACACCATCGCGCAGCGGACGGATGGTGCGGATATTGGCGTGCTCCTTCTCATACATCATCTTGGCTTTGCCGCCCACGGCTATCATCTTGTTCGTGCGGCGGTCGAGGGCCACGACAGAAGGCTCGTCCACCACTATCTTATCATCGCTGATAATGATGGTGTTGGCCGTGCCCAAGTCCATTGCCACCTCTTGTATAAACGAAAAGAATCCCATTATTCCTTTTGTGTTGTCTTGTAATTATCGTATCACGCCGCGCCTCTCTTAGCGGGCAAACCACTCATGAATGGCCGTATCGTAATGACTGCTCACGCCAAAAGCGTGCTCGGCAAACATTTTCCGATCCTCAATGTCGGTCTGTGCGCCTTTCGTGTTGAGTATCTGATAGAGCACGGGGTACTCGGCCTTACTCGGAACAATCACCACATCCTTGAAGTTCTTTGCTCCGGCGCGTATCAGCGAGATGCCGCCGATGTCTATCTTCTCGATAATATCCTCATCGGACGCACCACTTGCCACTGTCTGCTCAAAAGGATAGAGGTCGACAATGACCAAATCGATGGGCACAATGTCGTACTGGCTCATCTGCTCCACGTCGCCCTCGTTGTCGCGGCGGGCAAGGATGCCACCAAACACCTTCGGATGGAGCGTCTTCACGCGTCCGCCCAAGATGGAGGGATAGGAAGTAACGTCCTCCACCTTCTGACATTCGTAACCCAAGGACTCAATAAATTTCTGAGTTCCTCCCGTGCTCAAAAACTTCACCCCGTCCTCATTCAGCTTCTTCAGAAGATCCTCAAGGCCGTCTTTATGGAAGACCGAGATCAGCGCAGTCTTAATTTGTTTTGTGCCTGCCATTTGTCTTGCTTTAATAAATAAGTCTGCAAATTTACAAATTCTTTGGCAACCGTGCGCCATAGAATCCATAAAAAACTCAAAACACGCTTATTTTATTATCTTTGGTCAATGGGCGCGCCCCGCAAAAGCCTTACCTTTGCAGCATGAATTTCACGGAAACACTGCTCCAATGGTTTGCCCGCAACGGCCGCGACCTGCCCTGGCGGGGCATCAAGTCGCCCTACGCCATCTGGCTGAGCGAGATTATACTGCAACAGACACGCGTGGCGCAGGGCGAAGCCTACTGGCATCGCTTCATGCGGCAGTGGCCCACGGTGGAGAGCCTCGCCGCCGCCACCGAAGACGAGGTGCTGCGCGCATGGCAGGGACTGGGCTACTACTCGCGGGCGCGCAACCTGCACGCCGCCGCAAGGCAGATAGCCGAGGCCGGACGCTTCCCCGACAACTACGAGGAGATACGCCGGCTCAAAGGCGTGGGCGACTATACGGCGGCCGCCATAGCCTCGTTTGCCTTCGGACTGCCCGTGGCCGCCATCGATGGCAACGCCTTCCGCGTGCTGGCGCGCCACTTTGGCGTGGACACGCCCATCAACAACGCGCTGGGCAAGAAGACTTTCACCGCGCTGGCGCAGTCGCTGTTGCCGCCCGCACAGGCTGCCGACTTCAATCAGGCCATGATGGACTTCGGGGCTACGCTCTGCACGCCCCGCGCGCCGCTGTGCGCACAATGCCCGATGGCCGAGACGTGCGATGCCTTGCGCACGCAGCGCGTGCAGCTGCTGCCCGTGAAGCACAAGACGGTGAAGGTGCAGGAACGGGAAATGACTTACCTCTACCTCCGCTGGCAAGGCCGCACGGCTCTGCGCCGCCGGGGCGAGGGCGACATATGGCAGGGGCTGTGGGAGCCGGTGGCCATCCAGCCCGCCGATGTGCGCCCCGAGTATCGCCCGGTGGCGCGCCGCGTGAAGCACGTTCTCACGCATCGCGTCATCTATGCCGACCTCTATCTGCACGAGGCACTCACCGAGCCTGCCTTGCCCGAGGGCTATCGCTGGATAAGCGAGGACGAACTGGACAGCTACGCCCTGCCCCGCCTCATCGAGAAGCTCCTCGCCATGCTCTGACCACGCCACAGCCGCACCCCTGCGCGGCCATGCCAAATGAGCATAACCACCTGAAAACAAGCTCGCAACGCGCAATCCTTAACAACAAGAGCGCACCTTGCAAGCCCCCGCGACAAACCGCCGCATAACAATACGTATGGTTTTGCCTTGCGAAACCATACGTTTCACCTCCCAAAACGTTACCTTTCGCACGGCAAAAGGTAACGTTTTGCACCGCCCCCTCTTTCCTCTGTCCGCACAAGCCGGCCTTTCGCGCGCGGCGGAACATCCTTTTTGGGCACGCAAGGCCTTAGCCTTCACCATCCCAAATGCCTTTTTTCACCGTGCAAAGCCCTCACCCCGCACGCCCAAACGGCTCTGCCGCGCCACGCAAAAAAACAGCCACGGGCAACCAGCGGATGCGTCTCCGCCGGTTGCCCGTGGCCTTTATGCTTGTTCCAAATGTGTTCGCGAAAGGGAGGAGAAAGCCCCTTGCGAGCCTCGCCCCTCCGCTTTCGGAATGCTATTTCACGCTCGGCGTGAGGCGCAATGTGTAGGTCAGCGTGCCGGAAGTGGGACACTGATACTTCGACAGCGCGTCATCGCCACCGCAAGACCTGTTGCCAAGGCCGCGCTGATAGGCATCGAAGTGGGCATAGACCTTGCCTTGCTTGGTCAGATCATACCAGTGGAGCTTGTCTTTCCACATGGTATCGCCCGCATCGCACCATCGTTTCTCATCGTAATGCGACAGCGAGAAGGCCACCTGCCCCTCGGTCTTGATGGCGAGTTGTAGTCCGTTGGTGTTGCCCAAGAGCAGCTCGCGCAGGTCCTGATGGTCGCCATTGGTCTGCGGGTGCACCTGCTCTTCCAGCAAATCGTCTACGGTGGTGGAGTAGCGGCCAAGGTATGAGCCGCTCTTGCGGTCCACATAGTTGGCCCACGGGCCGCGTCCGTAGTACTCCACGTTCTCAAATCCGGGCGCAAACTCCATGCCCAAGCCTATGCGGCGCGTAGCTCCCGTGGGGCTGAACGTCACCTTCATGTCCACCGTGGCATCGGGATAGAACGTGTAATCAACGGTGTAGCGGCAGTTGGTGGCCGTAAAGCCAAAGGAAAGCGTGGGGTTCTGGGCATTGCGGTTGCTGCTCTCGCTGGTCTTGCTGGAAGTGGCGGCAAACGAAATGCTGCTGATGCTTCGGTCGTTGTCTATGTCACGATAGCTATTGAAGTCGGGCGAAGCCACCATCACCTCCTTGCCGTCAAACGTCCATGAGGTCATCTTGCCATTGCTGAACGTCAATTTGAATGCCTTTCCGTCCTTCGTTGTGCCCGTAACGGTGTTGTCGGCGGCCAGCGTCACGCTACCTCCATCGGCCGAATGAGCCGGCAAGGCTTTCCGCTCCTGCAACACAAACTCGCCCTCGGCTACGGCATAGCCCGCCTCGGCCCACATCGTGGCCTTCCGCAGACGCAAGTAGAGATGCAGAACGTACTCCGCGCTCGCGTCTGTGTCCACAGCCGTTGTGTAGGGAACGCGCACCGTGGCCGTATTTCCTGCGGCTACGGATGGCAACTCCACGCGTCCCTCCTCGGCCAGACAGCCATCGCGCAGCACCACATAGGTGAGGTCGTAGAGGTCGGCAAGGTTGGTGAACGCGTTCTTGTTCTTCAGCGTGAAGCTCTTGGAAGAGGCATTCCATCCGGTGAACGCCACATTGGCGTAGACACCCTTCACTTCGGCCAGCTTGCCCGTCCATGCGCGGTCGGGCGTAACAATGCCGTTGTCCAGGAAATTGCCTTGGAAGCCATAGTTTACACCGCTTGGATTGTTGAAATCGTAGCCTGCCACCCAGTTGTGGAATCCGTTCTTGTGCGTAACGCCGCTTTGCAGGTCGGCGGGATTGTAGATGGCCTGGTCCACCCAGTCCCATATGCAGCCACCAATGATGGCACTGCTGCTCTCGATAATGTCCCAATAGTCGCGCAATGCGCCTATGGCCTGTCCCATGGCATGGCAATACTCCGAGAAGATGACCGGTTTGCCATTCCATCCGTCCTTGTGCTGGTTGAAGAAGTTCATGTCCGGATACATCTTCGAGCTTACATCGGTGTAGCTTGTGAACTCTCCGCCCCAAGGACTGTGGTGCACTTGGCGGCCTGCGCCGTTGTTTTTGCACCAAGTATAGATGTCGTGGAAGTTCGTTCCGTCACCGCACTCGTTGCCCAAGCTCCAGAAAATGATGCTCGGATGGTTGATGTCGCGCAGCACCATGCGTTGCGTGCGATCCATCATCGCCGCTTTCCAATTGCTGTTGCTGGATATATTCGTTCCAACGTAGTGGCATTCCACATCGGCCTCATCCATACAGTAAAGTCCGTAGGCATCAAACATGGCGTACATCTTCGGCTGTCGGGGGTAATGCGACGTGCGAACGGTGTTGACATTGGCACGTTTCATCAGCGTAACGTCCTTGAGCATCGTCGCAACGTCAATGGCGCGGCCGTATTCGGGATGCGTATCCTGCGTGTTCACGCCTTTGAAGAACACACGCTTGCCATTGATGGCTACGTACTTGCCGTTGTTGACTATCGTTCGGAAACCGTGCTTGGTGGAGAAGGCCATCTCCTCTGCGCCGGAAGCGTCTTTCTGCGACACCTCCACCGTGTAAAGGTACGGGTCTTCGGCACTCCACGGGTGCAGGCCGCTCAATGCGGGGAAGGTGACAGTGGCCGTCTGGGTGGCAGAACCATTGTAGACGTAGCTCTGCCTCTGCACTTCCGCGCCGGCGGCATCGCGCAGCGTCACGTCAAAGGTCTTCCCTGCCTGCCCGCCATCGCGGTTGTCGATGGTCAGACTTACGGTCATCGTGCCCGAAGTGGCATCCGCGCTCAGCTGAGAGTCCGTGATTATCTTGTGATCGCGCACCGCCACCTTGGGCGTAGCGTACAAATAGACATCGCGATGAATGCCTGAGAGGTGCCACATGTCCTGTCCTTCAAGGTAAGAGCCGTCGCACCAGCGGTAAACGCGTACAGAAAGCTGGTTCTCGCCTTCATTGACGAACGCGGTAATGTCGAACTCGGCATCGGTATTGGAACTTTCGCTGAAGCCCACGTACCTTCCGTTCACCCAAACGACTCCCGCCGAGTACATTCCGTCAAAGTGGAGATACACGCGCTTATCTTTCCAGTCTGCCGGAAGCTCAAACGAGCGGCGATAGAAGCCCGTGGCGTTGTGATCCTCCACCCCGTACTGTGTCCAGCCTTCGGTTGCGGCTCCGCCGGGGGCGTTGCTCTTGAACGGATAGCCCACATTCGTGTAGACAGGCTTACCAAATCCAGCCATTTCCCAAGAGAGCGGCACGCGAATTTCGTCCCAATCGCTGTCGGAGCTGGCCTTTGAGATGTAAGCATCGGTGTTGGCAGGGCCGGAAGCTGTGCCGGGGACGTACTTAAACTTCCATGTGCCGTTCAGCAGCATATAGTTTGTGCTGCGCGGGGTCTCCCACGGCCGCTTGTAATAGGCCGTATCGGCGCGCATTTCTGCCGTTCCGGCATAGGGAATGTACGTGGCGTGGGCATCCTCCTTATAGTCTGACACCTTCGCGGGGTTGCTAATCCAGCTCACGGAGAAGCTGCCGTGGTTGGCAGAGCCTCCGCCGCCCGAAGATGCCTCCACCAATGTGAAGCCAAACTTCGTGGCCGACGACTGCGAAGTGACCTTAGTCAATGCCGTTCCTGCCGAGTTGAGGGCGAGATAATAGACTCGCCCACCCGCATTCTGCGGAATGCAGCAGATGTAATACGAGTTGTTGCCCGCGCTGACGAAGTTCCACTCTTGGTTTGCGTTGGCCGAGCCACCATTATACTCGTGCTCCGATGTCCATTGCAGCGGCGCGGTGCTGTTCGTACCGGCCATATCGAGTGCCTTGCCCGAGAGAACGCTGACGAGATTGTAGACATAGACGGACGAGGCCATACTCTTCGTCACCCGCCACTGCTGTCCCGCGTTGCCACTCACGCGGGTTGACACCCTCACCGTTTCATCGTTGTTCGCCGTGGAGACCGTAAGTGCCTTGCCATTGTCGGCCGATGGCGATATAATATAGGTGTTGCCGATGACCGGCGCAACGAAAGCAATGGGCGTGGAAGGCTCCGTGCCCGCCGTTTCCTCCACAGCCACCTCCTTATAGGTGGCGCGGCTGCGGCTGTCGCCTTGGTTTGAGCCTATCTGAACGCTTGTCAGGGCGAGCAGAGCGGAGAGTTCGCTGGCCGAAGCCTGCGTAACGCCGTTGACGGTAAAGCCTTCGGACGACAAAACGAGCGAAACGGTGCCCGAAATGCCCGTCACATCGCGCCGAACGGTATTCACCTTGCCCGTGCAGTAGTCGATATGCAGCGTGGAGGTGCTCTTGGTGTAATAGAGATGCAGGTCGGTGATGCCCGTAGTCTCCGTTCCCCACTGCGAGATGTCGTTGCCCACGGAGAGGATGTTCTCCAGCGAGGTGCTGCCACCGCACGTAGACAGGTCGATGGTGGCCGTTATCCGCTGCTTGGAGAAGTCTATCGTTCTGTCCAAGGAGAACGCAACCCCACCGGGCGCATAGTCGCTCCACAGCACCTCCTTACCCGTGGCCGCGCCAACTTCCGTCAGCGAGAACAGGGCAAGAAGCAGCAGGAGCGTGTTAGCTAATTGTTGCTTCATGATTGATATTGTTTTCTTTCTGATTTTCAAACGTTAAAAGCGTGAAAATATTGCGTTTGGCTCGCCGCGCGCTACCTCACCACCTTCTTTCCATTGACCACATAAACCCCACGGGGCAGCTTTCCGCCGCCCATGCGCTGTCCTTGCAGGTTGTAGACGCTGCCATCGGCGTGGCTGGCGGTGCCCTCCTGCACGGAAAGGCGAATGCCTGTGGGCGTGTCGTCTATGGTGAAGCCGCTCAGCCGAGCCGCGCCACCCTCCTCAACAAACCATCCGCGGAATCCCTTGATGGCTTTCGAGGCCGTGAGATGATAGATCATGTTGCCGCTCAGCACGTAAGACTCCTGCGGCGCAACGCCCTTGACGAACGTGCCATGATAGGTTACGGTTGCGCCGCCATCGGCCTGCGATGCCGTTTGAGCCACCTGCTGCGGCGACTCGGCAAACGAGGTTACGCCCGTAAACTCATAATAGTCCTTGCCATCGGCATGACCGCGCGTGGGATAGACCCAGCAGGGCACGCCGGCACGCACCGTGGACACGCTGCTGAAACGCAACGTGGTGGCATCCACGCCCGTAAACTCGGCCACGCGCACGCCGTCGCCCAGCTGGGCGCGCAACTGGCTGGCCGGAATGTCGAAGGGCACGCACAGCGAGTTCCACGCCTGCAGCGTGAAGCCGCGCTTCAGGCGCACCGTGGCCTCCAGCGCCGTGAGCACGGGAGCCTCGTAGGCTTCTGCCTGCTCATCGAGCACCACGAGCTGGCTCACATTCTCCATGGGCACAAACCGCCACTGCCCGTTGGCAAAAATGCTTGCGGGCTTCAAGGGAATCATGAACGGGCACGACATGAGCACACTGTAATACAGATAAGCATTCGACGTCTCGCGATAGCGGTTGGCCAGCGTGTAGTTGCCCGTGCCCGGCGCGCTCTCCTCCCACTGCCACAAGTCATACTGCCCCCTGCCGTCGGCGCGCGGACGCTCAAAGAGCGTGCTGCCCAGCTTGCCATAGGGGCTTACAAGGAACACAAAGCCGCCCGAGGCATCCACAGGGTCGGCCTCAACGCTGACGGGCAGCGGCGAGCCGCCCAGCGTGAGCACGCCATCGGCGGAGGAAAGAAACTGCCCCTGCCCCACGTTCCAGAGATAATAGGTGCGCCCGGCCTCGGGAGCTTGCCCCGCATAGCCCTGCGCTTGCGCCTGCACTGCAAAGCCCAGCAGCAGCGCAAGAAAAGTAATCATCTTTCTCATATTGGGTATTCTCATTAATATTATATGATAGCTTGATACTGCTCAGTCGCCCCACGGACTGCCGCCATTGGGCCACGGCGAATTGGGCTTCGCGTCAATCTCCTTGTCTTTTAGGTCGCTGTCGCCACCATTGCCCGGCCCGGACGCTCCGTCCACGCTGCCATCATATTTGTCGCGGCTGGCCATCAGCACCAGCCCCTCCGCCGCCACGGCAAACCTGTCCACGGCGGGAGACACAAATCGCTTCTTTTTCTTCATCGAACTGTCTTTTGGTTCATTCTTTTTCTGTGTAACATATTCTCTCTTTCTCCCCCGGAGCTGCACGATGTCATGACCATACGTCACCATCCGCGTTCCCAAACGTTACCTTTCGCGAGGCAAAACGTCACCTTTCGCACGCCGAAACGTCACCTTTTGCAGGGCAAAATGTAACGTTTCTCTGCACAAGACACAACCCACTGCTTATCAACACGTTACGCGCCGCACCGCACCACAGCGAGCCTTGACCTCCAAAACGGCAAAATGGACACTCCGTCTCCAGAGTGTCCAAGTGGCCGCATCAGCGGCATGTCGTCTTGCGGTTGCTCATTTCTAATCGCCCCAGATGGGTGATCCGCCTCCGCCAAAGACGTTGTCCTTGGCACCGGCCGCAAAATCATCATCGCTATTCTCGCCAATGGGCTTCTGCACGTCGCCCGTGGCGTTCTGAATACTTGTGGCGTGCAGCAAGCTCTCGGGCGTTACCCGCAGTCTGACCACGGCAGGCCTCACATATTTCTTACTCATATCGTTTCTTCTTTTTTACAGTTCATAGTTTTATTTCACCACACACTTACGCCCGTTCACGATGTACACGCCACGGGGAAGCCCGTCCAAGGAGCTGCCGTTGCCCACGCGCTGGCCGTGGAGGTTGTAGATGCCGGCGCGGCCGCTCACTTTCGGCTGCCCAAAGTTCAGCAGTTGGCTGATGGCCGTGGTGGCAGAGGAGTTGTCCTCCACACCGTTGATAACCACAGACATCTCCCGGGCTGCCTCTTCGCTCACCGGCTGCAGCCAGCCACGGAAGCCTTTGGTCTTGGTCTCCACCGTGCGGTAGTACCAAAGTCCCTCCACAGAGTTCTCGGTGTTCGTGCCCGAGATGACATAGCTTCCCGCAGGAATCAGCTTCTCGCCGCTTCCGTTGGCACTGCAAGCATCGCTGACGTAAGTTCCGTAGAACTGCACCTTGCCACTGTTGAAAGTCTCGTTGCCCTCCGGGCCGGGAACAGATGCCTGGTAAGCGTTGTCCGAGCCGAAATTGGCGGCAACAAAAGTCCAGTAATCAGAGCCTTCGGCAAACGAGATGACCGCGCTGCCGTCCGAATTCTTAGCCGATGCCTCCACAGCGGGCTGATTGGCAGGCTGAC
Source organism: uncultured Prevotella sp. (assembly GCA_964640675.1). GTDB lineage: Bacteria > Bacteroidota > Bacteroidia > Bacteroidales > Bacteroidaceae > Prevotella. The sequence goes on along the minus strand of CAZXFP010000004.1, from coordinate 1,675 downwards.
CGTTGGTTGGCTTGATGATGTAGAGTTTGCCGCCCTCCATCTGCGACACTTCCTCGAAGAAGATACGTGTGGGATGGCTCTCGTCAATAGCCCCCTTGAACTCTGAGACAATTGTGCCCGAGCCGAAAACGCTGTTGATTACATCGCGGGAGATGGCAAACGGCAGAACGATGGAGTTCCATTTGCCCACATTGAGCGAGCGGCGCAGATAGACATTGCTCTTCTTGCGTCCCTCACCGTCGCTTGCCTGATTCACGAATTCATTCTGCAGGTTGATGTAAGCTATGTCCGTGCGGTTCTCATCCAAAAGAACCACGTTCTCCTCGGCAGGTTTTCCCAAGTAATACATTTGGAAATTGTCCACGCAAGTCCATGTGTCGGCACTCATACCCGACACCTCGATGCCAAGACGGATGGTCTGGAATGTGCCGGAAGTGGTGGCGGCGGGCACATAGACCAGCACGGATGCCTCGTGGCTGCCATCGTTCACAAGCCTTTCGGCTGCAACATAGCTTGCGGGAATTTCGCTTTGGGTGGTCAGCGCGCTTTCGGCATACGGCGTTTTGCCGCTTGTGGATGCCGTTGCGCCACCTACGGAGGCAAATAGCTTAGCCACGCCGCCCTCAACCGTGTTGAACGAGATGCCATTGACGCGCACCGAGTACCAGCCCTCGCGAATCGGTGCTACGGTTTGTGAGATTTTGCCGTTGCCCTTGACGCTTGCCGTCCACTGATGGCCATAGTGCTGCTGATCCATATCATTGCGGGGGAAAGCATTGCCCACATAGTAGCCCTGCTGTTCGGCTATCGTTCGGATGGGCGTACCAGCCTTTCCATCGTTATCAATCACGCTCTCCATGGTCAGCGGGGCATCATTATCGCCCGTTTTCCAGTCTTTCACCGCCGAATCGTTACGTCCGAAGTCGGGATTGCTCAGCAAGAACGTGGCCAAAGCGGGATTGTTCTCGGCAGCATCTACCTGCTGAAAGTACTCCTTAAGCTCTTTCAGCGTCACGAGCATCCACTTCTGCGTGCCATCGGTGACAGACGACAGCGATGCAAAGCCGTTGATGCAGTCGGTACGGGTCTCGCTGTCGGTAGACTCTGCATTCCTGCCAGCCACCATGTAATAGCTGGGGGTATTACTGTTAGTATACACACCAATGGTATAGACGTTTTCATTGCCATCCTTACCCATAAGGCACTCAGAATAGGACTCGTTTGCTTGGCTATGGTTCGCGCTACGATCAATGAAGTAACACAGTTTGTTGTGGGCGTTGGCGGTCGACATGAAGCCCAAATAGCCCGTAGAAGGCTGCCCTTGCATCAACACAGACGTGGCAAAGCGGTAAGTATAATACCTATTCCAAACAGAACCATGCTGCTCACGCGTCACCGTCAGAGCCATCGGGATGTTGCTGACAACAGCCTCCGTACCCCACTCGCCACCACGGCCAAGCCAATACTCATCGTTCTTGGTGGTTGTGGAGTTGTACTTGCCCACATTGAGCAAGAAGACGGTCTTCTCATCTGCGGCAGTGGCCGCAGCGGCGGCCTCGGGAGTTGTTCCCGTCCACTCCCACTTCTTGGAAGTCTGCGCCAAAAGCTGCCCAAATGACGACAGCGCAACGACAGACATTAAAAAAAGTCTGATTCTTCTCATATTCAAATCTTT
>CAZXFP010000003.1:114523-122655 GCA_964640675.1 uncultured Prevotella sp. | reverse complement strand
GGAACAACACGGAATGGAGGAGTGATATGGGAGCGAGTAATGTAAAATGGGTTCGTCTTGGAGATTATATTTCTCCAAGACGTGAAAATAACTCTTCACTCAAATATGGTGTTAATTTGATTGAAGGGGTGAATAGTGATGGGGAATTCCAGCCGACAAAAGCTCTTACTGACAATATCAATCTAAAACCTTATAAAGTTGTTAAACATGGTGATATTGTTTATAACCCATCAAGATTAAATATCGGTTCTCTGGCTTATAGAACAGAAGGAATGTGTATTGTTTCTCATCTATATCAAGTATTTTATATAAAGAAAGAACACCAAGATGTATTATCTGCAGAGTTTTTAACTCTCTATCTTAGACGAAATGAGTTTTACAGATATGTAGATTATGACAACTTTGGTAGTCAAAGAGCAGAATACAACCTAAATAAATTGAGCGAATTGCTTATTCCGCTGCCATCTCCTGCCGAACAGCAGAAAGTGGTAAACGCATGGAAAGCATTCCGTGAGATTAAAGAGCAAAACGAGGCTAAGGCTGCTCCGCTTATGCAGGTCTGCCAAAGCTATATCCAGGAATTGAAGCACAAATATCCATTGCAGGAAATCGGACCGTACATTGAAGAATGCAATGAACGCAATTTGGACGGCAAATTTACAGAAAAAGATGTTCGTGGAATAGCAACATCGAAAGGCTTGATAGAAACAAAAGCGAAGTTAGAAGGGGTCTCGCTAAAGTCATATAAATTGGTGAGGCCTAAAGAAATCGCTTTTGTGCCTGATACCTCTCGCCGTGGAGATAAAATGAGTTTAGGAATGAACGAAATAGATAAAACTTATATTGTTTCATCTATTTCGTCTGTGTTCAACGTGGATGATGAATATATTTTACCAGATTTTCTTTATCTGTGGTTCTGTCGGTCGGAATTCGATCGTTATGCCCGTTTCAATTCGTGGGGAAGTGCACGTGAAGCATTTTCATTTGAAGATATGAAGCGTTGTAAGATTCCTATTCCTCCTATTGACGTTCAACGCGCAATCGTCAATATCTATAAGTGCGCAAACGAAGCAAAGCAGATAGCCGAAGAAGCCGACAGGCTTTCACGCGAAGTGTGTCCGGCATTGCTCCAACATGTTATACATTCTTAAACAGCAACGATTATGGCAAACAAAGGAAAATACTATGAGAGCCAGTTTGAGGAGGCCGTTGTAGAGCTTCTCCGTGAGGCACGTTGGCAATATACATTTGGTGACGAAATTCACAGAAAGTACACCGACCCGCTCATAGAAACGGATTTAAGGGATTTTCTTTCCGCTCAATACAAAGATAAAGGCTTGACCTCTTCAGAGATAGACGGCATTGTGGCCAATTTGCGCAATACCGGCGGGCAGAATGACTATTACGCGCTTCGCAATGCTTTTCACCTCTATTGTGATGGTTACGACTTTGTTTATAGCGATGGCAGGGGCAATCCGTTTCGTTTGGAATATATTGACTTTGAGCATCCCCACCATAATGTTTTCCGATGTGTCAATCAGTTTGTTATGGAGCAGGGACGTGAAAATCGCCGTCCCGACATTTTGCTTTTCATCAACGGCATACCCGTCTGCATCATCGAACTGAAAAACCCAACCAAGCAAAACGCCACCATACGCGATGCGCATACGCAGATTTGCACACGCTATGTGCGCGACATTCCGGCATTGCTGAAATACTGCGCATTGGCGGCAATCAGCGATGGTGCAAAGAATGCTTTGGGCACGACCTACACGCCATTTGAGTTTTTCTACGAATGGAAGAAGATTGAGAATGAGGACAAAGCGGGGAAAGGGCTTGACACGCTTCGCACGCTCATTCGCGGGGCACTTTCGCCGGAGCGCATTTTGGAGGTGTTGCGAGATTATGTCTATTTCCCCGACCCGAGCAAGGAAGATGACACCACCGAGATAGTATGCCGCTATCCGCAGTTCTTTGCCGCGCGCAAACTGCGCGACCACATTCTGCACCATTTGCGCTCCGTTGGGGGAGACGGAAAGGGTGGCACATATTTTGGAGCCACAGGGTGTGGAAAAACCTACACCATGTTGTTCCTTGCCCGCCAGCTGGCATTGCGATGCAAGGAGCAATTGGGTAGTCCTACTGTTCTTATTATAGTGGATCGGGAGGATTTGGAGACGCAAAGCGGAAAATTGTTTTGCCGCTCGAAACAGTATCTTGAGGACGATGCTGTGAAAGTGTTTGAAACAAGGGCTGAGCTTGCCGAAGAGATGAGCTTGCGCAAGACAGGGGGCGTCTATATTACCACCATCCAAAAGTTTGCAGAAAGCACGGGATTACTGACTGAACGCTCCAATGTCATTTGCCTAAGCGATGAGGCTCACCGTTCCCAGAACAATATAGGCTCAAAACTGTCCATTCAAACCGAAGGTGAGGCCGACAAGATAGGAGCGAAAATCACATACGGCTTTGCCAAATATCTGCGGGATGCATTGCCTAATGCCACATACGTAGGCTTTACGGGAACACCCGTTGACGACACGATACATGTTTTTGGAGAGATCGTAGATCAATATACCATGAGAGAGGCGGAGGCCGATGGCATTACTGTCCCAATCAAGTATGACCCTCGGCTGGCTCGCGTGTTTCTCAACAAAGAACAAGCGGAAAAGATAGAGGAATACTATCAGCTCTGTGCGGAAGAGGGGGCAACGCCGGAAGATATAGCCAAGAGCAAGGCGGCCATGTCAAGCATAGAGGTGATTATTGGTGATGAGGGAGTGCTGCGCCGTGTGGCCAAAGATATTATAGAAGATTACAAGCGTAGGACTGAGACAACAGACCGTTTGCAAAAGGCTATGATTACTTGCGCCGACCGCAAAATAGCGTTCAGACTGTATAGAATCATGCGGGAGATGCAGCCCGACTGGTTCGAGAAGAAGAAAGCACTGAACGAACTTGTGTTGACCGCAGACGAGAAGAGCAAACTCAACGACATTGCTTTTGTGAATATGGTTATGACCAGAGACAAGGACGATGAAAAGGAACTTTATGATCTTCTTGGCGACAAGGAGCACCGCAAGTTCCTTGATGCGGAGTTCAAGTCGGAAAAGTCGAATTTCCATATCTCCATCAATGTGGATATGTGGATTACGGGATTCGATGTGCCTTGCCTGACAATGCTTTACAACGACAAGCCGTTGTCTAAACACACGCTCATTCAGACCATTTCGCGCGTAAACCGCAGATACGGCACAAAAGAGTGTGGGTTTGTTATCGACTATATAGGCATTCGCAAGGAGATGAAAAAGGCCATGAAGAACTATGGTGGCGACATGAGTCCCAGGGAAGACTTGGAGGTTGCGCACGAAATACTGCAGAATGAGTTGCAGCTTTTGCAAGAACGATTGTCCGGGGTAGTGTTCGACCGTTTCTTTGGTGACAATAATCTTGCCCGGCTGCAACTCATTCAGGAGGCGGCCGAATATATCCTTGCCAACAGCGCGGAGCGGAAAGGCGAGGTCTCGTTTCTCCGGCTTTTCAAGGAACACGTAAAACGGCTGCGCTCTGCCTATAATATCTGCAATCCGGCTGGCATTCTGAGCGATGAGGAGACGGCATGGAGTCAATGCTTCATGGGCATCTGCTCATACGTGAACAAAATGACCACCACCGGGCATGATACGGAAAGCATGAACAAGCATGTGGAGGAGATGGTACAGGAAGCGATTCTTGCAAGTGGTGTGGAACGGGTTATGAGCGAGGGCGTGGAGGAGAACATATTCAGCGAAGAGTTTATCCGGGAACTGGATGAGCTGAAAATGCCGTTCACGAAGTTTCAGATTCTATGCAAGCTTGTGGCGCAGGCCATTAAGGCATATAGCAAGACAAACAAGGTGAAGGCCGAGCATTTCCAAAAGATGCTTGAGGAGACCATAGAAGCCTATAACACGCGCGACAATCTGACTTTTGTCAACAAAGTGACACAGGATGTGGTGAATGATGTGTGCGACATGGTCTCATACAAAATCAACGGACTGTCGGGCAGACTGATAAACATTCTGAAAGAGTTGAAAGCAGACAGTGAGAAATTCAAGGTGCTGGGTATTACTTTTGAGGAGAAAGCGTTCTATGATGTTCTTGTGGAAGTTCGTGACAAGCATAAGTTTGAGTATGCGGACGAGCGTTGCATAGCATTGGCAAAGAAAATCAAAAAGCAGATAGATGATACTGCCGTCTATGCCGATTGGTTGAACAATGACAACCTGAAAAGCAAGCTCGCCTGCGATCTTACCAGCCTTCTCTTCAAAGAGGAATATCCTCCTCAATGGGACGAGGAGGTATTCCAAAAAGTTTTGGAGCAGGTGGAGAATTATAAGAAAAACAATGTCTGACACCGTGTGAGCGCAGACGAAAAGGCGGCGGGCGCCCCCCCCTTTTTCGTCTGTTCTTTTATGCTTAAAATGGTCTGTGCCGATGGCCTGTAACGGGGGGCGGCAAAAGGTATGGTTTTGGCTTGCAAAAGCATAGGTTTTGCAGGGCGAAAGGTTACCTTTCGGAAGCCAAAAGGTATGGTTTGGAAAAGCGGGGGCAAGGCACTGGCTGGCGGGGGAGGCCATGCGGGCGCGCGGAAGCTGACGGGGCGGCGCGGTTTTGCGTGTGGCAGGGGGAAGAAAAGCCCCCAAAAGTTTGGCTCGCTAAGCTAAAAAGCGTATCTTTGTGCCAATGAAAATGCAAGGAATCAATTCCGTAAAATGGAGCAAGAACATCATCATTGCCGATGCAGACTACATCGACCATGTGGCGTTCGACCTGACTGTGAACTTTGAGCGTATGCTTGGGCGGCGCATTCCGCAGGCCGACTTGAGCCAGTGGATAGTGGATGTGGCCCTGGACGGGCGGCTTCGCCCCGGCGACCATGAGACGCAGGTGGTGCTTTTGCACGACAGAAGCCGCGCGGGGCTGGAGCATTTCGCGCCCTCCGGCTATGCCACGGAGCTTGACGGGCAGGCTTTCCGCTCGGAGCGGCTGGGCGAGTTTGTCATCAACTGTGTGCCCACGGGCGGCGAGGCCTCGCGCAAGGATGCCGTGCTGCTCGACTTGGTGCGCCTGCTGCTGACCGAGGAGCGGGTGACGCGGCTGATGGTGGTGCCCAACGGCGAGGATGCCGCGCTGTGGCAGGACTTGCGTGCCGCGCTGCGCGATGTAGACGATGAGCAGAAGCGCGTGACGCTCTTCACGATGCAGCCGGGCAGGGCGGGCAACTACCGCGAGGAGATGCTGGGATTCTCCATCATGGACGCGATGGGCATCACGCAGGCGGAGATTGACGAGAAGCTGAAATAAGGAAAAAACAAAATAGAAGAGATGAGCAGAGTTTTAATGATTGGCGCCGGAGGCGTGGCCACCGTCGCTGCATTCAAGATTGCACAGAACACGGATGTGTTCACCGAGATGATGATAGCCAGCCGTCATGTGGAGAAATGCGACCGTCTGGTGAAGTCGATTCACGAGAAGGGCTACACGATGGATATCAAGACGGCGCAGGTGGATGCGGACGACGTGGAGCAGCTGAAGGCGTTGATGTCGGACTACAAGCCCGAATTGGTCATCAACCTTGCGCTGCCGTATCAGGACCTGACCATCATGGAGGCTTGTCTGGCGTGCGGCTGCAACTATCTGGACACGGCCAACTATGAGCCGAAGGACGAGGCGCATTTCGAGTACAGCTGGCAGTGGGCTTATCAGTCGCGCTTCAAGGAGGCCGGGCTGACGGCCATTCTGGGCTGCGGCTTCGATCCGGGTGTGTCGGGCATCTTCACCGCCTATGCGGCCAAGCACCATTTTGACGAGATTCAGTATCTCGACATCGTGGATTGCAACGCGGGCAACCACCATAAGGCGTTCGCCACCAACTTCAACCCGGAGATCAACATCCGCGAGATTACGCAGAAGGGTCTCTATTATGAGGACGGCAAGTGGGTGGAGACCGATCCGCTGAGCGTTCACAAGCCGCTCACGTATCCCAACATCGGTGCGCGCGAGAGCTATCTGATGCACCATGAGGAGCTGGAGAGCCTTGTGAAGAACTTCCCGACCATCAAGCGGGGACGCTTCTGGATGACGTTCGGCCAGCAGTATCTCACTTATCTCGACTGCATCATGAACCTTGGCATGGGCCGCATCGATGAGGTGACCTACGAGGCACCGCTTGCCGACGACCCGACAAAGACGGCCAAGGTGAAGATTGTGCCGCTGCAGTTCCTCAAGGCCGTGCTGCCCAACCCGCAAGACCTTGGCGAGAACTATGACGGCGAGACCTCCATCGGCTGCCGTATCCGCGGCCTGAAGGACGGAAAGGAGCAGACCTACTACGTCTACAACAATTGCAAGCATCAGGAGGCATACAAGGAGACGGGCATGCAGGGCGTGAGCTACACAACGGGTGTGCCGGCCATGATTGGCGCGAAGCTCTTCTTGGAGGGCGTATGGCGCAAGCCGGGTGTGTGCAACGTGGAGGAGTTCGATCCGGATCCGTTCATGGAGCAGCTCAACAAGCAGGGCTTGCCTTGGCACGAGGAGTTCGGCAAGGATCTGGAACTGTAGTTCCCGGGCAACGCAAGTGTGTGGACGGCAGGCCTGCGGAGTGGGTCTCTGTGGGCGGTCGCCGCGCTTAAACGACATAAAAAGAGAACAATGGCAAAGAAAGAAGAGGTGGCACAGGATGCCAAAGCTGCCAAGTTGCAGGCTTTGCAGGCCGCCATGGCAAAGATAGAGAAAGACTTCGGCAAGGGTTCCATCATGCGCATGGGCGATGAGAAGGTGGAGCCGGTCGACGTAATTCCCACGGGTGGCATCGGACTGGATGCCGCGCTGGGCGTGGGTGGCTATCCGCGCGGGCGAATCATTGAGATTTACGGCCCGGAGTCATCGGGTAAGACCACGCTGGCTATCCATGCGATAGCCGAGGCGCAGAAAATGGGTGGCGTGGCCGCCTTCATCGATGCGGAGCACGCCTTCGACCGCTTCTATGCGGAGAAGCTCGGGGTGGACGTGGACAACCTTTGGATTTCCCAGCCCGACACGGGCGAGCAGGCGTTGGAGATTGCCGACCAGCTCATTCGGTCATCGGCCATCGACATTCTGGTGGTAGACTCCGTGGCTGCGCTCACTCCCAAGAAGGAGATAGAGGGCGACATGGGCGACAACAACGTGGGTTTGCAGGCGCGACTGATGAGTCAGGCGTTGCGAAAGCTCACCGGCACCATTTCGAAGACGAACACTTGCTGCATATTCATCAACCAGCTGCGCGAGAAGATTGGCGTAATGTTTGGCAATCCCGAGACTACAACGGGCGGTAACGCCTTGAAGTTCTACTCTTCGGTGCGCATCGACATCCGCCGCGTCACCTCCATCAAGGACGGTGACAAGATTCTGGGCAACCAAGTGCGCGTGAAGGTGGTGAAGAACAAGGTAGCTCCGCCTTTCCGCAAGGCTGAGTTTGAGATTACTTTCGGCGAGGGCATCTCCAAGGTGGGCGAGATTGTCGACTTGGGTGTGGAGAACAACATCATCCAGAAGAGCGGAAGCTGGTTCAGCTATAACGGTACGCGCCTTGCCCAAGGACGTGATGCCACGAAGAAGTTGCTTCAGGACAACCCGGAGCTTTGCGAGGAGCTGGAGGGACTGATAAAGCAGGCTATAACGGACAAGAAATAAGTTTGCAGTAGCATATTTTCCGCGTCTCTTCTGTCGTCTTTCGGCCTTTGCCGCGTGCTTTGCGGTGAGGCGTTGGTGCGGCAGGGGAGACGCGGTTTTTTGTTTTGCCCTGATGGTTGTGGATAAGAAGGGTTGCAAGCTGTGATCAAAGACTTTGGAATAGGAGCTGAAACGAAGAATGTGGCAGGCAAGAAGGGTTGCAAGCCGTGATCAAAGACTTTGGAATAGGAGCTGAAACGAAGAATGTGGCAGGCAAGAAGGGTTGCAAGCTGTGATCAAAGACTTTGGAATAGGAGTTGAAACGAAGAAAGTGACGGGCAAGATGGGTAGCAAGCAGTGAGCAAAGATGCAGTAAAACAATTGGGGTCTCAAAGGAAGCGATGTCCTTTGAGACCCCAATTGTTTGGTTTATG
>CAZXFP010000003.1:46435-114423 GCA_964640675.1 uncultured Prevotella sp. | reverse complement strand
AATTGGGGTCTCAAAGGAAGCGATGTCCTTTGAGACCCCAATTGTTTGGTTTATGCAGTGTCGCGCTGATTATTTGTCGACCTGGAAGAGCGGGTCTTCCGGCATAACCATGAGCGGCTTCTGCTGCTCGGCCTTGATCACGCGGTCGGAGCAGTACTTCTTGTCCACCACAAGGCGGAAGGTGAAGTTGTTGAACCAGTCGTTGGTCATAATCAGGCAGCCGCCTTGGCCGTAGTTCGGGCCCCAGCTGTTCTCCACTTTCCACTTGATGGGCTGTCCGTTCTCATCGAGGTCGACGGCCGAAAGGGTCATGGCGTGGGTCGATCCGCTGTCGAAAGTGCTGATGCGGTCGGCTTTGTCCATGGGGAAGGTCGTGCCGTAGAGCATGCCATAGTCGTAGTTGTTCATGTCGAGATAGCCGCGCTTGCGGTCGAGCTGCTTACCTACATCGTAGCTGGAGTACATCTTCGTGCTGTCCTTCAGTGAGGTAATGGCGAGCTTGGCAATCTCCTCCATCGGCAGGTTGAGGTACTTCCAGTTGTGTCCATCGTAGGTGTGGCGGTCGTATTCCACCTCGTAGGTCTTCCAGTAGGGGCGGCGCGGGTCGTTCATCACCATGACGAAGGTGCCGTTGAGCGGATGTCCCACGGTCTCATCGTAGAACTGCTTCGGCGTGTACTTGCGTGCCTTGCCCACGGTTTTGCCGTTCTTGTCCTTGAAGGCGTAGGTGAACTCCTTCACGGGGTTGCCCAGTGAGAGCGTGAGCATGTGATATACAGTGCCGAGCATCTCGGTCTTGCGTGCCTGGATGTCGCGTGCCGACTTCTTGTCGGCCACCATCTTGCGCAGCTCAAGTCCGAACTCGCGCAGCTTGGTCGAGATAAGCTGTGCCATGCGCGACGTGTTCTCTGCCGAATACGGCTCCGGCATGGCCTCCATAGGCACTACGCCGTACTTCTCTGCCAAGTCGGCCGCACCGCAGAACGTACCGCCATCGTTGATGGGATTCTTGAAGAAGAACTGCACGCGCTGGTCGTCCATCGGCTTGTTGGCGCAGTCTATCACGCCTTGCAGCATGAGGTTGGCCTTCTCCAGCTGATCGTAGAACGACAGGTACACCTGGCTGTACTCCACGCGGAGGCTGTCTTGGTGCTTCTTCGCGAAGTTGGCGCGCAGCACATTCAGACCAGAGAACAACCAGCAGCGTCCCGAGCTCTTTTGGTCATGGATGCTTTGCTTGGGTGTTTCCACGCTGAAATGCGTGTCGATGACGCCCTGATTCTTGAAGTTCTTGGCCAAATTGTCGATGTTGTTCGTTGCCAAGGCGTTTGAGATGACGCAGTCGCCGCCCTTGACACCGTTTTGCTCAATCTTCGAGAGCATCTCCTGCGAGATGCCGCCTCCCTTTGTGGCCGTCTGCGCGTAGCCTTGCAGTGCGAGGCTGAGCAGTGCCGCTGCTAATAGATGGTTCTTTCTCATAAATTTGTGTTGCCGCCCCGTGAGCTTGTTTCCCTTGTTGTGATGTGCGGGATTAGCCGCCGGGGCATTTCCTTTGGTTGTTTTGTTATTTAAATGATTTATTCTTTTTTCTTGTCGTATGCGTGCCGGGGATAGTCGGTGGTGTAGTGCAGGCCGCGGCTTTCCTTTCGCTCTATGGCCTGCCGGGTGATGAGATAGCCCACGTTGATCATGTTGCGCAGCTCGCAGATGTCGCGTGTGGCCTTCACCCGCTTGAAGAGTTTCTCCGTCTCCTCGTAGAGCAGGTCGAGCCGTGCCCACGCCCGCTTCAGCCTAAGGTTGGAGCGCACGATGCCGACATAGTTCGACATCACCTCGCCCACTTCTTTCACGCTCTGCGTGATGAGCACTTTCTCCTCGTTGGTCATCGTTCCCTCATCGTTCCATTCGGGCACGTTGTCATTGAATTCATAGTTGTCGGCCACGCTCAGGCTGTGCTTTGCCGCCACATCGGCGTAGACCACGGCCTCTATGAGCGAGTTGCTGGCCAGTCGGTTGCCGCCGTGCAGCCCCGTGCAGGAGCATTCGCCGATGGCATAGAGCCTGTGTATGCTGCTCTCTCCGTTCAGATCCACCTTGATGCCGCCGCACATGTAGTGGGCTGCGGGGCGCACGGGAATCATGTCCCGCGTAATGTCGATGCCCATGGAGAGGCACTTGTGGTAGATGTTGGGGAAGTGGTGCCTTGTCTCCTGTGCGTCCTTGTGGGTCACGTCCAGGCAAACGTGGTCTATGCCGTGTATCTTCATCTCGTTGTCGATGGCTCTTGCCACGATGTCGCGCGGCGCGAGCGACAGCCGATCATCGTATTTCTCCATGAACGTCTCGCCCGTGGGCAGCTTCAGTATGCCGCCGTAGCCGCGCATGGCCTCAGTGATGAGGAATGCGGGATGGGTCTCTCCGGGATGATAGAGCGAGGTGGGGTGGAACTGCACGAACTCCATGTCCTTCACCGTTCCCTTGGCGCGGTAGACCATAGCCTCGCCGTCGCCCGTGGCGATGATGGGATTGGTGGTGGTCTGGTACACCGCGCCGCATCCGCCTGTGCATATCAGCGTGACGCGGCTCAGATACGTGTCCACCTTCTGTGTGTCGGGAGCCAGCACGTAAGCGCCAAAGCACTCAATGTCGGGCGTGCGGCGTGTCACCTCCACGCCCAAGTGGTGCTGCGTGATAATCTCCACGGCGAAGTGGTTCTCCCTGACTTCTATCTGCGGATGCGCCTTCACGGCCTCCATCAGTGCGCGTTGTATCTCCGCGCCCGTGTCGTCGGCGTGGTGCAGGATGCGGAACTCGGAGTGCCCGCCCTCACGGTGCAGGTCGTAGGAGCCGTCGTCTTTCTTGTCGAAATTCGTGCCCCAGTTCACCAGCTCTTCGATTTGCTCCGGCGCGTTGCGCACCACCTGCTCCACGGCATCGCGATCCGATATGTAGTCGCCGGCTATCATGGTGTCTTCGATGTGCTTGTCGAAGTTGTCAACGGCAAGATTGGTGACCGACGCCACGCCGCCCTGCGCGAACGAGGTGTTGGCCTCGTCGAGCGAAGTCTTGCAAATCATGCAGATTTTGCCTTTGTGCGCCCTGGCTATTTTCAAGGCGTAGCTCATCCCGGCGACACCCGCGCCGATGATTAGAAAGTCGTACTTGTAAATCATTTCAAAGCAAACAGTTGTGCCCGGTGTAAAGGGCAGTTGATGTTTCGCCCGCAAAATTACAGATTTATTGTCAGACGGGCGAACGTTTAGTATTTTTTTTGAAATATGTGCCCGCGCGTGGAGGCGCCGTTTGCAAACCTCTTGTTTTTCAACTGGTTATGTTTTGTGGATATTTTTAAATTAAAAATGTCGGATTTTTAATTTATTTTTCTCCGATTTTTAATTTAAAAATCTTCGCAAAACCATACCTTTTGCATCGCCATCTCTGCGCGGCTGTTTTCTCGGCTTGCCTCTTGCTGTGTGCGGCAGGGGCGGAAAGGCAGGCCGAAGGCTTGGCGGCTGTTTGTGGCGGCAGCTTTTCGGGCTATTCTGCAATCCACACCGGCATATATAGGAAACCCCGCGCGTCATGCTGCGGAATCATATTTTTTTCGTAATTTTGCAGTCGTAATTATGACAAGGGTATTTCATCATCGGCTCACGTTGGGCGAACTGTGCGGCATCATCTTGGTGGCTGCCGCCTCGCTCTATTGTTTTCTGTTCGGCACGCTGCCCATGGCCGTGCTGGGCGCGTTGCTCATGGTGGCCGCCGTCAGGGGCATAGACCGCGGAATCCACACCGACTATGTGCTCTCCGACGACCATCTGGCCACAAAGCGTGGTAGGCTGGGCAAGCGCGGTGGCCAGCCCATAGAGCTGGAGCGCGTCACGGCGGTGCGGCGTATGCCCCGCCATCTGCTCACGGGGTCTTATGTGCTTGTGGAACATGGTGACGGGCGCATCGACACCTTTACGCCCGAGAACGAGCAGTCGTTTGTCGATGCCCTTTGCAAACGAGTGAGGCAGAAGAAAGACAATGCTTAGAATCAGACAATTCATCTTTTGGATGGCCGTGTGCCTGTGCTCGCCTCTGACGGCGCAGGTGCGCGATGCCTATATCGACAGTGCCCACGTGGCGCGCTTCCTTGCCGAGGATGCCGGCATCGTGGTGGAGCCTGCCGAGGACGACACTGTGGTAGCCCCCGAGGTGCGTTCCTCCGTGGCCGATGGGGCTGGTTTCGACACGCAATGGGCGGAGCAGTTCGGCCAGCGCATGAGCGACATCCTGCAAGACCCGCTCCTGCGCTCCACGCAGATGGCCGTCATGGTGTGGGATTTGAGTTCCGACAGGGCGGTGTTCTGCCATGACGAGCAGCAGCGTATGCGCCCCGCCTCGGTGCAGAAGTGCATTACGGCCATCGCCGCGCTCCATCGGCTGGGCGCAGACTATGAGTTCTCCACCAAGATTTACGCCACCGGCGACATCGACTCCACGGGCACGCTCCATGGGTCGCTCTGCTGCGTGGGCGGCATGGACCCGCTCTTTGCCGATGCTGACATGCGGGGCTTTGTGGACGCGGTGCGGAAGGCCGGAATACGCACGGTGGCGGGCGGATTGCTGGCCGACAAGAACATGAAAGACGACAAGCCGATGGGCGAGGGCTGGTGCTGGGACGACGACAGCAGCAATCCCTGCCTTTCGCCGCTCACCTATGGCCGGCGCGACCGCTTCCTTGGCGAGCTGGCAAGCAGGCTGCGCGCGGCGGGCGTGAGCGTTCAAGGCGGCTACGACGATGGCGCGCTTCCCCCGGGGGCAACGCTCATAGGCGAGGAGCGGCACTCCTTGCGGCAGGTGTTGCGGCGCATGATGAAGCAAAGCGACAATCTTCATGCCGAGTCGGTGTTCTATCAGCTGGCCAAAGCCTCGGGGCAGCGTCGCGCCGGGGCACGTCAGGCGCGGCAGGAGGTGAACGCCGTAGTGCGCGAAGTGGGGCTTACGCCCTCCGACTACTATGTGGCCGATGGCTCGGGGCTTTCGTTATACAACTACGTGAGTGCAGAAATGGTGGTCAGGCTCTTGCGTCTCAACTATCAGGACAGCACCGCCCATGAGGCGTTGTTGCGCACCTTGCCCATTGCCGGACGCGATGGCACGTTGCGCAGCAGGCTCCGCGGCACGGCCGCCGATGGCAACGTGCGTGCCAAGACGGGCACTGTGGCGCGTATCAGTACGCTGGCCGGCTTCTGCACCGCAAGCAATGGCCACCGACTGGCCTTTGCCATCCTCAATCAGGGCAGCCCCAAGGGGCGCGCCGCACGCGACTTGCAGGACAGGGTGTGCCGTGCCATGTGCGAGTGACGCGCTTTGGAAGCATGGCGGCGCGTGCCTTGATTTGCGAAAGGGGCACGCGCGCCGCATGACAATCAAGGAAAGGCAGCGGAGTTTTGCTTCTGCTCCCGTGTGGAAGTGATGGCCGGGCTGCATGACAACTAAGAAAAACAAAAGAAATGGAGGAGATAAGGCTTTTTGTGGAGCAATTGCTTGAGCTGACGGGGCTACATGGCACGTGGCTTGTGGTGATGCGCCATGTGCTGCTGGTGCTTGTTGCGCTGGTGCTGTCGTCGCTTTCGGGCATTCTTTGCCGCAAGATTCTTGTGCCGTTGGTGCTCCGGGTGAGTGCCAAGACAAACACCAAGTGGGACGATGTGTTGTTCGACCGCCCTGTGCTGAACACCGCTTGCAGCATTGTTCCGGCCATAGTGGTGTCGTGGCTCTTGCCTTTGGTGTTCTATCAGTTTCCCCTTGTGGAGGAAGCACTTAGCCGCATCACGTCCGTTTACATCACCGTCAACAGCGTTCGCTTGGCCGTGGGCATCATTGGGCGCGTCCGCTATCTCGACATCCATACCTCCGGCACTGCCGCCCATCAGTATCTCAATTCCTTTTGCATCGTGTTGCGCGTGGCCATCATCTTCATTGGCGTGGTGGTGGGCGTGGCTTTGCTGCTGGGCAAGAACCCGCTGACGCTCTTTGCAGGACTTGGCGCGACGTCGGCCATCCTCATGCTCGTGTTCAAGGATGTCATTTCGGGGCTGGTGGCCGGTATTCGGCTGACGAGCAACGAGATGCTGCTCGTGGGCGACTGGATTACCGTGCCGGGAACGCAGGTGAATGGCGTGGTGATAGAGATGACGCTCACCACCGTCAAGGTGCGCCAGTTCGACAATAGCGTGGCCACGGTGTCGCCGCTTACGCTGGTGAGCGGGAGTTTTCAGAACTGGCGCGCCATGCAGCAGAGCGAGGGGCGGCGGATGCAGAAGCGGATATACTTCGATTTCCGCAGTGTGAGGCTTTGCGGAGACGATTTGAAGCAGCATCTTTTGAGCAGGGGCTACGCCACGGAGGACGACTTGCGGGGCGATGTGGTCAACATGGGCGTGTTTCGCAAGTATGTGGAGCGTTATCTGCGCGGCCGTGACGATGTGAATGCCGACCTGACGCTCTTCGTCAGACAGCTGGAGGCTACGCAGAGCGGTATGCCCGTGGAGGTATATTGCTTCTTGCGGAAGAAAGAATGGGTGGCCTACGAGCACGCCGTGGCCGACATACTGGAGCATATCTATGCCTACGCCCACGAGTTCGGGCTTGTTGTCTACGAGCAATACCCCGAGCAGTAGCCCGCTTCCGGCTCTCGCGCCTTTTTGCGCTTGTGCGGTGGTGGACCGAATTGTAATTGCTTGAACTTCAAAAGGTTGCGTTCTGTGTTGTGGCGGGGTACATATCGTGGATATTTTTAATTTATTTTTCTCCGATTTTTAATTTAAAATTGCGCAATTTTTAAATTAAAAATCTCTGCAAAACCATACCTTTTGCATCGCCATGTCTTTGTGCGGGGATTTGGCCGGTGCTTTTTGCCCCTTCTGAGAGCAGCTTGGGCAGGGCAAAAACCTGCGCCGTCGAAATTCTTCCCTTTTTGTTTGGCTTTGCACCCGCTTATTCGTAACTTTGCAAAAATATTATAGTTACTGAAAGAAATGGCTGAAGATAAGCAGCAAAAGTTGTTGGACCAAATCCATTATCCCAGTGATTTGAGGAAATTGACGGTCGGCGAGCTTCCCGAAGTGTGCCGGGAGCTTCGCAGGAACATTATTCATGAGGTGGCCGTCAATCCCGGACACCTCGGTTCAAGTTTGGGTGCCATCGACATAACGGTGGCTCTTCACTACGTTTACAACACCCCCGAGGACAGGATAGTGTGGGACGTGGGACACCAGGCCTACGGTCATAAGATACTGACCGGCCGCCGCGAGCAGTTCCCGGCGAACCGCAAGATGGGTGGTTTGCGACCTTTCCCCTCGCCATTGGAGAGCGAGTACGACACGTTCACGTGTGGCCATGCCTCCAACTCCATCTCTGCCGCGCTCGGTATGGCCGTGGCGGCGAAGCTGGGCGGCGAGGCCACGGCCGGGCGACACGTTGTGGCCGTCATTGGCGATGGTGCCATGAGCGGCGGACTGGCTTTTGAGGGGCTGAACAATGTGTCGAGCCAGCCCAACGACCTGCTCATCATCCTCAACGACAACGATATGAGCATCGACCGTGCCGTGGGCGGCATGGAGAAGTACCTGCTCAATCTTGACACCAACGAAACTTACAACCGCCTGCGCTTCAAGGCCAGCCAGTGGCTGAGCCAGCGCGGCTATCTGAACGATGACAGGCGGAAGGGCATCATACGCCTGAACAACGCCATCAAGAGTGCCATCGCCCATCAGCAGAATATGTTTGAGGGGATGAACATCCGCTACTTCGGCCCCTACGATGGCAACGACGTGAAGGAGCTTGTGCGCATTCTGCGGCAAATCAAGGACATGACAGGGCCCAAGCTGCTCCATCTGCACACGGTGAAGGGCAAGGGATACAAGCCCGCCGAGGAGAGCGCGACCATCTGGCACGCCCCCGGCAAGTTCAATCCCGCCACGGGCGAGCGCGTAGTGTCCGACAATGCCAACCAGCCGCCCAAGTTTCAGGACGTGTTTGGCGAGACGCTGCTGGAGCTGGCGCGTCAGAACCCGCGCATCGTGGGCGTTACGCCGGCCATGCCCACAGGTAGCTCGCTCTGTGTGATGATGAAGGAGATGCCCTCGCGCACCTTTGACGTGGGCATAGCCGAGGGACACGCTGTCACTTTCTCTGCCGGCATGGCCAAGGATGGCTTGCAGCCGTTCTGCGCCATCTACAGTGCCTTTGCGCAGAGAGCCTACGACAACATCATCCACGACATGGCGTTGCTCAATTTGCCCGTGGTGCTCTGCTTGGATCGCGCCGGAATCGTGGGCGAGGACGGGGCAACGCATCATGGCGCGTTCGATATGGCCGCGCTGAGGCCTGTTCCCAACCTCACGATAGCAGCTCCGATGGACGAGCACGAGCTGCGCCGGCTCATGTACACGGCACAGTTGCCCGGCAAGGGGTCGTTCGTCATCCGCTATCCGCGTGGCCGTGGCGTGCTCACCGACTGGCGTTGCCCGCTCACGGAGGTGGAAGTGGGCACCGGACGCAAGCTCACCGAGGGCGAACCGCGGCAAGGCGATGTGGCCGTACTTACGATTGGGCCGGTGGGCAACGATGTGCAGCGTGCCATCAAGGCTTTGCAGGAGGAGGGAAATCCGCAAGGCCACCGCGTGTTCCATTACGATATGCGCTTCCTTAAACCGCTCGATGGCAAGCTGCTGAGCGAGGTGGGCGAGCATTTCTCCCGCATTGTGACCATCGAGGACGGCGTTCGCGATGGCGGAATGGGCACGGCCGTGCGCGAATGGATGGACGACCACGGCTTTGCACCGCACATTACGCGGCTCGGAATGCCCGGCGAGTTTGTCGACCAAGGCACTGTGGCGCAGCTGCGGAAGCTCTGCGGCTACGATTACGACAGCATCAAGGAAGCGTTAAGCAAGAAATGAGAGGGCCGCGCGCCGTTTAAGGCGGTGCGCGTATCGCGATTTTAGGAAACGTCAAGCAAGATATAGGAGAGTATGAGAATCGTTATTGCCGGCGCATATACCATCGGCTCTTATCTGGCCAAGCTGCTTTCGCGCAACAAGCAGGATGTTATCCTCATGGATGAGGACGAGGAAAAGCTGGCCAAACTGGCCGCCGACTACGACCTGCTCACCATGAACGCGTCGGCAACGAGCATCCGCGCCTTGCGGGAGGCTGCCGTTGAGGCTGCCGATCTCTTCATTGCCGTCACGCCCGATGAGAGCTTCAATATGTCGGCCTGTGCGCTTGCGAAGGCTCTGGGCGCAAAGAAGACCGTGGCAAAGATCAACAATGCCGAGTATGCCGACCCGCAAAATCAGGAGATATTCCACAAAATGGGCATCAGCAGCGTCATTTATCCCGAGATGTTGGCGGCAAAAGACATCATCAACGGGCTGAAAATGTCGTGGGTGCGTCAGCGGTGGGACGTCCATGATGGCGCGCTTGTGATGCTGGGCATCAAGTTGCGCGAGACGTGCAAGGTGCTTGACAAGCCTTTGAGGGAGATTAGCGGTCCCGATGACCCCTATCACGTTGTGGCAATCCGCCGCCGTGGCGACACAATCATTCCCGGTGGTAACGACGTACTGAAGCTCTACGACCTCGCTTACTTCATGACCACGCGCAATTACATCCCCTATATCCGTCAGGTGGTGGGCAAAGAGCACTACGTTGATGTGAAAAACGTGATGGTGATGGGCGGTGGTGCCACTGCCGTGCGGGCGATAAGGCAGATGCCGGAGTACATGAGCGTGAAGGTTATTGAGCGTAATCCCGAGCGTTGCGAGGTGCTCAACAACTTGTTTGATGAGGACACGCTGGTCATCAACGGCGATGGGCGCGACCTTTCGCTGCTCAATGAGGAAGGGATACGCTCCACGCAGGCCTTCGTGGCCTTGACGGGGAAGGCCGAGACCAACATTCTTGCCTGCCTGACGGCGAAGCGCATGGGCGTGAGAAAGACGGTGGCGATGGTTGAGAATGTGGATTACGCCCTCATGGCCGAGAGCCTTGACATCGGAACAATCATCAACAAGCGCGTCATAGCCGCAAGCCACATCTATCAAATGATGCTCGATGCCAATGTGGAGAACGTGCGTTTCCTCATGTCGGCCGATGCCGATGTGGCCGAGTTTGTGCCCGTTCAAGGCTCAAAGGTCACTCGCCGACCCGTCAAAGACTTGGGACTGCCCAAGGGAATGACCATCGGCGGACTGGTGAGGAACGGCGAGGGAATGCTCGTGTCGGGCAATACGCAGATTGAGGCGGGCGACAGCGTGGTGGTGTTCTGCCACAATGTGAGCGTCAAGAAGCTGGAAGGACTTTTCAACTAAGGCCATGCTCAACGTCAAACTCATATCCAAGATTTTCGGATCGTTGCTGCTTATCGAGGCAACGCTTATGTTTTGGTGTCTGGTGGTGTCGGTTTACAGTGGCGGCGCCGACACGCAGCCTTTCGTGATGAGCCTTGCCGTGCTCATTGCCGCAGGTGTGGCCTTCCGCTTGGTGGGATTGCACGCCGACAACACGCTGAGCCGGCGCGATGCCTACTTCGTTGTCACTGTGGCGTGGGTGCTCTTCTCGCTTTTCGGCATGCTGCCTTTTCTCTTCGGCGGCTATCTTCACAGCGTCACCGATGCTTTCTTTGAAACCATATCGGGCTTCACCACCACCGGCGCAACCATCATCGACTATCCCGAGCGACTGCCCCGCGGCTTGCTTTTTTGGCGATCGCTCACCCAGTGGATAGGCGGACTGGGCATCGTTTTCTTCACCATTGCCATCCTTCCCTCGTTTGTGGGCGGCTCGGTGCGCGTGTTTGCCGCCGAGGCCACTGGTCCGCTGACCACCAAACTGCATCCTCGGCTCAGCACGGGGGCTAAATGGATTTGGGCGGTCTACGTGGTGCTCACCGTTGCCTGTATTCTCTCCTACAAGTTGTGCGGCATGAGCTGGTTCGACTCCGTCAACTACGCTTTCACAAGCACGGCCACGGGCGGCTTCTCCACCGAGAGCGGCTCTATCTCCACCTTCCATTCGCCTGCCGAGGAATACGTTTGCGCGCTCTTCTGCTTCCTTTCCGGCATCAATTTCACGCTGTTGTATGCCTCCGTGACGCACTTGCGCATCAAGCAACTCTTCCGCAACAGCGAGTTCCGGTTCTATCTTTTCGTTGTCGTGTCGTGCACTTTGTTTATCATGGCCGAACTGATGTGGCGCAACCACTACGATATGGAGCACGCATTCCGCAGCGGACTCTTTCAAGTGGTGTCGTTCATCACTACGACGGGGCTTTTCAGCGACGATGCGGCGCAGTGGCCGCACGTCACTTGGTTTGCCCTCATCCTGTGCATGGTGGTGGGCGGCTGCTCCGGGTCGACGAGTGGAGGCATGAAGAGCATACGCGCCGTGATGCTGCTGAAGGTGATTCGCAATGAATTCAGGCAGATTCTGCACCCCAATGCCGTGCTTCCGATGAAGGTGGACGGTCAGAATGTGCCGCAGTCCAAGCGCGTCACGTTGCTTGCCTTCGTTGGTCTCTACCTCATTTTGGCCTTCTTGCTGGGCTTTGCCATGATGGCTTGCGGCGTGGATGCGGCCAACTCGTTCACCATAGCCATCAGTTGTCTGGGCAATGTAGGCCCCACGCTGGGCATAGAGATTGGTCCCACGATGTCTTGGTCGCAGTTGCCCGATGTGGCCAAGTGGATTTGCTCTTTCCTGATGCTGGTGGGGCGTCTCGAACTCTTCACTGTCCTCGTCTTGTTCACCCGCGCTTTCTGGAAGGAAAACTGATTCCCGCAGCCCCTTGGGGGCTTTTCGGCAATGCTGATGTGGGCATACTCTCGCTTGTGAGGGTATGCCTTGTTTTTTGCACTCAAGTCTGTCGTAAGGCGATACATAACCTATTGCGATTATTTTTAATTTATTTTTGTGGAAAATTAATTTAAAAACTTTTGATTTTTAAATTAAAAATATCGGATTTTTAATTTATTTTTCTGCGCATTTCTTAACCTTTTGATTCACAGAAGGTTATCGGGCTTCTCGCGAAGGCTTGTGAGGCGTGTTGCCGTGTTCCTTGGGTTGTGAGGGAATAGGGATAATGGGGGAGCGGTGGAGGTCTTTAAGAAGTAGAGAGAGAAGGAACGTTTGTGGTGGAATAGGGATAATGGGGAGCGGGTAGGGGAGCGATATGGGCTTATGCAAAGAAGTTTTGGCGTTGGCAAAGGGGGTGAAGGGGGAGTGGAAAAGGCGGAAGAAGGCTTTGCTTAAGAAAGGGGCTTGCGGTGGCAAAGTGCGATGAAAGTGTATGTTTAAGGAGGCTTTTTGTTGCGGAGATGGTCTTGTAGGCTCGGCAGGGTGCGATAAAAGTGTATGTAGAGGGAGCGAAAACGGTCATGGGAGCTTGCAAGTTGCCCATGCAGAGGGTAGTAAGAGCAAGAGGAAAAGGGGAATGGCGGGTGTGCAGGGAATGACTTTGGTGCGTGTGGCGGGATTGGCGGCAGATGCGGAAACTATGGTGCCGGATGGCGTGCGGCGTGCGCTTGGCAAGAAAATCCCCACTCTTGGCATGGCGTTGAGGCTTTCCAAGGGTGGGGATGGTGTTTCTTGACGGTTGCGGGAAGCCCGCCGGTGGGCGGACGTCCTGCGTTTTGGTCTGCGTGGGCAGGGCTTACAGGCCGTTGGCCTTGCGTGTGGCCTCCACGTCCAGGGCTTCGGCGATGGTGGAGATGGGGTTCTTCACCGTGTAGCCCGTTGACATTTCTATCTGCCACTTGCACGTCTCGCAGTCTGTGGACACGAAGTCGGGGTCTGTTTCCTTGATGTGCTTGAACAGTGGAGCACCTATGGCCTGCGACCGCTGGTAGTTCTCCTTCTTGAAACCGTAAGTTCCGGCGATGCCGCAGCACTGGCTGTCGAGCACGGTGAGGCTTACGCCCGGTATCATGCGCAGAAGCCCCGTGCTGTATATGGCCCATCCCATGCGTTCCATGTGGCAGGCCGTGTGATAGGCTATCTTTTGGCTGAAGTCCTTGCGGAAAACGAGCTTGATTTTGCCCGCGTCCACCATGCGGTAGAGCCATCGCGTGGCCAGGGAGAGGTGCTGGCGCACATCATCGTTGTCGATGTGAAGCAGGTGTTTGTACTCATCGCGCATGGTAAGCGTGCAGGTGGAGCTGGTGGTCAGCACCTCATCGCCGTTGGCAATGGCCTTGCGCATAGATGCCATGTTCAGTTCGCCCTGCCGGCGTGCCTGTTCGCTCATGCCGTTGGCTATCAAGGCCACGCCGCAGCACTTCTCTTTCTCCAGGAGGCGTACCCCATAGCCGCAGGCATTCATGATTTTGACGAGGTCTTTCGACAGCTGGGGGAAGTTGTAGTTGGCATAGCAGCCGTGGAAATAGCTGACGTGGCGGCTGAAAGCGGCCTGTTCGGCGGCGTGCTTCTTATACCATTGCTCGAAAGTTTGGAAAGAATAGGCCGGGAAAGTGCGCCGCTTGTCAATCTTGAGTACGGCGTCCATGGCCAGTTTGGCGGGTTTCAGCCCCAGCGCAAAGTTGGTGATGGGCGCGAAGGTGTGAGCCAGCGTTCCCACGAAGTCGGTGTTGGCCAGCATTCTGTCGCGCAAGGACGGCTTGTGGGTGCTGTGGCGTATGCGTGCGGCCTGTATCAGGTCGCCCACTCTCACGTTTTCGGGGCACGCCACTTCGCAACGCTTGCAGTTGAGACACAGTTTGAGCATCTCATCGAAGTAGTTTCCGCCCTTCAGACGGTAACGCTCGTTGTCCGGTCCGGCCTGTTTGGGGCCGGGATAGAGCGGTTCTACGGCCGAAACGGGGCAGTAGACCGTGCAGATGGAGCACTTCAGGCATTGCTCAAAATTGAATGTGCTCTTGCTTTCTTTCTGTATCTGGATTGGATTAGCTTCTGCCATGGTGTTTATTTGCTTAGAATGTTGTGAGCCACCTCAAGGGCTGTGAGCATGGACACGCCCGTTCCGTCATCGAGTTTCAGCGCGTTGTGCCCCGAGAGCACAGCACCTGCCGCGTAGAGGTTATGCACGGGCTTGCCGCCAAGCAGCGGATGCAGGGTGGCATCGGTGCGCACGCCGAAGGCCATGTAGGGCTGGGCGTCGAAAGCGTAGTCGGCGTGCCAGTTGGCGCGGCTTTCGTCCGCGTCTACGTCAAGTCCGAACACAGGCTCGTAGACGTGCTGGAAGTCGCTTCTTAGGCCGCGGCTCTGGAAAGAGCCTGTGCAGAGCACGTAGTCATCGGCATAGAGCCGCTCGTCTTGCAGGTTCTCGGTCTCAATGTAGGCCACCTTGTCCCTCACCAGCGTGCCTTTCGTCACGATGTCGCTGCGCAGATAGGTGCCGCCGAGCGACTGGAACAGCTTGATAAGTTGCGTTTGGATGCGCACGCCGGGCACCGATGGCGGCATTGTGGCCACGAAGGCTATGGGTTTGCGCACCTGCTGGCGCAGTTTGTTGGTCGCATTGCCGCTCGCAATGCCCAGCACTGCGGGCAGGAGAATCACCTCTCCCGTGGCGTTGAGCGTGTTGATGGCTTGCGCAACCTCGGCCAGTTGTTCGTCATCGTTGAGCAGTTTGGCGATGTTGGTGGCTCGCATCTCCGACGGACTGCGGCGAACGGAGTCCAATAGTGGCGTGCCGAATGTCAGCATCTCCACTTCCACGCCCATCTTGCGCAGGTTGTCGGCCAGAAACTCGGTGGGCCAGTCAAGGAATCCGCGAATGTTGGCCAGCGTAACTTTGGCGTATGGCAGCTTGCCTTCGGCCTCGGTGGTGGCGAAACCATCAATGGTGAGCCATGCGGGCTTGGTGATGCCCATGGGAGTGAGGCGGAAATGGTTTCTCGCAGCATCTCCCTGCATCTTCAATCCTGCCTCCTCGAGCAGTTGCGCAGCCTCTTTGGCGCGCGCTGCCACATCGGCCACGCGGCGATAGGGGTGGTTCTCGGACAGACGGGGAATCTCTTCCAGCGGATTGGTTACCGTTTTGCCCGCGTTGTCGTATCCCAGCAGGCTGATAGAGCCGGAACTGAAGTGCAGCGTGCTTTGTCCTGCTGCCACTACGGCCACCTTTCGTCCGGCCTTGGCCAAGGCGATGCCGCAGGTAAGTCCTGAAAGGCCGCCACCTATAATGATATTGTCGAATTTCATCTTGCTACCTCCTTGTCGTTACCGGCCATGCGGTCGATTCCGCAAAGCCCTTCATAAATCGTAGATGTGAGCTGTGCCTCGGCCAGAGTATCGCCCCAGGCCACTGGCTGCATACCTTTCCATCGCTCGGCAATGAACGATGCGAGGTCGCGCCCGGCCTTCTCGGCTTTCATATTGGCCACTTGGCACAGCACATTGGCTCCACGGCAGGCGCAAAGCTCCCCTTGGCACGTGCCCATGCCGAGCCGCGTGCGGCGGCGGAGGTTGATGAGGTTGCGCACATGGAGCTTCTCGGCGGCAAAGCGCACCTCGCCCACAGTCACATTCTCGCACTCGCAGACGAGCGCTTCATCGCCGCTGTTGCCCGTGGGCACTTCCTTGGCCATTGTTCCATGGCGTCCGGCCTCCACGTAGCGGCTGTAGGCATGGGCGTTGGCGCTTGTTCCGTGCTCTTCCGTAGCGGTCTCGCTGCCCGGCAGGGGTGTGGTGGCCGTCTGGCAAGGCTTGCTCACGCCCAGTTTCTTACATGCCAGGTCTGTGGCCAGCTCGGCCATCATGCGATAGGTCATCATCTTGCCGCCGGTGATGGTAATCATGCCCTCCAGACCATCGCGCGTGGCGTGGTCGAGGAGCACTATGCCACGGCTGATGGAGCGTCCTGACGGGTCGTTGTCGGCTGCAACGAGCGGGCGCACGCCGCTATAGGCGCGGATGGTGCGCGTGGTGGCGCACGCCGGAGCCAAGTCTGCCGCCCCGCGCTCCAATATGTCTACCTCCTCGGGCGTTATCCGCAGGTCGTCGACCGTCTCAAAGGGCACGCGATCGCTGGTTGTGCCGATGACACACACGCTATCGTCGGGAACAAGTATGTCGGCGTTGGCCGGTTTGCGACAACGGTTGAGCACCATGTGGTTGACGCGGTGGCCGAAGATGAGCAGTGTGCCCTTGGCGGGGAACATATTGACGGCCACTCCGGCCATCTGGGCTATCTGATGTCCCCATATTCCGGCGGCATTGATGACGAGACGGCAGCGCGCCTCGGTCTCCTCGCCGTTGTGGTTGTCGCGCAGGCGCACGCCCACCACGCGTCCGCTCTCGATGACGAGCGACGTTACCTCATGATAGGTGAGCGTGGTGGCTCCGTGGCGGCGCGCATCAATGATGTTGGCCGTGGTGAGGCGGAACGGGTCTATGGACGCATCGGGCACGCGCACCGCCCCTGTGAGCCGCGGGTTGACCGCCGGCTCAATGCGGAGAGCCTCCTCGGGCGAGATGACATCGGCGCGAATGCCTGCCTTGCGGCACGCCTCTACGAACGTGGCCTGATAGCCGAGGTCGTCTTCGGGCAGTGTGATGAAGAGGCCGTCGGTCTCTTCAACGCAGTGGCGCGCGATTTTGCGCAGCGTCATGTTCTCCGTGATGCACTCCCTGGCCGATTCCTCGTCGGTCACGGCGTAGCGGGCGCCGCTGTGCAGCAACCCGTGGTTGCGCCCCGTGGCTCCGTTGGTGAAGTCATACTTCTCTACGATAAGCACCCGCAGCCCGCGCATGGCGCAATCTCGCGCCGTGCCTGCGCCGGTGATGCCTCCGCCGATGATGATGACGTCGTATTCTTGGCTCTTGTTCCTATCCATTGACGTTGGGTTGAGGTAGTTTTATTTCGATGTTTTATGTTGTGTCGTTGTTGATTTTTGCATGGAGCACTGACTGTCTGCCATGTCTTGCTGTCACTTTCGTGATTCTTCTTCCCGAAACATCGGATTTATTATTTCACAACAAAGTTACTATAATTATCGGTTTGATAGGCTTTTTATTGACACTATTTAACATTAAAGTTTCGTTTCAGAATTTCTCGCGTTACAATCGGAAGAGTTTTGCGGCGTGAGAAATGCTTGGCTATATTGCGCTTTTTAGTCATTTTGCAAGCGTTTGGGGCGTATTTATATGCGTTGGAAGCGGGTTGGGCTTGCAAAGTGTTGCCGTTTGAGGGTTTTGGGCGTGTGCATTATTTGGTTGGAGGAGTGCCGTTCTTTTGCGGTGGTTTTGCTTGCGGCGCGCGTGGTGGTGAGGGGTGGCTGGCGAAACCATACGTTTGGCCGTGCGAAAGGTTACGTTTGACAATGCAAAAGGTCACCTTTTGGAAGCCAAAAGGTGACCTTTCGCAAAGGGGGAAAATATGCTTGTCTCGCGGGTGGGAGGCGGACGTGCAGTTCAAGCTGCGCTGTGGCCTTGTGGCGGGGGCGCGGCAGTGGGGTTATCGCGTGAGACTGAGCTTGAAGTTGAACCCGAAGTCGTGGGTTGTGGTGGGGTAGCTGCTTGACGCGAGGAGCGGCGTGTTGGTCTGCATGTCGTAATAGAAGCTCATGGTGATGAGCCGCGAGAGCGTGTAGTCGGCCGTGAACGACATCTTGAAGGCCGTGTTGCCGCTTGATGCCGAAGAGGTCATGCTGGCAATGTCGCGGGTGATGGCGGCCTGCTTGCGATAAGAGAGGTCGAGACGCAGGTTGAGGTCGCGGTTCACTCCGTTTCGGCTGCTGCTTCGGCTGCTCTGAGTGCTCTTCTGGTTGTTGTCGTCCTCGGTTCCCTTGCCCTTGTTCTTGCTCTTCACCAAGCGGCTGTTGCGCGGGCCGAAGAGGTTGAAGTTGTTGATCTTGTATCCCAGTCCGAGCACCCAGTCCTTGCTTATGGCCTCATTGATTTGTATGGAGGTCATGGAGAGCGAGAGCTGTCGCGTCTGGTTGTACTTGATTTCGGCGGTGAGGTCGTTTTGCGTGGTCACCGACACACCGAGGAGCGGCGAGAAGGCCTCGTTGATGCTCACGGCGGAGATGTTGTACATGGAGCTGGGGATGGGGCTGCCCGTTGTGGCATCCTGAATGAAGCCCAAGTTGCCGTTGATGGCCATCCATGTGCTGTAGCTCTGGTAAGAGCCGATGGCGAAGATGCTCTTGTAGGAGTGGTTGATGTTGACGCTCTTGAACACCTCCTTGAACCAAGGCAGCTGCGAGAGTCCGCTGTAGCGCACTGTCCAGTTGGGCAGCAGCGAGGCAAGCTTGGGGAAGATGTTCAGTCCCACGCTGCCCATGCTGGTGTAGGCGTTGAGGAAAGCGGGTATCATCACATCGGCACTGTACTTATTCACGCTGCCCTTCTTCGGGTCGAACTTGCCTCCGCCGAACGCCGAGGGGTAGGAGAGGCCGTTGTATTGTGCCTCCACGCGGTCGCGGTAGCCATCGAGGGAGTTGACAAACTTCTCGAACGTTGCGCTGTGGTAGCCGTTGGTGGCGTTGCCCATGCTCTCAAAGGCCGTGCCGAGCGAGAGGGTGGTCATGGTGAATGAGCCGCTCTGCGTGGTCGGGTTGCCGGCATACATATATTGTATGCTCTTCGCCGTGGTCTGCGTGCGCGATGCGTTGAGGTCTATCTTCAGATTGCGCACCGGCTCGAGCGTCATGCGCAGCTGCAGGTCTTCCGTCTTGTTGGTTGTGGCGGGGGTGGCCACGCTGTCATTGACGAGCAGCCAGCCCATGTCGCGCGACTTGTCTATGTAGCTGTCATCAACAAGTCCGAAGGCGAAGTCAAGACCCGGCGCGAGCGCGTCGCCCGACCTCTGGCCAAACGCCTTGCCAATGACGGGCATGAATCCCGGCAAGGTCATTGCGTACTGGTCGCGGTAGGAAATGCTGATGGATCGCACCGTCATCAGCGCGCGTGCCACGCATTGCGCCGTCTTGTACCACCGCTGATTCTCGAGCGGCTCTTTGGCAGTGACGGTAATCTTCATGCGGATGGCGGAGTCGGTGCGGTTGAAGACGCGTATTTTGTTGTCGTCCACCTTCTTCCACTTCAGCTTGAGGGTCTTTCCATCGGCATCTTTGGCCGCTACGGTGAGCCTGCGGGTTTTCTTTCCGTGCGTGACCACCATCGAGGTGTCGGGCTTGATGGTGATTTCGCGCTCGTAGCTGCGCTTGTTCTTGGGCAGTTCTTTCTTGAGCTGTTCTTTCTTGTTGTCCTTGTTGTCTTCCTTGCCTGCCGCCGTGGCGTTCTCGCCCTTGGCGTTGCGGCTTCTGTTGGTCTTCGGATTGGTGCGGCTGGTCCTTTCCGACTGTCCTATTCGGTTTCGGTTCTTGGAGCGTGCCGGCTGCTTGAAGCGTTCGTTGGTCTTCTTGAGGAACGGCACGTGATTGTAGAGCTTCTCCAAGTTGAACGTTCCGTTCACGTTCAGCGTGCGGTTCATCGTAATGGTGTTGCCCAGCGAAGTGCCGTCCTCCAAGTCAGAACCGCGCACCCATGTGTAGGTGGAGGTGTAGTTGGCGTCGGCGTTCAGCCAGTCGAAGATGGGCACAAGGTTGAGCGGCAGCTGATAGGAGAGGTTGAAGCTCTGGTTGTAGTCGAGCGGCCGGCCAAACTCGCGTATGCTCTGCTTCACGGAGTCTTTCCATGCGCTGTATTGGTCGGGATACAAGTCCTTGTTGATGGGCGTGTATGGCTCCTCAATCTCGGCATGGGTGGCACTTTGGAAGTTCATGTGGAGGTTGCGCGTGAGGTCCCATCGCAGCGTGAAGTCTCTGTTCCAGAGGAACTGCTCGCTGAATGTGAGGGGCAGCATGCTGTTCTCGGTCGACTCCATGTCTCGTTCTTGCAGCTCATAGTAGGAGCGCGTCATCTCGGTGTTGAAGGCCACGTTCTGCGGAAGCCAGTTCAGCCCGAAGCGTTTGAAGATGTCGAACCACTTGGAACGGCTCTTGATGAGCTTCTTGAACGGTTCCCATGCCTTGTAGACGGGTGTCCAGTTGTAGCTCAGCGAGCCGCGCCAGTTGTCCTCATTCTCGTACACGGTGGTCTCGCCGCTCGTGTGGGAGTGGCTGTGGGAGTAGGAGAAGGAGAAGTTGGCAGGGTCGTACGGCATGGGATGGCGCTTGTTCTGTATGCCTACGCGCACATTGGAGAGCGAGAAATTGGTGGTGGTTTGCTTCGTTATGGCTATTGCCTCCACGCTGTCGCGCTCCTGTCGGCTGCCAGTGGCATCGAGAGCGTCCTGCAGTTCCATGTCGGAGTCGAGCGGATTGTACTTCGGGCGGCTCTGGGTCTTCTGCACACTATAATAAATAGGTGCGGAGACGCGTGCCTTGTCGGGGAAGAACTTGCCGAGATCGAAGTTGGTTGTGATGGTGTAGTCGCTGGTAGTCTCTTGCTGGCGTTCGTTCACTCCCTGCTCAATGCCGCCAAAACCATCGGTGATGTAGCTTCCATTGACATCGATTGTGCCGAAGTCTGACAGTTGGATGTTGAGCTTTCCGCGTGCAGCCCATCCGCCCTCGTTGTTGTATTCCAGCAGTCGCAGCTCATTTACCCACACTTCGCCGCTCTTCTCCTCGCCGCTTAGGTTGCGCACACCAATGATCATGGTCTTCACTTCGCCGAGCGTCGGGTTGCCCACGATGGTGATTTTGTTGGCCGGCTTGGCCGCATCGTAGGTCACGTAGGGCTGTGTGTAGCTGGCTTTTCCTGCGGCCTTGGCCTCGTTGCGGGCTTTCTTGACGGCAGTGAAGGTAGACAGCGACACGTCGAGCATATTCTCCTCTGGCCACACGGCTTCGCATCCCTCGCGCGAATAGCCGTTGTAGCGGCCTTCGGGCGTGAGTGTCAGGGGGATTTCGTACTCGTAATAATTGTTCTTATAGTCAGAACCAAGACGCACGAACACGGCCAGCTGGCTGTTGGAGAGGTTGGTTGTGTTCTGCTCCAAGGCGTTGGCGTGGGCAAACATTTGGATGCGCTTGTACTGGCGCAGGTCGAGCGTGGTGTTCTTGTAGACAGCTTTCGACTCGCCAGTGCCCAATTGGTTGACCATCATCGACAGTGCTTGCTCGTTGCTTTGCACGAGTTGCGGCTGAGTGGGGTCTTGCTCACGGCTGATTCCTGGCGGAAGAACGTAGTTGACGGGCGTTTTGTCGGAGTTTTCCTCAATGCTCACCGCGCTGACCGACATCGTTCCCGATGTTGATGCAGAGTTGGTGAGGTTCTGGGTGTACTGCCGCCAGTCGCCACGCACGAGATCGAACGTTCCAAAGCGCAGCACGATGGGCTTTTCGAATCCCGTAAGGAACATACGCATGAAGCGGATGCTGGTGAAGTCGGAGATTCCGCCCACGCGTTTCTCAAATTCCCGCAGCGGAATGCGGAACTGATACCACGTGGCCTTTCCCGTTCCGCCCTTGCGTAGCGAGGGTGTGGTCTCGCGCTTGTCCACGATATAGTTCTGTCCCACTACCAAATCCTCGGGTCGGATGGAGACGTGGTATTGGTAATACTTCTCGTATTCGTTGAGCGTATAGTCTTGGTTGATGTCCTCTACATCGGGCGTTGTCTTGTACGATGTGTCGTAATTCTCCGGCTGATTGTCGGAATCGGGTGAGTTGCCCTGCGGCATGTTGATGCGCTTGTAGCGGTTGAGGATGGACATTTGTGCCTGGTCGTAGTCGCTACCACGGAAGTAGTGGTAGTTGTCGTTGGCCGGGTCAGCCCAAATGGAGTCGAACACAGCCTGGTTGACCTTTCCGCGTATCTCGGTGAGGAAGTCTTGGTAGGATTCGAACCGCTGCTCCTGCTCGTCGGTGAGTCCGTTGAATCCCACATCCTGCAAGGCGCGGCTTCCGGATGTGGTGGCGAAGGCGTAGGTGACGGTGGGTTGCGTTGGGATACGTCCCCACTGCGTGGTCGTCCATGCGTTGCTGCCGTCCACGGGCATACCGCTCTCGTAGAACTTCTTGCCATCGCGGAGCACGTCCTCGCTCACTTCGCCGAGGTTGATGTAGAAGTCGCCGCCGTATTTGTTGGCATCTGCCTGCTCATTGGAATAGATAAAGGGATCGAGCATCCAAAATTCGATGTACTCGATGTTGGCTGTCTCGAAGTCGCTGGTGTCCAGCTTGCGCATCATTCCGCCCCATTTGCCCTTCGGATTCGAAAGTCTTCCGTTCAGATTGAGGTCAGGATTGAAGTTGTACGGGCCTCTCTCTTCGGGATAGAATGCCAGATTGAGTACGGTGAGCATCGATGATTGCCCGCTGTAATTGTTTTGGTCGCGGTTCGGGAACAGCTCTCGCGTATAGACTTCGCGGACATAATAGTTCGAAAGCTGCTCAAGGTCGCTTCGGATATGTCCCGGCGTGAGCGATGAACTGCGCCGTGTGAAGAGCGGGTCGATGTTGTACCATGCCAGCAGCGAGCGGTTGTAGCCGCTTCGGAGTGTTGTCTTGTCTGACGATTCGGGGAAGTCGCTAGGCACGGAAGAGATAATCCATGATGTGGGTTGCGACACATCGATGGTGCTTTTTGTGTTCTCGAAGTCGTCCAGATAAGACGCGTTGTCCTGCGTTCCGTGTGCCTTGCCCGCTATCAGCTGCGCAAATTCCGCCGAAAGCGATATTTGCGAGGGCTGCGTGAGGTGCAGGAACGGAATCTTGTCGAGCATATTGGTGAGCCACTGGCTCTCTTTCTTCCAGTTGAGGTTCAGTCCCCAGATGGTGTTGTTGAGCGGTTCGGCTCCCATGCTCACCTTGGTGGTGAGGGCCTGCTCGCTCAGGTGCATGAGCGTACCGCCCAGCTGGAAGTTCTTCGAGAAGTCGTACTCCCAGTTAAGTCCCACCATCGTCTTGCGCTCTTGCCCGTAATCGCTTTGGCTCTCCAGGCTGACGTTGACGCTTGTGCCCGCGTCGATGATGCTTTGGTTGAGTATGGTCACCTCGCCGGCGTTGTAGTCCACAGTGTAGTCGCTGCCCTCATTGAGCGTTACGCCTCCCGCCGTCACCACGACCGACCCTTGCGGCACGTTGTACGCTCCGAGCGAGATGACGTTGGCCGATGTTCCGCTGTATTGCCCCACCAGCACAAACTTGTCTTTCTCGGCTATTTGCTTGGCGATGGTCTTCGTTGAGTCATACAGTTCGGTAAAGGCATACTTGCTGGCATCGCTCGCCGAAACGCCATGTTGCGTGAGATAGGTCTGGATATGTGAGCCGAAAGGCTCTGCTACGGGGAAGAACACGCGGCCATTGCTGACCGTATAGCCTTCAACGTAGTCGAAATAGCCGTTGGAGTTGGCCTTGTTGTTATTGTCAAGTCGGTCTGCGCCGAGCATCTTGATGAGCGTTGTGCCCTTCACTTGCTGCTCTGGCAAGTAAGAAATGTAAACGCCCGTGGTGTCGCTTTGGTACTTCACGTCCAAGCGGAACTTCTCTTTCTGCACCGATGAGGCTAGATAGTAGACGTTCTTCATCATCAGTCGCCAGTTGCCTTGTGCGGGATTGTTGCTCGTGTTCTTCAGCGACTTCACGAACAACGCCTCGTTCACGTCGGTTCGGTCGCTGGAGAACTCGCCCACTTGGTAGGTTACGCCACCATAGGTGTACTCGTAGGCGATGGCCAGCACTTGGTCTGTTTGCAGTCCGGTGCGCAGTGACACGTAGCCCAACGCCGTGTTGACGCTGTACTCCGATGAGCTGAGCAGCCGCGCGCTGGACAGTTTCTCGAAGTCCGCGCCGCCCACGAGCCCCATCCCCTCAAGCACGGTCGATGCTTGGTCGATGTCGCGTGCCTCGGGATGTCCTTGGGCAATGCTCTGGTACTCGGTGTTGGCGGTGTTGGCCGGCACAGTTCCTGCGCCGCTTCCCCACAGGTCGGGGCGGCTTACGTCAGAGTTCTCTCCCAAGTCGGTCAGAGCCACGATGTTGCGGGTGTTGGATGTGGTTCCCGTCTTGTTGGTTACCCAAATCTCCACACGGTTAATCTTCACGCCCGTAGTGAGGTTGGGCAGCGTGCGCATTCCTGCATCGTAGTGTGTGCGGAAATAGTTGGAGAGGAAGAAGTGGCGGTTCTCCTCGTAGTCCGATACGTTTATCTCGAACGGTGTGAGCTGTTTGCCGCCCTTTGAAGACACGCTCTTGTTGGACGATTTCTTCTGTGAGAACACCGTTTGCAGCTTCAGTTTGCCGAATTGCATATCGGTGCGCAGTCCGAACAGGCTGCTTGCGCCCTGCACGAGCGAGTTGTTTGACGGGAAGGAGATGTTGCCGGCCTCCACGAGTTTGATAATCTCGTCTTCCTTGCCGTCGTATTTCAGTTTGAGGTTTTGCGAATCGAAGTCGAAGGTGGCATCGGTGTTGTAGTTGAGGTTCATGTTTACCTTGTCACCCACTTTTCCGTTGACGTTCAGATTGATCTTCTCGTCAAAGTCCATCGTTGTAGTCTTCCTGTTGCGGATGGGCAGCGACGGGTTGTCAATGTTCTTCAGCGTTGCGCCAAACTTCAGCTCTGCGCTTCCCTGCGTCTTGATGCGCACGCCGCCGGGGCCGAATATCTTCTCTGCCGGGCCGAGGTCGAAGTGCATATTCGTGAAGTCGAACTTCTCCTTGCCTTGTGTTTGCAGAATCTCCTTGTTCTTCTCGCGGTAGAAGTCGGCCCAGCTCTTGCGCTCGCTCCACACGCGATACTCCTCGGGAGTCATCATGATGGGCGTGTTGACGTAAGTTCCGCCAATCTTGTAGCCAATCACGTAGCGGTCGATGGAGTCGTTGTACTCCACGGTCTGCCTCATGTTCTCCGGCCTTTGCAGGTCGTAGCTTCCTTGGTCGAGGTCATCGTGCGTGACGGGCGTGGTGCGCTGTATCTTCCATCTTGGGTGCAGCAGCGAGTCGGGAATCTCCTCTTCGTCTATGATTACGTCGGGCATGGCCACCTTCTTCTGCGTGCTGTCGGGCGGGGTCTGTGCCAAAGGTGCGGTCATGCGGCTGAGCAGCGACGGCGCGTTCAAGCCCAGCAATGCCTTTCCTGCGATGGCCACGAGGCTCACCGCAAGTAAGGCGGATATGATTATGATATGCTTTTTCCTCATTATCACGCGCCCACTCCTGTCCGGTCAGCGGGAAGGGGTGGTGAATGGTTGTTTGTTAGTTGCCGGATTCATTTAATCATTTTCAGGGCCTGCTTCACCACTTGCTCCACGGGCAAGTCGGGCTGTCCGCCCAGGATGGTCGTGACCACCTTTGCCGATGGTGCGGGCGCGAAGCCGAGCATCACCAGCGCGCTCACAGCCTCGTCGCGCACGGCTGTGTCCACTGTTGTTGCGGCGGGCGCGTCGCTCACGTGCAGTTCTTCGGCTATGCCGCTGGCCACGATTTTGTCTTTCAAGTCTACGATGATGCGCTGTGCCGTGCGCGTGCCTATGCCCTTGACGCTTTTCAGCACGCGCTCATCGCCGTTGGCAATCACGTTGCACAGCTCCTTGGGCGAGAGCGATGACAGAATCATTCTTGCCGTGTTGGCTCCCACGCCCGACACGGTGATGAGCAGGCGGTAGAGCGAACGCTCTTGATTGGTGGCGAATCCATAGAGTGTGAAGTTGTCATCGCGTCCTCCGGTCACGAGCGATTCGTGTACGTAGAGCTTTGCGTCTTTCTTGCCTTGTAAGGTTGTGTATGTGTTGAGCGAGATGTTGAGCGCGTAGCCCACTCCCGCGGCCTCGATAACGGCCAGTGCGGGGGTAAGCTCGGTCAGCTCGCCTCGGATGTATTCTATCATGTTGATTGCTATCTTACTTATGCTACATGACTAAACGCCATGAGGGGTGCTTTTATTGCCTTTCCGGCTGCTTTTTTGCGTATCGTTTTGCGGGTTTGCGGAATGGGGTGCCAGGGCGTGTTTTTTGCGCTGCTGCGGCTTGTTGCTGCAAGGGGCGTTTGGCGGGCGTGTGCCTCTTGTGTGGCCATACCATAGGTTTGGCACGGTAAAAGGTATGGTTTTGCCGTGCGAAAGGTATGGTTTTGAGGGGCAAAACCTATGGTATTGCCAAATGGTTGAGAAACAGATGGTTGCGGGGGTGTGCTCCGCCGCTCCTGCTCGGAGGCTCGGCGGGGTGGCGTTTATTCCTCGGATGGTGGCGTTTGTTCCTTGGGCTGTGCGGAAAAAATGCTGAAGTTGACACTGCCGTAGCTTCTGTGCTCCGCGAAATGCGGGTGGTTGCTGAAGTCGTTGTGCGCGCTGTGCTCGAAGAGGAGGTATCCGCCGTCCTTGACAAGTCCGCTCTGGAGAATCAGGTCGGGCAGCGTGGGCAGCTCGGGGAGCGCGTAGGGCGGGTCGGCAAACACGAGGTCGAACTGCTCGTGGCACGACTTGACAAAGCGGAACACGTCGCCCCGGATGAGGATGTTGCCCTTTGCCCCGATTTTTCCCATGCATTGCTGTATGAAACGGGCGTGGTCGCGGTCTTTCTCCACGCTCACCACCTCTTCGCATCCGCGCGAGAGCAGCTCCAGCGATATGCTTCCCGTGCCTGCAAACAGGTCGAGGGCTTTCGTTCCCTCCAAGTCCAGATAGCCTCTGATGACGTTGAAGATGTTCTCCTTGGCAAAATCGGTCGTTGGCCGCGCCTTGAAAGTGCGTGGTATGTCGAAGTGCCGTCCTTTGTATATTCCGGTAATGATGCGCATGGATTGTCTTTTTTATTGTTCTTGGCGTTGTTATTCTCCGCTGTCGGCCTGCGTTCCGCGTGTGGCCATGGCCGTTGGCGGCACGGTGGATTGCCATCCCTCCTCGTCCAGATACACCGCCTTGAGGTCGTAGGGTATGGTCTTGTCGGCGGCCATGGCAATGTTGCGGAACTCCACCTGCGGGCTGATGCAGACCACGCGGCGCAAATAGCTGCCCAGCTGTCCGCAAAGCCACTCCTCGTCGGTGATGTTGCCCACAAGATGCAGCTCGTCGTTCTCCGCGTCCATGCCCAGCTGTCGCCAAACGTAGAGCAAATAGTAGAGTGCATCGTGCGAACGCGCCGCATCGAATGTGTTGCAGAACTTGAAACGGTTCTGTCCGAAGCGGAACACGTTCATCTTGCGGTCGAAGAAGTAAGCGAATAGCTTTTGGCGCGGCCCCGTGAAGTTACGCTTGTAGAGGTGTGTCCACACCGGCTCGCACAGCGAGGTGAGCCGGATGTCCTTGAAATGGTCCTCGACAACCGTCAGCAAGTCTCTGTTCATGGCCATTACGGCCACGCAGTTGAGGTTGGGCAGCGCGCGCCACAGCACTTTGTCGCTCCCGGGCAGCGTGTGGGTGTAGCGGTAGAGCGTGTCGGCGGCGGCCTCGCTGAACTCTTCGGCGGGCACAAGCATCACTGGCGCGTCGGTAAGGATGAGCGCGCGCCGGTAGCCGCTTTCCAAAAGCTCCGACTTGCGGAACGCCTCGCGCAGGTTGGCGGCAGGCGAGATGGCGTTGTTCAGCTCGTATGGGTCGTAGACGATGCCGCCGTGCGACTGCGGATCGCCCACCGATGCCGACATACGCTCACGCGTCACACGCAGCGTGAGCCTGAGCATCTTGTCTGATAGGTCGTCTTTGTTTGCCATTGCAGCGACAAAGTTACGCATTTTCTTCCATATACGCAAAAACGGCGCGTTGGTGGCGGCAAGATATTTCTTTTTTTGCGTAACTTTGCACGACAATCGCCCCGTTGGCGGTTGCGATGTTTCATCCAAGAAGAAGAGAGATTATGCTTCAAGACGAGATTGCCAGGCGTATACTTGATGAGTTCCGGTTCGCCCCCACGGCCGACCAGCGGCACGCCATCGGCGTTTTTGCTGGCTTCCTGCTCTCCCGCGACGACCACTCGGTGATGGTTCTGCGCGGCTCGGCGGGCACGGGAAAGACTGCTTTGGCTGCTGCCATGGTGCGAACGCTGCGTGGCTTGGGACAGAAAGTGACGCTCATGGCACCCACGGGGCGCGCCGCCATGGTGTTCTCGCTCCACGCTGGCCAGCCGGCATGGACCATCCATCGCCGCATCTATCGCGAAAGGGCGTTCGCAGGCCCCTCCGGCACGTTCAATCTCAACCACAATCCCGGTGCCAACGTGCTGTTTGTGGTGGATGAGGCTTCGATGATTGCCAATCAAGGGGGCGGCTCCTCGGCCTTCGGGAGTGGTCGGCTGCTCGATGATCTTGTGAGCTACGTCTACAACGGACGCTCCTGCCGTCTCGTCCTCATAGGCGATGGCGCGCAGCTTCCGCCCGTTGGCGAGCGCGAAAGTCCCGCCCTGTGTGCCGACGCGCTTGCCGCGATGGGGCTTTCTCCCCACGTTTGCGACCTCGATGAGGTGCTGCGGCAGGGCAGTATGTCGGGTGTGCTCTTTAATGCCACCGCCATTCGCCGCCTCATAGGGTGCGATTCCGGCGCGCCGCTGCCCGTTGTGCGGCTGAAAGGCTTTGCCGATGTGGCCGTGGTGAGGGGCGATGAGCTGATAGAAACGCTGGCCTCGTCGTACAGCGAGGTGGGAACGGACGAGACCATGGTCATCACGCGGAGCAACAAGCGCGCCAACGTCTACAATCAGGGCATCCGCAACACGATACTCGACCGCGAGGAACTGCTCGTTACGGGCGACATCGTCACCATAGTGCGCAACAAGTACCTCACCGGCGAGCAGCAAAAGCTGATGCCGATGCTTGCCAACGGCGACCGGGCACGCGTGGTGAGGGTGCGAAACACGCGCGAACTGTATGGCTTTCGCTTTGCCGACCTCACCATTTCGATGATAGATTACGGCGGAGTGGAGCTGGACCTGACGGCCATTCTTGACACGCTGACCTCCGATGCGCCTGCGCTGACGCGCGAGCAGGACGAGTTGCTCTTCTCGCGGGTGATGGAAGACTATGCCGAAGTGCCCCGCAAGGCCGACCGGATGCGCCAGTTGCGCGAGGACGACTACTATAACGCCCTGCAAGTGAAGTTTGGCTATGCCGTCACTTGCCACAAAGCGCAGGGCGGACAGTGGGCGCACGTTTATCTCGACCAAGGGTTCATGACCGAGGAGATGGTGTCTGACGACTATTTGCGCTGGCTTTACACGGCGTTTACGCGCGCCACGGAACGCCTTTACCTCGTCAACTGGCCACGGGAGCAGACCGAGGGCGGCTCGGCAGACTACTAACGACAAGCGGCAGGGCACGATGATACCTACGAAGGAATACTTGCAGGAGGCTTTTGATGGCTTCAACAGTTTGTGCTTTGGCGGCGAACTGCCGCGCCCCACGCTGAAATTGTCGCGCGCCCGAACCCGTTTGGGCTGGATGCGATACAAGTACAGGAAGGACGGGGCAGGGCTGGCGCGCTACGACTTTGTGATAGCCGTGACGGTGGCCTACGATTTGCCGCGCGAAATGCTTGATGACGTGATTATTCACGAGATGATTCATTACCTCATAGCCTACAAGGGGCTGCGCGACACATCGCCCCATGGGCAGTTGTTTCGCCGCTTCATGCGCGAAATCAATGAGCGTCATGGTCGCCATGTCTCCGTCAGTGCGCGCCGCGCATCGCTTGTGGGCTGTCTGAAAACATCGTAGCGGGCAGTCTTCTGCCGCGTTTTTCGGCTGCGATGGAGCAGGCCGGGGCAGGGTGTTTCCCCTGCTGTGTGTCGCGAAACAAGATGGTTTTGCAAGTGATTCATAACCAATTGGTTATGAGAAGTGTTGATATTGCTTTCCAAAACGTCCCCTTTCGCTGTCCGAAAGGTATGGTTTTGCAGGGTAAAACCATACCTCTTGCAGGGCGAAAGAGGACGTTTTGTTTTGCCGGCAGAAAGAGCCTGACCTCTGTGGGTGATTATTTTCAGTCCTCGTTGGGTTTGTCTGGCTCTATGACGTATTCCTCTTCTTCCTCCGTTTGCTCCTCCTCAACCACCTGCGGCGGCACAGGTGGGGCAACGGTGGGGGCGGGCGCGCTCTTGCGGAGCAGCTCCGTCATGAGCCGCGCGGCCTCTTCTGGGGCAACGTTGCCGCCCAGCCGCTTGGCCACCTCGCGATAGCCGGCCAGCATCTCCTCGCGGTGGGGCTGTCCGGGGAGGATGCGGTGAAGCTCGCTCATGATGTTGTAGACCGAGAAGAGGTCGGCCATCAGCTCCTTGACCACCTCCTTGTCGGCCACGAGATTGACGAGCGAGATGTACTTAACCTTGATGACGTGGTTGAATCCGAAGCGAATCAGCTTGGGCAGGGGGGTCTCGTAGCACACCACTTGTGGCACGCCCAGCAGGCAGGTTTCCAGCGTTGCCGTGCCGCTCGTCACCAGTGCGGCCACGGAATGGGTGAGCAGGGCATAGGTCTCGTTGTCTACGATGGCCACTTGCTGCTCTCCGAGCACCTTTTTGTAATAGTCGTGGCTGATGGACGGCGCGCCGGCAATGACCATCTGATAGTCCTCGAAGTGGCGCGCGGCCTCCACCATGGCCGGCAGGTTGTCCTTGATTTCCTGTTTGCGGCTTCCCGCCAGCAGGGCAATGATGGGCTTGTCGGACAGATGGTGGCGGGTGATGAAGTCGGCGCGCGTCTCCTTGTAGTCGTTGCGGAACTGTGCCACCTCCTCTGCCGTGGGGTTGCCCACGTAGTGGATGCGGTAATTGTGGCCCTCGTAGAAGGGAACCTCAAACGGAAGAATGGAGAACATCTCGCGGATGTCGCGGCGTATGGACTTGATGCGCCACTCCTTCCAGGCCCAAATCTTGGGCGAGATGTAGTAATAGGCGGGAATCCGGGTGTGCTTGTGCAGGAATTTGGCGATGTTGAGGTTGAAACCGGGATAGTCCACCAGTATCACCACGTCGGGTTTCCACGCCACAATGTCCTCCTTGCAGAACTTCATGTTGCGGAAAATGGTGCCCAGGTGGAGCAGCACGGGCACGAAGCCCATGTAGGCTAAGTCCTTGTAGTGGCGCACGCGTGTGCCACCGACGGCCTGCATGAGGTCGCCGCCGAAGAATCGGAACTCTGCTGCCGGGTCGCGGCGCAGCAGTGAGGCCATCAGGCGGCTGGCGTGGAGGTCGCCGCTGGCCTCGCCCACGATGAGATAGTAGCGCATAATTAGAACTTGAGTTTGTCGAGCAGGGCGTAGTCGGTCACGTCTATGGTGGACGGAGTTACTGCCACGTAGCCATGACTCAACGCCCATTGGTCGGTGTCGGTGGCCTCCGGCTCATCGTTCTCATATTCGCCCACCATCCAATAGTAGTCGTATCCGCGCGGATGCTTGCATGCCTTGACCTCGTTCTCCCACCGTCCGTAGGTCATTCGGCATGCCTTGATGCCCTTGAAGTCCTTTCCCTTGGGGAAGTTCACGTTCAGGCACGTGCCCTTGGGCAGTCCCTCGGCCAGCACTTTTTCCACAATCTGCCGTATGAAGGGGCGCAACGGGGAGAGGTCGGCGTTGGGGTTGTAGTCGCACGAGGAGAAAGCCACCGAGGGGATGTACTTCATTGCCCCCTCGTAGGCCACGCCCATGGTGCCGCTATAGTGATTGTTGACCGATGAGTTGTCGCCGTGGTTGATGCCACTGAGTATCAAATCGGGCTTGCGGCGGCTCAGCAGCTGGTCGATGGCAATCTTTACGCAGTCGACCGGTGTGCCGGAGCACGACCATACCTGCGCGCCGGGAATGTTGTCGCGCCGCTTCAGATAGAGCGGGGGTACGGCCGAGAAGGCGCAGGAGTAGCCCGAGCGTCCGCCATCGGGCGCGCAGACGAGCACATCGCCCATATCGAGGATGGCAGAGGTGAGTGTTCGGATTCCGTTGCTGTCGAATCCGTCGTCGTTGGAAACGAGGATGAGGGGTCTGTTCTGAATCATCTTATATCAATCTTTGAGGCGCAAAAGTACGAAAAAATCTTTAGAATGTATGCTTTCTCATAGTTTTTGTGTACCTTTGCCAAACATTCCACATCGGAATCATGCCCCCGTTGGGCTTCCTTTGGGAGATGGCGCGGGGCACGTGTGGGGAATGTGATTTGCCAAAGGAGGAATCCGGGCTGTCCGCCCCTTTCGCATGAAGCGGCGGCGGGGCGTTCGGAATAGGGAGAAAAGAAGAATTGACATGGGAAAAATTATTGCATTAGCCAACCAGAAAGGCGGTGTGGGAAAGACAACCACCACCATCAACCTTGCTGCGTCACTGGCCACG
This sequence comes from uncultured Prevotella sp., assembly GCA_964640675.1. Lineage (GTDB taxonomy): Bacteria > Bacteroidota > Bacteroidia > Bacteroidales > Bacteroidaceae > Prevotella. Next base: position 82,206 of record CAZXFP010000003.1, on the reverse strand, counting down.
CTGGAGAAGTCGGTGCTTGTGATCGACGCCGATCCGCAGGCCAACGCGTCGAGTGGGCTTGGTGTGGACATCAAGGAGGTGGATTGCTCCATCTATGAGTGCATCATCGACCACGCCGACATACGCGACGCCATCTACACAACCGACATTCAGGGGCTTGACATCGTGCCCAGCCACATCGACTTGGTGGGTGCGGAGATTGAGATGCTCAACATGAGAGACCGCGAGAAGGTGCTCAAAGCACTGTTGCAGCCCATCAGCGACGACTACGACTACATTCTCATCGACTGCAGCCCGTCGCTCGGACTGATAACGGTCAATGCCCTGACGGCGGCAGACTCGGTCATTATACCCGTACAGTGCGAGTACTTCGCCTTGGAGGGAATCAGCAAGCTGCTCAACACTATTAAAATCATCAAGAGCAAGCTGAATCCGAAACTCGAAATAGAGGGATTCCTGCTCACGATGTACGACAACCGCCTGCGTTTGGCACGTCAGATCTATGATGAGGTGAAGCGTCATTTCCAGGAATTGGTGTTCCGCACCGTCATTCAGCGCAATGTGAAACTGTCGGAAAGCCCCAGCCATGGCTTGCCGGTCATCCTTTACGATGCCGATTCGGCGGGAGCGCGCAACCATTTGTCCTTGGCCAAGGAGATTATAGAACATAATAAGGAGTAATAAGCCCATGCCAGTACAGAAAAAATACAACCGTAACATCAAGACAAACGCGCTGGGGCGCGGACTTGACGCGCTCATATCCACCGAGGCGGTGAGCACGCAGGGCAGCAGCACCATCAATGAGGTGCCGTTGGGGCAGATTGAGCCTAATCCCAATCAGCCGCGGCGCGACTTCGACCCCGTGGCGTTGGAGGAATTGGCCCATTCCATCCGCGAGCTGGGCATCGTTCAGCCCATCACATTGCGGCAGGTGGACGACCATCGCTTCCAAATCATTGCGGGAGAGCGTCGCTGGCGCGCATCGCAGCTGGCCGGACTCGCCTCCATACCGGCTTATATACGCACCATCAAGGACGAGAATGTCATGGAGATGGCACTCGTCGAGAACATACAGCGTGAGGATCTCAACGCCATAGAGATTGCTTTGGCCTACGAGCACTTGCTGGAGAAGAGCGGAATGACGCAGGAGAAAGTGGCCGAGCGTGTGGGAAAGAGCCGCGCGGCCATAGCCAATTACCTGCGCTTGCTCAAGCTCCCGGCCTTGGTGCAGATGGCTTTGCAGAAGAAGGAAATCGATATGGGGCATGCACGCGCCCTCCTTTCGCTCGACAGCCCGTCGCTTCAGCTCAAGGTTTTCCGCGAGATTCAGAAGAACGGATGCAGCGTGCGCAAGGTGGAGGAGATGTGCCAGCTGCTCAATAGCGGCGAGGACATCGCGTCGGCAAGGAAGAACATAGCCCCGGCACGTCGGCTTCCGGAAGAGTTTAATATATTGAAGCGGCAGCTTTCCGAACTTTTCGATGCGAAAGTGCAGATGAGTTGCAACGCGCAAGGCAAGGGAAAGATAAGCATTCCCTTTGCTTCAGAGGAGGAACTGGAGCACATCATGGGTGTGCTCGACAAGATGAGGCAGCAGCCCAACGCATGAGATGGTGAGTAAGACAGTGCCTATGATCAAGCGATTGCTGATTGCTTTGGTCATGTTCTTAGCTTGGAATGCGGTCGGAAGGGCGCAGGAGACTGTCGCCGACAGTGCCGTGGCAACCGCTCCGCACGACTCCTTGCTTGTGATGGAGGATATTGCGTCATCGGTGGCTGACGTTGAGGCCACGTTGGGTGACAAGTTGCCCGCTGATGGCGTTTTGGCGATTGGCCAAAGCACCGACAAGCCATTGGGAAAGCGGCCGAAGCGCGACTGGAGCACGTGGCGGCCAGACACGAAACGTGCCATGTGGCTGGCTCTTGTATTGCCCGGCGCGGGGCAAGTCTACAACCGCAAGTACTGGAAATTGCCCATTATCTATGGCGGATTCGCTGGTTGCATCTATGCCATGACGTGGAACAACCAAATGTATAAGGATTACAGCCAAGCCTATTTGGATATTATGGATGACGATCCCAATACGCAAAGCTACAATAACTTCCTCCATTTGGGGACGAAGATTGACGAAACCAACATCACACGTTATCAAGAGATATTCCGAAAGCGCAAAAACCGCTACCGTAGATGGCGCGATCTGAGCGTTTTCGCCACAATAGCCGTCTACGCGCTTTCCGTTATCGATGCTTATGTCGATGCTTCGCTTTCCGAATTCGACATTTCCGAAGACCTTTCGTTGCGTGTCGCCCCCGTGGTGATGGGCAATGGCGGGGCAATGACCGTGCAGCGCGGGCCGTTGGGGCAGCATTCTGTGGGCTTGGGATGCGCCCTGCGCTTCTGAAACCACAGGGCGCGAACAATCTAAACAGCTAAATACCAACACAGGAGGAGAATAATCACAAATAAAGGAGGGTAATAATGAAGAATACTACTTCCGGCAATCAAGAGCCGAAAATCGAAGACCAAGACCTAAAAGCAAAAGAGATGGTGGACAAGGCGTTCCAGCATCTGCTCGACACCTACGTTGCTTCCCGCCACCGCAAGAAGGTGGGCATCATCACCAAGGCTTTCAACTTTGCCCGGCAAGCACATAAGGGTGTGCGGAGGCTGTCGGGCGAGCCGTATATCATGCACCCCATCGCCGTGGCGCAAATCGCTTGCGAGGAGATAGGGCTTGGCTCGACGAGCATCAGTGCGGCTTTGCTGCATGATGTGGTGGAAGACACCGACTACACGGTGGAGGACATAGAGAACATTTTCGGCCCGAAGATAGCCCAAATCGTTGACGGACTCACCAAAATATCGGGTGGAATCTTTGGCGACAAAGCCTCCGCGCAGGCCGAAAACTTCAAGAAGTTGCTGCTCACCATGAGCGATGACATCCGCGTTATCTTAATTAAGATATGCGACCGTCTGCACAATATGCGCACGCTGGCCTCGCAACCGGCCAACAAGCAGTATAAAATCGCGGGTGAGACCCTTTACATTTATGCGCCGCTGGCCAACCGACTGGGGCTGAACACCATCAAGACGGAGCTTGAGAACCTCAGTTTCCGCTACGAGCACCCCGAGGTCTACCAGAGCATCGCCAAGCGTTTGGAGGAGACGCAGGCCGGCCGCGATGAGCTGTTCCGCGAGTTCACCGCCCCCATACGTGAGGCACTGGACAAGATGGGGCTGAAATACGAAATCAAGGCACGCGTGAAGACACCTTTTTCCATTTGGAACAAGATGCAGAAGAAGCACGTCACCTTTGATGAAATCTACGATATACTCGCCGTACGTATTGTTTTCACGCCCAATGTGCAGGAAGATGAAGTCAACGACTGCTTCAGCATCTACGTGGCCATCAATAAGATATACAAAAGTCACCCCGACCGCTTGCGCGACTGGGTGAGTCACCCCAAGGCCAACGGCTATCAGGCACTCCATGTCACACTGATGTCGAAGCAAGGACGCTGGATTGAGGTGCAGATTCGCTCCGACCACATGGACGAAGTGGCCGAACAGGGATTTGCCGCCCACTGGAAGTACAAGGAGGGAGGCGAGATTACCGAGGACGAGGGCGAACTGAACGACTGGCTGCGCACCATCAAGGAGATACTTGACGACCCGCAGCCCGACGCGATGGACTTTCTTGATGCCATCAAGCTCAATCTGTTTGCCTCAGAGATATTCGTCTTCACTCCCAAGGGCGACATCAAGACGATGCCGGCCGGCTGCACGGCACTCGATTTTGCTTTCCAGATACACACTTTCCTTGGCAGTCACTGCATCGGAGCTAAGGTGAACCACAAGCTCGTGCCCTTGAGCCACAAGCTGCAAAGCGGCGACCAGGTGGAGATTCTCACCTCCAATGCGCAGCACGTGCAGCCATCGTGGGTCAACTTCGTGGGCACGGCCAAGGCCAAGGGCAAGATTCTGGCTCTGCTGCGCAAGGAGGCGCGCGAGCTGCAGAGGAAGGGCGAGGCCATGCTGGCCGAATGGCTTGCGCAAAACGGCATGGAGGCTTCGGCAACGCAGACCGACCGCTTGTGCGACCTGCACAACCTGCAACGCCCCGAGGACCTGACGCGCGCCATTGGCGCAAAGTCTATCGTGCTGGGCGATGAAGATTTGGCCGCATTGCAGGGCAAGCGGGGCAAGGATGGCGGCGCAAGGACATGGATGCGCTACGTTCCCTTCCTGAACAAGCGCGACAACGATGCCTTCAAGCGGCAGGACACGCACACGGTGACGCCCGCCGTGGATGGGCTTATCACCGTAGACGACAAACTGAACCGCAAGAAGCCCATCTTCATCAGCGAGAAAAACATCAACGGATACATCTTCCCCACCTGCTGCCACTGCATTCCGGGCGATGACGCGTTAGGGTTTATCGACAATCGCGGCCATATTGAGATTCACAGCCGCAATTGCACCGTGGCCACCAAGCTCAAAGCGAGCTTCGGCAACCGCATTCTCGATGCCAAATGGGACATGCACCACCAGCTCTACTTCGATGCCACCGTGCATGTGCGCGGCATAGACCGGCCGGGGATGCTGCGCGATGTGGCCGAGATGTTGTCCGACAAACTGGGACTGAACATGAAGCGCATCACCATCACCTCCGACAATGGCATTTTCGATGGTACTATTGAGCTGGGTGTGCATGATGCCGAGGAGATAGATGTCATTACGGAGAACCTCAGACAGGTGGACGACTTGCAGGAGGTGAACCGTGTGTAGCCCATAGAGGAATGGGGCATAAACGAAACGTGCGGTATTGCATTGCAATACCGCACGTTTTGCATTGCAAAAGGTATGGTTTGACAAGGTAAAACCATACCTTTTGTTTTCCCCCGTTGCAGGAAAGGCTTGGTCTTCCCGCAGCGGGGGTGTATAATTAGTTGATTTCCAGTGTGCTCGCCTCGCTGATGTCGGCTGCGCGCGCAGTGACTTTCACGGGCTTGGCCGTGTCTTTTACGCGCAGAATCAGCATGGCCTTGCCAAAGAAAGCCTTGCGGTGGTTGTCCTTGAAACGCTCTGTGGAGAACTGGCTGCCGTTGTCCACGCCAATGATTTCGGCATTGTCGGCGGCAAAGTGTATGTCGTTCTCGGCCAGCGGGCAGAGATTGCCCTCCCGGTCGGTCACCTCCGCTGCCACAAAGAGGGTGTTCTCGCCCCGGTAGTCGGTGGTGAGGCGGATGCGCTCGGCCGCTCCCGCTGTGCGTATCGTTTGCGTGCGCACCTCCTTGCCGTCCTTGCGCGCCACCACTCTCACCTCGCCCGGCTCGAACTGCACGCGCCACATCACGTGATACTGGTGGTCGTTGGCCTTGCTGCGCACGCCTTGGCTGCGTCCGTTGATGTACAGCTCCACCTCATCGGCCTGATTGTAGTAGCACCACAAGTCGATGGTCTGCCCCGGAAGCCAGTTCCAGTGGGGGAAGAGGTGCAGTACGGGCTTGCTCGTCCACTCGCTCTGGTACATATAGTAGACATCCTTGGGGAATCCCGCCAAGTCTATGATGCCGAAGTAGCTGCTTCGGGCGGGGAAACCGTAGGGGGTGGGCTCGCCTATGTAGTCCCAGCCGGTCCAGATGAACTGTCCGGAGCAGTAGGGGGTGTGCTTCACCACTTCCCATGTGGCCTCGTGGGTGGCCGACCACGGCGCGTGGGCGTTGTCGTAGGCCGAGCACATCATCGTGGGGTCGGTGAAGGGTCGGTCCCATCTCTCGGGCATCACCATCACACTGTCTGATGGCATACGGTAGTAGCCGCGTGTTTGCAGTGCCGACACGCTCTCCGTGAGCAGGAAAGGCTTGCCGGGGAAGTTGCGGGGCACGTCTTTCACCCACTGGTGGTGGTAGTTGAAGCCTATGAGGTCGATGGCTCCCGACTTGAAGAGGTGGTTGTCGGGCGAAGGCTCGTTGCATCCCGCTGTGATGGGGCGGGTGGTGTCGTAACGCTTGATGATGTCGGCAAGGTGCTTGGTGAGCAGCGAGTTGGGCGAGAGGTCTTTGCCGTGGGCCAGCGTTGACGCGTCGTGGCCGGCGTTGAGGATGAGATTGGCCTGCTCCAGCGTCAGTTCGTCTGCGTCTGCGCCCGTCCATTGCTCCAGCACCTCATTGCCAATGCTCCACATGATGATGGAGGGGTGGTTGCGGTCGCGGCGCACGAGGTCGGAGAGATCGCGCTCGTGCCACTCATCGAAGAAGCGGGCGTAGTCGTTCTTGGTCTTGCGGCGGCGCCACATGTCGAAGCTCTCGTCCATGACGAGCAGTCCCATCGTGTCGCACATGTTGAGCAGCTCGGGCGCGGGCGGGTTGTGGCTGCACCGGATGGCGTTGGTGCCCATCTCCTTGAGCCGCTGCAACTGGCGGTGCAGGGCGTCCTCGTTGAGTGCCGCCCCCAGCGCGCCAAGGTCGTGGTGGTTGCAAACGCCGTTGATTTTCATGTTCTTGTCGTTCAGCCAGAAGCCCGTTTGGGCATCAAAGCGGAATGTTCGGAAGGCAGTGGGGGTGAGTACTTGGTCTACAACCTTTCCTTCCATGATGATTTCGGTCTTCACTTGGTAGACGTTGCCTTGGAAAATGTCCCACAGAGTGGGGTTTTTCACCGTGAGCAACTGCCTTGGCGACTTGCCCTCGCGTTTGGCCACAACCTTTCCCTGCGGGCTGATGAGGAGGTTGCGGTAGGTGGGGCGTTGTGCCTGATGGGTGTCGTCTTGCAGCGTCACGTCCACTCTCACCTCCCATGTGTTGCCCTTTTTGAGGCTTGGCTCGGCGTGAACGCCCCACTGCGCCACACGGATGGGGGAGCAGGTGGTGAGCCAGACGTGGCGATAAATGCCGCAACCGGAGTACCATCGGGAGTTGGGCTGGTCGGAGTTGTTCACTCTCACGGCCACAATGTTGTCGCCATCCTTATTTAAATAAGGAGTAATGTCGTACTCAAAGGTGGCATAGCCGTAGGGGCGCGTGCCGAGTTCGTGGCCGTTGATGTAGACCGTGGAGTTCATGTAAACGCCATCGAAGGTGATGAGCGTGCGTTCGTTGCCGGCGTTGGGGCTGACGCGGAAGTGCTTTCTGTACCATCCCACGCCGCCGGGAAGCGCGCCGCCGCTGGCTCCGCTGGGATTGTCGCAGGCAAAATTGCCCTCTATGGCCCAGTCGTGGGGCAGGTTGAGGCTGCGCCAGTTGCTGTCGTTGTAGTCTGATTGCGCCATGGCGGGGTTGTCGCCAAGTGTGAAGAGCCATCCGCCATCGAAGCAAACGCGCTCGCGGGCGGCACTTGTGATGGCAATGGACAAGAAAATGAGCAGAGAAAGAATCTTCTTCATTTCAATTTTGCTTTTGTTTCAGTTGTCTTATGTTGTGTAATTGTGTTGCAAAGGTAAATATTTTTTGTCAGAAAAGGGGAATGGTGGGTGGTAAAAAATGGTTCGCCGTCAGCGTCTTGGCGTTGGGCTGCGTGTGCGTAGACCGACTTGTGGTGGAGAAAAGGTGGTCAGGCGTTTTGCCGTCTCGCCCTTTTTGGCTAATTTTGTGCCGTTGGGCGAAGCCGGAAAGTGCCTCGCTGTGCTTGTCCGCTTGCTTTGCTTGCGCCTTGGCGGGGGTAGGAGGGGCTTGCCGAAGGGTTGTTGCCGTGGCCGGGTTTTTGTGCTGAGGCTTGCTGTTTGAGCGCGTTCGGGCGCATCATGGTGGCTCTACCCATATTTGAAAACGTACAAAAGCAGAACGAACAATGAAAAAACCGAAAATCAAAATCACCTTGGTTGACAGAAAAGGGACGCACGCTTGCCATCGCGGACACGCGGTAGGCGACTCTTGGGACTTCGATACGGAGCGTGGAAAGCTGTGTCCCATGGCCGTGCATGTGGCTTTTCCCTATGTCGATATATTGCGCTATGGAGGCCAGTTGCCTGGCAATGACGGCAACAGTATTTGCATTTGTTGCCCCGATGCCGAGGTGATGAATGTCTTTAAGGTGGAGAAAGTGGTGGAGGAGTAGCCCCGCTTGTTCCCTTTCTGCGCAAATTCCATGCGGCTTTGAGTAGCTGCATCAACACAAGCAACTTTGATGTGACGAACTTTTTACGCAAACTCCATGCGGCTTTGAGCGTATCATGGTGTTTGTCTAAGTCCCGTGTGCTCCCCTTTTTTTACGCAAAATCCCCTCTTCCAGATGAGGAAGAGGGGAGCGTTATGTGCTTGAAGGCTTGGTTTAGAAAGCCTTGATGCGGAACATGAAGCCCAGTTCGAGACGGTTGGTGTTGTAGTCTTTCAGACCGCAACGGTCGCTGTAGTCGTACTTTCTGCCCGTGTAGGCCAGGAAGAGGCGGAAGTCTTCGCCCTTGACGGGGTAGTATTCCACGCTGCCCATGTAGGCATAGCTCTTGCGGAAGTCCTTCAGCGTCTCCACACTCGACACGCTGGCGGTCTCATACATTCCCTTGAGCATGAGATTCCACTGCGGGGCGAACTGCCAGTTCAGCTTGGTGACGAACGAGTTGTAGTGTACGTCGCTGAAATAGCACTCCTCCGGCAGAATCTCTCCGGCTTCGCGCGTTGCGATACGCAGACGGTCGAGACCCTCAAAGGCTCCCATGTAGTCGAAATACCACTGCAAGCGCGGGAGATTGAGCTGCTGTCCGAGGTAGACCATGCGGCTATACTTGTGCTTGGCCTGTGTCTGTATACCCCAAGACCAGCGGGTGAGGAGCTTGTTGTTGAAGAAGTTACCGTTCCAGAGGAAGATGTAGGACAGCGGATGGTTGGCTTTCTCCAGCACGCGCCGCGTTCCTCCTGCCTCAAGCGATGTGGCATTCTCGCCGTATTCATCGGCAAACGTGTTGTTGTATGCGTCGGTGATGTTGATGTTCAGCTCCTGTGTGGGGATGGGACGGTAGGAAATGTTCACGCCGGCCATGAAGTTGTCGATGTTATTGACCATGTCGCTGTACTCATAGATGTACATTGGATTCTCATCGAACTCAAATCCACCCCAGTTTTGGCACAGTTTACCAGCCTGCACGCCCCATTTGTCGTTGAACTGGTAGCCAACGCTGAGAATGTCGGTAGCTTTTGCGAAGTTGTCCTCGCTCTGCGCGTCGTTGCCTTTGTTCAGGCGGTGACGGAAACGGTAGGACAGCTTGGGCGTGATGTTACCCTTGATTTCGATTCGAGCCTGTTTGTTCTTGAAAGACGATGTCCATTCCTCTCCGTTGTCGAACTCTTGGAAGCTGGCAGCGTAGTTGAAGTAGATGTTGATGGCATCAGTCTTCTTCTCAATGTTGAACACGCGCTCGGCCAGGCTCTTGTAGCCCTCGTCATTTCCGCCCATTCCGGTGTTGTTTCCCTGTGCGGCTGCTCCCATTGTGAGGGTGAGCGCGGCGGCGGTTGCTAATAATTTTTTCATGTAATGATAAGTTAGGTAATTTGTTTTTTCAATAAACGGATTGCCTTATAGATGTTGTTTTCATTCAATAGGGTGGGGATGGCGGTGGTTGGCATTGTGGCCGCGCGCCGTCCCCACCTTGATTGCATGATGTGAGTATGCTGCTGGCGCGACAGAATTAGTACTCCTCGAAGTATTTCTGAATCTGCTGCCAGTCCTTAGTCTTCGTGAGGGCGAGCATCAGCAGCACGCGCGCCTTCTGCGGGTTAAGGTTCAGCGAGGCCACAAAGTGATACTTGGCATCGTCCACCTCGGCATTGAGGTTGGTCGGACCATTGGGCACACGGCTGGAGCGCACCATCTGTATGCCGGAGTTCTGCGCTTTCACGGCAAGATCGAACACATCCTTATAGTAATTGCCATCGCCCACGCCCGCGAGCACCACTCCGTCGAACTTGGCATCGATGAATGCCTGCAGCGGCAGTGCGGATGCGTTGGCGTATCCGTAGATGATGCCTACCTTGGGCAGCTCGGTGAGGTTGCTGACATCGAACTCCGAGGTCAGGCCATGCTTGGTTACGGTGTTGCGGAGGTAGACCGCCTTGCCGTTATAGACGTAGCCCGTCTCGCCGTAAGTGCCTCCCTTGAATGTGGCGCAGTCGGTGGTGTGGCTCTTGTACACAGACTTGGCATCGAAAAGCTCATTGTTCATGCACACCAGCACACCGTGTCCCTTCGAGGCGGGGTCGCAAAGCGCGGCCACACCGTTGTAGATGTTGGCCGGACCATCGGCCGAGATGGCCGTGGAGGGGCGCATGGAGCCTACGAGCACTACGGGCTTGTCGCTGTGTACGGTCAGCGAGAGGAAGTAGGCTGTCTCCTCCATCGTGTCAGTACCGTGGGTAACGAGCACGCCATCATAGCCTTCCTCGTTCAGCAGCTGATTGATGCGCTTCGCGAGTTTCAGCCACACTTGGTCGTTCATGTCCTGCGAGCCTACGTTGACGAGCTGTTCGCCGCTCACTTCGGCCAAATCCTTAATCTCCGGCACAGCGTTGATGAGCGTCTGCACGCCCACTTGTCCGGCACCATAGGCCGAAGACACGGCCGATTGGCTCACTCCGGCAATCGTTCCGCCAGTGGCGATGATGCGAATCTTGGGTTTTGCGGCGACCGACAGCGTGGCCACGGCTACGAAGAGCAACAGAAATGTGAAAATTCTCTTAGTCATAATCGTATGGTTTTAAATGAATTATTAATTGATAGTCTGTTTCTTGCCGATTGTTATAGGAACAAACTGATGAGATAGCCCACGCCTATGGAGACGATGGTGGTGATGAAGCCCGGCAATTGGAACGAGTGGTTGACCACATACTTGCCCACCCGCGTTGTTCCCGTGCGGTCGAAGCCCAGCGCGGCCACCTCCGTGGGATAGTTGGGAAGGAAGAAATAGCCATTGACGGCGGGGAACATGGCCACCAGCAGCATGGGATTGATGCCCAGGGCGATGCCCACCGGATAGAGCGTAGTGACGGTGGCGGCCTGCGAGAAGAGCATGATGCTCATCAGGAAGAGTGCCACGGCGAAGGTGATGGGCGCGGTGGCCACCATGCCCGACAAGGCATTGTTGATTGTTTCCGCGTTTCCGGTGTAGAAAGTGCTTCCCATCCATGCAATGCCGAAGATGGCAATGACCGCGTTTACGCCCGCGCTGAACACGTTGCCCTTAACCGCGTCGGAGGCCTTGATTTTGCCAATGAGCAGGATAAGCACCGCATCCGACATCATAACCATCTCGATGGTCTCCGACATGGTTACGCCCTCGGGCTTGAGCTGCGGGAAGAAGCCAAACAGCACCACCAGTGCCACGCCAAACAGGAAAGCCCACACGGAGTATTTGGCCTTGGGGTCGCTTGCCGTTTCGGCCTTGTGGAGATTCTTTGCGTCCTCCTCGGGGTTGATGATGCCCGCCTTGACGCGCCGCTGATACTCCGGGTCGTCCACCAGCTCTTTGCCCACGCGGTTCTGTATGAATGCCGCCACGAGTATGGCCAGGAGCGATGAGGGCACGCAGATGAGGATGATGGTGCCCAGCTCCACTCCCTGTGCGCCCAGCAGGTCTTGGGAGATGATGGCCGCCGTGGCTGCCGACACGGGAGAACCCGTGATGCCGAGCGATGCGGAGATGACGGCGAGGCTCAACGGACGCTCTGGGCGTATCTTGTTGGCCTGCGCTATCTCGCTGATGATGGGCAGAAGCGAGTAGGAAGTGTGCGCCGTTCCGGCCACGAGGCAGAAGAGCCACGTGCAGAGCGGGCCATAATAAGTAATGTGGTCGGGGTGCTTGCGCAGGAAGATGGCCGCCTGGCCCACGAGGTATTCCAGTCCGCCCGATGCCTGCAGCGCGGCGGCGGCTGTGATGACGGCAAGAATAATCATCATCACGTCAATGGGCGCGCTGCCCGGCTTCATGCCGAAGCCATAGACGAGGATGAATACGCCAAGCATACCATAGATGCCCAGTCCGATACCGCCCACCCGGGCACCGATAAAAATCATTGCCAGCACAACAGCCAGCTCCAAAAGTAGAATCGTTGTTGCCATCGCTATGTTGTTAAGTTGCTTATGTTAGTTACTTTCCGTTCGGTGCGGTCGTTCCGTTGCCGTCCGTTTGCGCCTCTTGGCGTGCTTGTGCGCGGCAAAGGCAGTTGTTGATTGCCATGCACGATGATTTTGCAAAGGTAACGTTTTTTTTGAAAACTTGCATAAGATTTATCAAAAATCGTTCTTAATGCTATGCGAATATCAAAAATACTTGCCTTTCTGTCAGTTGCTCCCTAATGTTTTGTGCCCGTTGGTTCGGCTTTTGCAACCTTGTTTCGCTGTTGTGCCATGCTGGTGATGCGGCGAAAGAAGAGTGATGGGTAATGTATTGTTTTTCAACAGGTTATATGCTGTGTTTATTTTTAAATTAAAAATGCTGGATTTTTAATTTATTTTTCTTCGGTTTTTAATTTAAAAATCTCATATTTTTAAATTAAAAATATCCGCCAAACCATACCTTTTGTTTTGCGTGGTGTTCTTGGCGGGTTGGCGTGGTGCTGGCGTGTGCATTCTCCTTAAAGCAGGGGCGGCGAAGAAAGCATATATAAATTAAGGAGAGATGCGGCTCCTATGGCTCGTGGCTATGTTTGTTTCGCGAGTGGGTTGTTATATAATAAGGAGTGAAACGCCTCGCGCTTTTGGGAAAGGTCAAAGCGGTTACGGTCAAGGTTGCTATATAATAAGGAGTGAAGCGTATTTGAGCCGTGTTGCTTTGTTTGCGCTTGCAAGCCGTGTTCCTTATATAATAAGGAGGGAAGCGGCTTCCGTGGCAGCAGCCGGGGGCGTGTGCTGTGATGCGCGGTGGCGCGGCTGGGTGCTGAAAGGAGGTGGCGGGGATGGCGGCATACCGTATGCGGGGTGGCGTTGTGCTTGCCGCCGGTGTGCGCATAGTTTGTCGCGATGTGGGGAATGTGGAGGGGCTGTTTGGGCATTTTGTCCCCGTAAAGGCCGTTTTTTGACCCAAAATGATGAAATTAGTCGAGTTTTATTTGCACTGGTCTATAAAAAGTGGTATTTTTGCCATCGGAAAGAAAATTAAAAACCTTTCGATTTGCCTAACAAACAAAAACACATTGCGAATGAAAACTGACATTGAGATTGCACGCGAGACCGTGCTGAAGCCTATTACTGACGTGGCCAAGGAAGTTGGCATTGGTGCCGACAAGCTGGAGCATTACGGAAAATACATTGCCAAAGTGCCTTTGGAGTGTATTGACGAGGCGAAAGTGGATCGCTGCAACTTGATTTTGATGACGGCCATGTCGCCCACAAAGGCCGGTATTGGAAAAACTACGGTGAGCGTTGGTCTCTCCATGGCACTCAACCGCTTGGGCTACAAGTGCGGACTGGCACTGCGCGAGCCATCGATGGGTCCCTGCTTCGGCATGAAAGGTGGCGCGGCGGGAGGCGGCTACTCCCAGGTGCTGCCCATGGACAAGATCAATCTCCACTTCACGGGCGACTTCCACGCCATCACGGCGGCACATAACCTCATTGCCGCGCTGCTCGACAACTACATATTCCGTCATCAGGGAGAGCCGTGCGAGCTGAAAACGGTATACTGGGGACGCGTGCTCGACGTGAACGACCGCGCCCTCCGCAAGATTGTTGTGGGTCTTGGAGCCGGCAACGGCGTTGTGCGCGAGAGCGGGTTCGACATCTCTGTGGCCAGCGAAATCATGGCCATCCTCTGCCTTTCCAAGGATATGGAGGATCTGCGCCGCCGTTTGGAGAACATTCTCCTTGGCGTTACCTGCGAGGGCAAGCCGTTCTATCTGCGCGACTTGGGCAGTGTAGGCTCCATTCTCGTGGTGCTGAAAGACGCTTTGAGCCCCAACTTGGTGCAGACAACGGAGAATACGGCCGCATTTATTCATGGCGGGCCTTTCGCCAACATAGCCCACGGCTGCAATAGCCTTATCGCCACGAAGATGGCCATGAGCCATTCCGACTACACAGTGACGGAGGCGGGCTTCGGTGCCGACCTTGGTGCGGAGAAGTTCATCGACATCAAGTGCCGTATGGGCGGCATACGCCCCAAGCTGAGCGTGCTTGTGGTGACCGTGCGTGGTCTGAAGCTGCAGGGAGGAATGGCCGACGATGCTGCGCCGGCAGAGCAGTTGGAGGCTTTGCGCCGCGGCTTGGCCAACATGGAACGGCACATTGAGAACTTGCAGAACATGGGGCAGACGGTGGTTGTGACGCTGAACCGCTACGGAACCGACACCGATGAGGACTTGAAGGTGGTGGCCGACCGTTGCAAGGAGCTTGGTGTGGGCTACGCCCCCAATGAGTGCTTCGCCCGCGGAGGCGCAGGCTGCGAGGAACTGGCGCGCGTTTGCGTGGAGGAGATTGCCCGCCGTCCGTCGGGAGAGATTCAGTTCCCCTACGGTCTGGACGAGAGCATTACGGCAAAGGTAGACGCCGTGGCCAAGAAGATTTACCGTGCCGGACGGGTGGAGTACACCGCCGCAGCCAAGAAGGCCATCAAGCGCATTCAGGAGTGGGGCTTGGAGGGACTTCCCGTCTGTGTGGCCAAGACGCAGTACTCGTTTAGCGATGATGCCAAGAAGCTGGGCGTGCCCGAAGGCTACACCTTCACCGTGCGCGACTTCGTCATCAACACAGGCTCGGGCATGATTGTGGCCATTGCCGGCGACATCATGCGCATGCCGGGACTTCCCAAGCACCCGCAGAGCGAGGTCATCGACATTGTGAATGGTGAGATAGAAGGCTTGGCATAGCGCGCCGGTGCGCTACAGGTGTGAGCGGCTTTCCTGCCATTTGCGAATGGGGGGAAAGTCGCTCTTGTCTTTTTGACAGGTCGCCGTTTTGTCTTGCGCGAGGCAAGAGCCGATGCCCTGGCGGGCAAAAGCATACGTTTTGTGCGGCGAAAGCATACCTTTTGCAAGGTAAAACCATACCTTTTGCAGGGCGAAACCATACGTTTTGCGCGGCGCGGCGATGCGCCTTGTGTGGTGTTGGGATTTTTTCGGAGACTTGCGTGTGGCGGAGTGGCGTTTGGCTGTTGCGTTTGTGCCGACGTTGGAAAGTGTTTTGCGGTGCGGTTTTCGCCCCGCCAATAGGTGTTACGTGTTGTTTCGATTGCTTTCAAATCGGAATTTTAACATTTTTGTCATGGAAAAGTATTCATCTTTTAATGTTTTTGTAAACTCAACCCGTTTCTTTAGATTTTTATCCTTAAATAAAGTTAATAGATTTGCATAACAGTTTATCTAATCGTAACTTTGCTGCGGTTTAGAGCCGAAGACGTTTTGAATCGCAACAAGATTGGCTGGTGAATGGTTTCGCAAGGCAAGTCTTATTGAAAGAGTACCTAATATATACACAAATTATAACTAATAACAACAATAAAAGGAAACGATTATGTGGAATTTCTTGGCTCCACCCGCGTTTAAACCCGAACAGACGGGACCGGAGGCCGACGCGCGCTACAATCGCTTGCGTTGGCAAGTGTTCATTGGTATTTTCATAGGTTATGCTGGCTTTTATATTGTCCGCAAGAACTTCTCCATGGCCATTCCCATGCTTGCACCTTTCGGGTTCGAGAAAGGCGAGCTGGGCGTGGTGCTTTCGATGAATGCCATCGCCTATGGCTTCTCGAAGTTTGTCATGGCCAGTATCTCCGACCGCAGCAACGCCCGCCGTTTCTTGCCGTTGGGACTGATTCTCGCCGCCATCTCCATGATGTTCATGATCGTGCCCGTGCAGTGCATTGGCAGTGAGCACAAGGGGGCGGCCATTGCCTTGATGGCCGTGCTCAATTTCCTTGTTGGCTGGTTCAACGGAATGGGTTGGCCTCCGTGCGGCCGTGTGATGACCCACTGGTTCTCCATCAAGGAGCGCGGCACGTGGATGTCGTTCTGGAACTGTGCGCACAACGTTGGCGGCGCGCTCGTAGGCCCGATGTCGGTCTATGGTGCCGTCTGGTTCGGCTCTTGGTTCTATGGCGCAGACTCCGACAGCTATTTCCTCATCGGAACTTACCTCTTCCCCGCCGCCGTGGCCATCCTTATCGCCATTGTTGCCTATTGCATGATACGCGATACGCCACAGTCGTGCGGTCTGCCTTCCATCGAGAAGTGGCGCAACGACTATGCCGACACTTACAATGAGAAGGCCGAGGAAGTGCTTTCCACGAAGGAAATCTTCCGCACGGTGCTCACCAATAAGTTCTTGTGGTACATTGCCTTTGCCAATGCTTTCGTCTATATGGTGCGCTACGGCTGCCTCGACTGGGCACCGACCATCCTTACCGAGCAGGGTATCAACATCAAGGATGCCGGCTGGGCTTATTTCGCCTATGAGATGGCCGCCATTCCCGGCACAATCATCTGCGGCTGGCTCTCGGACAAGGTGTTCCGTGGTCGCCGCGCGCTGCCCACGATCATCTTCATGGCCGTGGTTGCCGTGCTGATAGTGGTCTACTGGCTGAATTTCAACAATATCAACGTGGTGATTTTCTGCCTCATCGGTATCGGATTCTTCATCTATGGCCCGGTGATGCTCATCGGCGTGCAGGCTCTGGACCTTGCGCCGAAGAACGTGGCGGGCACTGCCGCCGGTCTGACGGGCTTCATGGGCTACGTGCTGGGCACCGCGCTGCTGGCCAACGTTGTGATTGGCTATGTGGCCGAGGCTGCCGGATGGGACTGGACGTTCATCCTGCTCATCGTGGCTTGCGTGCTCTCCGTGCTCTTCATGGCTCTTACTTATAAGAAGGAGCAGTATCTCGTGGAAGGCAAGGCTTAATGCCGCAAGTGAATGTAAAATAAAGGAATACAATCAATAAATTTTCATAGTTTATGACAAAGCAAATCTTTCGTTTAGGCTTGGCGGGCGCAGCATTGCTCGCAGCCTTTACCTCTTGCTCCGACGAGCAGCAATTCACCAATGTGAATACTGACGCCAAGCGTGTTGACGTGCAGCAGCTTTCGCCAGAGATGGCAAAGGTGCGCGACTATGTGCCTCTCTATGCCTGCATTGCCCACCGTGGCTCCACGTTCTGGGCACCGGAGGAGACCGAGGCCGCATGGCGTTGGGCTCGCGAGATGGGTGTGGACTACTTGGAGAGCGACTTGCAGGTGACCAAAGATGGTGTGGTGCTTGCCAACCATGATGAGAACTTCAAGCGCACGACCAACGTGGAGGATATTTTCTCTGACGGAGTGCCCACCACGCGTAAGGATTTCTACCGCACGTTCCGCAACGCGGACGGCTCGCAGCACTTCTCTGAGGCCGATATTGAGGCTCAGTACAATCGCGATGTGGCCGATTTCCGTGCCAACTATGCCATGTCTTACTACTATGCCGAGATTCTGATGCTCGACGCAGGTAAGTGGTTCAACGATGATACGCCCGAGCAGGCACGCAGCAAGTTTGCTGCCGGCCACAACGGCTACTACAGCTACGATGCCAATGGTGTGCCCACGATTCACTATAGCAACGGTCTTTATGTCTCTGCTTTGGAGGATCAGATCAACTACGCTATGGGTAATAAGCTCAACCGTAACGCCGAGGGTGAGCGTGTTCTCTCTTATCGCATCAAGCCGGAGTATGCTAACATGACGCTGGAGGAGATCTACACGGCTTCCAAGGCTGCCGTGAAGTGCGATGATCCGAGTGTTGTGGGCAGCAAGGCCAGCAAGTACATGGACTTCGTGGAGTATAGCTTCGGAACTATAGCTGGTGAAGACAAGTGGAATGATTGCAAGGGCAACAAAGCTCAAGCAGCTTACGTGCAGGACGATGTTGACTCTGGCCACCGCCCCGGTATCTACCCGGAGTTCAAGGAGTCTTGGCTCAACCCGAAGGACATTGAGATTCGCGTTTACAACATTCTTGACGAGTGGGGATGGAACATCATCACCAAGAAGGAGAGCGAGAACACGCCGTTCTACGTGAGTGGCAAGGTGAATGTGGGTAATACGAATGGTAAGGTTATTCTTCAGACCTTCTCCTTCGATGCTCTCAACCGTGCCAACAGCATCTTCAAGGGTCAGATTCCTATGTGCTACCTGCTCTGGCTGAGCAATGGCGGCTCCACGGATATGAACTACGACACGCCGCAGGGCTACGCTGCCTTCATCAAGTGGGCACAAGACCACGGCGCACACATCATTGGCCCGTCCGTGCAGGGTGCTCCCAACAACTATCCGGAGATGAACGCTCCTTGGATGGCATACATGATTCGCAAGAGCGGCATGATCAACCACCCGTATTCTTTCGACAGCTACGCTCAGACGGCCAAGTACATGGGCTACTATGTCAACTTCTGGGGTGAGAATGCTACGCAGTTCGACGATCTGCTCGGCGTTACCGTGCAGCCGACGGCCTACACAACGTTCTCCGAGGCGAAGTTCCACCCGGTTTATATGGATGGTTTCTTCACCAACCGCTCTGAGATGTCGCTTCAGTACATGATTGAGAACGGTTTCCGTTGCAGCTCTACGCTCGACAATCCGTTCCATGCCGGTCAGAAGTATGACAACTCTCAGGCTCCCCACAAGGTGCCTAACGCCAACGATGTGCTCAACGCGCTGGGCTATTAATCCCGCAATGTGGCAAAGAAGAGAATGCTTAATACATCAATAAGTAAATAAAGACAATAATGAAGAAACATATTATTTTGCCATTGTTCGCGCTTTGCGCCATGGCAGCCAACGCTCAGGATTTCGATTCCAAGCCGACTGTGACCATCGACAATGAGAAGGAAGACCTCCACTTCACCGTTGGAGCACGCTTCATGGCCGATGCCGCATGGTATCACACCGATTTCACCCCGATGCAGTCGGGCGCAAGCATCACCGATGCACGTATCCGTACCTCTTTGAGCTACGAAGACTGGTATTTCTATGCTGACTTCGGTTTCGGCGGAGGCAAGTTTGCTCAGAAGAACATCTTCCTGCGCTACAACCAGAAGGACAAGTCTGGTGCAAACCATGATGTTCAGGTGGGTTACTTCAACAACGCCGCCGGTTCTATGGCACGCAACACCTCGCTGGGAAGCTATCACTTCATCTCTCGCGCTGGTGCTGCCAACGCATTGGGTGAGGGTCGTGAGCTTGGAATCACCTACAAGTACACCAACGACAAGTTCATGGCCTACCAAGGTGTCTCCACCGAGAACCAGTACAACAAGATTGAGGCCGGCTTCAATGGCATCGTGCTCTCTGGACGTTACCAGTATCGTCCCATCAACGATGGCACGCAGACCCTCATGATTGGTGGTAACATCCGTTATCAGCACGTGGGTGGCGGCGTTGTGGAGAACAACGTGCTCAAGAAGAACCTTCACCTTGGCCAGACGATGGAGACGTTCGTAGACGAGGACGACCAGTTTGTGAGCTGCGACCTGCCTTGGGCTGAGAACGTGCTCGATGCTGGTGCAGAGGCTCTCTATCACAACGACAAGATGTTCGTGCGTGGTGAGTATCTCTACAAGCACGTGACGAAGAAGCGCGACTCAAAGGCTCTCTTCGAGGCAAGCAACGACAATGTGGACACATGGGGCACGCTGGATGCTTGGGTGAACGCCAATCCGCTTCGTTCCAACAACTTCCACGGCGCATACGTTGAGGCTGGCTACATGATCTTTGGTAATCCTTACCAGTTCGACAGCCGTAACGGTACGCTGAAGGGGCTCTCTGGCCGTTCGCTTGAGGTGGTTGGCCGCTTCAACTACACGGGCTTGAACGACATTACCGAGGGCGACTACTACATGCCGGGCCGCGACCAGTACTATCCTGGTGGTGAGATGGCCGACTATCCCTACAAGTCTACCAGCGTGGGTGGTGGTGCCGTTCGCTCTTGGACGCTCGGTCTGAACTACAGCTTCAACCGTTACGTGCAGGCCATGCTCGACTACACCTATTCTAACCTGTCGAAGGACTTCCTGGGCAAGGACAAGAACTTCCATCAGGTGCAGGCTCGCGTGCAGTTCATCTTCTAATCTTCCGTCATGTGGGCGGGGACAATCCCTGCTAAGTGACGATTAGACAAATAGAAACGGGCAGACAGTTTGGACACGCCGTCCATCTGTCTGCCCGCTTTCTTTTTCTTTATGCCTGCGCATGGACAAGTCGCTTCCCCGCGTGTTTCCTTTCGTCTGTCCTATGGCCGCCTGCGCGTTGCAAGGTGGGCAGGGAGTTATTGTGCAAGGGCGGGGCGGGTATTGTGTTTCTATGTCTGTGCGTTGCAAGGCAGCGCATGGATGGCTCACGGTGGCTGTGGCGCATCTTCTTTCCGTGGGTGGCAAGCCACTCCGCGGCTGTGCCTTGTGTGGCTTGCGCGCCCTGTTGCGCGGCGGGTAGGCACCACGGCGGACGTTTGGAACTTTATTCTTTGCCGCCCATTGTGGGCAAAACTGTGCCAGGCAGTGGTACAAAAGATACGGGGGAGAGGCCGTAATGGCCTCTCCCCCGCTATTCATGGGGCTGCTTGCGCAGCTTTTTTGCTTTTGGGAATTAGAGGTTCGGGTTGATTTCCGACCACTTCTCCACCGGCGGCATAGCACCCAGTGCAATCACTTGGTCGCGCATGCCCTCCAAGTGCTTGTAGCTTGCGTCGAGCGCGGCAATCTCCTCGGGAGTGCCGAGAACGGGCTTCGTGTAGACACCATCGCTGGTGATGCGGGCCGGCATGGCCATCATCACGTGGTTGTAGCGTGAAGTGTCGGCGTAAGTACCTGCGGGGTAGTTGAACTCCTCGCCACCCATTGCGGCCTCGATCATCTTCACGGCCAAGTAAGCCGGGCTCTGGAAGGAGCTGCGACGGCGAAGCTCAATGATCTTCGCGCCACCCTGCGTCACTTCCACCTGCATCTTCTGCCACTCCTCAGCGGTGAGACCCTTGCCATTGGCAGTGGCCTTGCCGGCGATGATGTCGGTCAGCTTCACACCATCGATGGTGGTGGGAGAAGCAAACACGGCCATCTTCTCGCCGTGACCGCCATAGGTGAATGCGTTCTTCACCACGGCCTGGCTCACACCGAAGTGCTTGGCCAGCGCACCCTTCAAGCGGGTGGAGTCGAGAGCGGCCAGCGTAGCCACCTGATTGGGCTTCAAGCCGGAGTTGACGAGCGTCACGAGACCGGTGATGTCGGCCGGGTTGAAGATGACAACGCAGAACTTAGCGTCCGGGCAGTACTTCTTGATGTTCACACCCAGCTCCTCGGCAGCCTTGGAGTTGCCCACGAGCAGGTCCTCACGCGTCATGCCCTCCTTGCGGGGAGCACCACCGGAAGAGATGATGTACTTGGCACCGGTGAAAGCCTCCTTGGCATCGGTGGTGGAGACGATGTTGGCATCGTCGAAACCGCTTTGGCGCATCTCCTCAGCCACACCCTCGGCCGAGAATACGTCATAGAGCGTAATGTTGGGGGTGAGACCCAGCATCAGAGCGGTCTGGGTCATGTTGCTACCAATCATGCCGGCTGCACCGACAATCACGAGCTTATCATTCGTTAAATACTGCATAGCTTAAATAATGTATTTGATGTTAAATTCTTCTATTGCTGGTTGTTGCCTATCCTCGCTTCGGATTTGCAAGCGCAAAGTTACGCAAAAAAGTAGTAAGTGGGAAATATTCCCCGTTACTTATTTGTTATTTATTCTAAAAATGCCCACTTGCTTCTCTTCTGTGCCGTCTGTTTTCCTTTCTTTTCAGTGTGGCGTTTGCCCATGTTGATGGTAGTGCGATGCGGCGTAACGCTATGTTTTCTTTCCTCTTTGAAGAGGCGTTTGCGGCCTTGCGCCGTGCTTTTTGCGCCCGTTCTTTTTGCCGCTGTGGGGTGGGGGAGCGGGGGCGGTTTGTAAAAGGTATGGTTTTGCGGTGCGAAACGTCACGTTTTGCCCTCCCAAACCATACGTTTTGCGGGGCAAAAGGTAACGTATGGCCGGCGGGTGTGCTGCCGCCGCGCCGCGCGGCGGCTTGTACGGGGTGAGCGTAAGGCCGTAGCGGATGCCTTTTGAGGGTCAAAAATGAATTTAAACAGAAAAAATATTTGTTTTTTACTTTGTTGTTTGCCTAAAACGCGCTATCTTTGCACCGTCTTTTGACGTAGGAGAAGCAATCATAATAACGAAATTCATTTGATATGAAAGGCAATAAAACGCTTATCTACCACTTACTGGCCGTGTTTGTGGTGGCTGTTTGGGGCGGCACGCTCGTCAATACCAAGGTGCTTGTGCACGCCGGAATGTCGGCTTTGGAGATATTTTATGCCCGCTACATCCTTGCTTATGTGGCAATGTTGCTGGTGGCTCACAAGAAGATGCTGGCCGACTCGTGGCGTGATGAGCTGATGATGGTGGTGCTCGGCATCACGGGCGCATCGCTCTACTTCATCAGTGAGAACGTGGCCATCAGTCTGACCAATGTCAACAACGTGAGCTTCATCGTCAGCGCGTCGCCTATCTTCACGATGATATTCTGCATACTCCTCGTCAAGGGCACGCGCATGACCTCCAAGTTTGCCTTGGGCACGCTGCTGGCCTTGGTCGGTTTGGCCATAGTGATATTCAACGGCAAGGGCGAGCTGCAGTTCGACCCTAAGGGCGACCTGATAGCCGTGTTCACCTCGGCCTCTTTCGGTCTCTACTCGTTCCTGCTCAAGCCCATCAGTGCCAAGTACGACGCGGCCACCATTACGCGCAAGGTGTTTGGCTACGGCTTGCTCACGGGTCTTCCGCTCTTCCTGGTCTGGCCTTGGGAGTTCCCCTTGCAGAACCTGCTCCATGTGGAGGTGATGGGCAACCTGCTCTTCCTCGGTCTCATTGCGTCGTGCTGCTGCTTCTTCCTCTACAGTGTCATTGTGGCGAAGCTCGGCTCCATGACGGCCTCCAACTACAATTACCTCAGCCCGCTCTTCACGGTTGTCATCTCGGCCATGTTCCTCAGTGAGCCAATGACGCTGATGTCCTACCTGGGCTGTGCGCTAATTCTTTTCGGTGTCTATGTGGCCAATAAATAGAGGCTTCCGTTTGCCCTGTCCACGCATGAATTAGTCATAGCAGAAAGTTTTGATTCCTCTGGTGGCAGGGCTTGCTTGCGGAGGCACAAGAAAGGGGCTGGCAGTGATGCCAGCCCCTTTTTGTTCTTGCCTGTTGGCCGCTTTCGTGCGGCCGTGGTGCTTGTTGTGGTGTGCTTGCGAGGCCTTAGTAGGCTGCGTTCACGGGGTCGAAGTTGGTCCATCCGTTGGTCCAGTCATCGGCTGCGTTGCGGAACGCGCCCACGTAGGTGGCGTTCTTGTCGAGCCAGCTGTTGCCCTGCAGCTCATCGAAAGAGCCTGTGAGCACATTGGCGAAGTGGGTGCTGGCCGCGATGACCGATGACACGCCCTGCCATGCGAGTGCCGTCCACTTGTCTATGAGCTGGTTGCCGTTGGGCTGGAGCAGGAAGAAGGTGCTGGTGAACGACTTCTGCGTGGGGTCGGTCTGCTTGGTGGTGTAGTCGTAAAGCTCGTCTTTGTACACCTTGTTGAAGTCAGAGCCGGCAATGTCCATGCCTGCGAGCACAATGCGGTGGAGTTTCAGCAGTCCGTCCGTGGCCGCCTTCTGCGTGTTTCCTTTTTCGTTGTCGAGAATCAAGCCTATAGGCCAGCCAATGGCCACGCTGTTGTAGCAGTTCAGGCGCGAGTTGCGGCGAATGTGCATGGCTGCTTGGAACTTGCCCATTGAGGAGCCGTTGCCCGGATTCAGTCCTCCGCCGTTGATATAGTCGCTTGTGTTGTCGAAGTTGGCGTCAAACGTCTTCGGGCCGAGGAAAGTCATGTTGGAGAAAGTGGCCGCAGTGAAAGGCTCTGCTGCCGAGCCTTCGGCGTTGTTGTCGCTCTCGAATCCGTTGCTTTGCGACTGGTCGGCAATGCGCGAGTCGCGCACGCTGAGGCCAAACTGCACGCTTCCGGCGTAGCCGTTATCGGTGTCGAAGTCGTCGTCCCATCCCTTGTAGGCGATGAGGTACTTGCAGTTCACCGTTCCGCCAAACCATTCGTAGGAGTCATCGTTGGAGTAGCTCACCTGAATGTGGTCCACCGTGGTTCCCGCGCCCACCGAGCCGAGCGTCAGGCCGTTGATCTCCTGGTCTTTCTTGAAGGGATAGCCGGCAAACTCAATGCGAACGTATTGCAGCACGCCCGAGTTGTCGTTGGCATCGGTGCCGCCGTGCTTCGTGCGCGGGCCGCCCTCAATCTGCTGTGCCAGCACTCCGTTGTTGTTGGGAGCCTTGCCGCAGATGATGATTCCGCCCCAGTCGCCGGGCCGGCGTTGTCCTGCTGCCAGCTCCGAGGTGAACACGATCGGTTCGCCGGCCGTTCCCTGCGCGATGAGCTTGCCGCCCGGCTCCACAATCAGTGCGGCCTTGGTCTCCTTGTCGCCCTTGATGATGGTGCCTGCGGGGATGGTGAGGGTGCTGCCCTCGGCCACGTAGACCCAGCCTTTCAGCAAGTACGTGCCCTTGTCGAGTGTCTGCTGACCCTTGAACACGAAGTTCTGGTCGCCATTGCCGATGACCTTGCCGCCGGCATTCTCCTTGCCATCGTTGTCGAAGAGCACGTGGTCGCACGACTTGAAGCCTCCGTCTGTGCCCCATACGTAGGACGTTGTGCCTGTGGGGGGCGTGTTGGGTGTCTCGTCGTCGTTGTCGCTGCATGCTGTCACGGTAGCCGTGAGGGCGAGGACGCTGAGGCATCCCCAAATCATCTTGCTTGCTTTTTTCATTGTTTTGTTGTTTTAGTTTCGGCCATGTGGCCGGTTATGTTTTGTATTGTCTTGTTGGTTTAAGCTCCTGTGAGGGTGTTTGACTCCTCTGGAGTGGTGGCCTTGGCGCGCTGTAGGGCCAAGGCCGGATGGTCAGAGCGTGATGGTGGCCGAGAAGTTGATGTTGCGTCCCGGGCGATACTTGCGCGTCACCTGCTCAATGTGGCGTTCCTCGCCCTGCACGGTCACATCCGAGAACTGCTTGAAGGCCACCGACTGGTTGAGCAAGTCGCGAATGGCGAGCCGCAGCTCCACCGGTCCGAACAGTTTGCGAACCGTCAGGTCGAAGGCATCGCGCGGCATCTCGTAGCTGTCGGCCACGCGGATGTTTCTCGAAGCATCGCCTCCGCCAGTGGTTCTTCCCACGCCCACGATGCGCTTTCCTATGCGGTTGTAGAGCAAACTGATGTCGAGCTTGGCCTGCTCGTTGCTGTAGAAGATGCCCGTATTGACGAGGTAGGGCGATTGTCCCTGCATGGGTCGGTCGTATTCCTTGCTTCCCGGGGCGAAGTGTACGCGGCTGTGGATGAGCGAACCGTTGAAGCTCCACGAGAAATTACGCAGTCCGAGGAAGTCGAGGCTCTTTCTGATGTCCAGCTCCAGTCCGTAGTTGTCGGCCGAGCGGGCGTTCATGTAAGAGTAAATCACGTCCGTTCCTCCCGAAAGGGTGTAGACCCACTCTATCGGACTGTCGAAATGCTTGTAGAAAGCGGCCAGCGAGATGACCTCACCTTTTGCCGGATACCACTCGTAGCGCAAGTCCACGTTGTCAACGTAGCAGTTTTGCAGGTCGAAGTTGCCTTGCACATCGGAGGCCAAGTCGAAATCGTAGTACACCGAAGGCGATACCTCACGGAATTCGGGTCGGTTGACGCTTCGTCCGTAGCTTGCCCGCAGCTGGTGGGCATCGTTGACGTGGTAGGTGAGGTTGAGCGATGGAAACAAGTCGCCGCTCTTGTAGAAGTGGCTCTCGTGGCTCTCCACGGCCGATTTCGTATTCGACACTAGCTCCATGCGGTTGTATTCATAGCGCAGACCGGCATGAATGTCGAGTTTGCCCAAAGGCAGCGTGGCTTGTACGTAAGCCGCACCCTGCAGGTTGTGGCCATCGTAGTCGTTCATCTTGTTGACATCCTCCAGCAGATAGAGCTTGTTGGGGCCGAAGTTCTCTGCGTTGCTGAGCAGCGTGGGCATATCCATGCCCTTGAAGTTGCCAGGCAGGTCGTTGTCGGCGGTGTTGTACCAATAGAAAAGGTTGCGTGTCTTGTAGCTTCTGGTGCGGTATTCGCCGTAGATGCCGCCTTTCAGGGAGGGCTTCCATTGCCCTATGGCAAACTGGTGCGTGTCGTTGGCCTGCAAGGATATGATGTGCTCGTCAAGAGATGTCCACTCTCGCGAGATGTCGTTCTGATAAAGCCATACGAAACTGTCGCTCTCTAGTGGGTTCTCGTTGTAAAGCGTGTACTTTCTGCGGTCAGGCAGCCTGCGGTTGGCATACGCATAGCCGACACTCCAGTCAAGGGCATCGCCACTGAAGGTATGATTTCCGGTCACCTGACCTGTGTAAGTGGTTCTGCTGCGGTAGTAATACTCCGCCGAGCGTTCGGGTTCTGACTGTGCGCTTGTGCCCTCGCGCCATGTGTAACGGCTGTTGCCGATTTGGTTGAGAATGTTTTTCAGCTGATACTTGCTGTTTCCGCTCCGTGTCAGAAACGTCAGGTTGAGCATGGCACCTAAGCGAGTGTTGCGGTTGTACTGGTCGTCTACAGACAGTCGCAAAGGATTCACACGGTCGTTGTCGGTATCGTAGGCACCATAGAAGTTGTTTTCCATCCCGCGGTAGGTGCGGTACTCGTTCGTATAGTTGACAGCGGCGAGCAGTCCCAGCTTTCTTCCGTCCCAATTCCATCCCCGGCTCCAGTCGGCCGACAGCTTCAGGTCGCCAATGGGGGAGTGGCTGCGTATGTTCCAGTCGTTGCTGAGTCCGTTTCCTTGAAGATCTATCATCTGATAGCCGCCACTGTTCGCGCCATGTGTGGCAAACTGCTTGTCCATACCTCCCGACAGGGAACGCAGTCCACCGTCAAATCCAAGGAAGTCTGTCCCTGACGACTTGGGAGAAAGAAAATTGCGGAAGGCCGACTGACTGTTCCAGCCGCCTCCCGCAGAGATGTGAAACGCATTTTCTGTAGGAATGTCCTTGGTGTTGACAAGGATAAAGCCGCCCGTATAGTCGGCCGGGTACTCGGCCGTGGGCACTTTGACAATCATAAGGTGGTCTATCTGCCCGCTCGGAATGATGTCGAACGAGAAAGCGCGGCTGTCTGCCTCGGAGCTGGGGGCTGCTCCGCCATTGATCCACACGTTGTTGTAGCGTTGCGACAGACCGCGCACCATGACAAACTTGTCCTCGATGAGGCTTACGCCGGGTATTCTGCGTATCACCTCGCCCGCGTTGCTGTCCTGGCTTCGCCGTATCTCCTGCGCGGAGACGTTGCTCACTATGACGGAGCTGTGCTTGGCCATGTCTATCATGGCGGCATCCGTGTTCAGTCTCTTCACCGCCGCCACAGTAACCTCGCCCAGCTGCTGTTCGTCGGGCAACAGCGTGATGCGCATACCATCTTCCGCGCCGTTGCTTTTCGCCAGAACTCCGTCAATATTCTTTGTCTTGTAGGATATGTACTTGACGATAAGCGTATAGCTTTTGTCCGTGTCCAATCCCGTAAGTTTGAAGTTTCCGTCAATGTCGGTGGCTGTTCCCAGCTGTGTTCCCGCCACCTGTACGGTGGCACCGATGAGTGGCTCTTGCGTGCTTTCGTCCACCACGGTACCTTGGATGTCCTGCGCCATGATTCCTAAGGGAATGGCCGGCAGCAGAAGTGTTGCCATCCATCTTGTGTGCATTCTTTTCATTCTTTTCTTTTTCTGTCTTTTCACGGTGCAAAGGTATTCACGTGATAAGTCAGAAAGGTGTCGAATGCGTTACAAGATGGTTAAATGTCAGAAGCGGGTCATAAATTCCACCACGATTTTGTCTTTCTCCGAGGTTTTGGCCGTGCCTCCGTGGCCATAGAAATACTTCTCGAAGTTGATTCGGATGTCGCTGATGAACGGCTTGTCAAGGCTTAGCGTCACGCCGCCTGTTACGCGGCTGCGCCGGAAGTCGTTGATAATGAGCGATCCTTCTTCGCTTTCCTTGCCGTCCAGATAGCGCAATCCATCGCTGTGATCGCTCATGTAGTCGTAGCGGATGAGCGGCGATACCTTGCTGAGCAGGCTGCGCCGCAGCGGAATATCGTAAGAGACGAATGCATTGAGCGCGTGAACGGGGCGGAACTCGCCATCGGCGTAATGCTTATATAGGTATTCCACTTCCGCAATCAGTCCCTTGCGGTGGAAGTTGATGCCCGCATCGTACATCATGATGTCCACGTCGGACGGGCGAATCTTCTGCGCGCTCAGCACCAGATTGGTGTTGAAGGGGAGCATGAACTGCGCCTTGGCGGAGAAATTCACCTTGTTGGTCCAGTAATCCTTTTGATTGGTCAGTCCCGAACCGTTGTACATGCCTGCCTCCACCACGATGGGGAAGCCCGCATGGAAGGTGTATCCCAGCCGCGCGCCCACGTCTCGCACGTTGCCCACTTGCTTGGCGATGAACGAACGGTTGGCAAAGTACTGCTGATGGGGCGACCGGTGGGCATCGATGGTGAACGGCACGCGCATCTGGCCGATGGTCAGCGCGAGCGTTTTCCATGGCGTTATCTTCGTGTAAGCGTCCAGCATCTTGATTTTTCCCTCATCGCAGAGGTCAATCTCTGCTTTGTAGCCCACTGTGGGGTTGATTTGCCCGCTCACGCTGATGCGTGCCGTGCGCACCTCGAAGCGTCCTTGCTTCTCCTCCGTTTGGTATTCGTACTTTCCGCGCAGCGTTCCTCCAATCTTCATTGTGCGCTCCGGCTGCTCTTCCTTGCCGCCGTTGCCTTTCGATTCCGCCTCTTGCGCTCCCACGGCCGTCCATGGCAGCAGCATGAGCGCGATGATGGTGAGTGCCTTTTCTTTCTTCTTCATTATTAATAATGTATTCCTTGATTATTCGAATGGCGCAAAGATACGTGGCGGATGTGACAGACGGGTTAAGAAGATGTTACGAAGTTGTGACGAAGACGGGCGTGCTCTCTTCGTGCGGGTGTAATGGCGATTTTGTAACATAATCTTCACGGCGGCATGATGGCTGAACCATCAATTCTTCTTACCTTTGCCGCGAACAAACAACAAAGGCTAAAAGAATATGGAAGAAAAGCAACGTCATTTGTTGATAGTGGACGATGAGGCCGATCTCTGTGAGATTCTGAGGTTCAATTTGGAGGCAGAAGGCTATGCCGCCGATGTGGCTCACTCTGCCGAGGAGGCACTCTTGAAAGACATTGCGGCCTACGACTTGCTGCTGCTGGACGTGATGATGGGCGAGATGTCGGGCTTTGAGATGGCTCACAGGCTCAAGAAAGACCCGCAGACAGCCAGTGTGCCCATTATCTTTCTCACCGCCCGCGATACCGAGGACGACACAGTGATGGGGCTGAACTTGGGCGCGGACGACTACATTTCCAAACCTTTCTCCACGCGGGAGGTGCTGGCACGTGTGAAGGCCGTGCTGCGCCGCGCCGACCAGCGCGCCGACAATGCCGAGCCGCAGCACACCCTTGCCTACAAGGGGCTTCTGGTGGACGACGACCGCAAGGAGGTTACGGTGGACGGCAACCACATCGCGCTCACCAAGACCGAGTATGCCATACTCCATTTGCTGCTCGAGAGCAAGGGGCGCATCCTTTCCCGGCAGCAGCTCATCAACCATATTTGGCCACACGATGTCATCGTGCTCGACCGAACTGTCGATGTCAACATCACCCGGCTGCGCCGGAAGCTCAACCCCTACGGCACAAACATCGTTACCCGGCAGGGCTTTGGCTACGGCTTTGAGGACAAGTAGGCCGCCGAGGATGCCGTTTCCCCTCATCCCCCAAGCCGCTTTTGCCGTGTGAGACCGGCGCGGCGGTAGTGTGAGGACGCGGGCAACGGCTTGCGGCAGCAACTTTTTCAGAACAAGAATCATGAACAAAAGGCACAGGCCGTCCAAGAACAATGCGGAGTTTTCCCCGCAATGGCATGGCAACGGCATGAGAATCTCCGTGGGCAGCCGCCTCTATCTGGGCGTGCTGGGCATCTTTTTGCTTTTCGCGCTCACCTTTATCGTCTATCAGCATCAGCGCGAGAAACTCTACAAGATTTCCGTGCTCGATGCCCATTTGCAGGATTTCAATCTCCAATTCAGCGAAACTGTGGGCTTGTCGCCCAAGGTGTCGGAGCGCGCCGTCGATCAGTACATCCGCCGCAATGGCACCAAGGGCATCCGCGTGACGCTCATCCGACCCGATGGCACGGTGTTCTTCGACACTTGGCGCAAAGATTATGAGCACATTCGCAATCATGCCAACCGCACCGAAGTGCGTCAGGCACTGGCCGAGGGCAGCGGAATGGCCGTGGACAGGAAAAGCTCCACGGTGTCTCAGTCGTTTTTCTATTCTGCCACTTACTTCCCTTCCCGAAACTGCATCGTGCGCAGTGCGCTGCCCTACGATGACAACTTGGTGAGCGTGCTCGACACCGACAAGCACTATCTGTGGTTTGCCTTCGTGGCCGTGGCCTTGCTCACGCTCCTGCTCTATCGCTTCACGCGCCGCCTGGGCGACAACATCACCAAGCTGAGGCTCTTCGCCTCGCGCGCGGCGCGCAATGAATCGCTTGAAATACAAGACCTTGCAGAATTTCCCGATGACGAGCTGGGCGAGATAGCCGAGCGTATCATTAAGATATATAAGCGGTATCAGCGCACAAGACGTGAGCAGGACGAACTGAAAAGGCAGCTCACCCACAACATTGCCCACGAACTGAAGACCCCCGTGGCGAGCATTCAGGGCTACTTGGAGACCATCATTGGCCATCCCAACATGACTCCCGAGATGCAAGCCATGTTCATCAGCCGCAGCTATGCCCAAAGCCAGAGACTCACATCGCTGCTTCGCGACATCTCCGCGCTGAACCTCATGGACGAGGTGGGCAGCCTGTATGAGAGGGAGCAGGTGGACATCAGCCGCATGGTGGGCGAGATAGCGCAAGACACGGCCTTGCAGTTTGAGCAGCGGGGCATGACGTTTCGCAATCTCCTGCCCGATGGTATCGTGGTGGAAGGCGTGCGCAGCCTGCTCTACAGCGTGTTCCGCAACCTCACCGACAACGCCCTTGCCTATGCTGGGGAGGGCACCACGGTGGCGGTGGAGGCCAGAGAGACGGCCGATGGCTGGGAGTTTGCCTTCCACGACAATGGCAAGGGTGTGGCCGAGGAGCACCTGCCGCGCATCTTTGAGCGTTTCTATCGCGTGGACAAGGGGCGCAGCCGCACCTTGGGAGGCACGGGGCTGGGGCTGGCCATTGTGAAAAATGCGGTCATTATGCACCGTGGCAACATCCGTGCGGTGAGCGGCGAGGCGGGAGGCCTGCGCTTCGAGTTCTCGCTGGGCAAGGGTGGCCAGACGTTGGCGGCGGAGTCTGCGGGCGAAAGCTAATAAGTTGAGACACAATAATTTGGGTTTGGCGCGGAAAGATGAATGAAAGCCTGTTGGTTTTTAATTTATTTTTCCGCCATTTTTAATTTATTTTTGTTGGATTTTTAAATTAAAAATTTCAGCAAAACCATACCTTTTGCATAGCCATCTCTTTGCTCTTGCCATTCAAGGTGTAAGGTGCGGTTGGGGCAGGACGGCTCTTTTTCTTACAAAAGTATCGGCATCGGCCGGCCGCCATGGCTGGCCTGCGGTTGCGGGGCGCGGGGGCGTGCCATGAAACTCTTGTCATGAGATTGTAACACGATGGCAAACATGTTGTAACATCATCTTCATAATTTTGCACGCAGAAATCATGTAAGAATCAAAAACAGCAGTTTTTCATGGAGACTATTTATCTTTGTATTGTCGTATTCCTGCTCTGCTTGGCGGTGTTCGACCTTTTTGTGGGTGTCAGCAATGATGCCGTCAACTTTTTGCAGTCGGCTGTGGGCGCGCGTGTGGCCAAGTTCCGCACCGTTCTCATTATTGCCTCGGTGGGAGTGTTGCTTGGTGCGGTGTTCTCTTCGGGCATGATGGACGTGGCGCGCCACGGTATCATGCTGCCCAATCACTTCTCTTTCCATGAGGTGATGACCCTTTTCCTGGCCGTTATGGTGACGGACATTATCGTTCTGGACATGTTCAACACGCTCGGAATGCCTACGTCCACCACCGTCTCGCTCGTCTTCGAGTTGCTGGGCGGTGCGTTCCTACTGGCCACGCTGAAGGTGATAGGCGACAGTACGCTGGGTTATGGCGACCTGCTCAACTCCGACAAGGCACTGAGCGTCATCATAGCCATCTTTGTCTCGGTGGCCATATCGTTCGTGGTCGGTGTGCTGGTGATGTGGATAAGCCGCATCGTCTTCACGTTCAACTATGTGAAGCACAGCCGTTACACCATTGCCATCTTCGGCGGAATAGCCTTCACCGCCCTTGCCTACTTCATCTTCCTTAAAGGATTGGGCAAGAGTCCTTACATTCCGGAGGATATGCGGCTGTATATCGATGAGAACACGAACCTGTTGCTTTTGTACATCTTTATAGGGGCAACCATCCTTGTGGAGATTCTTCACCTGATGAAGGTCAATATCTTCAAGCTCACTGTGCTCATGGGCACGTTTGCCCTCGCCATGTCGTTCGCCGGAAACGACTTGGTCAACTTCATTGGCGTTCCTCTTGCAGGTCTTGACTCTTGGCTTGACTTCAAGGCCAATGCCAATGGTGCCGGAATAGACGAGTTTACGATGCAGTCGCTCATGGAAAGTGCCAAGACGCCGCCCGTGTATCTCTTGATTGCCGGTGTGGTGATGATTGTTTCGATGGTGACTTCTAAGAAAGCGCACAACGTGATCAAGACTTCCGTAGACTTGTCCCGCCAGGATGAGGGCGACGAGATGTTTGGTTCGAGCCGCGCCGCACGTGCCATTGTGCGCTTGGTGCAGAACATTGTGGAGTTCTTCGGGCGTGTTCTCCCCGCAGGATTGCTTCGCTGGCTCGACAGCAGGTTCAACACGCAGGAGTTGGAGTTGCAGGACGACAAGGCCGCGTTCGACGTAGTGCGTGCCGCAGTCAACTTGGTTATCGCGTCCATGCTCATCACTTTCGGTACAAACCACGGTCTGCCGCTCTCCACCACTTACGTAACGTTCATGGTGGCTATGGGTACGAGCCTCGCCGACAAGGCTTGGAGCCGCGAGAGCGCGGTGTTCCGCGTGACGGGCGTGCTGAGCGTGATAGGCGGTTGGTTCATGACCGCGGGCGTGGCGTTCCTCTCTTGTGCGCTGGTGTGCCTCTGCATGTGGTACGGAGGTGTGGCAGTGCAGATCGCTTTCATCGGTCTGGTGGTGTTCTTGCTGTGGCGCAGCAACCGCCAGTACAAGAACAAGGCCGCCAAGGCACAGCAGGAGGACGACAGCTTCCGCCTGATGATGCGCACCCGCGACCCCGAGCTGGTGTGGGAGATGCTCCGCAGTCATGTGCGCGACACGCAGTCGCACGTCTGCCGCTACGCCATGGAGCAGTACGGACGCATTGTTGAGGGCTTTGCCAAGCAAGAAGTGAGAACGCTGCGTTCCATTGACAAGGGCATGAAGAAAGAGCTTGAGATGGTGAACAAGTGCCGCCGTCAGGAGATACTGGGCTTGAAGCGTTGCCCGGCCGAACAAGCCATCGAGCGCAACACGTGGTTCCACGTGGGAATCAACAGCGACCAGCAGTTCATCTACACGCTGCGGCGTATGCTCTCGCCCATCAAGGAGCACGTAGACAACAATTTCAACCCCGTTCCGCAGGAATATCTCGATGAGTATGAGCCGGTTCGCCGCACGGTGAATGAGCTGATGAGCCAGACCATTGGCCAGATTGAGACAGGAAACTACGGCGAATACCGCGAAGTGCTGGCCGAAGCCGACACCTGCAAGGACGAACTGTCGGCCATTCGCAAGCAGCATCTCAACCGAATGCAGAAGCGCGGCGCGGGAACGCTGAAGGTGGACATGGTCTATCTGAACCTTTTGCAGGAGACGCAACAGCTGCTCAGCGTGATGCGCCACCAGTTGCGCTCGGCAAAGAAGTTCATGGAGGAGTAGGATAATAGTGGTTAGTGATGGTAGCCTGCCATCTCCCACCTGTGTAGAATTCGGGAGATGGCGGGCAAATCATCGGTCTTAAGGAAAGCGCGGGGCACGAAACTCCGCGCTTTTTTTGCGTTTCCGCTTTGCCGTTTCCGAAATAATACCTATTTTTGCGGCCTTGCCCACCCAACGGGGCATGAGAGAACAATGGAGAAAAGAGCGATTATCGTGGGCGCATCGTCGGGCATAGGCTACGAGATGGCGCGAGTGCTGCTGTGCAAGGGGTGGCGGCTGGGCTTGGCGGCACGCCGTAAGGACAGGCTCGAGGCACTGTCGGGCGAGTTTCCGGGGCAGGTGGTGTGTGCCGCGCTCGATGTTACGCACGATGGAACGGAACAGACGCTGCGGCAACTCATCGGCTGGCTGGGCGGAATGGAGCTTTATCTGCACGTGGCCGGTGTGGGATGGCAGAACCCGGAGCTGGAAGCAGACAGGGAGATGCTCACCGTGAGCACCAACGTGGCAGGATTTGCCCGCCTCGTGGGCGAGGCTTACCGCTACTTTGCCGAGCAGGGACGCGGCCATATCGCCGTGGTCACCTCCATTGCCGGCACCAAGGGGCTGGGCGTTGCGCCCGCTTACAGTGCCACCAAGGCTTTCGGCAATGCCTACGTGCAGGCCTTGGAGCAGCAAGCCCGCTTGCGCCGCCTCCCCATCCGCTTCACCGACATCCGGCCGGGCTTTGTTCGCACGGCGTTGCTGGGCGATGGCAAGCGTTATCCCATGCTGATGAGTGCGCCAAAGGTGGCTCGCTTGGCCGTGAGGGCCATAGAACGGCGGCGGCACGTCTGCGTGATAGACTGGCGTTACCGTCTCCTCACATCGCTGTGGCGCATGATTCCCGCCTGGCTTTGGCGGCGTATGCCCGTGAGCAATTAGCCTCTTGCCTTATGACGGCGGCTCTTCCTTGCGGCATATTGTATTCGGCGCGCCGTGTTGGAGGATGTTGTTGTAAGTAGTTGATATTTAACGAGATGGCGATACGTATGGTTTGAGCGCGCAAAAGGTATGGTTTCGCAAGGCCAAAGGTATGGTTTTGGGCGGCAAAAGGTATGGTCTTGTCATGCGCCGGCAGGGCAGCCGCGCTTTCCGAGCTGCTTAGCCATTGTCCGAATGGCTTCTGCAAGGATGAAAAGGTGCGGGAAGGCGGGGCTGTTTTTTTTGTTTTCGCAAACTTTTTTCGGTTATTTTTGTTTCAATAGAGTTTTATTTGTGCTTTTGCATCGGACTGTCATGGCCTTGACACAAGACCGTAAGCGCCGTAAGCGCACTTCGGCTGCGGTTGGTGAAGGGCTGTTCGTGGCACGCTTGTAGTGACACCGCCACAGCGGCGGCAGGGTTTTCAAAGAGCCGATGGTGGTACCCGATGAGCAGATGGAGAGTATCAAAATCATCTGCGGCGTGGTTTCGGAGCATGTGGTGGTGACACCAGAGAGTGTGAAGAGCTTCAGCAAAGGGCAAAAAGTGCGCGTTGTGGACGGCAGTTTCAAGGGGGTGGAGGGCCGAGTGACCCGTTACCGTGGGCAGCAGCGCGTGGGTGTGGTTGTGGATGGTCTGCTCACCGTGGCCACCGCCTACGTTCCCACCGCTTTTCTGGAACCCATCGAGGAGTGATGGTTGCGCCATTGGCCTTCTAAATATCCTCCAA